>NZ_JNVB01000179.1 GCF_000770305.1 Erwinia oleae
CAGCGAGGCAAGTTGCCCCGGCAGCGTTTCACTATACAGGGTAGCGCGTTTCACCGCATTCACTACGGCGCGCGGGGTAATGGTGGCGCCGGTGAACTGATCGAAATCGCCGCCGTCTTTTTTCACCGCAAAATGCACATCGTTTTTGCCGTTCAGGCGCTTACCGTTGAAGCTGTTGATCCAGTCGGAAATGCGTAGCTCAATTTTGTCGCCCAGACCGGGCGTTTCAGGTGCCGGAGTTACAGCAGCGCGGGCGCTATAAAACCGCCTATCGGCCCGGCACGCTGCGTAAAAAATTATTTAATCAGGATCGGCTTTCGTCGCGTCATCCGGCCGCACGCTGGCGCCATCCTGCTCATGAGGAGAAACAATGATCTTTACCCGTGCAATGA
>NZ_JNVB01000018.1 GCF_000770305.1 Erwinia oleae
GAAGATCCGCCATGAAGCGGTGCTGGCCTCTGGCGGTCTGCATATTATCGGTACCGAGCGTCACGAATCACGCCGTATTGATAACCAGCTGCGTGGTCGTTCCGGTCGTCAGGGTGATAACGGCTCCTCGCGCTTCTACCTGTCAATGGAAGATGCGCTGATGCGTATTTTCGCCTCTGATCGCGTGTCCAATATGATGCGCAAGCTGGGCATGAAGCCGGGCGAAGCGATCGAGCATCCCTGGGTGACAAAAGCCATTGCTAACGCGCAGCGGAAAGTGGAAAGCCGCAACTTCGATATTCGCAAGCAGCTGCTTGAATATGATGACGTGGCCAACGATCAGCGCCGCGCTATCTACTCACAGCGTAACGAGCTGCTGGACGTATCAGACGTATCAGAAACCATTGCCAGTATTCGCGAAGACGTCTTTAAAACGACGCTGGACAGCTACATTCCCCCGCAGTCGCTTGAGGAAATGTGGGATGTGCCGGGTTTGCAGGAGCGTCTTAAAAACGACTTCGATCTTGAGCTGCCCATCGCTGAATGGCTGGATAAGGAGCCGGATCTGCACGAAGAAACGCTGCGGGAACGTATTCTTGAACAGGCTAAACAGCATTACCTGCTTAAAGAAGAGATTGTTGGCGTTGAGATGATGCGCAACTTCGAGAAAGGCGTGATGCTGCAAACGCTGGATTCCCTGTGGAAAGAGCATCTGGCGGCGATGGACTACCTGCGTCAGGGCATCCACCTGCGTGGCTATGCGCAAAAAGATCCGAAGCAGGAGTATAAGCGCGAATCCTTTGCGATGTTCGCAGCCATGCTGGAATCGCTGAAGTACGAAGTGATCAGTACGCTGAGTAAGGTGCAGGTTCGTATGCCGGAAGAGGTCGAGGCGATGGAAGAGCAGCGCCGTGAAGAGGCCGAGCGTCTGGCCCAACAGCAGCAGCTAAGTCACGTTGATACCGAGACGGAAGCGGCAATCGCGCTGGCCGATCAGACCGGCGAACGTAAAGTCGGGCGAAACGATCCCTGTCCGTGCGGTTCCGGTAAAAAGTTTAAGCAGTGCCACGGGCGCCTTGCATAAACAAATACATCAGACTGAGGCCGGAGAAATACCGGCCTTTTTTATGGCCGCAAAAAAATTTTCGCCTGCCGGAAGGTTGTCATAACAGGTTAAGACTGAAATAGTATCAG
Source organism: Erwinia oleae (assembly GCF_000770305.1). Classification (GTDB taxonomy): domain Bacteria; phylum Pseudomonadota; class Gammaproteobacteria; order Enterobacterales; family Enterobacteriaceae; genus Erwinia; species Erwinia oleae. The sequence goes on from NZ_JNVB01000018.1 coordinate 1,195, forward strand.
CAAAATCAGGATGACAAAGTGAGAAGAAAATGAAGCATCTGCAAGTAGCCGTGGGGATCATTCGTAATTCGCAACGGCAGATATTCCTGGCGCAGCGGTCTGCAACCGCCTACATGGCGAGTATGTGGGAGTTTCCTGGTGGAAAAATTGAAGCAGGTGAAACACCCCTGGAGGCATTAAAGCGCGAGCTCCGGGAAGAAACCGATATCACTGTGCTCAATGCGGTGCCCTATGAGTCATTCGACCATACCTACGACGATTTAAAAGTGTCACTCTACTTCTTTATCGTTGAGGAGTGGCAGGGAGAGCCCTATGGTCGCGAAGGGCAGCCATCGCGCTGGGTTGCGCAGGCGGATTTAATTGCTGAAGATTTCCCGCCTGCTAATGTAGGCATTGTTGCCCGTCTCAGAGCTGAAGCGTAGCCGGCTGCCCGCATCAGCGGGCACCGTTATCGGTCAGGATCTGCTTCGCTCCAGTCGTCGCTTTCCGACAGATCGCCGCTGCTGCTGATGCGTTTTTCTTCCGCTGCCCATTCTCCCAGGTCAATAAGCTGGCAGCGCTTACTGCAAAATGGCCGCCATGGGCTTAGTTCGTCCCAAATCACGTCTTTGCCACAGGTTGGGCAATTAACCATCGTTACATCATTATTCATAAAACACCTTTAACAGCAGGCAAGTTCAAAATCAAGCCGGGCCGGGATCTCACCGCGTTCGCTGTCGAGCGGCATAAAGCGGATAGCGAAACGGCTTTTATGCCCGGAGACCTGTGGGTAGAGCGCGTCATCCAGCGACAGCATCAGGCGCAGTAGCTCTGCGCCGTCCGCATTATCCTGAAAGAAACCGTTCAGGCTGGTCTGCGTACGGAAGTTGCCCGACTGACGGATCAAATCGAGCAGCAGCGTCAGCGCATGGCGAATAGGATCGAGCGAAGACATCCATAGTGCGACCTGTTCATCGCGCTGTGACTGCCCGATATGTAGCCAGGTATGCAACGTCGGAAGATCAAAACTACAACAGCCGCCGGGAATACTGAGGCGCTGGCGTACCAGCCCGATCAGGCGATCTTCACGCAGTAGCTGGCCCATACGCGGCGCGGCAATCAGCACCGCCGCACGCGCTTTAAGGTTGTCGTTCAGCACATTTACCCGTTCCATATCAACACCCGGAACTTCAGCCCATGAACGTAGCTTTTGCTGCTGTTTTTCCAGTTCTTTTAATATTTCAGTGCGCAACTCGCCGCGCTCAAAAACGTCCAGCAACTCGGCCGCGTTGCGAAAAAAAGTCAGGGCGCTCAGGTGATCGGTAATGGTCTGACACTGATCCAACTGTTGAAGAAGGAATTCAATACGCAGCCAGGTGCGCATTTTTTCATTTAAAGGATATTCAAATAGTATGGTTGTGCTCATGTATTAATCCTGCTGTGTTGCCGAAGCCAGCTGCCTGTAGCGCTGGTCAAGAACGGCAACCTGGGCGGCCACTGCATCGGGTGACCCGCCGTTATTAATAATATCGTCTGCCGCCGCAAGTCGGGTTTCACGTGAGGCCTGCGCCGCGAGAATATGTTCCGCCTGCGCGCGGGATACGCCGTCTCTCGCCATCGTACGCGAAAGCTGTGTAGTGCGATCCACATCCACAACCAGCACCCGGTTCGCCAGGTGCTGCAAATTATTTTCTACCAGCAGAGGGACAACCCACAGGCACCATACTGATTGCGCCATCGCCAGTTGTCTGCGGGTCTCTGCCTGAATCAGAGGATGCAACAGCGCATTCAGCCACGCTTTATCTTCAGGTGCGGTGAAGATTTGCTTACGTAGCCGCGCGCGGTCCAGCGAACCGTCTTTCAGGAGGATCCGCGGACCAAATTTTTCATGTATGGCGTTCAACGCTGGCCGGCCTGGTTCAACAACCTGGCGGGCGATGACATCCGCATCGACAACGTCCACGCCTCTGGCGGCAAAGGCATTAGCGATAGTGGTTTTCCCGCTGCCGATGCCTCCGGTCAGCGCAACAGTATAGCGCATAAGCTCCTGTGCCTCTGGCCCACGAATGGATACAGTTGGTGTGGCTCGTTATCAAATACGGCACGCGATGTCGCAGTCTCATCCGCATCTGAAGAATTTCGGTAAATTTATGGGATTGTAGCGTAAATAAACCGGTTTTCGCAGTCTTGTCGCCGCGTTTTTAGTGCGTATGATAAGCTCACTGGAGCTGGCAGCACGCCTGTTAGATTGCGCCATTAACCAGGAAAAGATCATGCGTATCGAAGAAGATATTAAGTTAGGTTTTAAAGATGTTCTTATCCGGCCAAAGCGTTCTACGCTTAAGAGCCGTTCTCAGGTGGATTTGACACGTCATTTCACCTTTAAGCATTCTGGCGTGGTCTGGTCAGGCGTGCCTGTCATCGCCGCCAATATGGATACGGTGGGCACCTTCAGCATGGCGGAAGCACTGGCATCTTTTGACGTGCTGACCGCCGTACATAAACACTACAGCATCGAGCAGTGGCAGGCGTTTGTTTCACGCGTGCCGGAAAGCGTGTTGCGGCACGTCATGGTATCAACCGGAACATCTGAGTCCGACTTCGTTAAGTTGAAACAAATTCTGGCGCTGTCGCCCGCACTGAACTTTATCTGTATCGATGTGGCTAACGGCTATTCTGAGCATTTTGTCGATTTCCTGAAACGCGCGCGTGAAGCCTGCCCGGATAAAACGATTTGCGCCGGTAATGTTGTCACCGGCGAGATGGTTGAAGAACTGATACTTTCCGGCGCGGATATCATTAAAGTTGGCATCGGGCCTGGCTCTGTTTGTACTACGCGCGTCAAAACCGGGGTAGGCTATCCTCAGCTTTCTGCCGTTATTGAATGCGCAGACGCCGCCCACGGGCTTGGCGGTCAGATCGTCAGCGACGGAGGCTGTTCCGTACCCGGCGACGTCGCAAAAGCCTTTGGCGGCGGCGCAGATTTTGTCATGCTCGGTGGAATGCTCGCTGCACATGACGAATGTGAGGGCACCGTGGTGGAGGAAAACGGCGAGCAGTTTATGCTCTTCTACGGTATGAGCTCCGAGTCAGCCATGAAGCGCCACGCTGGCGGCGTGGCAGGTTACCGTGCCGCTGAAGGTAAAACGGTGAAGCTGCCTGTTCGCGGACCGGTAGAGCATACCGCGCGTGATATCCTTGGCGGTCTGCGTTCGGCCTGTACGTACGTTGGTGCCGAACGTTTGAAAGAGCTGACCAAGCGCACTACCTTTATTCGCGTGGCTGAACAGGAAAACCGGGTGTTTAACCGCTAATACTTAACCCTTCATTATGAGGTATTGATGATGAAGGGTGCTCTTCTTTGTGGCGTTTCCGCCCGGTGTTTCACTCTGTTTTGCGCCTTCGTTCTGTTAAACGCTAGCCAAGCGCATCGCCAAGATTGAAGATGGGAAGATACATGGCAACCACCAGCGTGCCGACTATCGCTCCTGTCACTATCATCATTAACGGCTCCAGCGCCGCCGCCAGATTATCCGCCAGTTCTGCGGTGTTTTCCTCATGAAAAACGCCCAGTCTGACCAGCAAACTGTCCAGCGAACCGGCTTCTTCGCCCACTTTAATGAGCTGGTAGCAAAGCGGCGTGAACAGCACATGCTGTTTTAGCGCATGGTTTAGCGGTCGCCCGGATGAAATATGCGTTTGTAGCATCACGATGGCGTCACGCCAGAGTTTTTGCGTTAGCGTCCGCTCCACGGCCTGAAGGCTTTGCAGAAGGGTTAAACCAGCCTGCTGCGTCATCGCCAGCGTCATAAATATTCTTCCTAACTGCCCACCGCGATAAAGCCGTCCAATTAATGGAATGCGTAATAACGTTAACTGTATTTTTCTTTGCCAGGATGCTGAGCGATGAAAATGCCATTGTACGCTATATCCTGCGGCTATCACGCCAGGAAGGATAAAGAGCCCGTACTGACGCAGCCAGTCGGAAAGCGTCATCACTGCGGCTGTGAACGCCGGTAGCGGTGCATCGAAGGTTTGGTAAATGGATACAAACTCAGGTAATACCCATACCAGCATGCCAGTGCTTACTATCAGAGCAACCGCGAGAATGAATAGCGGATAGCGCAGCGCCTTTTGCACTTTCTTTTGTAACGCCTGTTGCCGCTCCTGCTGACTCGCCAACTGCAAGCAGCACTCGTCCAGTCGGCCAGTGAGTTCGCCTACTTTTATCAGCGCAGGATAGAGGGGCGGAAAAACGTCGGGCCACTCTGCCATCGCATCGGAAAAAGGAACGCCTTCCGATACGCTCTGCTGAATGTGCGTAATCAAAGCCTGCCACGCCAGCTCGTCATGGTCTTCGCCTGTCAGCGTTAAGCTATCTGATAGCGTCAGGCCGGCCTTAAGCAAGGTCGCAAGCTGGCGGAAAAAAGCAGTTTTATGTGGACACTTCCAGTCTTTGGCCTGATATCTGCGCCCGGCAACAAGCGTTGTGGGCAGGCAGTTTTTTTCAACCAGCCTTTCCATTGCCTCGTGACGGGAGAGGCAAAAAAAAGCACCCTGACTAAAATGGCCTTCACTATCCATTCCGCGCCAGTGAAATAGCCGTTTATCAGCCATCCTCCAGCCCCACTACGCGATTAAGCTCTTCAAGCGTTGTTTCGCCACGATTCACACAGTGTAATCCTTCAATAAATAAAGGCTGCATTCCCTGATTTTTAGCTAAATCGGAAAGCTCTTCCGGGCCTTTCTCAGCGATGATGGCGTTTTGCAGGCGAGGTGTTATCTGTAAAAGCTCAAATATCGCCAGGCGGCCATAGAAACCTGAGCAGCAGCGTTCGCATCCTCTGGCTCGCCAGTTTTGTACCGTGCCAGGCCAGATGTTGGAGGGAAAGTGCGCTACGGCTTCCGCCGGTTCTCGGCAGTGAATGCAGAGACGGCGAACTAACCGTTGGGCGATCACTAGTTTCAGCGCAGAAGCAAGCAGGTAGCCCGGGATCCCCATCTGCGCCATACGGGTAAGCGTTTCCGTGGTCGAATTAGTGTGTAATGTCGACAGTACCAGATGCCCTGTTTGCGCGGCTTTAACTGCTATCTCAGCGGTTTCGGCATCACGAATTTCGCCAAGCATAATCACATCAGGATCCTGGCGCAGAAGCGCGCGCAGCACCCGGCCAAAATCAAGCCCGCTTCTGGGATGAATCTGGGTTTGATTTACGCCTACCAGCGGTATTTCTATCGGATCTTCTACGCTACATACGTTGCGCTGGGGATGGTTCAGCCAGCTCAGTCCGCTGTAAAGCGTAAAGGTTTTACCGCTGCCGGTTGGGCCGGTAACAAGGATGAGGCCTTGTGGTCGTGACAGCGCTTTCTGAAAGCGCCGTAGCGAGGCTGATGTCATCCCCAGATTTTCTAACGTAACGGCATTGGTATCGCTTTGCAGCAGGCGAATGACCGCTTTCTCGCCAAAGCGTATGGGCAGCGTTGAAAGGCGAAACGTTTCTGATTTTCCATTAAGGTCAACCGAAAACTGACCATCCTGAGGCGTTCGTCGCTCTGCAATATCCAGCCCTGCAAGGATCTTCAGGCGGGCAACGAGCGTGGCGGCAGAATCTGCCGCGCTGGTGGGAACGTCTTGCAGCACGCCATCAACCCGAAAGCGAATTCGTAATAATTTCGCCTGCGGTTCAAGATGGATATCAGATGCGCGCTGTTGTATGGCCAGTAATAACAGCTGATTGATGCGCTCAGGCGCTGCTGTTTGATGATTAGACTCTGTCTGCGGCTTTGCATCCTGCGTTTGTAAAAATTGCGCCAGGCGTGCCTCAGGCCAGTGTTCAATATCAATAACGGCCTGTGTGGCGAAGCGTAGCGATTCCATCATGGCTGTTGAGGGCATTTCGCTAACGGCCAGATGTAATCGCTCCTGCGTCATTTCTAATATCACGGCCTGATTCTGCTGGCAGAGACTTTCTATAGCTTTGTGAGAGGGCAACTGCGTCATTCTTCACCGCCGGTACTTTCATCATCGAAGCGGAACATGTTCTCGCAGGCTTCTTTTAACGTTGGTTGCTCGCTGTTACAGCTACGCTGCCAGCCCATTTGCCCTTCATTATTCCACTGCGGCTTCATGATCACGCTCAGTCCGGCCAGGCTCTCCTGCCCGGTCAGGGTGAGGGTGCCTGTCTGAACGGAAACGGCGGAGACATAGCGTGAGCCTTTACCTGAAGGCACGCCGTTAACGCCCTCAGAACAGCTGCCCGGCCCACCGTGTTCAAGCGCGCATAGTTCGACGGCCGTTTTATACGGCATTGCCGTTTGCAACATATCCGTCAGCGCCGCTTTTTGCAGGTAGTTCTGATAAGCAGGAAGGCCGATTGCGCTCAATATGGCGATGATGGCAATAACAATCATCAGTTCGATCAGGGTGAAACCACGTTGCTTTTCCATAGCACTACTCCTTTAGGGATGAGGAGTGCAGCCTAATAGCGGGCATCGTGCGTTTCCAGCGGCAAAAAAAGAGGTCTGGAGCCAGATTCAGAAATGATTTGTCTGTTGCATTATTAAGCAATAAGCGTGGAAGGCATGCCGCAAATTAATATCACAGCCAAAATAAACGCCACACTTAACGGGTGGCGCATGATACAAAAAGGTGCGGTTAACGAAAGCGCATGGAGAGATCGAGTGCATGGATATGTTTAGTCAGCGCGCCCACGGAAATATAATCAACGCCTGTTTCGGCAAAGGTTTTCAGTGTTTCAGCGGTAACGTTGCCGGAAACTTCCAGCAGCGCGCGACCATCGGCAAGCTTCACGGCGTCACGCATAGCCTCAAGGGTGAAATTATCAAGCATGATAATATCCGCCCCGGCATCGATCGCCTGGTTGAGTTCATCAAGCGTCTCCACCTCTACCTCAACGGGAACGTCGGGATGCAGCCAGCTTGCTTTATTGATGGCATCGCGAATGGAGCCCGTCGCGATGATGTGATTTTCCTTTATAAGGAAAGCATCCGACAACCCAAGACGATGGTTAGCGCCACCGCCACACAGCACGGCATACTTCAGCGCGGTACGCAGGCCGGGCAGTGTTTTACGCGTATCCAGCAGTTGAGTACGCGTACCTTGCAAAAGGGCAACGTAGCGACTGACCTCGGTAGCCACGCCGGAAAGGGTTTGCACAAAATTCAGTGCCGTACGTTCTGCGGTCAGAATCAACGCAGAAGGGCCCAACACTTCAAACAGCGTTTGGTTAGCCTGAATGGCATCGCCATCGTCCACATGCCAGATAATCTGTGTTTTGTTGCCAAGTTGGATGAAGATCTCTTCTACCCAGCGCTTACCGCAAAAAATACCGGGCTCGCGGGTGATAACAACGGCATGGGCGCGGGCCTCGGCGGGAAGCAGGCTGGCGGTAATGTCTTTTTCAGCGTCGATATCGCCGCCCAGATCTTCACGCAAAGCCAGTGCAACGGCAGGAGGAATATCGTCATCAATACGGGCCAGCAGCGCGGCGTGGCGGCTGTTCGGATCGTAGCGGCGGGTGGTCATGGTTGGGCTCCGAAACGTCGGATAAAATGTTCGATTATGCTAGCCTGGTTCAGGGGGCCTTGTCAGCCGGCCAGAACGCTATTTAATGCGCATCACATGTTGCATTGCCAAAAAATGATTCATGTTACTCTGATGATATCGTTACGAAAGGAGAGTATCGCATGCATTTACAAGCAGGCTGGATCCATGAGGCGAGAAGGGTGCCCTCGCCGCATTTCGATGAGCGGCCAGCCGGTGTCGCGCCCACGTTGCTGGTTATTCACAATATTAGCCTGCCGCCGGGCCAGTTCGGCGGGCCGTGGATTGATGCGCTGTTTACCGGAACGCTGGATCCTGACGCGCACCCCTGTTTTGCCGCTATTGCCGCTCTTCGTGTTTCAGCACATTGTCTGATTCGGCGCGATGGCGAAATCGTGCAATACGTCCCTTTTCATCTGCGCGCCTGGCACGCCGGAGTTTCATCTTATCAGGGGCGTGAGGCATGTAATGACTTCTCCATCGGTATTGAACTGGAAGGAACCGACACGCTCCCTTACTCCGATGCGCAGTATCGTGCGCTTGAGAAGGTGACCCGGTTGCTGGTTGAGTACTATCCGACCATCGCAGAAAATATTACTGGTCATAGCGATATTGCGCCGATCAGAAAAACCGATCCCGGGCCGTCGTTTGACTGGACGCGATACTATGCCGCGCTAAGGCAATATGACTCAAAGCCTGTTGATAAGGAGTAACCAGCATGACGCTCTTTTGTTTACTGTTGGTATCAGGCTGGGAACGCTTGTTTAAAATGGGTGAGCACTGGCAGCTCGATCATCTTTTGACGCCATTTTTTAGTAAGCAACATCGTTTCTCGTTATCGCGCACGCTACTGATGTTTTTGGTTGCCATTGGCGTTACTGCGGTTTGCGTGCTGGCGCTGAAAGGCTGGTTCTATGGTGTTTTGCAACTGCTGTTCTGGACCGCCGTCGGGCTTTTATGCATCGGCGCGGGCTCGGTGCGTTTGCACTATCATGCCTATCTGAAGGCGGCAAGCCGCAATGATACTGATGCACACAGCGCCATGGCTGAAGAGCTCACGCTTATTCATGGCTTGCCCGTCAATTGTAGTGAGCGTGAATACCTGAGCGAACTGCAAAATGCGCTGTTATGGATTAACTATCGCTTTTATCTGGCTCCGCTTTTCTGGTTTGTAGTAGGAGGGACATGGGGGCCGGTACTGCTGGTGGGGTATGCCTTTCTGCGCGCCTGGCAAACCTGGTTGGCACGACATCGGACGCCGCTTGAGCGCGCGCAGGCCGGTATTGACAGCGTGCTGCACGTTATTGACTGGCTGCCGGTCAGGCTGGTTGGCGTCGCGTATGCGCTGCTTGGCCACGGTGAGCGCGCACTGCCTGCCTGGTTCGCGTCATTAACCGATCGCCGTACACCGCAGTATCAGGTTTTAACACGGTTGGCACAGTATTCACTGGCGCGCGACCCGCATACCGATAAGGTTGAGACGCCCCGCGTGGCGGTGGCGCTGGCTAAAAAAGTTTCACTGATCATTGTGGTGGTGGTGGCGCTGTTAACCATTTACGGCGCGCTTATTTAAAGAAACGTATTCTTCAGGCGTTAAAAAAAGGGGCCGGAAGCCCCTTTAGATAAAACTTTCACCTTATGCTTTTTGCATGCGGTTTTTTAGTGCATAGCCTACCGCCAGAACGGCAATCCATACAGGGATCAGCCATACTGAAATCGCCATGCCCGGCGTCATTGCCATAATCACCAGGATCCCCGCAAGGAAGACCAGACAGATCCAGTTACCTGCCGGATAAAACAGCGCTTTAAAGCGTGTCTGTACACCCTGACGATCCTTTTTACGACGGAATTTCAGGTGAGCAAGGCTGATCATCGCCCAGTTAATCACCAGTGCAGAAACCACCAGTGCCATCAGCAGACCAAACGCCTCGCCCGGCATCAGATAGTTGATCAATACGCAGAGCGCCGTTGCCAACGCCGAGATACCAATTGCCGCTACCGGGACGCCGCGTTTATCAACCTTCATCAGCATCTGCGGGGCGTTGCCCTGCTGAGCGAGACCAAACAGCATGCGGCTGTTGCAGTACACACAGCTGTTATAGACCGACAGTGCCGCGGTAAGGATTACCACGTTCAGCGCGTTTGCTACCAGGGTATCGCCCAGATCATGGAAAATCATAACGAAAGGACTGGAACCGCCGATAACTTTCGTCCAGGGATAGAGCGACAGCAGAACGGTGAGTGAACCGATATAGAAGATTAAAATGCGGTACAGCACCTGGTTAGTGGCCTTGGGGATGGTTTTCTCGGGATCGTCGGCCTCTGCTGCGGTAATGCCGACCAGTTCAAGACCCCCGAAAGAGAACATTAACACCGCCATTGCCATCACCATGCCGGAGACGCCGTTGGGGAAGAAGCCGCCTTTGTCCCACAGGTTGGAAACCGTTGCTTCCGGCCCGGCGCTACCGCTGAACAGCAACCAGCCGCCAAACAGGATCATGCCGATGACTGCCGCCACTTTAATAATGGCAAACCAGAACTCCATTTCACCGTACACTTTAACGTTAGTAAGGTTGATGGCGTTAATCAGCACAAAGAACACGGCCGCAGACATCCAGGTCGGGATTTCGGGCCACCAGTATTGAATATATTTGCCAACGGCGGTCAGCTCGGCCATGGCGACCAGCACATACAAAATCCAGTAATTCCAGCCGGAGGCAAAACCGGCAAAGTTACCCCAGTACTTATAGGCAAAATGGCTGAACGATCCGGCTACGGGTTCTTCAACGACCATTTCCCCTAGCTGTCGCATAATCATAAACGCGATAAAACCACCGATTGCATAGCCCAGCAATACGGATGGGCCGGCCATTCTAATCGTGTCCGCGATCCCCAGAAACAGGCCGGTACCTACGGCACCTCCCAACGCGATCAGCTGTATATGGCGGTTTTTTAAACCACGCTTCAGCGTCTCGCCCTGATGTTGTCCCATATAAACCTCTTGATGTCGTTATTCTTCTTGACGGACGATTGCTCGTGTAAGAGAGATATTACAAGTAACGTATTGAAAAGTGTACAGAGCCTGGGCCATTAAATTATGACCCCGGCTACCTTCGCGACAAGAATAGTGATAAGTGCAGCGCATTGCACTCGCTTTCGCTTTCTGTGCGGCGGTATGCGTAAAAAAGCATCGGCCGGTCACATTTCTGAGTCATGTCATATTCGTTGAATAAAGGCGAATAGTATTCGCTTATGATTAACAATGCTTTTACTTAAGCGTTTGCCTTCTTTGATGAAAGTTAAGCCGTTTGACCTTTAAGCCACCCGGATTTATGACCGCTTTATACAGACTCATGCCGTCTGTTAAAGCGTGAAGCTGTTCTGATTTCGGGCTGATGCCATATAGACACAAGGTGAATACTTTGTTACTTTACGGGCACCATTTTTCAATTGGTATTACCAATTTACTTCGGTGAAGAGCATGAGAAGGGATAATGGCCTACAGTAAGATTCGCCAGCCAAAGCTTTCCGATGCCATTGAGCAACAGCTTGAATCCCTGATCATGGAAGGGACGCTTCGACCGGGTGAAAAACTGCTCCCTGAACGCGAGCTCGCAAAACAGTTTGATGTCTCCCGTCCCTCTTTGCGTGAAGCTATCCAGCGTCTGGAAGCGAAAGGTCTGCTGCTGCGCCGTCAGGGCGGCGGCACTTTTGTTCAGACCAGCCTTTGGCAAAGCCTGAGCGACCCGCTCGTTGAACTGCTTGCCAGCCATCCTGAATCCCAGTTCGATCTGCTGGAAACGCGTCACGCGCTGGAAGGGATTGCCGCCTATTACGCCGCGCTTCGGGGAACTGATGACGATCTTGAACGCATCCGCGACTGCCATTTGCAGATTCAGGCTGCCCAGCAGAGCGGCGATCGGGATGCTGAAGCCGATGCGGTGATGCAGTATCAAATTGCCGTAACAGAAGCAGCGCATAACGTAGTGCTGTTGCATTTGCTACGCTGCATGGGGCCGATGCTCGAACAGAACGTAAGACAGAATTTTGAATTGCTCTACTCGCGCCGCGAAATGCTGGCAACAGTGAGCGGTCACCGCGCCAGTATTTTCGAGGCGATTGTAGCGCGTGAGCCCGAACGGGCGCGCGAGGCTTCACACCGTCACCTGGCGTTTATCGAGGAAATACTGCTGGACAGAAGCCGGGAGCAGACGCGTCGTGAACGCTCTCTGCGACGTTTACAGCAACGCAAGGATTAACGCGTAGAGATATACGTGAAAATTCGCCCCCACGCCGAAGGCGAAGGGAATACACCAGGGCCTGTCTCTTTGTGCTTTGAAAAGAAACAAAGTACAGAGAGACAGGCTCCAGATAATTCAACGTAGTAGACACAAATAAGGAATACCGCCCATGTCAGAACGTTTACAAAATGACGTGGATCCGATCGAAACTCGCGACTGGCTACAGGCGATCGAATCGGTCATCCGTGAAGAAGGTGTTGAGCGCGCACAGTATCTGATTGACCAGGTGCTGAGCGAAGCACGCAAAGGTGGCGTGCAGGTAGCTTCTGGTAAAGGCGTCAGTAACTACGTCAACTCAATTGCCGTTGAGGACGAGCCAGACTATCCGGGCAATACTTCTCTGGAACGTCGTATTCGTTCCGCGATCCGTTGGAACGCTATTATGGCCGTTCTGCGCGCATCGAAAAAAGATCTGGAGCTGGGTGGACACATGTCTTCCTTCCAGTCTTCCGCAACCATTTATGAAGTGTGCTTCAACCACTTCTTCCGTGCGCGCAGCGAGAAAGACGGCGGCGATCTGGTCTATTTCCAGGGCCACATCTCTCCCGGCGTTTACGCACGCGCCTTCCTGGAAGGCCGCCTGACCGAAGATCAGATGAACAACTTCCGTCAGGAAGTGCACGGTAAAGGGCTCTCCTCTTACCCGCATCCAAAACTGATGCCTGAGTTCTGGCAGTTCCCGACCGTATCAATGGGCCTTGGCCCAATTGGCGCAATTTATCAGGCCAAATTCCTGAAATATCTTGAGCATCGCGGCCTGAAAGATACCGCGCAGCAGACCGTTTACGCCTTCCTTGGCGACGGCGAAATGGATGAACCGGAATCCAAAGGCGCCATCACTATCGCCACCCGCGAGAAGCTGGACAACCTGGTCTTCATCATCAACTGTAACCTGCAACGCCTGGACGGCCCGGTCACCGGTAACGGTAAGATCATCAACGAACTGGACGGCATTTTTGGCGGCGCCGGTTGGGAAGTGATCAAGGTTATCTGGGGCAGTCGCTGGGACGAACTGCTGCGTAAAGACACCAGCGGTAAGCTGGTTCAGCTGATGAACGAAACCGTTGACGGCGACTATCAGACCTTCAAATCACGCGACGGCGCCTACGTGCGCGAGCACTTCTTCGGCAAATATCCTGAAACCGCCGCGCTGGTTAAAGATATGTCCGACGATGAGATCTGGTCACTGAACCGCGGCGGTCACGATCCGAAGAAAATCTATGCGGCGCTGAAAAAAGCGCAGGACACCAAAGGCAAACCGGTGGTGATCCTGGCGCATACCATCAAAGGTTATGGTATGGGCGACACCGCAGAAGGTAAAAATATCGCGCACCAGGTGAAGAAAATGAACATGGATGGCGTTCGCTACATCCGCGATCGCTTCAACGTGCCGGTTGAGGATGCCCGGCTCGAAGAGATGCCATACATCACCTTCGAAAAAGAGTCTGAAGAGTACAAATATCTGCACGGCCAGCGCGAGAAGCTGGGCGGCTATCTGCCGACCCGTCAGCCCAAATTCAGCGAGAAGCTGGAGATGCCTGCGCTGGAAGACTTCAAATCCTTGCTGGATGAGCAGAACAAAGAGATCTCCACCACTATCGCCTTCGTGCGCGCGCTCAACGTGATGCTGAAAAACAAGTCGATCAAAGATCGTCTCGTGCCGATCATCGCTGATGAAGCGCGTACCTTCGGGATGGAAGGTCTGTTCCGCCAGATTGGTATCTACAGCCCGAACGGACAGCAGTATACGCCGCAGGACCGTGAGCAGGTTGCTTACTATAAAGAAGACGAAAAAGGCCAGATCCTTCAGGAAGGGATTAACGAACTGGGCGCAGGCGCCTCGTGGCTGGCGGCGGCAACGTCATACAGCACCAACAACCTGCCGATGATCCCGTTCTATATCTACTATTCCATGTTCGGCTTCCAGCGTATCGGCGATCTGTGCTGGGCGGCAGGCGATCAGCAGGCGCGCGGCTTCCTGATCGGCGGCACCTCCGGCCGTACCACGCTGAATGGGGAAGGTTTGCAGCATGAAGATGGCCACAGCCACATTCAGTCGCTGACCATTCCTAACTGTATCTCTTACGATCCGGCTTACGCGTATGAAGTGGCGGTTATCATGCACGATGGCCTGGTCCGCATGTACGGCGACGCGCAGGAAAATATCTACTACTACATCACTACGCTGAATGAAAACTACCACATGCCTGCGATGCCGCAGGGTGCGGAAGAAGGCATTCGTAAGGGGATCTACAAGCTGGAAACCCTTGAAGGCAGCAAAGGTAAAGTCCAGCTGCTGGGTTCAGGCTCTATCCTGCGTCACGTGCGTGAAGCGGCACAGATTCTGGCGAAAGAGTATGGCGTTGGCTCAGACGTTTACAGCGTGACCTCGTTCACTGAACTGGCCCGCGACGGTCAGGACTGCGAGCGCTGGAACATGCTGCACCCAACCGAGGAGCCGCGCGTGCCGTACGTCGCGCAGGTGATGAACGATGCGCCAGCCGTGGCATCAACCGACTACATGAAACTGTTCGCCGAGCAGATCCGCACCTTCATGCCAGCCAGCGATTACCGCGTGCTGGGCACTGATGGTTTCGGACGCTCTGACAGCCGCGAAAACCTGCGTCACCATTTCGAAGTGGACGCATCATACGTGGTGGTTGCAGCGCTGGGTGAACTGGCCAAAAGTGGTGAAATCGATAAGAAAGTGGTCGCGGAAGCGATTACCAAATTCAATATCGATGCCGATAAAGTCAACCCACGTCTGGCATAAGAGGTAAAGATTAATGGCTATCGAAATCAACGTACCGGATATCGGTGCAGATGAAGTGGAAGTCACCGAGATTCTGGTCAAGGTGGGCGATAAGGTTGACGTTGAGCAGTCGCTGATTACCGTAGAGGGCGATAAAGCCTCGATGGAAGTGCCTTCGCCGCAAGCGGGTGTGGTAAAAGAGATCAAAGTTGCTACCGGTGACAAAGTGGAAACCGGCAAGCTGATCATGATTTTTGATTCTGCCGAAGGCGCAGCCGCGCCGGAAAAAGCTGAAGCGAAAGAAGCGCCGAAAGAAGAGAAAAAAGCGGACGAGAAGCCAGCAGCGGCGGCCGAAAGCAAAGACGTGAACGTGCCGGACATCGGTGGCGATGAAGTCGAAGTTACTGAGATTCTGGTGAAAGTTGGTGATACCGTCGACGCTGAGCAGTCGCTGATCACCGTTGAGGGCGATAAAGCCTCAATGGAAGTCCCTGCGCCATTCGCCGGCACCGTAAAAGAGATCAAAATTGCCACCGGCGACAAAGTCAGCACCGGTTCGCTGATTATGATCTTCGAAACGGCAGGCTCCGCACCGTCTTCTGACGCGAAACCAGACGTTAAAGAAGAAGCGGCTGCCGCGCCTACCGCTGCCAGCGGCGTAAAAGACGTTGAAGTGCCTGACATCGGCGGTGATGAAGTTGAAGTTACCGAGGTGATGGTGAAAGTCGGCGATAAAGTTGAAGCCGAGCAGTCGCTGATCACCGTTGAAGGCGATAAGGCTTCAATGGAAGTTCCTGCGCCGTTCGCCGGCACCGTGAAAGAGATTAAAATCTCGACCGGCGACAAGGTGAAAACCGGCTCGCCAATCATGGTGTTCGAAGTGGAAGGCGCAGCGCCTGCGCCAGCCGCGAAGAAAGAAGAAGCGGCTCCGGCTAAGCAGGAAGCGAAGCCCGCGCCGGCGAAAGCTGACGCTGCTGCTTCAAAAGACGAGTTCGCTGAAAACGACGCTTACGTGCATGCGACGCCGGTTATTCGTCGTCTGGCGCGTGAGTTCGGCGTGAACCTGGCGAAAGTCAAAGGCTCCGGTCGTAAGGGCCGCATCCTGAAAGAAGACGTTCAGGCCTACGTGAAAGAGGCGGTGAAACGCGCCGAATCTGCGCCTGCCGCAGCAACGGGCGGCGGCCTGCCGGGCATGCTGCCGTGGCCGAAAGTCGACTTCAGCAAGTTTGGTGAGATCGAAGAAGTTGAACTGGGCCGCATCCAGAAAATTTCTGGTGCAAACCTCAGCCGTAACTGGGTGGTGATCCCGCACGTTACGCACTTCGATAAAACGGATATCACCGATCTGGAAGCGTTCCGTAAACAGCAGAACGTGGAAGCTGAGAAGCGTAAGCTGGATGTGAAAATCACCCCTGTTGTCTTCATCATGAAAGCCGTCGCTGCCGCGCTTGAGCAACTGCCGCGCTTCAACAGCTCGCTGTCTGAAGATGGCCAGAAGCTGACGCTGAAGAAGTATATCAACATCGGCGTGGCGGTGGATACGCCTAACGGGCTGGTTGTGCCGGTATTCAAGGATGTGAATAAAAAAGGCATCGTTGAGCTTTCCCGCGAACTGATGACCATTTCCAAAAAAGCGCGTGACGGCAAGCTGACCGCGGGTGAGATGCAGGGCGGCTGCTTTACTATTTCCAGCATTGGCGGCCTGGGCACCACGCACTTCGCGCCTATCGTCAACGCGCCGGAAGTGGCCATCCTTGGCGTCTCCAAGTCTGCGATGGAGCCGGTCTGGAACGGTAAAGAGTTTGTGCCGCGTCTGATGCTGCCCATCTCCCTGTCGTTCGACCACCGCGTCATCGACGGTGCTGATGGTGCGCGCTTTATCACCATCATCAACAACACGCTGAGCGACATCCGCCGCCTGGTGATGTAATCGAAAAAGCCGGCCTGACGGCCGGCTTTTTTCTGATAATCTCATGATGCTGATGAGATTGTTGAGACCAGATATATTCGTTTTTCGTTTGTTGTTTCAAAATTGTTAACGATTTTGTAAAATGCGGACGGATTGAACGACCCGGTGGATAGGGGGCGACAGGCTCCCGGCATTGCCGTAAATAATTAAGAGGTCATGATGAGTACAGAAATCAAAACTCAGGTCGTGGTACTTGGGGCAGGACCGGCAGGCTACTCTGCCGCATTCCGTTGCGCTGATTTAGGTCTGGAGACCGTCATCGTTGAGCGTTTCAGCACCCTGGGCGGGGTTTGTCTGAACGTAGGCTGTATACCTTCTAAAGCGCTGCTGCACGTTGCGAAAGTGATTGAAGAAGCGAAAGCGCTGGAAGAGCACGGTATCGTGTTCGGAAAACCGCAGACCGACATCAATAAAATCCGCGGTTGGAAAGAGAAAGTCATCAACCAACTGACCGGCGGCCTGTCCGGCATGGCAAAAGGGCGTAAAGTAAAAGTCGTGACCGGCCTGGGCAAATTCACCGGTGCCAATACGCTGGTGGTTGAAGGCGAAAATGGCGCGACGACGATCAATTTTGATAATGCCATCATTGCGGCGGGCTCGCGCCCAATTCAACTGCCGTTTATCCCGCATGACGATCCCCGCGTGTGGGATTCTACCGATGCGCTGGAACTGAGAGAAGTCCCGGAGCGCCTGTTGGTCATGGGCGGCGGCATCATCGGCCTGGAAATGGCCACCGTCTACCACGCGCTGGGTTCACAGATTGACGTGGTTGAGATGTTTGACCAGGTGATCCCGGCTGCTGACAAAGACGTGGTGAAAGTGTTCACCAAACGCATCAGCAAGCAGTTCAACCTGATGCTGGAAACAAAAGTGACCGCCGTAGAAGCAAAAGAAGACGGCATTTATGTTTCGATGGAAGGCAAAAAAGCGCCTGCAGAACCACAGCGTTACGACGCCGTTCTGGTGGCGATTGGCCGCGTACCTAACGGTAAAGGTTTGGATGCAGGCCAGGCGGGCGTTGAAGTGGATGACCGTGGCTTTATTCGCGTCGACAAGCAGATGCGCACTAACGTTCCGCACATATATGCGATTGGCGATATCGTGGGACAGCCAATGCTGGCGCACAAAGGTGTTCATGAAGGCCATGTTGCGGCAGAAGTCATTTCTGGTAAGAAGCACTACTTCGATCCGAAAGTCATTCCATCTATCGCCTACACCGAGCCGGAAGTAGCATGGGTTGGACTGACTGAGAAAGAAGCGAAAGAGAAGGGCATCAGCTATGAAACGGCGACCTTCCCGTGGGCAGCCTCTGGTCGCGCCATTGCTTCAGACTGTGCAGATGGCATGACCAAGCTGATTTTCGATAAAGAAAGCCACCGCGTTATTGGCGGCGCCATCGTCGGCACCAACGGCGGTGAACTGCTGGGCGAAATCGGTCTGGCTATCGAAATGGGCTGCGACGCGGAAGATATTGCGCTGACCATTCATGCCCACCCGACGCTGCATGAATCGGTCGGTCTGGCGGCCGAGATTTATGAAGGCAGCATTACCGACCTGCCGAATGCGAAAGCAAAGAAAAAATAGGCCTCATTGCCGATCATTAAAGCTCCCGTCCGGGAGCTTTTTTTTGCCTTTTTTATAAGGAGATCGGCGTTGGGTTGCCGAAAACGACTCGATCGTTTTAATACGCCCTATGACTTTTTCTGTAGAATATAGCCTGAACTGCGACGTTTAAATTTACCTGAATAGCCGGTAGAATTTATCTGGTGATAAAAATCTATTACTTTCAGTAGGTTATTTTTAGAGTGTTCCCCACGTGCGTGGGGTTAAACCGAATAGAGTAGGTAGATTACGAGGTTATGGGAAGTGTTCCCCACGTGCGTGGGGTTAAACCGCAGTTGCTGACGCCGCTGATGTTCATGAATGCGTGTTCCCCACGTGCGTGGGGTTAAACCGTACCTTTAGCGAATATTCCAGCCGCCGCTATTGTGTTCCCCACGTGCGTGGGGTTAAACCGACGGTTGGCTATGACGTCGCTGATAGCGGTGAGTGTTCCCCACGTGCGTGGGGTTAAACCGCAATGAGAGTGCCCGAATATTTTCGGTTAACGGTGTTCCCCACGTGCGTGGGGTTAAACCGCTGTTGCCTGCCACCATTTTCACGGTGTTCAAGTGTTCCCCACGTGCGTGGGGTTAAACCGGGCAACCCACTGGGCGACGGTTCTGCGCTGATGTGTTCCCCATGTGTGTGGGGTTAAACCGCCAAAAAATAAGGGCAGGCCATGCTGCTGACGGTGCTCCCCACATAGATGCGGTTAAACCGTTTCAGTTTTAACAGGTTCTGAGCTACTGTCGTAAAGAGTGGCATCCACACTGGCATATCCAACCAGTCAGGTGGAAAACATTAAATTAAATCTGTATTAACCTTTCACGCATAACGTTTCTAAAGCATTACACCCTGCATTGAAGTAAAAACCATCAGTTTTTCAGTCTCATGTGCCAATAAGGCACTCTGCGGGAATACCAAAATCGCGATGCAATTTTCTGATCATCGGTAATGTCAGGCTGCGCTTGCCATTCAGGATCTCATAGACACGGTTCACACGACCAATCGCAGGCTCCAAATCTTTTGCGGTTAACCCCTGTTGATCCATGCGAAATTTAATCGCCTCAACGGGCGTTGGCGCATCAATGGGGTAATGTGCGTTCTCATATTGTTCGATGAGTAAAATCATTACCTCGAGAAAATCACCCTCAGGTGTGCCGACGTCTGGCTGTTGATCAAAAAGTGGTGAAACCGCCTCTAACGCCGCCTGATAATCGCTTTCAGTACGAATCGGTTTAACTTGATATTTCATTATGTACCTACCGTATTAGCATCTATTTTATTATATTCAGCGTGAGTTCCGATAAATTTCACGTACACTGCTTTAAAATGATATGCAACGGCAATAATAAGCCTGTAATCATTACCTTTAATATTAAAAATTACCCTGTTATTGCCAACAAAATCTGCTGATGGATATCTTTTTTTGATGTCATGAGGTGTTTGCCAACTGGCCTGCCTGACTTCGTCAATCCAGGACTTTAACGGTTGTTCGGCCTGATTATGCACTTCCCAAAACGTCTTTAGCTGAGCTATGGATATAATTCTCACTTTCTTTCCCTGCTCCATTGTTCCTGATTGATCTTAGTCCCATATTGGGATTTTTGCAAGTTCCACTTTTCCGAAGTCGTATCTGCCAGCAACCACGAGGAGTCCATAGCATCCAGATATTTTTCCCCTACAAACGAGTCAGAGAAGACATGGTAAGCAATTATAATGTGATCCAGATCATCAATATTTTAATATGTTGATTCTTATAAAGCTTTGCCTTGAAATACTTTAATTATTTGATAGTGTCTTGATAAAATAGCGGGCTGAAATAAAAAGGATTTTCATTTTGAGCACACCTGATTTTCATTGTTACTGGGGGAAAAGCCGCCGTGATAGCGCTGCTAAAGGCGACGCATATCATCTGCTTTCCTGGCACTGTCTCGACGTAGCGGCATGCGGAAATCTGATGGTGAAGCAAAACCGTTACGGTGTTGCCGATATTCTGGCTGAGCTTGGCATGACTGGTGACGATGCCGCACGATGGATCGCCTGGTTATTCGCCTGCCATGATATAGGTAAATTTGCCAGCGGGTTTCAAAAGCTGGCTTCTCATCCTGATTCACCATTGTTATCTCCGGTCACTGGCGTCATATATGGCGCTCGTCACGACTCCCTGGGTTATTATTTATGGGAAAAACTGATATCCCGCTGGGAAAAGGGGGAGGTGCACCTCTTTCCAAATATTCCGCGCGAAGCGCGTGAAGACTTTAGCGATATTCTCTCTGTCTGGATGAAGATCACCACCGGGCATCACGGTCAGCCTCCTGATGAAACCGCTGACGGCGGACCACTCTCTTTTAAAGAAAGAGATTATGCTGCTGCGGAGCATTACCTTACTGAACTGAATAAATTGTTTTCAATGAACGATCTGCCTGGCCTCTGGCTGGACAAAACGTGGCGGAAAAAACTGAAGCAGCAAAGCTGGTTTCTGGCGGGTATCGTTACGCTCGCCGACTGGTTGGGTTCCAACGAGCACTATTTTCCCTTTCTCAGTTCCCCATTGTCGCTCGATGAGTATTGGACTATCGCCTGTAGCAGAGCGGGAAATGCACTTTCGCATCTTCCTGCATCTTCTTTAACCAGCAGCTTTAGCGGGCATCACGCACTATTTCCCTTTATTAATACCTTAACGCCACTGCAACAATGTGCCTCCTCTATCAACATTGATGCATCGGGGCCGCAGTTGTTTATATGCGAGGATGTTACTGGTGCGGGTAAAACCGAGGCTGCAATGATCATTACGCACCGCCTTTTTTCCGCCAAAAAAGGGGCAGGCCTTTACGTCGGGTTGCCAACAATGGCAACGGCAAACGCCATGTATCGACGGCTTGGCAGTGCTTATCATGCGTTATTTGATGAAGGCGCCAGACCATCGCTGGTGCTGGCACATGGTGGCCGACACATGTCTGCCGCTTTCAGCGAGTCCGTCTGGCAGGAGAGAGAGTCGGGCAACGATAACTATACCGCAACAGATCTCAGCGCGAGTAGTGAATGTCACAGCTGGTTTGCCGATTCCAGGAAAAAAGCGCTCCTGGCTGAGGTAGGCGTAGGCACCATCGATCAACTGCTGATGGCGGTGATGCCTTTCCGTCACCAGTCGTTACGGCTGGCGGGCATGCGCGGTAAGGTTCTGCTCCTTGACGAAGTCCATGCCTACGACAGCTATATGGTCAGACTGCTCGAAGGATTGCTTAAGTTCCATGCTGCTCAGGGCGGCAGTGCGGTCATCCTCAGCGCCACGCTGCCCGCTGGTCTGCGTGAAAAGTTAATCGCGGCTTTCAACGCTGGCGCCGGGTTCAGTCCCGCTCTGCTCGCGCCTGATGCCGGCTATCCCTGGTTAAGCCATCTTTCATCGACTGGACTTAGTGAACAGCTTCTTGAGACGAGAAAAGAAGTGCGCCGTTGCGTCTCGGTCAACTGGATACATGACAGCGATCGGGCCATTGACATTATTTATCAGGCTGTACGAACAGGGGAGTGTATCTGCTGGATACGCAATACCGTGGATGATGCGCTGACCGCTTTCAGACGCCTTATGGCTGAAGGGAAAATCCCTGAAGAGAACCTGTTGCTTTTCCACAGCCGATTCGCCTTTGGCGATCGCATGGCAATTGAAGAAAAAACACTCGACTGGTTTAGTAAAGATGCATCGCCGAAGCAACGGCATGGCAAAGTTTTAATCGCCACGCAGGTGGTTGAACAAAGCCTGGATTTAGATCTGGATAATATGATTTCCGATCTTGCGCCGGTAGATTTACTGATCCAACGCGCCGGGCGCTTACAGCGGCATATTCGCGATGCGCAGGGGCGTTGTAAAGCGTCTCTTCCTGACGAACGTCCTGCTCCCGTACTTCATCTGCTTGCACCGGAATGGCAGGAGCAGGCTGAACGCGGCTGGCTGGGCGATGAACTGCGCGGAACCGGTTTTGTTTACCCTGATCATGGGGCGCTGTGGCGTACGCAGGCATTGTTGCGTCAAAAGGGGCAGATCCGCATGCCCGAAGACGCTCGTTTTCTGGTTGATGGCGTTTACGAGGAACTGATACCTGTGCCGCCGGGGCTTGAGGCAGTTTCCGTCGACGTTTTCGCCGGCATTCTGAGCAAGCGCGCCATCGCGTCGCAAAATCTATTACATCGGGACAAAGGGTACGACAGGGAATCAAGCGATTTTCTGTGGGATGACGAGCGGGAGTTTTCGACGCGCCTCGGCGAAATAAGCACAGATATCTATCTTGCCTGGCTGGACGACGAGGGAAAGCTACAGCCCATGGTCAGAGAAGATGATTTTCAGTGGGAGAAGAGCCGCGTGCAGGTGCGGCTTACATGGTGGCAGAAACATCAAGGCAACCTGAACCAACCTGAGCAAAGTCTGCTGGAGACATTCCGTAAAGCTACTCGCCGCCCATCGGCGCAGGTGGTGCTGGTGTCAGAAGAAGGCGAAGCACCTTACTACAGCCGTCGTTGCGGTTTGACAGGATAAGAAAAATCCCCGCTGGCGCGGGGAACAGACTTGAAGTTATCACATCATTGGTTCATCCCCGCCATAGCGAGGAAGAAGTAAGGTTAACAGGGTATTATAAAATTCTGAAGTCTGAATTTTTTTGAAGTTATCATATCATCTTATTTTTATTTGACTTGGTATCCTGAGTACTTATGATAGTAAGTGCAGGGGGCAGTACTAAAGCCCCCTGTGGACGGATGCCCGTTTAGAACTGAATCGCAACTCTATTCTAAACGGCGTCCGCATTATCATCAATATAAAGGACGGTCTTATGGCTTTTACGATATCAATCACTCAGATAGATTTTTTTGTTTTTCTAACATTACTGATGGTTAATTTAAAAAGATTGTGACAGATACTGGCCCCGGCCGGGGCCAGCTTTACAGGAGTGAGATCGATGGATTTGATAAAGGAACCCTGGCTGCCGGTGACTGATCTTTCCGGTTCAAAAAAGAAAATTGCGCTCATCGATCTTCTGGATGACAACGTTCTGGACGTGGCATATCCACGCGCTGATTTTCAGGGCGCCGCCTGGCAGTTTTTGATCGGATTGTTGCAGTGTACCGTTGCGCCGGAAAATGAAGATGCATGGACGGACGTATGGAAAAGAGGCATTGACGGCGAAACGTGGATACAGGCGCTCAATGCCATTGCAACCGCTATGCGCTTTGGCCCACAGAAACCTGCTTTTTTGCAGAGCGTTGAGCCGCTGGATAGTGAAAACACGTCCATTGCCGGTCTGTTGATTGATGCGCCCGGCGGAAATACGCTGAAGCTCAACAAAGATCACTTTGTTAAACGGCACACGGCGGAAAAAATGTGTCCCCACTGCGCCGTCATGGCGTTGTTTACACTACAGACTAACTCACCGGCAGGGGGGGCAGGTTATCGTGTCAGCCTGCGCGGCGGCGGCCCTCTGACTACGCTGGTAGTGCCGGTGGAGGACGATCTCATCCCCCTGTGGAAAAAGCTCTGGCTGAATATTTTGCCCGAAGAGTCTCCGCCGCAGCCTGCGCACTATCCGCTGATATTTCCCTGGTTGGCGGCAACAAAAACCAGCGAAAAAAAGGGCAGCATTGTTACACCTGAGAATGCTCACCCGCTTCAGGCTTATTGGGGAATGCCAAGACGAATTGAACTTGATTTCACACATACGGCAGCCGGGAACTGCGATCTTTGCGGCGAGCATCATCAGGAACTGCTGCTGCAAATGCGTGGAAAAAACTATGGCGTGCAGTACGACTGCTGGTTGCACCCTCTTTCACCTTATCGGCAGGCATTAAAAGATCCCGCTGCTGGCTGGCTGGCGTTGAAAGGGCAGCCAGGCGGACTGAATTATCAGGACTGGTTGGGCCTTACGCTCTCAGGAGAAGATAAATTTAACCGTACCATTCCTGCTCGGGTGGTCAGAGCCAGGGCAGGGCGGAAGCGTCTGCCCGCCACGAGCCTGTGGTGCTTTGCATGGGATATGGATAATGCCAAGGCCCGCTGCTGGTATCAGCACCGCATCCCTTTAATTGTGACTGAGCACCCTGATAAGTTCGCTGCTGTCGTCAGGCGCGCAATTGAGCTGGCCTCCAATGCGTTACAGCTACTCAAAATTCAGCTTAAAAGCGCCTGGTTCACAGCACCCTCTGAAGCAAAAATCGATTTCAGCATAACCACCATCGCTTTCTGGCAGGAGACCGAACCCGCTTTTCGCACACTGCTGGATGCCCTTATTCCTGACTCATCATGCGCACAGCCTGCCACCCGTCAGGCAATCAGGCGCTGGGAAATGACGTTACATACGTCTCTGCTGGAAATGTTTGAGCGTGAAGCGCTGACTGATGTTGATTGCCCCGCCGATATCCTCCTGCGTCAGATACGCGCGCGACGCAAGCTGGATGAAGACTATCGCAAACTAAAAACGCGCAGGGAAATACTCGCACTGGCTGAAGAACAAAAGGAGAACGGACATGCTTAACAGCGATACTGCCAGGGAACGGATCATCACCAGCACGCCAGCAAAAAACGTGCTCAAAGAGTGGTTTGATATTTTGTCCGAGCCGGAAGGCAGGCAAAACGGCAAACGCATAAACGGACGCGCATGGCGGGCAGAACTGCGCCGTATGGCACCGCCTTACGATGTGATGATGTGCGACGGTTATGTTGCATTGCGGCAGCAGCTGGCGGAGAAAATGGTGCTGCAACCGGTGGATGAGCTGGCTCTGGCGCTGTTTGTTTCCGTCGCCGTTCATATCAAAAATCATGAAGACAACCTCAGTTTTGCCGCGCAGTTGGGTGAAAAAATCGATGATACGCCCTGCCTGTCGTCACTCCGGTTTGAGCGGCTGCAAAAGGCGAAAGAGCCTGAAGTGTTTTGTCAGCAGCTGATCCGCGCCGTCAGGATCCGGGGAAGCAAAGGCGTCAATATCGTCTCACTGGCGGACAGCATTTTTATCTGGATGAGGGAGTGGCAGGAGCCGACGCAAAAAAACGTCAGCCCTTTTGAACGCCACCACATCCGCTGGGCAAATGAATACCTTTCTACGGCTCGCTAGCTACCAATTACAAGGAATGAATTATGACTACCTTTATTCAGCTTCATCTGTTAACCGCCTATGCCCCTTCCAATCTGAATCGTGACGAGTCTGGCAGGCCTAAAACGGCAATAATGGGCGGTGTGGAGCGTTTGCGTGTTTCTTCGCAAAGCCTGAAGCGGGCCTGGCGCGTGTCGGAAACTTTCGAAGACGCCATGGAAGGACACATCGGTACCCGAACCCGTTTGATTGGTGAAACCTATGTTTACCAGCCAATGAAAGCCGCAAATATTGATGAAAAAATCGCAAAAAGCGCAGCGGAAGAGATCGCCAGACAGTTCGGTACGCCTAAGAAAGGCAGCCACCAGATCGAACAGGTTGTGCACATCAGCAATCATGAAATCGCGCTAATCAACACGCTGGTCGAAACATTAATTAATGAAAAACGCGCGCCAAATGAGAACGAACTAAAACTGTTGAGAAAGGAGCAACGCGATGTGGATATGGCGTTGTTTGGCCGCATGCTGGCCTCGTCGCCAGATTTCAACGTTGAAGCGGCCTGCCAGGTTGCTCATGCTCTGGGCGTTAGTGCGGTGACGATTGAGGACGACTTTTTCACGGCAGTGGACGATCTCAATACCGGCGAGAATGACAAAGGTTCCGCGCATATGGGCGAGCAGGGCTTTGCCTCAGCGCTTTTTTATACCTACATCTGTATCAGTCGGGATCTGCTGCTGGAAAATCTCGGCGGCAATGAAGAGTTGACCAGCCGGGCGATTGCCGCACTGACCGAAACGGCAATGACCGTTTCGCCAACGGGAAAACAAAACAGCTTTGGTTCACGGGCTTACGCATCTTATGTGTTAGCTGAAAAAGGTAATAAGCAGCCTCGTTCTCTGGCCGTCGCTTTCTTCCGGCCCGTTCGCGGTGAAGATCAGGTACAAGTTGCGATCAACAACTTAAAGCAACAGCGCGATAAATTTGATGCTGCCTATGGTCCGTGTGCCGAAAAACACTATGAAGTGAACGTCTCGGCAGGGGAAGGTTCACTGGCGGAATTGCTGAAATTTATCGCAGCCTGAGGATAAACGATGAAGCGATATCTGGTTTTCCAGCTCTATGCGCCGCTGGCGTCATGGGGCGTTGAAGCCGTGGGCGAAGTCCGCCATACGGCACCCGTGCCAACGCGATCTGCCATTCTTGGGCTGCTCGCCGCCGCCGTAGGCATTCGACGTGAAGAAGAAGAGCGCCTGGCCCTTTTTAATCAGCACTATCATCTTGCCCTACGCCCGCTATCGTCGGTGGAGCGCTGGCTGCGTGATTACCATACGGTCAGCATGCCACGTGAGAATAAAAAACACCGTTATGTTACACGTCGCGATGAACTGCGTATGGCTCCGGCAGAAGTGGGTACCATTATTACGCAGCGAGAGTACCGCTGCGATGGCTACTGGCATATTGCCGTCAGCGAACAGTCGCAAGCCCCCGAAGACCTGGCGACGCTGCATGCCGCACTGCTGGCGCCCCGTTTCCCTCTTTATCTGGGACGGAAATCCTGCCCGTTGGCGCTACCGCTGTCGCCGCGCCTGATGGAAGGCTCTCTGAATCAGGTTTTCATTCAGGCCGCGCGTGAAATGGCTCCCTCTGAACTGTCGATGCTCATGAAGGGGGGAAGCCGCTGTTACTGGGACGATCCAAATGAAGAGAGCCTGCTCAGGCAAGAACAGCAGCACTGTCACAACCAGTCTGTAAGCCGTAAACGGTGGCAGTTTGGTCGCTACACGCGCTTCAGCGGTTTGTTACAGGAGGCGGAATAATGTATCTGTCTCGTATCCAACTCAGGCTTGAACGCCTGAAGCCCTCTATGCTGGAGAAGTGGCGGGGCGCGGCATCCTATGCCGGACATCAGTGGTTATGGCAGCTCTTCCCGCAGCAGGAGACAAGGCCTTTCCTTTTTCGTCAGGAACCAAAGGCAGGCTTTTTTGTTCTTTCAGAAACGCTGCCACTGCCTGAGCACGCACTGTTTTCCATTGAGACCAAACCGTTTAACCCTCATCTGGAAGTAGGGCTTGAACTCAGTTTTCAACTCCGCGCCAATCCAGTTGTTTGCAAAAACAATAAGCGCTGTGACGTAATGATGGATGCGAAATTCCAGGCTAAAGCCAATGGCATTGCGCAGCAAAACTGGTGGGAATTGCAAACGCGGGCCGCTCATCAATGGCTTGAACGCCAGGGAGATCAACACGGATTCAGTCCTGTTGCTTCCTCCTTTGACGAATTTGCTCTGTGGGCGGGCAGTGAGGAGGATCTTTCCTTACAGGCGGCAACCTCAGTGAAGGCTTATCAGCAGCATCGTTTACAACGCAAGGCAAATGAGCCCCCCATCAGGTATAGCAGTGTGGACTTCAGTGGCAGGTTAACAGTGACTGATGTGGCGCTTTTTCAGCAGGCGCTGTTTCACGGTATTGGGAAAAGCAAGGCGCTTGGCTGTGGTTTATTAATGATAAAAAGGTAACGGCAATGAACTGGTTACCGCTTAAACCGCTACCGTTAAAAGATCGCGTCTCCATGATCTTTTTGCAGTATGGCCAGATCGACGTAATGGATGGTGCTTTCGTTCTGATCGATAAAACCGGCGTACGTACGCATATTCCTGTGGGATCGGTCGCCTGTATTATGCTTGAGCCGGGAACGCGCGTGTCTCATGCAGCTATACGGCTTGCCGCTGCGGTGGGAACGTTGCTGGTTTGGGTCGGTGAAGCAGGCGTCCGACTCTATGCTTCCGGCCAGCCTGGCGGAGCCAGGTCGGACAAACTTCTTTATCAGGCAAAGCTGGCGTTGGATGACGATCTTCGTCTGAAAGTTGTGCGCAAAATGTTTGAACTCAGGTTTGGCGAAGAAGCGCCAACGCGACGCTCGGTCGATCAGTTACGTGGTATAGAAGGTAGCCGGGTAAAAGCGACCTATGCGTTGTTGGCCAAACAGTATGGCATTAAGTGGCATGGCCGCCGATACGATCCAAAAGATTGGGAAAAAGGCGATGTAATAAATCAATGTATCAGCGCGGCCACCGCCTGCCTTTATGGCGTTACCGAGGCGGCAGTACTGGCGGCGGGATATGCTCCCGCCATCGGCTTTGTTCATACCGGCAAACCTCTTTCTTTTGTTTATGACATCGCCGATATCATCAAATTTGATACTGTCGTGCCAAAGGCATTTGAAATAGCACGCCATAATCCTGCTCAGCCAGACAGAGAAATCAGGCTCGCCTGTCGGGATATATTTCGCAGTGGAAAAACGCTGGCGAAGCTTATTCCGCTTATTGAAGACGTTCTGTCCGCTGGCGGCATTTCTCCACCGCTTCCTCCTGTTGATGCTCAACCCATAGCTATTCCTCTTCCTGAAACCTTTGGGGATGCTGGCCACCGGAGTGGATGATTATGAGTATGCTTGTTGTAATAACTGAAAACGTACCGCCCAGACTGAGAGGACGACTTGCCATCTGGCTGCTTGAAATACGGGCGGGCGTATATATCGGTGATGTTACGAAACGAACCCGGGAAATGCTGTGGGAACAGATCATCGTTTTCGCGGATAACGGAAATGTGGTGATGGCCTGGTCGACCAATACGGAGTCTGGATTTGAGTTTCAGACTTACGGTGAGAACAGGCGAATTCCGGTAGATATGGATGGATTACGATTAGTGTCATTCCAACCTGTTACAAATCAATGAATTACAGATCTTTAATAATAGGGATTTTCCGGTAGAATCTTTGTCGGCCTAAAAAGCCTTATTAATCAGTTGTATAGTTTTAGAGTGTTCCCCGCGTCCGCGGGGTTAAACCGAACGATTTACCGATGTTGGACTCACCGACCAGGTGTTCCCCGCGTCCGCGGGGTTAAACCGCAGCAATCGTTGGTAATAAAGAACTGCCAGTCGTGTTCCCCGCGTCCGCGGGGTTAAACCGCGTTATGGACGGGCCTATATCGTAGAAGATGTGTGTTCCCCGCGTCCGCGGGGTTAAACCGACCTTCAATAGGCTTATCACGTTCCGCCAGGTGTGTTCCCCGCGTCCGCGGGGTTAAACCGCCACTGTGCCTTTGGTAATCTGGGAACATTCCGTGTTCCCCGCGTCCGCGGGGTTAAACCGCGTCGATAGCCTGTGATATTTTTGAATAGTACGTGTTCCCCGCGTCCGCGGGGTTAAACCGGCATAGGTAGTCAGCAGTATCTCAGTAGATTTGTGTTCCCCGCGTCCGCGGGGTTAAACCGCCGGTTGCAGCCGATGCAGTGATGAGAGATCGGTGTTCCCCGCGTCCGCGGGGTTAAACCGCCGTCATCACCTTCGGCGGCAATATTGATGGCGTGTTCCCCGCGTCCGCGGGGTTAAACCGAAAATTTTTCATAGCGTTGAAATCCACCCGTCGTGTTCCCCGCGTCCGCGGGGTTAAACCGGGGATTATTTCTGACATGGCTCCAGCAGAGTCGTGTTCCCCGCGTCCGCGGGGTTAAACCGGCGCTGCTGATTGAGGGGTATCGCGATATTGAGTGTTCCCCGCGTCCGCGGGGTTAAACCTCGTAGCGGCTGGCGATGCTGGCGACGACGTCGGTGTTCCCCGCGTCCGCGGGGTTAAACCGGTGCCTACGTTGTGGATGAAATCGCGCACGCTGTGTTCCCCGCGTCCGCGGGGTTAAACCAGTCGCGCAGTTCGTCCGATTTAGATTCCAGAAGTGTTCCCCGCGTCCGCGGGGTTAAACCGAGCCAGGACTTAGTGTCGTCATGCGCATCACTGTGTTCCCCGCGTCCGCGGGGTTAAACCGTTGAGTGCCTGAAAAATTTACAGGAGATGGCGGTGTTCCCCGCGTCCGCGGGGTTAAACCGAGTTGAAGGCGAAAGGCGAGATTCCACCTAACGTGTTCCCCGCGTCCGCGGGGTTAAACCGAGATCTCTTGTCAGGTTGCAGTGCAACCCGACGTGTTCCCCGCGTCCGCGGGGTTAAACCGGGGGGAGACGATCATGCGTGAGCAACTAACAGGTGTTCCCCGCGTCCGCGGGGTTAAACCGACGCGGCTGCTGCCGAACTATCAGCCGTGGATGTGTTCCCCGCGTCCGCGGGGTTAAACCGGCCGAGAATCAGGTTGCTGTTTTAACACAAGTGTGTTCCCCGCGTCCGCGGGGTTAAACCGGCAGGAGTTAGCCGGGATGCCGACGCCGAGCAGTGTTCCCCGCGTCCGCGGGGTTAAACCGCCCGGGAACTGCCACCGCACCGGCCATTGAACGTGTTCCCCGCGTCCGCGGGGTTAAACCGTTTTTGAGCCGGCGCGACTGATGGTTACCCGGGTGTTCCCCGCGTCCGCGGGGTTAAACCGCGCGGCCAGAAAATCATCCTGATCGGTATCGTGTGTTCCCCGCGTCCGCGGGGTTAAACCGCGTGCGGCGGGATTCTCCTCCGAGCCGCGAGCGTGTTCCCCGCGTCCGCGGGGTTAAACCGGCTGGAGAGGAAATCGGCTGGTTCATTCAGCAGTGTTCCCCGCGTCCGCGGGGTTAAACCGGCTATTGGCAACAGTATGGCGGTACCAGTTATGTGTTCCCCGCGTCCGCGGGGTTAAACCGCGTCGGCTTCTTCCACGGATGGCCTTCAGGTGGTGTTCCCCGCGTCCGCGGGGTTAAACCGGAGCCATGCAGTCCCAGCATTCTATACTTTCCGTGTTCCCCGCGTCCGCGGGGTTAAACCGCAATACGATGCGCTTTGTAACTCTTGTTGTTTGTGTTCCCCGCGTCCGCGGGGTTAAACCGAGCACACAAATGCCAGAACTTATTGAAATATCGTGTTCCCCGCATCCGCGGGGTTAAACCGGGCCCAACCCTGCGCATGGGTTATCACCGCTGGTGTTCCCCGCATCCGCGGGGTTAAACCGGGCCTAACCCTGCGCATGGGTTATCACCGCTAGTGTTCCCCGCATCCGCGGGGTTAAACCGTGCGCCTTTCCCGCCTCACGACTGACCGAAGTATGTAACAGTGAATCCACTGGTAAGCGGTGCTGCCAACACGCATTGAAAATGAGTAAAAAGACAAAAATCCGTTTTGTGATCTATATATCTTTAAATTAAAGCTATATAGTTTTAAATGGATGCTATACAGGAGTTTGTCCAAAAGGATTGAATGATGAAGACAACGTTTCCAGAGGATTTTTGGTGGGGATGCGCTGAATCGGCGGCACAAACGGAAGGTGAAGCAGATACGTCCACCTCAATCACCAACTGGCAATATTGGTATCAACAGCAGCCGGAGCGTTTTTTTAATCAGCACGGTCCACGGCATACACGTAATAGCTATTCCCGCTATAAACAGGATGTTGAGCTGATGCATAATATCGGTTTGAATAGTTTTCGGACCTCAATTTCCTGGGCGCGACTGTTACCTGATGGTAAAAATGCCGATCAAAAAGCTATCGATTATTACCGCAGTTTTTTTATCGAACTGAGAAATAGCGGTATCGAACCCGTCGTCACGCTAATGCATTTTGATATGCCTTATTTAATGCAGCAAAAGGGCGGTTGGACTAATCGCGCCGTCGTTAACGCCTTCGCTGATTATGCAGCCCTCTGTTTTAAATTATTTTCGAATGAAGTAAAAAACTGGATAACGTTTAACGAACCTATTGTGCCGTTGGAGGGTGGGTATTTATATGATTTCCATTATCCCAATCAGCGTGACTTTAAGATGGCGGCTCAGGCTGCATTCTTCACCCAGCTTGCTCATGCAAAAGCAGTTAACGTCTATCGGGCCAGTGGTCAGAAGGGTAACATTGGTATTGTCTTAAATCTTACCCCGTCCTATCCACGTTCAATAAATCCGGCGGATAAAAAGGCTGCGCTCATTGCCGACCTGTTCTTTAACCGAAGTTTCCTTGATCCTTCATTAAAGGGGCGCTACCCCCATAAATTGATTGCATTACTAAAAAAACATCAGCAGTTACCGGAATATACTGCGAAAGATCTTCGTGAAATAGCCACGGCGGCGATTGATATTCTGGGTGTCAATTATTACCACCCGCGACGTGTACAGGCGAAAATTCACGCTATACATCCTCATGCGCCTTTTATGCCTGAATGGTTCTTTGATAATTATGAAATGCCTGGCCGCCGAATGAATCCTTATCGTGGCTGGGAAATTTATCCGCAAGGACTGTACGATATTCTGACTAATCTGCGTGACCACTACGGCAATATCCCTTGTTTTATTTCTGAAAATGGCATGGGTGTCGAAAACGAAGAGCGTTTTATACGCAAAGGCATCGTTGAGGATGACTACCGGATAGCGTTTATGCAGGACCATCTACGCTGTATCAGTGAGGCGATTAGCGAAGGAAGCGCTTGTTTTGGTTATCACTGCTGGACGTTCATAGATAACTGGTCATGGTTAAATGCCTATAAAAATCGCTATGGACTATATCGATTCGATCTGTCGGATGGCAGTATCAGTCCAAAACGAAGTGCTTATTGGTATCAAGACGTCATTAGAAAAAATGGTTTTTAATATTTTATAAGGGAAAGGTCATGTTTGAACATATGGACTATGAAGAAATTGTTATGGGGATAATTGTTAATGCCGGTCAATGCAAAAGTTTTGCTTTTCAGGCATTACAGCAGGCTAAAAAAGGGAACATCGTAGAGTCCACGGCATTAATGACGCAATCTGAAATAATGGCTAAAGAAGCGCATGTTCTTCAAACGCGGCTAATTGAGTTTGATGAGGGCGAAGGTAAAATTCCGGTTCATTTGATCATGGTACATGCGCAGGATCATTTGATGACGGCAATGCTGGCTAAAGAGTTAATTCAGGAAATCATTGAGTTACATCAGCGCTGATTAAAACTATATTTTAAATATCACACTGTTAAAACAGGTGGCCTTATGTCCGATTCAACATTTCTTGGGCGTATTACCGATATATCACAAAAGATGGCTTCTGAAGTGCATTTGCGGAGCCTGCGGGATAGCTTTGTCATTGCAATACCTTTTCTGGTGTTGGCAGGGCTGTTTATTATGCTCAATTTTGTTATTCTTTCACCTTCCGGTATGCTTTCAGGTTGGTGCTCACCAGAAAAGTTAACATTGCTCAGTAATATTGGCGATCGTGTTCTTAATGGCACGATGAATATTTTATCAATAATGCTGGTATTGTTGATTTCTTATAATATTGCCAGTAAAAAAAGGTTTGATACACCGATCATTCCGGCAATGGTATCGCTGGCAGCTTTCTTTGTCTTAATGCCTGTTAACACGCAGGTGCTCGCGCCGGGTGGCGATGCGCCAGTCGAGGTAGGCGGCGTTGTTTCATACAGCCTGACCAATGCGGGGGGCGTTTTTCTTGCCATTCTCACCGCTGTC
Organism: Erwinia oleae; assembly: GCF_000770305.1. Classification (GTDB taxonomy): domain Bacteria; phylum Pseudomonadota; class Gammaproteobacteria; order Enterobacterales; family Enterobacteriaceae; genus Erwinia; species Erwinia oleae. Next base: position 34,836 of record NZ_JNVB01000018.1, read on the forward strand.
ATTGGCACGACCATTTTCCTGTGGATATCAAAAAACAGGTATTTGACCATTCACCTCGGTGATGATGTCCCCCCGATGGTTGCGCAATCATTCCAGTCGATGTTCTCTATCATGCTGACTATCGGGATATTCGCGCTGGCAGCATTCAGTGTGACGACACTGACGCATCTGGAAATTTATCAGGTGATTCAGCAGGCTATTCAGGCACCGCTTGTTCATCTGACGACAAATTTGTCAGGTTTTATTGCATTAACCACATTAACGAATGTGCTTTTTTCGCTCGGTATACATCCATCCGGCATTATTAATCCCATTCTTGAACCGCCTTTGCTGGTCGCCATGCAGGAGAATATGTCCGCATTTGCGCAAGGGCTTATTCCACCGCACATTATTGTGCTGCCTTTTCGCGATTTGTATGGGCATCTGGGCGGCACCGGCAGCACGTTGTCGCTGTTGCTTGCCATTATGCTGCGTAGCAAAATGTCTAGCCACCGTAACTTTTCGCGTACGGTGATGGCACCGGGGATATTTAATATTAATGAGCCCGTTATTTTTGGTTTTCCGGTGCTTTATAATCCATTGATAATGATCCCCTTCATTATCGCCCCGCAGATTAACTTTATTATTGCTTACTTTGCTACCGATCTTGGAATGGTTTCCCGCATCGTTGCTTACGTGCCGTGGTCGGTTCCACCTCTGTTATCTGGCTGGTTAGGCTCCGGGGGGGATTTCCGGAACGTTATTTTGCAAGTTATTCTGCTGGTCTTTGGTGTGGTTGCTTACCTGCCGTTCCTGATGGCGTATGAACGCTCTCTTATTGAAGGAAAAAGCAAAAAAATTATCGATGCAGCAGGGGAGCAGCGGCAGTCCGTAACCGCTCCCGCTGATATCAGCGACGCGATGACGCTGCCGGGGAATCCGCCAAAGGCCACGTCATCCTCTCTTGAAAAAGCAAACGGTAAAACCTTCATCCTGATGTGCAATGAGGGAATGTCCACCTCTATCGTTGCCTCTAAAATGCGTAAGTATGCCGAAAGTCAGGGATGTCATTTACAGGTCTACGCGATCAACCTGGGTAAATTAAGCCTTGAATATCCTAAAGCCGATCTTATTCTGCTCGGCCCACAACTCACTTATATGGCGGAAAACATCAGCAGTGAAATAAACCATCACTGTCCGGTTTTACCGATTGATCCACAGCATTTCAGTAAGCTCGATGGCAAAGCCGTTATTGAAGCCGCATTGCCTTATATCAGCAAATAAAAAATAATTGAAAGGACGAGAGAATGACGATTACAAGTGCATTTATCGGATTCGGCAAAAGCGCCACGCGTTATCATTTGCCCTATGTGCTGGCACGAAAGGACAAATTTACGGTTAAACGTATTTACGACATTAAACGGCAGGCTGATAAAGAGAACCAGCAGGCGTATCAGCATATTTTATTTACCAGCGAGCTGGCAGATATCCTGAACGATGCAGACATTACGCTGGTGACGATATGTACGCATCCGGACAGTCATTATTACTATGCGCGCCTGTGCCTGGAAAACGGTAAAAATGTGCTGGTGGAGAAACCGTTCACCACTACGCTGGATGAGGCGAAAACGCTGTTTGCCATTGCGCGTGAAAAAGGACTGACGGTTTCTCCCTTCCAGAATCGCCGCTTTGATAGCTGCTTTCTAACTATGAAGCAGGCCATTGAGAGCGGCAAACTGGGCAAGATTGTTGAGGTGGAAAGTCATTTCGACTATTTTCGCCCGGAAGCTGAAACCAGCCCCGGTGGTCATTTTAACGGGGCGTTTTATGGTCTTGGCGTGCATACCCTCGACCAGATTATCTCGCTATTTGGCCGCCCACAGCAGGTCGGTTATCACCTGCAAAAACTGCGTAACCCGCTCAACCCTGATGATACGTTCGAAGTTCAGCTCTATTTCAAAGAGATGAAGGCGATTATTAAAACCAGCCATCTGGTGAAAATAGATTATCCAAAATTTATTGTCCATGGCACTCATGGCTCGTTTATTCGTTATGGTATTGATCGGCAGGAAACCAGTCTGAAGGCAGGCGTGATGCCGGGTGAGCCCGATTTTGCGCACGACCCCCAGCAGGCCGTTCTGGAATATACAGATTGTTCAGGAGAAACCGTGCGTGAGCAATTACCTGCGGTGCAGGGTGATTACGGACGCGTTTATGATGCGCTCTATGAAACGCTGGTAAATGGCGCGCCGAACTATGTTAGCGAGCAGGAAGCGCTGACCAATCTTGATATTCTCGAAACAGCTTTCAAACAACCTTCTCCTGCTGTAGTGACTTTGTGATAAGGGACAATCATGAAACGTATTTTGAACTGTCGAACCACTGATTTTGCTTTATCTGTAACAGGCCCGGAGCTGGCGCAGGCTATCGCAAGTTCTGAAGGCCGCGTTATTATGACGGAAGTCGCTGCCAGCGCCGCGCCGTTATACGCTGAAATCACTAACGCAGAATTACTGAGTGCATTTGGGGCCGATTTAATCTTACTCAAAGGCCTTAACTGTCAGCAGCAGCAGGTCAGCGGAAGTTCCGTCGCGTTTGGAGAAACGGCCGTGGCGCAAATTAAACGGTTAACGGGTTGTTTGGTGGGCGTGAGCCTGGAGGTGCTGGCAGAGGACGCGGCGCAAGGGACAACGGGGTTCAGCAGTGAAAATCTTGCGCGAGTCCAGGATGCCGATTTTATTTGCCTGACGGGTTATGACAAACCTGGCGTAACCACACAGCGTATGCATCAGGTTATTCGTCAAACTTGTGAAGCATGCTCAAAAATGGTTTTGGTTGCGAAATTTTACAGCCAGGGCGTTGCGCAACCGGAAGAGTATGCCAGCTATATCACTGCGGGCGCGCATGGCGCGATCGTTCCCGCTCCGGCCAGTTGTCGCGGTGCCAGCGAGGCAAATGTCAGCGCCGCGATAGCGGCGATACAGCAGGCCAGTGGCCTTGCTGTTACCACTATCAGCAGTAGTCAGGAAGGCGCGGACTGTGCTACGGTTCGCGAAATTGGCCTTGCCAGCAAGCGCTGTGGCAGCGACATGCATAACTTTGGTGATGCGGGCGTGGCCGGAATGGCCGATCCGGAAGCGGTAAAAGCGCTGTCGATTGCGATCCGGGGCCGCCGGCATACCTGGGTGCGCATGGCTGCGTCATTACATCGCTAACGGCCAGACGTACGGATCAGAGGAGCCGCTTCGGAGTGTACTATGCCTAAATATATGGAAATTTACCGCGAAATTCGCCTGCGAATTGAGTCGGGAAACTATGCTCCAGACAAAAAGCTTCCGGAGGGCTCGAAACTTGCCAGCGAGTTTTCATGCAGTGAATTAACGATTACTAAAGCGCTTGATTTACTGGTGCGTGAAGGATTAGTTCTGCGCAAACGCGGGTCGGGATCGTTTGTAAAACGTCTGGCCTCCTCAGCCAGTAATTCTCACTTATCAGGTACGGCGGAGCGTTGCGCCCGAGCGGGGAAAAAGCTGGAAACGCGGGTGATCAATTTTACCGCAGAGCCTGCTGATGAGCATGTTGCCCAAAAACTGACCATACCCCGCGGTCAGCTCGTTTATGTTATCCATCGCGTACGCGTTATTGATGGCGTGCCTTCAATTATTGAATATACATGGATGCCGGTCGATCTCATTCCGCAACTCACCCTGACTTACGTTAATCAATCTATTTATCACTACATCACCAGGCAGCTTGGATGGGTCATTCACAGTGCGCATATGACCATTACCGGGCAACAGGCTACGCATCATGAGTGCCAGCAGCTGGCGCTCGTTGAACCCACTGCCCTGATTCAGGTAGAGCAAGTGGCTTTTCTCGATAACGGGAAACTGTTTGAATATTCTATTGCCCGCCATCTGTGGGATTCGTTTAACTTTGAAACCGATTTTGTGCGCGTTTGAATATCAGGAGTTATTAACGGTGTAGGTAACATGGTTTTTTAATATTAAAAGTTATACCAGTCGCTATCAATGACTCTCCTCGTCATTAATAAAGCGCATTTTATTAAGCTATAAACTTCGTTCGGAAACGTAGCATGTGGTAAAAATGCCTTGTGCAAGAGGCAGATAGTTTTCTGTTTAAAATAAAACTGGAAGGGACTTCATGAATAAATTACTTTTATCCGTATTTATTACCGGGGCCGTATTGTCTGGCAACAGCTATGCAGCATTATCTTCAGAGCTGGAAGGCCGTCTGTTGCTGCTTGAACAGCGCTTAAGACAGGCTGAGGCTCGGGCAGGCAAGGCAGAGGAGAAGATACAGCAACTCAGTCATGACGATCGAGCCGTGAATACAGCCGTGGCTAATCCACAGAAAACACCAACGGATACGCAAGCCCTTACGCTTACCGGTTTTAATAACCTCAAGCTGTATGGCGACGTTGAGCTTAATATGGACGGCGCGAGCCGCAGCGGGCAGTTAACCTCAATCAAAACCAACGACGATAAACACTGGAAGCCGGGAAACCATGAACGCTGGGACATCAATGGCCGCTTGTTAATTGGCCTTGAGGGATATACGCGACACGATAACGGCTTCTTTTCTGGTTTTACCGTGCAGCCGCTGGCGAATATCAACGGGAACATGAACGTCGATGATGCCGCATTTTTCTTTGGGGAAGAAAAAAACTGGCAGGTGAAAGTGGGGCGTTTCGAAGCGTACGATATGTTCCCACTCAATCAGGATACGTTTGTTGAATATTCAGGAAATACGGCTAACGATCTCTATTCTGACGGTTATGGCTATATTTACATGATGAAAGAAGGGCGGGGTCGTAGTAACAGCGGTGGTAGTCTCAATTTGAGTAAAAATATCGGTAACTGGTATCTGGAATTAAATACGCTGCTTGAAGAGGGAACCGCACTGTTTGTTGATAAACGCTATCATGGTAATGATCTGGTCAGCAATAAAAACGCAGTTTATTTACGACCTGTTGTCGCATGGAAAAAAGAGGCTTTCTCCGCCGCCGTGGCGATGGAGAGCAACGTCGTTAAAAATGCCTGGCGTTATGAAAATGCACAGGGCGAAACGAGCGACCCGTCGCGTCGTCGTGGCTATGGTTTGACGCTGAGCTGGAACGGGCAGGCGACCGATCCGCAGGATGGCGTTATTGCCAGTTTCAGTACGGCTTATCTGGACGCACAGGATGAGCAAGACTTCTCGATCGGTGCTAATACGCTCTGGCGTCGGTTTGAGGTCGGTTATATTTATGCCCACAATAATATTGAGAAGTTTAACAGCAGTAACGTTATTCAGGACGGAGACGGCGTATTTGACGCCGCAGGGAAATACAGCATTCATACCGTTCATACCTCGTATCTTTTCCCCGATATAATGAATATGAAGAATTTCAACCTTTATCTCGGCGCCTACGCGTCAATGCTTAATAGCGCTGATACAGGGAGCGATGGCGATACGCGATATGGCATGCGTGTACGATTTAAATATCTCTTCTGATTATCAATAACGGCATCTGAACAGGATGCCGTTATTGGTTAACACACCTTTTTATTACCCGCCACTTATCAACGTCGTTACATCCATTCGATGCGCGGCAATGGAACCCCAGGACGAGCAGATACACACAACCAACGGTAAAACCTCTGCCCGGAACCTTTAAGGAATGGTGTGATGATAAAGAATATTGGCGACTATGCCGTGCGGACTGCCGGTGCGGCTATAGAAAAAGCGCAACATACGGCGGCAAATACGCTTCATAAAACCGGACTCCCACAGGGGGCGGCGCATACGGCCAACGCGCTGGGTGTGCCCGAATATGCTCAACAGAAAGTCAGTTCCATATTCGAGCGCCTGGGATTAACAATTAAATCAGGGACGTCATCAGTTCCACGGCTTCCTCAGGAAATTCTCGAACTCATCAGCAATAATGCAGATAAAAAAACCAACGCGGCATTTGCAGCAGCCAGCCACAGTTTTGCGCAGGCCGCCGGAAGTACCGTGCAATCGCTGACATTTTATGGGCCGCACGATCTGCATCTGAGTGCTGAGATACTCAGGCAAAACGAAAGCCTGATTGGCTTTGCCGCCCACGGACTGAAACATTTAACGCTGAATGCCGATCGCTCGCCGGAAGGGGAGTACGACCTCCATGATTTGGAGCAGATCCCGGACTGGATGCGCGCCTCTTTACAGCAGGTAACGGTTAAAGCGCCGCTCACGGGCGAGGCATGGGATTTTCTGCAAACGTTTCCCCATCTGAAAAAGATTGAAATGGCTGATATGACGGGGCCGGTACACAACAGGGTGCTTGATAATCTGCCCGCCAGCCAGCCGGAACTGCACCTGAGTCTGCCTCTTTCGCCGCAAGAGACAGCGCAGCTTCAACGTTTTAATCAGTTGAAAACCGTTCATGTTAGCGTTTCACCCGGCAAGTCTCTCGCTGAAGTGCTGGAACCCTTCACCGCACCTGAGTCAGGTGATGAAGACGTCGCTGAAACAGCGTCGGTACTGCATAATGCCGATATCGCAACGCTGGATTTTACGGTGGCCCGTAGCGGAAATCATCAGCAAACCCATTCCCATTTTCAGGAAAACGATGTGGATTTGCTGCCGCAAAGCCTGAAATCATTGAAGCTGCACGGCATCTCTCCGTCAATAGCCATGCTTGAACAACTCAAAGAAACGGAACTTACCTCGCTGACGCTGGATGAGGCTACGCTGCTCAGCGGTGATTTGCTAAAACATGTGCTCGATCATCCCACTCTGACTGAATTTCACGCGTCAAACGCCGGCCTGAACGCGGCCGATGCGAAAACAATCGCCGCCAGCCCGAGGTTGTCCGCCGTTTATTTGCCGTCCAATAACAGAATAGGTGATGCAGGGCTCCGCGCACTTACCGCCAACCCGCGCATTACGCATCTCGATATTGCCCGCTGTGGCGGCAGCGATCGTCTGTTACATAATCTGGCATTCAACAAACCAGAGCATATTCAACATATTAATTTTGATATCTGACGCTTAGCTGGCGCGGAACGCGCTCAGGAGAGGGAGACAGCACCTCCTGCGCCAGCGCCGCGCCCAGTTCGGCAATCGCCGCATTGCGCACTTCCATGGTGGCGGTTGTTTCGGTGATAAACACGGCGACAACCACCGGCGCGTGAGAAGGCGGCCACATTACGGCGATGACGCTACGCGAACCGTGCCCGCCTGCGCCCGTTCTGTCGCCAATACGCCATGCTGATGGAATGCCCGCGCGCAGCAGCGGCCCGCCTACGGCGTCTTCAATCATCCAGCGCGTCAGCTTTTCACGAGACGCGACGGAGAGCACATTACCGAGAACCAGTTTGCGCAGGGAGGCGACAGCTGCCGCAGGCGTGGTGGTGTCCCGCAGATCGCCCGGCATCGCCTCGTTGAGATCCGGCTCGCGGCGATCGAGACGCGTCACGCTGTCGCCAATTTCACGCATAAAGTGCGTCATGCCTTCCGGGCCGCCAATGCTGGCCAGTATTTTGTTGGCCGCCACGTTGTCACTGGTGCGCATCGTCGCGGCGCACAAACGATCAAGGCTGACCGACTGCCCAATCAGCTTTTCCGCTACCGGGGCATAGGGGATCATCTCTTCCCGTGTAACCCTCGTCGCTTTATTCAGGTCATTTTTACCCGCGTCGGCCTGGTAAAGCAGCGCACCGCAGGCGAAGGCTTTAAAGGTGCTGTTGAGCGGGAAGCGCGCTTCGGCGTTATATAACCAGCGCCTGTCGCTGCCGGTATCGATAACGGCCATCCCGACGCGTGCGTTCAGGCGCTTTTCAATCGCCTGCGCCTTAAGCACAATGGCATCACCGACGGCAAAACTGTTTTTGGCCATGACAAACGACAATACGATCGTACTGAGCGCGTACGTCAGACGTCTCATTAAGTATGCCTCCCCACGTCAATTTCTTTGCGCTACTGTTGGGTGCCATTATTCGCAACGTTCTGAACAGAGTAAAGCCACCGTTAGCGCATACCGTAATGCATTTATTTCAGCCGACATTTTACGCTTCAAAAAATGTTGCTTTTTTGTAAACAGATTAACATTTTCCGGAAATCCTGCTATGCTGGCCGTCGCTGTACCGGGCTCCTTACCCTACCTTTACGCGTTCACGATCGTACGCTGAACCTTTCGGGCGCCCGGAAGCCATTACACTGTGAGCGAGGAGAACGTCGTGCTAGAAGAATACCGTAAGCACGTTGCCGAGCGTGCTGCTGAGGGGATCGTTGCAAAACCGCTGGATGCTTCCCAAATGGCCGCGCTGGTTGAACTGCTGAAAAACCCGCCAGCGGGTGAAGAAGAATTCCTGTCTGATCTGTTAATCAATCGCGTTCCGCCTGGCGTGGACGAAGCCGCCTACGTTAAGGCCGGTTTTCTGGCCGCTATCGCAAAGGGTGAAGCCACTTCTCCTCTGGTCACGCCTGAAAAAGCCGTAGAGCTGCTCGGGACCATGCAGGGCGGCTACAATATCCATCCGCTGATTGAAGCGCTGGACAATAACAGGCTCGCGCCCATCGCTGCGAAAGCGCTTTCCCATACGCTGCTGATGTTCGATAACTTTTTCGACGTGGAAGAGAAAGCCAAAGCGGGCAACGCCTATGCTCAACAGATTATGACCTCGTGGGCCGAGGCTGAGTGGTATCTCTCCCGCCCGGAACTGGCTGAAAAAATCACCGTGACCGTCTTTAAAGTGACCGGTGAAACCAACACTGACGATCTCTCTCCTGCGCCGGATGCCTGGTCTCGCCCTGATATTCCTCTGCACGCGCTGGCGATGCTGAAGAACGCCCGCGAAGGCATTGAGCCGAACGAGCCGGGTAACATCGGCCCGATCAAACAGATTGAAGCGCTCCAGGCGAAAGGCTATCCGCTGGCCTACGTCGGCGACGTGGTGGGAACCGGTTCTTCCCGTAAATCCGCCACCAACTCGGTGCTGTGGTTTATGGGCGACGACATCCCCTTCGTGCCGAATAAAAAAGGCGGCGGCGTGGTACTGGGCGGTAAAATCGCCCCCATTTTCTTCAACACCATGGAAGATGCGGGCGCACTGCCGATTGAAGTGGATGTCGATAACCTGAACATGGGCGACGTGATTGACATCTTCCCCTATAAAGGCGAAGTGCGTAACCATCTTACCGGCGACGTGCTGGCAACCTTTGCGCTGAAAACCGACGTGCTGCTGGATGAAGTCCGTGCCGGTGGCCGTATCCCGCTGATTATCGGTCGTGGTCTGACCACCCGCGCGCGTGAATCGCTCGGCCTGCCGCACAGCAACGTGTTCCGCCAGGCGAAAGACGTGGCGGTGAGCACGCGCGGCTTCTCGCTGGCGCAGAAAATGGTCGGCCGCGCCTGCGGCACCGATGGCATCCGTCCTGGTCAGTATTGCGAACCTAAAATGACCTCGGTCGGTTCACAGGATACCACCGGCCCGATGACCCGCGACGAGCTGAAAGACCTGGCCTGCCTGGGCTTTTCGGCAGACCTGGTGATGCAGTCCTTCTGTCATACCGCCGCCTATCCAAAACCTGTGGACGTAACCACGCACCACACGCTGCCGGACTTCATCATGAACCGTGGCGGCGTGTCGCTGCGTCCGGGCGATGGCATCATCCATAGCTGGCTGAACCGCATGCTGCTGCCGGATACCGTCGGTACCGGCGGCGACTCGCACACCCGTTTCCCTATCGGCATCTCTTTCCCGGCGGGTTCTGGCCTGGTCGCCTTTGCGGCGGCAACGGGCGTGATGCCGCTGGATATGCCGGAATCGGTGCTGGTGCGTTTCAAAGGCAAAATGCAGCCGGGCATCACCCTGCGCGATCTGGTGCACGCGATTCCGCTGTACGCCATCCGTCAGGGGCTGCTGACCGTGGAGAAAAAGGGCAAGAAAAACATCTTCTCCGGCCGCATTCTGGAAATCGAAGGCCTGCCGGATCTGAAAGTCGAGCAGGCGTTTGAACTTTCTGACGCCTCCGCCGAGCGTTCTGCGGCAGGCTGTTCGATCAAGCTGGGCCAGGCGCCGATTATCGAGTATCTCACGTCCAATATCGTCCTGCTGAAGTGGATGATCTCGGAAGGCTACGGCGACCGCCGTACGCTGGAGCGTCGTATTCAGGGCATGGAGAAATGGCTGGACGATCCGCAACTGATGGAAGGCGATGCCGATGCGGAATACGCAGCGGTGATCGACATCGATCTGGCGGAGATCAAAGAGCCTATTCTTTGCGCGCCAAACGATCCTGACGATGCGCGTCTGCTGTCGGACGTGCAGGGCGAGAAGATCGACGAGGTATTTATCGGCTCCTGTATGACCAACATCGGCCACTTCCGCGCGGCGGGCAAGCTGCTGGACAGCCATAAAGGCCAGTTGCCAACGCGTTTGTGGGTCGCGCCGCCAACCAAGATGGACGCCGCGCAGCTCACCGAAGAGGGCTACTACAGCGTGTTTGGTAAGAGCGGGGCGCGCATTGAGATCCCTGGCTGTTCGCTGTGCATGGGTAACCAGGCACGGGTGGCAGACGGCGCGACGGTAGTCTCTACCTCAACCCGTAACTTCCCGAACCGTCTGGGAACAGGCGCGAATGTCTATCTCGCCTCGGCCGAACTCGCTGCGGTCGCGTCCCTGTTGGGCAAGCTGCCAACGCCGGACGAATACCAGCAGTTCATGAATCAGGTCGATAAGACGGCGGTGGACACCTACCGCTACCTGAACTTTGACCGCCTGCCGCAGTATACGGACAAAGCGGACAACGTGATTTTCCAGACCGCGATTTAACAAAACGGCCAGAGCCATAACGATAAAAGGGACGCAGCTGCGTCCCTTTTTTTCAGAAGCTTACCTTAATGCCACTGTGAATTCCCCAGTCATCCATGCCCTCTTTTTGCAGGCGCTTTTGATACTGAAGCTGACCGTTCAGCGCAACGTTCGGGTGGAGTTGATAAGCAAGGTGCGTTTTGAACTGCGCACTGTCGCCGCCGCGCCCGGAATCAAAACGAGCATGTTGTAAGCCGTCGCCAATCACTGCCTGATTCGCCTTTCCCGGACGATGAAGAAGATGGATTTCGCTGCCAACGTTGAGTTGATTTTCATAGTCAAATGTATACTCCATACCGGCAGAATAGATCGGGTTGTGCGCGATCTTATAGCTCACCTGCGCAGCATCTTTATCGCGGAAACGGTCAATAGCCAGATGCTGCCAGAGCAGTCCGGCGACCGGCGTGAAGCGGTGGCGTCCCTGCTGCATTCGCCGGCCGATTTCAGCACCCGCGTGCCAGATCTGTGCCGTAGGGCTGGCAACGCCGCCGCGCAGATCGGTAGTGACATTGCCTTTAAAGCGGCTGTAACCCAGCGGCACGTTTAGCATCAGGCCATTATTATGCTGCCATGTAAGCTGCGTATTCAGCGACAGCGTGTTGAACGTGGCTTTACTGTTACCATCGCGCGCGTTTGGCGTCAGGGAAAGTGAGCCTTTACTTACGCCAGCGCTGAACGCCAGCTTTTGCTGCTCCCCAGCGTAGGTTTGCCAGCGCGACCCCATTAACCAGCCGCTGTAATGGCTGGAGAAGTCGTAGCCATAATTGTTAAAGCTGCCTGCGGAATGGTAGCGATCGCCGCCGCGATAGCCCGATAAGAAAAAGCCAGCATCGTCGGCTTTTGCCGCATCATTGAACAGGCTGTTGATTTCTTCATCCACGCGCAGAAAAGCGGTGGGCATGGAAATGTAGGAAGGCACCTGCGGAATGACCGCCGGACGAATGTTGCCTGGCTGCGGCTGCGGCGCGGGCTGCGGCACCGGTTCAGGTTTGGGCTGAGGCACGGTTTCAGGTTTGGGCTGAGGCACGGTTTCAGGTTCTGGCTGAGGTGTGGATTCCCGATCCGGCACCGGCTGCGGAGCAGGTTCTTCCGCAATGGCGTTTCCCTCTTCGTTCAGCATGATGTTTTGCAGCCGATAGTCCCAATACTGATCGCCTTCGCCGCTCACCAGCCGCTCTTCTCCGGCGGCTTTGCCGGGCGCAAATGCATACAGGCCCCAGGCCCAGGCACCGCGCGCGACGTATTTACCCGCCAGCTTTACCCGATCGGCGGCGGAGTGTCCGCTAACCTGAACGAGGGAGACGCCTTCGTGATTGTCAGCTTTACCATCATGATTACTGTCTGTGTCACGCCACCCTGCCTGGGAAACCACGTCCACCAGTAGCGGCGCATCGTTTTTCATTGTCAGATCGCCATCGATCAAGAGCCGGTCGGTCGCGTTGGCGGTAAAGGCGGAATGAAGCCGGGCGCTGCTTCCGCTGCCTGCGGTCAGATTGCCGGTTTGGAGCGTAGACCACGCGTCGTCGCGCAGGCGATTAGCGCCCGGCGCAATAAAAACGTTGTCACCCAGTATGACCTCACTCAGGTTACCGCTGCCGGAAAGCTGCGTGTCTTGTGCCATGGTCAGCGTAGACGTGAGGCGTCCGTTGACCTCCAACTCGCCTTCTTCCACGTTGACGCCGCGCGCGTTGCTAACCTGACCTGCTAACGTCAGGCGGCCCGGTCCGGTTTTGTTTACCCCGCCCGCACCGCTGATATCGGCGGTGATACGCGCCGCCAGCGGTCCCATCGAGCTGCCGCGCTGGCGGATGTCCGCCAGGAGTTCGCTGCCGTCGGTCAGGTCAACACTGCCCTCCAGCGCGCTGTGGGCATAAACGGCCAGCTTAGCGCCCGACTGTATACTGACAGCACCATGTAGCGTGGCGTGATCGCTGAGCGTCAGGTTCGCCCCGCGCTCAACCACGACGTTTGCCGCGCTGTAGCGCTTCTCTTCCCAATCGTTATCGAAAAAGACGTTGCCGGCGTGGACGACCTGCGCACCAGCAAGCTGAAACGTACCCCGGGCAACGGACAGATCGTGAATTTGCGCACCACCGGCCAACTGCCAGGTGGCATCCGCCTTATCCGGCTGATAGCGCAGGCTCAGGTTTTTTGCGCTCTCTTTATCGCCGAACTGGCCAAGAAATAGCTGGCGGTCGCCGGTCAGCGTCAGCAGCGCGGGCCGCGAAGCGCTGCGGTTGACAATACGTGCGCCCTCGTCATTATGCTTGATCTCGCTGAAGCTGAGCGCATTGCCGTTAACGTCCAGCGTGCCGCCGCGATAGCCAAAGCGAATATGTGTTGTCGGCAGCTGATCGGCACTGTTCAGAACCACCGTTGGACGTCCGCTGACCAGTGTTATTTCCGAGAAAGCCTGTTTCCGACCGTTTTCATCGGCCTGCTGATCGAGCACAACCGTACCGTCGCCGGTATTAAGCGCGCCTTCGTTGATACCGCTGGCGTTAACGTGCAGCGTGCCCTCGCCAATCTTGTGCAGCGCATCGTTCTTCAGGCCGTTAACCTGCCAGGTGACCGTCTTGTCTTTATCGACGTCAACACCGCCGCCGACCCAGTGCGCCGCATCAGGCGACGCAGCCCTGACAAGATAATTGTTGGAAAATTGCAGCTTGCCCGCGCCCATATTTATCGCGCTGGTCAGCTCAATGGCGCCGCCTTCGCCGTTGAAACGCAGATCTTTGGTGGCATCCAGTTGCTCGTTGGTGGCGAAGGAAGGCGGCAGGGTTGTCGCCAGTCCGTGCCACTGCCACTGCTCTTCGCCCTGCGCGATCCTGTCTGCATGCCACTGAATAGTGCCTGACGCCGCCGTATCCTTCACGTTCGGATCGCTGTTGGCCGCCAGCACGCTGGCGATCAGGGCCGAATCCATATAGGCGGCGTTGCTTTGACGATCGTAGTTCGTCGAACCGTTGACGCTTACCGTCACCCCAGCAACTTTCCACTTCATTGCCACAGAGTCCCAGGCCAGAACGGCGCTGCCGCTGTCGCCGGGGGCAGCGCCAAGCGATAAAGGCGTATCCCGGTTCATTTGCCAGCGAATCATGGTATTTAGCGTGAGCTCTGCTGCCGACATGACGCCAGCGCTTTTCCACTTGTAAGCAGGGGCCAGATCGGTGCTGTTGAGTTGATCGTCGGCGATCTGGATCTGTCTGCCTGCGCCCGCGCGGACGAAGTGGGTATAGCGCGTGGGCTGTGAAAGCAGCTCACCCATACTCACTTTTTCCATGGGCGCAACATCGGTGACCACTTTATTCAGGCGCGGAACATGAAAATCGGCATGACCGGAGTTATTGCGATTAATTAACTTATAGCTTGTGGCGTACTTTGCCTTATTTCCCCAACTGGTCGTCTGGTAACCGCCGTTGTGTTTGACACTGACGATGTACGAGGGATAAATAAGGGTGGCATAGCCGTCAGTATTAACTGCGCTGAAATCAGGAAGAGGAAAATCAAGATAGCCCGCCAGCGTATTATCTTTTCTCGTAACGGCAACGCCTGTCGCGTCAACCTTATACTTCCCCTTATTTTCTGCAAAATCCCGGTAATCCTGTACTGCGATATCGTGCCGCATAACACCGGCATGAAGTGGAACCGCGGAGAAAAGTGAGCAGACAAAAAGGGCGAGCGGATGTTTTTTCATTGAATCTTCCCTGAAGTAAAAATCGCGTCATGCGTTGAGCAGGATTGGCGCGGTTGTGTCTGACCGGGCCGTGGTAATAATATAATCGGAATTTTCCCGAAGGCCTTTACCTGGATCGCATAATAAATGATTGGTAACTTTCAGAAGGCGACCAGGAAGAAAAAAAATTAAAGGGCGGCGCGGTCAGATAAGCCAGGACAGCCCGGCATAACCGGGCGGAATTCAGATAATCATGCTGCGTAAAAAATTCAGCGAGCGCTCGTTTTCTAACTGGCCCAGCCGCTGAAAGAGGGCGGCGCTCTCTGGTAACGTCTTGCAGCAGTCGGCGAACTTCTGCGCGCGCTCGTCGGCGCTGAAGGGCTCAGCGAGCGAGCCTTTTGCGCTCAGGCGCTGATGGCGAAGCGTGCGCCCGTCCTTCAGCACGATCGCCACCTGATGAGGCAGATTGTCCGCCTGCGCTTCTTCGTCTTCACGCCAGCTCTCCATGGTGATGCGCGACAACAGCGGATGCGCGGCCTGCTCGCGTACGCGCGCTGGCGTGAAGTCCGCCACGCTCAGCGAGCCGGATTCCAGCATGCGCATCACGCAGTAGTTCATCGAAAAACGCGCCTGCATCTCGTCTTCCGGCGCGGTATACGCCAGGTTACGGAAGTTAGAGATGCCCACTTTGCACCTCACCGAGGCCACGTCGTCGGCAGTAAAGTGCGTTTCCTGTTGCAGATCCGCAATCACATCCAGCACGCGGTGGGTGGAGCCGCAACAGGGATGCTTTTTCGGCATTACGCCAACGGTTTCGACCACGTGCTGCGTCTCGGTCAGCCAGCGCTGCATTTTTTCAGGGGTAAAGCGGCTGCCCGCAAAAAGCTGATAAAACCCCATTTCGCCTTCCAGAATATCCAGCCTGCCGCTCATACCGCTGGCGGCAAGCGTGGCGGCATCCACCGCATTTCGTGCCGCCATACCGGCATGGAAAGGCTTCAGCGGCGTACCGAACTGCCCTTTGACGCCGCTGGCGAGGCTCACCGCCACGCTCAGCGATCGGGCAATGCCTGCTTCGTCCAGCCCTTTCAGCCAGGCGACGCCTGCGGCGGTGCCGATGCAGCCAACGGTAGAGGTGCCGTGCCAGCCAGCGGTGTAGTGCGACTGACTCACCAGTTCACCCACGAACGCCTGCGCCTGAAGGCCGACCAGCCAGGCATTAACCAACGCCTCGCCGTCGCGATCCTCCTCCAGCGCCACCGCCAGCAGGGCCGGCACCAGCACCGCCGAGGCGTGGCTCATGCCTGGGCCAAAATTATCATCATAGTCAATGGCATGTGCCGCCGTGCCGTTCAGTAAGGCCACAATGGCGGCGGGACGGTTTGTATAACTGGCCCACGCCTCGCGGACGGCGAGGACGGAGAAATCATCCCGTCCGGCATAGAGGCAGGCCAGCGTGTCGGTGATGGCTTCCCGCGCCAGGCGACGGGCCGTTGCGCTGAAGCGCGGTTCACGCGCGCACCAGGCGGCGATAGTTTCAATCACGGTCATTTAGCGTTCTCCCAGTTCATCCAGCAGCAATTGCAGTAGCTTTCCCACCTGAAAGCGATTCACCTCGCGGCCCGGGCTGTCGGTGTCGACACGATGCACTACCACGCAATCTAACGCGGGCATCACCAGGCAGATGTGACCGCCAGCGCCCTGTGCCGAATAGCTGCCTTCCGGCAGAACCGCCTCCGGCCAGCCGATACCGTTTCGCGTCACCCACCACATATAGCCATAGGCGCCGTGGCTCCCGGCGTGCGAAATGGGGCGGGTGCTGGTGTCTGTCCAGCGGGCGGGGATCACCTGCTGCGTCTGCCAGCGGCCCCGTTGTAGAAAAAGCTGGCCGAAGCGGGCGAGATCGCGTGTGGAGAGCCGGAAAGGCCAGGCGGGGTGATCGGAGAAAGGGCCGTCTTCGTACCAGCCATCCCGTTCGGCATCGAAATCTTCCATGCCAGTGGGTTGCGCGATGCGCTGCGCAAAAGCCTGATGGATGTTTTCGCCGGTCAACTGGCGCCAGATGCTGCCCAGCGCGTTGAAATCCCAGTTGCTGTAGCACCAGTTTTCGCCGGGCGCATGGTGATGGCGGGGCGGTTTGATGCGCTGCATCCACGGCGTTTCATAATTCGCCGGATGAGAGATCCCCGACCGCGCCGTCAGCAGATCGTACACCGTCGCCTGCTTTTCAACCTCCGATAGCGGCTGGCGATCGTCAATCCCCAGCGCGGCGAGCGTCAGTGAAAGATCGAACCGTCCCTCCGCCACCGCCTGGCCGATCAGCGCGCTGAGAAAGCTTTTGCGCATTGAGTGGCACTGATAGCGACGTTCAACGTCGCCGTAGTGATATATCAGCTTGCCGTACTGCAAAATCATTACGGCGGCGGTATCCATGCCGCGCAGCGTGTTTTCCAGGCGAGTAAACATCGCTTCTCCTTACGCTTCGCTGGCTGCCAGAAAGCGCTGAGTGTACGCCTCGCGAGCCACGCCGCCGCGAACCTCCTCTGCCGTCAGCTCCTCCAGCAGCCGGCCCTGATGCATTATTGCCACCCGCTGGCACAGGTGCGTCACCACCGCCAGGTCGTGCGTGACCATCAGATACGTTAATTGACGCTGCCTGCGCAGCGCGGCGAGAAGATTAAGAATTTCGGCCTGTACTGAGACGTCAAGCGCCGAGGTCGGCTCATCCAGCAGCAGCACCATCGGTTCCATGATCAGCGCGCGCGCAATCGCCACGCGCTGGCGCTGCCCGCCGGAGAGCTGGTGCGGATAGCGGTAGCGAAAGGCGTTATTCAGCCCTACGGCATGCAAAACGTCGCTGATGCGCGACGCTTTACGATCAAAACCGTGCAGCGTAAGCGGTTCCAGCAGCGCATCGCAGACCATCTTTCGGGGGTGAAGCGACGCGTATGGATCCTGAAACACCATCTGCACCTGACGATAAAATTCTTTATCGCGTCGTGGCTGCTGCTCTTTGTTGTTAAACAAAATGGCGCCGTGATAGTCGCTGTTCAGGCCGGCAAGCGCGCGCAGAATGGTCGATTTGCCGCAGCCTGATTCGCCGATCAGCCCGTACGCGTCGCCTGACGCCAGGGTCAGACTGACATCGTCCACCACCTGGCGCCGCTGGCTTCCCTCGCCGAAGGCGATGGAGAGATTGACCGTTTCGATACGTCTTAACTGTGTTGGGATCATAATGCCACTCCGTTACGCCAGGCCGGGCCGTGCAGCCACGCCGGATCGCGGGCCGGCACGCTCAGCGTATCAACCGGATAGTGCAGACGCGGCTGGCTGGCGAGCAGCGCCTGAGTGTAAGGATGCTGCGCGAGATGCAGCTGGTTTGCGGCAATCTCTTCAACGATGCGTCCGGCATACATCACCAGCACGCGGTCGCAAAAACGCGAAACCAGGTTGAGATCGTGGGTAATGAACAGCAGGCCGGTATTGCGTCTGGCCAGTTGCTCATCAAGGATGGCGAGCACCTGCTGGCGCACGGTCACATCCAGCGCGGAAGTTGGTTCGTCAGCGATGATCAGATCCGGTTCCGGGATCAGCATCATGGCGATCATCACCCGCTGGCCCATGCCGCCGGAAATTTCATGCGGATAGAGACGGCAAACTTTTTCCGCATCGCGAATGTGCACCGACTCCAGCATCGCCAGGGTGCGTTCGCGGGCGACGCGTTTTGAGGCCTGTGAATGCAGGCGATACGCTTCCGCAATCTGGTCGCCGATGCGCATCAGCGGATTCAGCGAAAAGCGAGGATCTTGCAGGATCATCGAGATGCGGTTACCGCGTATGGTACGCATCTTTTTTTCGCTGGCGTTGAGCAGATCCACCTCGCAGAACTGCATCCGATCGGCGCTGATACGGGCAATGTTGGGCGTGAGTTTGAGCAGGGCCCGACAGGTCTGCGACTTGCCGGAGCCAGACTCGCCGACGATCGCCACTTTCTCCCGGCCCACGCTGAAGGAGACGTCTCTGACCGCATGGTTGTCCTCATGGGCGCCTTTAAAAACAATATTCAGGTTCCGCACCTGGAGCAGGGAATCAGTCATGGCGGAGATCCATTACGTCGCGCAGGCCGTCGCCCAGCAGGTTAAAAGCCAGACTGGTAAACAGGATCGCCAGGCCGGGGATCGCAGCGATAAAACCGTGGTTCAGCATAAACTCGCGGCCTGACGCCAGCATCGCGCCCCATTCCGGGCTGGGGGCCTGCGCGCCGAGGCCAAGAAAGCCCAGTCCGGCGGCGGTCAGAATAATCGCGGCCATGTTCAGCGTCACGCGCACCACTACCGACGGCAGGCAAACAGGGATAATGTGCCGGACAATAATATGCAGCGAGCTGGCGCCCTGTAAGCGCACGGCGGCGATGTAGTCCATCTTGCGGATTGAGAGCGTTTCCGCGCGCGCCAGGCGGGCAATCGGCGGCCATGACGACAGGGAGATGGCGATGATCGCGTTCTCGATGCCCGGCCCCAGCGCGGCCACAAACGCCAGTGCGAGGATCAGGCTGGGGAAGGCGAGGAAAATATCCACCAGCCGCATCAGTAGCGTATCGACCCAGCCGCCCAGATAGCCCGCGCTGGTGCCAATCAGCAGGCCGAGCGGGGTGATGATTATCGCAGTCAGAAAAGCGATATACAGCGTGATGCGCGCGCCCCACAGCAGGCGGCTGAAAATATCGCGACCCAGTTCGTCGGTGCCCAGCCAGAAATCCGATCCCGGCGGTTGCAGGCGATGCGCCAGGTTCTGCGCAAAAATGTCGTGATTGCTCAGCCAGGGCGCGAACAGCGCCGCAAAAACAATCACCAGCAAGACTGCCAAACCAAACAGCGCGGAGTGATTGGCGCAAAACCGCCGCCACTGGAGCCAGATCTGCTGCATGCGTGCCTGAAATGACGAGGCAGGCTCAGGCGTGCTCAGCCAGTGACGGAGCGCCGAGCGGCGTGGCGCGGGCAGGGATTTACTCAGGGAGTCGGTCATGTTGCCTCCTGACGCGTGCGCGGATCGAAAATGCGATAGAGCAAATCGCAGAGCAGGTTGAGCGCCACAAAAATCGCGCCGGTCAGTAAGGTGCAGCCGACCACGGCGTTCATGTCGCCCGCCAGCAGGGCGTTAGTCAGATAGCGGCCAAAGCCCGGCCAGGCGAAAACCGTTTCGGTCAATACCGCGCCTTCCAGCAGCCATGCCCAGGAGAGGGCGATCACCGTCAGGGTGGGGACGGCGATATTACGAAAGGCGTGATTCCAGACGCAGCGCGCGCGGGAAAGCCCCTTCACGCGGGCGGTGATGATGTACTCCTGCGACAGCTGTTCGATCATAAAGCTGCGCACCATCCGGCTGATATAGGCCAGCGAACTGAGGCCGAGGATCGATGCCGGCAGAATGATATGGCTGAAGACGTTTTTAAATACCGCCATATTGCCACTCAGCGCGCTGTCGATAAGCCAGAAGCCGGTGACCGGCTGGAGATCGAACTCGTAGCTGAAATCAATGCGGCCCGGCCCGCCGATCCAGCCCAGCGTGGCGTAAAAGAGCAGCAGCCCCATCAGCCCCAGCCAGAAGTGCGGCGTCGAGTAGCTGAGCAGGCCGATAAAGCGGATCAGGTGATCGAACCAGGTATTGCGATACATCGCCGAGAGCACGCCTGCCGGCACGCCCAGCCCGACGCCAATGATGGCTGCGACGGTCGCCAGCTCCAGCGTTGCCGGGAACACGCGGGCAATATCCGTCGCCACCGGCTGGCTGGTGGTCAGGGCGGTGCCGAAGTCGAGGTGAACCAGCTGCCACAGATAATCGACAAACTGCAACCACAGCGGCTGATCCAGCCCCAACTGGCGGTACATCTGGTCATAGGCTTCCTGACTGGCGTTGTCGCCGATCACCGCCACCACCGGATCGATCGGCAGCAGGCGACCAATAAAGAACGTCAGCGCGGCCAGCCCCAGCAGCGTGCAGAAAACCGAGAGCGTGCCTTTCAGCCCCCGTTTCAGGCGGCGGAACAGCGGCGACGCCTGCGGAGAGTGTAAAGTGACCTGCGACATAACCGCCTCCGTTATTTTTCTGCGGCGCCGTACCACACGCGAAAACCATTCCACGTCCAGTTTTTCACCGTCGGGCTGACGCCTGCGGTGTTATACATCTGGAACATGATCGCCATCGGGCCTTTCTCCATTACCGCACGCTGCAAATCGGCGTACATGGCGCTGCGCTTCGCGTCATCCGGCTCCAGCAGCGCCGTGTTCACCGCGTCGTTCATAGTTTTATCAAAATAGGCGGCGCGCCAGCTTGGATACTGCGTCGCGCGCGCCTCTTTACGGTTGTCCGGGTTGTAGACCAGCCGCGAGGCGTTGCCATAGGCATCCGGCACCGATGTCTGCCAGGCCATCATCGCGCTCTGAAATTCACGACCGCGCGCGCGGCTGAACAGCTGCGCATTCGCCATACGCTCCAGCGAAAGCTTCACGCCCACTTTGGCGGCGTTTTGCTGAATGCTCTGCGCAATCGGCGCGGAGTGCGGCAGGGTGCCGAAAATCACCGAGGCGGAGAAGCCGTCGGGATAGCCCGCTTCGCTCAGAAGCTGTTTAGCTTTCGCCAGATCGAGTTTAAACGGCTGCCCCTCTTTTTCGTCCAGCGCGCCAAATGCGCCCTGTTGCGCGAAGCTGGCGCGAGGGACGCCGAGGTAAGGCATCACACTTTTCCCCAGCCCGTCGTAGTCAATCAGGTAACGCATCGCCAGACGCACTTTTTCATTTTTGAAGATCGGATCTTCGTTGTTAAACGTCCAGAAAAACAGCTGTGGTTTCAGCACCTTATCAACCCTGATCTTGCCGCCTTCGTCCAGCGTTTTGAGATCGTCCGCCGACAGATCGCGGGCGATGTCCACGTCGCCTTTGGTTAACAACAGGCGCTGAGTGCCGGTTTCCGCCACGTGACGGATCAAGATGCGTTTCAGCTTCGGCGCCGTGCCCCAGTAGTTCGGCGCGGCCTGAAGTACTACGCCTTCGCCAGCGTTCCAGCGCATCAGCTGGTACGGTCCGACGCAGGCGGTGTGGGTGGAAAGGTACTTGTGCCCCATATCGTCGCCGACCGCCTCTTTCTCCAGCAGCTTGCGGTTCAGCAGCGTGGCGACGTTGTTGGCGGCAATCGCCTGAAGCAGCAGATTAGTGGGATAGGCTTTGTCAAAGGTCATCACCAGCGTGGCGTCGTCCGGCGCGGTAATCAATCGATCGACGTTTTCCTTGCTGAAGCCATACTCGGTCAGAGTGGCACCGTTGCCGTAACCCAGTTTGACCACGCGCTGTAGCGACCAGGCAAAGTCTCTGGCGGTGGCCGGTGAACCATCGGCAAATTTGAGGTTGGGTTGCAGGTGAAAGGTGAGGGTTTTGCGATCCCCGGACACGTCCCAGCTTTTTGCCAGCTCCGGCACCACTTTCTTTTCATCTTTCACGTCAAACGACGCCAGCGTGTCGCAGGTGTTCATAATAATTTCATTGGTGACCACCTCACCAATTTGTGCCGGGTCCCAGGTGCTGATCGCATCGATATTCCACGCCATGACCAGCGAGTCGGGCGGCGTGGCCGCGTGTGAGATGCCGCTGTAACAACCTGCGGCCAGCACGGCGGCGCTCAGTGCATTGCGTTTTAGCATAAACGTTAACTCCCAAAGGTTGAGCGGTTTACAGCG
>NZ_JNVB01000180.1 GCF_000770305.1 Erwinia oleae
ATGACATAGCTTGTCTGCTGACGGCAGGCGCGCAAAACACGTTTTGCACGCCTCCGTCCAGCCCTGATTTAAAGATACTTCTTGAACGAAGCCGTGGTCACGGTCACGGCGATCCCCAGCAGGACAGCCGCCGGCAACAACAGCAGATTGGGGTAAACCGCCGTGGGCCAGGAAAGGTACAGCATGGCGGGCACCACAGCGGCCGGTTTGACCAGCTTTTTGGCATGGTGATAGACAAACGAACTTTCATACCCCGCGCCGTACCGCCGCAGATCACGCCGCCCCAGCCCCTCAACCAGCGCCACCACCACGACCAGCACAAACAGCGGCACGGAGAGCACCAGGATGGTGACGCGTACCAGGGTGATAATGCTTATCCATACCGTAGCCAGCAGATATTCACGCAGGTAGCCGGCAAGCCAGCCGCTCCAGCTGTTGATTTCCCGGG
>NZ_JNVB01000181.1 GCF_000770305.1 Erwinia oleae
GAATACGTTCCCGGGCCTTGTACACACCGCCCGTCACACCATGGGAGTGGGTTGCAAAAGAAGTAGGTAGCTTAACCTTCGGGAGGGCGCTTACCACTTTGTGATTCATGACTGGGGTGAAGTCGTAACAAGGTAACCGTAGGGGAACCTGCGGTTGGATCACCTCCTTACCAGAAGATACTTTTTTGCGCAGTGTCCACAACAGATTGTCTGATAGAAGTAATGAGCAGAAAAAACCTCTACAGGCTTGTAGCTCAGGTGGTTAGAGCGCACCCCTGATAAGGGTGAGGTCGGTGGTTCAAGTCCACTCAGGCCTACCAAATTTGAACTCATACTGCGTTGTGGCCCCGGTTCGCATAGTTCACTATGCTTCACGGAACCACGCCTTGTCTGAGCCCAAATTCCATTTCTGAAAGAGAAACGGACTCGGTTGAGTGGTAGTAAAGGTCTCTG
>NZ_JNVB01000182.1 GCF_000770305.1 Erwinia oleae
AGCCCCAGCGGCCCGTTGTAGCCTTTTTCAGAAAGGCAGCCAAGCAGGGTGCTCAGCGGGAAATTGCCCTCGCCGGGCAGCAGGCGACGATGGCGGGCGGTCTCTGACAGCGCGTCGCTCTCGGGCGTCACGGCCAGGTCGGAAAGCTGCACGAGAAAAATCTTCTCCACGGGTATATTCGCCAGATCGGCAGCGGTGCGCCTGCGGGCAAAGAGATGAAACGCGTCCACCACCAGTCCCAGAGCCGCTTCATTAATATTCTCCACCAGCCGCCATGCCTTCGGGAGTGTATTGATGTGCGTACTCCAGGCCATCGCCTCAAACGCCACGCGTAGCCCGCGCGCTTTTGCTTCCTGCGTCAACCAGAGCAGATCCTCTTCTTCACGTTGGGC
>NZ_JNVB01000183.1 GCF_000770305.1 Erwinia oleae
GGCTCAAGGGGCGCGAACATCTCGCCAACCGGCCCGAATGCCGCCGCCAGGCCCTGAACCACGCCGCCAAAGAATGCGCTAATCGGCTCCCAGTATTTGCGGATCAGCAGCGCGCCGGCGGCAACGGCGGCGACCACGGCAATAACCGGCCAGGTCAGGGAGCCGATCGCCACACCGATCCCGCCCGCCACGGTGGTGAAAGCGGAGCCAAGCAGACCTGCACCAGCAATGAGCAGGTTGATGCCGCTGATAACCGGTACGGCAACGTAGCCCACCGCGCCGACCAGCCCGGCGACGCCGATAGCGACCGTGCCAATAACGCCGAGCGTTTGCGTCAGCGACTGGTTTCGCTGCACCCAGTCATCAAGTTTCAGCAAATAGTCGGTTGCCGTCTGCGTAAGCTTGCGCA
>NZ_JNVB01000184.1 GCF_000770305.1 Erwinia oleae
TGCAATAAACCTCAGTACAAAAAATAGCCTTAACGTACAATAATTTTCGAAATCCAACCTATCCCGGCTACAGGAATGACGGATTTTTCGGCGGTTCCGGCTTAGACCCACCACAACTGCTGTATAGCTTGTGGGTAAGTGATAATTAAGTGCAAACGATATGGTGCAATTACTCTTTTGGTTTATCTTTTAATTACTTACGTATTAAAAGATAAACCAAAAAATAAAAAACATTACTGTTATCCCCTTTAAAAAGTGGATAACCGAACAGCATCGGCGCAAGCGCCTCAGAAATAGCTCCCCACGCTAAAGCGCGGGGCATTCAGAACGGAATCGTGAGAGGGCTAACAGCTCGCCTGTTAGCTTTCGAGGGATTGGACAAATCCGGCCACGCCGGATGCGT
>NZ_JNVB01000185.1 GCF_000770305.1 Erwinia oleae
GTTCAGGTATGAGTGGGTGCAGACGCGCAGCCCGGCGGGTGCGATCCAGTTTGAAGCGGTCGAAGCAGCCGAGATTATTCCCGATGCCTTTGACACGGCGAAAAAGCATAAACCAACCATGCTGGTGACCGATCTGACGCTGCGTTTCGACCCGGAGTTTGAGAAGATCTCACGCCGTTTCCTCAACGACCCGCAGGCGTTTAACGAAGCCTTTGCCCGCGCCTGGTACAAACTGACCCACCGCGATATGGGGCCTAAAGCGCGCTACATCGGCCCGGAAGTGCCAAAGGAAGATCTCATCTGGCAGGATCCGCTGCCGCAGCCAATCTATCACCCGACCACTTATGACATCGCGTTGCTGAAAGAAAAAATTGTCGCGTCGGGCTTGTCGGTGACTGAACTGACGTCGGTGGCGTGGGCGTCAGCCTCGACC
>NZ_JNVB01000019.1 GCF_000770305.1 Erwinia oleae
ATGATTACGGCGTGAAGCGAAATATTTTGCGCATGCTGGTCGATCGCGGCTGCCGTTTGACCGTTGTTCCGGCGCAGACGCCTGCCGCCGACGTGCTGAAGATGAATCCCGATGGCGTTTTCCTGGCAAATGGCCCCGGCGATCCTGAGCCGTGCGATTACGCGATTACGGCGATCAAAACCCTTCTTGAAACCGATATTCCAGTTTTTGGTATCTGTCTGGGGCATCAATTGCTGGCGCTGGCCAGCGGCGCGAAGACCGTCAAAATGAAGCTGGGCCATCACGGCGGCAACCATCCGGTTAAAGATCACGATAACAATACCGTGATGATTACCGCACAAAACCACGGCTTCGCAGTGGATGAGTCAAATTTGCCGGCAAACCTGCGCATTACCCATACGTCGCTGTTTGACCACACGGTGCAGGGTATTCATCGTACCGATAAAGCCGCCTTCAGTTTTCAGGGGCACCCGGAAGCCAGTCCCGGCCCGCACGATGCCGCACCGCTGTTCGATCACTTTATCGAACTGATCGAAGCTTACCGTTCAACCGCGAAATAATCAGGAGCGAGAAAATGCCAAAACGTACCGACATAAAAAGTATCCTGATCCTTGGCGCAGGCCCCATTGTAATCGGCCAGGCCTGTGAGTTTGACTATTCGGGCGCCCAGGCGTGTAAAGCGCTGCGCGAAGAGGGTTACCGCGTCATTCTGGTAAACTCAAATCCCGCCACCATTATGACCGATCCGGATATGGCCGATGCAACTTACATCGAGCCAATTCACTGGGAAGTGGTGCGTAAAATCATCGAAAAAGAGCGCCCTGACGCGGTGCTGCCAACCATGGGCGGCCAGACGGCGCTGAACTGCGCGCTGGAGCTGGAGCGGCAGGGCGTGCTTGCCGAGTTCGGTGTCACGATGATCGGTGCGACGGCAGACGCCATTGATAAAGCGGAAGACCGCCAGCGTTTCGATAAAGCGATGAAGAAAATTGGTCTGGAAACGGCGCGTTCCGGCATCGCACACAACATGGAAGAGGCACTGGCGGTGGCTGCCGATGTCGGTTTCCCGTGCATTATTCGTCCCTCTTTCACCATGGGCGGCACCGGCGGCGGCATCGCCTACAACCGTGAAGAGTTTGAAGAGATCTGCGAGCGCGGCCTGGATCTTTCGCCAACCAATGAGCTGCTGATTGACGAATCGCTGATTGGCTGGAAAGAGTATGAAATGGAAGTGGTGCGCGACAAAAATGATAATTGCATTATTGTCTGCTCCATCGAAAACTTTGACGCGATGGGTATCCATACCGGTGACTCCATTACCGTGGCGCCTGCGCAGACGCTGACCGATAAAGAGTATCAAATCATGCGTAACGCCTCGATGGCGGTGCTGCGTGAAATCGGCGTAGAAACCGGCGGATCGAACGTGCAGTTCTCGGTCAACCCGGAAAATGGCCGTTTGATCATCATCGAGATGAACCCGCGCGTATCACGCTCATCGGCGCTGGCGTCAAAGGCGACCGGCTTTCCTATCGCGAAAATCGCCGCCAAACTGGCGGTGGGATACACGCTTGACGAGCTGATGAATGATATCACCGGCGGCCGGACCCCGGCATCGTTCGAACCTTCTATCGATTACGTCGTGACCAAAATTCCACGCTTCAACTTTGAAAAATTTGCGGGCGCCAATGACCGCCTGACGACGCAGATGAAGTCGGTCGGCGAAGTGATGGCGATCGGGCGCACCTTTCAGGAGTCGATGCAGAAAGCGCTGCGCGGGCTTGAAGTGGGTGCCGCAGGCTTTGATCCGAAGGTCGATCACAACGATGCCGAGTCGCTGACGCACATTCGCCGCGAACTGAAGGACGCTGGCTGCGATCGTATCTGGTATATCGCTGATGCTTTCCGGGCGGGCATGTCCGTTGACGGCGTGTTCAACCTGACCAACGTTGACCGCTGGTTCCTGGTGCAGATTGAAGAACTGGTGCGGCTGGAAGAGCGCGTAAGCCGCGAAGGCATTAATGGCCTGACGAAAGAGTTCCTGAGGGATCTGAAGCGTAAAGGCTTTGCCGATGCGCGACTCTCCATGCTGGCGGGCGTTGCTGAGGCGGAAGTCCGCAAACTGCGTGAGCAGTACGATCTGCATCCCGTTTATAAGCGCGTTGATACCTGCGCCGCCGAATTCTCTACCGACACCGCCTACATGTACTCCACGTATGAAGAAGAGTGCGAGGCAAACCCAAACCAGGATCGTGAAAAAATCATGGTGCTGGGCGGCGGGCCAAACCGTATCGGCCAGGGCATCGAGTTTGATTACTGCTGCGTGCACGCCGCGCTGGCGCTGAGCGAAGACGGTTTTGAAACGATAATGGTTAACTGTAACCCCGAAACCGTTTCCACCGATTATGACACTTCCGACCGCCTCTACTTTGAGCCGGTAACGCTGGAAGACGTGCTGGAAATCGTGCGTATTGAGCAGCCGAAAGGCGTCATCGTGCAGTACGGCGGCCAGACGCCGCTGAAGCTGGCGCGCGATCTCGAAGCCGCTGGCGTACCGATTATCGGCACCAGCCCGGATGCCATTGACCGCGCGGAAGACCGCGAACGTTTCCAGCAGGCGGTGGATCGCCTCGGTCTCAAACAGCCCGCTAACGCCACCGTCACCACTACGGAGCAGGCGATTGAGAAAGCCCTGCTGATTGGCTATCCGTTGGTGGTGCGCCCTTCCTACGTGCTCGGCGGCCGCGCGATGGAGATCGTTTACGATGAGGTCGATCTGAAACGCTACTTCCAGACGGCGGTGTCGGTTTCCAACGATGCGCCGGTGCTGCTGGATCGCTTCCTGGATGATGCGGTGGAAGTGGACGTTGACGCCATCTGCGACGGCGAACGCGTGTTGATTGGCGGCATTATGGAGCATATCGAGCAGGCGGGCGTGCACTCCGGTGACTCGGCCTGTTCTCTGCCTGCCTATACGCTGAGCGCTGACATTCAGAACGTCATGCGTCAGCAGGTGGAAAAACTGGCCTTTGAGCTCTGCGTTCGCGGCCTGATGAACGTGCAGTTTGCCGTGAAGGATAACGAGGTTTACCTGATTGAGGTTAACCCACGCGCGGCGCGTACCGTGCCGTTCGTCTCCAAAGCCACCGGCGTGCCGCTGGCGAAAGTGGCCGCGCGCGTGATGGCCGGTAAATCACTGGCGGAGCAGGGCGTGACTGAAGAAGTTATTCCGCCTTACTATTCGGTGAAGGAAGTGGTGCTGCCGTTCAACAAATTCCAGGGCGTTGATCCGATTCTTGGCCCGGAAATGCGCTCAACCGGTGAGGTGATGGGCGTGGGACGTACCTTCGCTGAGGCGTTCTCTAAGGCGATGCTGGGCGCGCAAAGCAACATGAAGAAAAGCGGACGCGCGCTGCTGTCGGTTCGCCAGGAAGACAAAAAGCGTATTGTTGACCTGGCGGCAAAGCTGCAAAAACTGGGCTTTGAACTTGACGCCACCCACGGTACGGCCGTGGTGCTGGGCGAGGCGGGCATCAATCCGCGCCTGGTGAACAAAGTGCATGAAGGCCGCCCGCATATTCAGGATCGCCTGAAGAACGGAGAGTATGCTTATATCGTCAATACCACGGCGGGACGCCAGGCCATTGAAGATTCAAAGCTGATCCGCCGCAGCGCGCTTCAGTACAAAGTGCACTATGACACAACGCTGAACGGCGGCTTTGCCACGGCGATGTCGCTCAATGCAGATCCAACGGAACAGGTGATTTCGGTGCAGGAGATGCACGCGCAGATACAGCGGTAATGTGTGACTGGCCCCGCTTCGGCGGGGTTTTTTCAGGAAATAAAACATTTCTTGTTACAACTATGTCAGTTTTGTGACAGCGTTAATAGCAAGCGCCAGCGGGTTTCCTTAGTATTGAAAGTGATACTGATGTCTCACTTTTAATGCCTACGCTGGAACCCTTATGAAAAAAATCCTGTTAACCTCACTGATTTGCGCTTTCACCACCCAGCTTGCCTTTGCGGCAAAAGACGTCACCACAAAACCCGACGTCTATTTTCTAAAAGAATCCCAGAGCATTGACAGCCTGGCGCTACTGCCGCCGCCGCCGGCAATGGACAGCATCGATTTCCAGAACGATAAAGCACAGTATGACGTGGGCAAAATGCTCAGGAATACGCCGCGCGGCAAGCAGGCGTGGAAGGATGCTCACGTTGCCGGTGATGGCGTAGCGGAAGCGTTATCCGACGCGTTTGGCATGGCGATCAGCAAAGAGAAAACCCCGGAAATCTATCGGCTGGTGATGAAAATGCGTGAAGATGCAGGGGATCTGGCGACGCGCGGCGCAAAAGAACATTACATGCGCATCCGGCCTTTTGCCTTCTACAATGAGCCAACCTGCCGCTCCGACGAAGAGAGCAGCCTGTCTAAAAATGGCTCTTATCCGTCAGGTCACACCACCATTGGCTGGGCCACGGCGCTGGTACTGGCAGAAATAAATCCTGGCCGCCAGGCGGAAATTTTCAAACGCGGCTACGAAATGGGGCAAAGCCGGGTGATCTGCGGCTATCACTGGCAAAGCGACGTGACGGCGGCGCGCGTTGTGGCGTCGGCTATCGTGGCGCGCCTGCATGCGGAACCCGCTTTCAACGAGCAGTTACAAAAGGCGAAAGACGAATTCAAACGCGGTAACGCCTCCTGATAGTAAAAAAACCTGCCGCGGCAGGTTTTTTGCTTCTATGACAGCGCGACTTTTATGCCCAGCGCGATCAGCACACCGCCGAGCAGCTTATCAACCAGCTTTTGCGCTTTCGCCAGTCCGCGACGCACCGGCGCGCTCTGAATCAATACCACCAGCAGCGGCCACCACAGGCAGGAGAGGGCAATAATAATTCCTGCGTACCACAGTTTTTCCCCAAAGCCGGAATGGACGTTAAGCACCTGAGTAAACATCGACAGGAAGAAAAGCGTCGCTTTAGGATTCAGCAGGTTACACAGGTAGCCCTGTATAAACGCTTTCTTATAAGAGGTTGACTCCGCCTTCACGCCGCTGAGATCCATTTTCCCGCCTGCGCGTGAGAGCAGGGCCATCGCGCCGACGTAAATCAGGTACGCCGCGCCTGCATATTTAAGCAGCATGAACAGCCAGGGCGTGGTGGTGATCACCACCGCCAGGCCTGCCACGCAGTAGGTCATATGGGTGATGACGCCACAGATGACGCCCAGCGAAGTGACCAGCGCCGCGCTGCGACGATAGCGCGCCGCATTTTTGATAATCAGAAAAAAATCCGGGCCGGGGGAGAGCATCCCCAGCGTGGCAATCGTGGCAATAAATAAGCTGGTTTCTAACATGGTCACATCTGCGTTAAATCGAAAGACGGATCTTAGCATGGATGATGAATGATGTGCGGTGGATGGAAAAAATCAGCCTTTTTAACTTTGTGTAAAACGTCCGGTTTAGCTATCGACGAAAGTTTCGCCTTTACGTATGATGGCGCGAATTTTATCGCCTGTTGAGTGTTAATGAATGATTAGCTTTATTGCGGCTATCGCAGCCGATCGCGTGATTGGCATGGAGAACGCTATGCCCTGGCATCTTCCAGCCGACCTGGCGTGGTTCAAACGTAACACGCTGGGCAAGCCTGTGATTATGGGACGCCGGACATGGGAATCAATTGACCGTCCTTTGCCCGGACGCCTCAATATCGTGATCAGTAGCCAGACAGGCGAAGCGGAAGGCGTAACCTGGGTGAGTTCCATCGACGATGCGCTGCTGGCAGCCGGCGATGCGGAGGAGATCATGATCATTGGCGGCGGCCGGATTTATGAGCAGCTTTTACCCCGCGCTAACCGGCTCTATCTGACGCATATTGACGTGGAAGTGGAAGGCGATACCACCTTCCCGGACTACGAGCCGGATCAATGGCAGTCAACCTTTAGCGAGTTCCACGACGCTGACGAGAAAAACAGCCACAGCTACTGCTTTGAGATCCTCGACCGCCGTTAGCAGAAGGGCGGAGCTGTCTCCGCCCGCTGCTACTCTTCCAGCGCGCGCTCGCGGTTAGAAGGCTGCACGAAGAGGCGCTTGTCTTCCCAGCGCAGCATGGTCAGCGTTCCGCCCCAGCAGCAGCCGGTATCCAGACCGATGATGCCCTCGGGCGTGCCTTTGCCCTCCAGCGATGCCCAGTGACCAAAAATAATGGTGTACTCTTTTGACACCGGGCCGGGAATGGCGAACCACGGCTTCAGCGGCGGCGGCGCGGATTCCGGCGAGTCCTTGCAGATCATATCCAACTGACCATTGGGGAAGCAGAAGCGCATTCTGGTCAGCGCGTTGGTGCTGAAGCGCAGCCGCGCGAGTCCGGTCAGTTCAGGCGTCCAGTTATTCGGCATATCGCCATACATGGCATTGAGGAACAGCGGATAGGTATCGCTGGAAAGCACCGCCTCCACCTCTTTCGCGCAGATCTTTGCCGATTCCAGATCCCACTGCGGCGTGATCCCGGCGTGCGCCATCACCAGCTTCTTTTCTTCATCAACCTGAAGCAGTGGCTGACGGCGTAGCCAGTTAATCAGTTCATCGGCATCGTCTGCCTCGAGCAGCACTGAAAGGCGGTCTTTTGGCTTATTACGACTGATGCCGGCGAAAACGGCCAGCAAATGCAAATCGTGGTTACCCAGGACCAGGCGAACACACTCGCCCAGCGAGCGCACAAACCGCAGTACCTCAAGCGAACCGGGGCCGCGCGCGACCAGATCGCCGGTCAGCCAGAGCGTGTCCTGAGTGGGATTGAAATCAACCTGCTGAAGTAAAGACTGAAGTTCGTCGTAGCAACCGTGGATGTCGCCAATTAAATACGTACTCATTAAGTCTGCCTGCGACAAGACGCCTGTGAACAGGCTTTAGTGAATTTTACTGGGAATGGCCAGCCTGAATACCGGGATCTCAACCTGGAACGTGGTGCCCTGTTGATCAATCATCTCGTAGTGGCCCTGCATGGTGCCCATTGGCGTTTCAAGTACCGCACCGCTGGTATACTGGAACTCGTTACCCGCCGCAATGTGCGGCTGCTCGCCAATCACGCCTTCTCCCTGAACTTCCGTTTCACGACCGTTGCCGTTAGTAATCAGCCAGTAGCGGCTGAGCAGCTGTACGGCGGACTGCCCAAGGTTGCGAATGGTAATGGTGTAAGCGAAAACGTAGCGGTCCTCCTCCGGGGAAGACTGCGAAGGTATCCAGACGCTCTGCACGTGAACACAAACCCTGGGCGTGTCGGTCATGAATCAGTTCTCCTGCGGCTGAGGATGCGCAGTCAGCCAGTTTGCCAGCTGGCAATACTGTGCCACCGAGATATTCTCAGCGCGTAAAATCGGATCGATATTCATCTCTTCCAGAACCTCGGTAGTAAACAGGTGACCAAGGCTGTTACGCAGCGTTTTACGACGCTTGCCGAAGGCTTCCGTGGTAATCCGGCTCAGGGTGCGGATATCCTCTACGGGATACGGCAAACTGGCGTAGGGTACCAGGCGAACCACCGCGGAATCGACTTTAGGCGCGGGTGTGAAGGAGGCCGGCGGCACTTCGAGTACCGGAATTATCTGGCAATAGTACTGCGCCATCACCGACAGGCGCCCATACGCTTTACTGCCCGGCCCGGCAACCAGCCGATTCACCACCTCTTTTTGCAGCATAAAATGCATGTCGCGGATCGCATCAGTATAGCTGAAAAGGTGGAACATCAACGGCGTGGAGATGTTATACGGCAGGTTGCCGAATACGCGCAGCGCCTGACCCTGCTCGCGTGCATAGGCGGCAAAGTCAAAGGTCATGGCATCCTGCTGGAAAATCGTCAGTTTGGGGCCGAGAAACGGATGCGTTTGCAGGCGTGCGGCCAAATCGCGATCCAGCTCAATCACCGTCATGCGTTCAAGACGTTCGCCGACCGGTTCGGTCAACGCGCCCAGGCCGGGACCAATTTCGACAACGGCTTCGCCTGGCTGCGGGTGAATGGCGGAGACAATACTGTCGATAATGTACGGATCGTTAAGGAAGTTCTGGCCGAAACGCTTGCGGGCGAAGTGGCCCTGATGGACGCGATTATTCATTGACATTCAATCATGGTGATGGCGAGGTTAAGCGCCGTAGTAAAGCTGCCCGCATCAGCGCTGCCAAGGCCAGCCAGCTCAAGAGCGGTGCCGTGATCGACGGAGGTGCGGATAAAAGGCAGGCCGAGGGTGATATTCACCGCCCGTCCAAACCCCTGATATTTTAATACTGGCAGGCCCTGATCGTGGTACATCGCCAACACCGCATCGGCCTGTTGCAGATACTTGGGTTGAAACAGCGTGTCGGCCGGCAGCGGGCCGGTCAGTAACATGCCGCGGTTGCGCAGTTCGCTCAGCGCCGGGTTGATCACGTCAATCTCTTCGCGGCCCATATGTCCGCTTTCTCCCGCGTGCGGATTCAGCCCGCAAACAAAAATATGCGGCGACGCGATGCCGAATTTACTTTGCAGATCGGCATGAAGAATGCCAATCGTTTCGAGCAGGCTTTCGCGAGTGATCGCGGCAGAGACGTCTTTCAGCGGAAGATGCGTGGTGGCGAGCGCGACGCGCAGCTCTTCGGTCGCCAGCATCATCACCACGCGCGCCCGACCGGCGCGCTCGGCGAAAAACTCAGTGTGGCCGCTGAAGGGGATACCGGCGTCGTTGATGACGCCCTTATGAACCGGGCCGGTGATCAGCGCAGCGAACTCGCCGTTCAGGCAGCCATCGCAGGCGCGAGCCAGCGTGTCGAGCACGTAATGACCATTCGCCACGCAGAGTTCACCTGGCGTGACCGGCTGTTGGACGGGTACCGACAACACGGTGAGCGTTCCGGCCGCCTGCGGCTGTGCCGCCACGCCGGGCTGGTAGTCGCGCAGCGTAAGAGGAAGCCCTAACGTCTGCGCGCGCTGCCGTAGTACCACCGGATCGCCGCAAATAACCAGCTCAACGGGCCAGGCACGCTGGGCCAGTTGAACGGTGAGATCGGGCCCGATCCCGGCGGGTTCGCCGGGCGTGATCACAACACGTGCGTTACTGCGCATTCGTATCCAGAATCTTCACATAGGCCGATGCACGCTGTTCCTGCATCCAGGTCTGGGCCTCTTCCGCAAATTTGCGGTTAAACAACAGACGATAGGCGCGTTCTTTCTGCGCGGCATCGGTCTTATCGACCTTACGCGTGTCCATTAACTGAATCAGATGCCAGCCGAACGAGGAGTGCACCGGCGCGCTCATCTGGCCTTTATTCAGGCGCAGCAGCGCGTCGCGGAACGCAGGATCGTAGATTTCCGGTGAACTCCAGCCCAGATCGCCGCCCTGATTCGCGGAACCCGGATCCTGAGAAAGCTGTTTCGCCGCTTCAGCGAAGGTGGTTTTACGGCTGTTAATATCCGCAGCAATCTGTTGCAGCTTCTGGCGCGCCTGATCGTCGGTCAGCACCGGCGATGGCTTCAGCAGAATATGACGGGCATGAACTTCGGTCACGGAGATGCTCTGCTTATCACCGCGCATGTCGTTAACTTTTAAAATATGGAAGCCAACGCCAGAACGAATCGGGCCGATAATGTCGCCTTTTTTCGCCGTCGACAGCGCCTGAGCAAACAGCGATGGCAGCTCCTGAATGCGGCCCCAGCCCATGTTGCCGCCTTTTAAGGCCTGCGGATCGGAAGAGTAGGTGATGGCCAGCTTGCCGAAATCGGCGCCGCCTTTGCTTTCGCTGACTAACTGCTTCGCCAGCGTTTCCTGATCGTCAACCTGTTGTTGAGACGGGTTTTCCGGCAGCGGCAGCAAAATATGACTCAGGTTCAGCTCGGTGCCGGCATCGTTCTGCGAGGCGACCTGTTTCGCCAGCGAATCCACCTCCTGCGGCAGAATGGTCACGCGACGGCGCACTTCGTTATTGCGCACTTCGGCAATGGTCATCTCTTTGCGGATCTGCTCGCGGTAGGTGGCGTAGTTCATGCCGTCATAAGCCAGACGGCTACGCAGCTGATCCATGCTCATCTTGTTCTGCGCGGCAATATTGCCAATGGCCTGATCGAGCTGGGCATCGGAAATTTGCATGCCGCCCTGTTTGGCCATTTGCAACAAAATATTGTCCATGACCAGGCGCTCAACGATCTGATGGCGCAGCGTTTTGTCATCCGGTAACTGCTGACCCGCCTGCTGGGCCTGCCCTTTCACTGACTGCATCATGCCGTCAACGTCACTTTCCAGAACCACGCCGTTATTCACGACGGCGGCAACTTTATCAACAACCTGCGGGGCTGCAAACGCGGTGCTGGCTGTCAGCGCTGCACCAAGGATCAGCATTCTCCAGTTCTTCATACCTTTTCCATTCTTCTATCCGCACTGCGGGTTTGCATACTATCGAACAACATCAGAAAGAGCGCTGGTACGGCAGGATACCCTGACGAAGCATTTCACCCGTGCCCAAACTGTACGAAGGACTCAGACCCCGTAGCTCAATGTTGAATGAGATTTTATTGTCATACTTACTGCTGTCGTTTTCCCAGCTGGTGATCTTCCGCTCGTAGCCGAGACGTATCGCGTAACAGCAGGAGCTGTATTGCACGCCAAGCAGCTGGTCGGCCGGTTGTTTCGCTTTAGTATCGTAATACCATGCGCCTACTACTGACCAGGCGTCCGCAATCGGCCAGCTGGCCGTGGTGCCTACCTGTGAAATCCCCTGCTGATAGCCTGGGTTTCTGATCTGACTTAAGGTCTGCTCAATGTACTCCGGGCTGGTATAGCGATAGTTCAGCTGTACCATGCGGTCGGCGTCGCGACGGTACTCCAGTACGGCATTGCCCTGCGAAACATCATCAAGGCGCGTATCGTACTGAACGCCGCCGCGCGCGCCCCAGCGATCGCTGATCTTCCAGTAAGTGTCGCCTGCCCACACCAGGCTGCCACGGTCGTCGTTGTCTGCCGTAGACAGGCCGGTACGGGAAGGCGTGAACGAGTAGATTTGACCTATAGAAGCGTTAAAACGTTCAACCAGATCGTTATCAAAAATTCGTGTGGTCACGCCGCTGGTTAACTGGTTGGCAGAAGCAATACGATCCAGACCGCTGTAGGTGCGGTCGCGGAACAGGCCGGTGTAATCACTTTGCAGCAGCGTGGAGTCGTAGGCGCGAATGTCGCTCTGATCGCGATAGGGAATATAGAGGTACTGCATACGCGGTTCCAGCGTCTGCGTATAGCCCGGCGACCAGTCCATATTACGATCGAACACCATTTTGCCATCCATCTTAAACTGCGGCATGGTGCGGTTAACGGTGCTTTTCAGCTGGTTAACTTTACTGGTGTCGACATTGTCGTTGTAGTACTCAATATTTTCCTGCTGATAGTGCGTCGCCAGCAGTTTCGCTTCCGTATTCAGGCTGCCCCAGCCGTTAGAGAGCGGCAGATTAATCGTGGGTTCAACGTGCAGGCGCGTCGCGTCAGGATAGTCGTCGTTCACGTTAGTGAATTTGACCGCCTGTGCATAGAGATGCGTATCAAACGGCCCGACGTCATTCTGATAATAGTTGTAATCTAACTGCGGCTCGGCACGGTAAACGTCATTATTGGCATTGGTTGAGAAAATCTGGAACTGCTTGGTTGATAAGGTCGCATCCCAGTTCTTTTCGGCGTAACCCACGCTGAATTTCTGCGTGACGTAGCCATCAGTCGAGTTACCGTAGGTCGAATCCAGATCGGTGAAGTAGTAAGGATCGCTGACCTTGGTGTAATCGACGTTGAAGCGCCAGTTCTGCTCGTAGACGCCGGAATGCTTCCAGAAGAACAGCCAGCGATTCGAATCTTTCTCATCGGAAATGTTGCGCGCATCGGCGTCTTTATTGAACTGATCGTCGGTCGGCAGGTAGTCGAACTCCATCAGCCCCGCGCCCGCTTTGGTCAGGTAGCGGAACTCATTCTGCCATTGTAAGCCGCGCTTGCTCATATAGTGCGGCGTGATAGTGGCATCGGCCTGCGGCGCAATGTTCCAGTAATAGGGCAGAATGAATTCAAACCCGTTGGAACTGCCATATTTGGCGTTAGGGATCAGAAAACCTGAACGGCGGCGGTCGCCGATCGGCAACTGCAAATAGGGGCTGTAGAGCACCGGCACTGCGCCGATTTTAAAGCGTGCGTTCCAGATTTCAGCAACCTGCTCTTCACGATCCTCAATCACTTCGGTTCCCGCCACGCTCCAGCTGTTATCGCCGGGCAGACAAGACGTGAACGTTCCATTTTCAAGAATGGTGTAGCGGTTTTGTCCGCGCTGCTTCATCTGATCGCCGGTGCCGCGGCCCTGGCGGCCCACCATCTGGTAAGAACCGTCCCAGACGTTGGTGTCTTTGGTATTCAGGTTCGACCAGGCTTTCGGACCTTTCAGGATGACCTGATTATCGTCGTAATGTACATTTCCTAACGCATCAACGGTCCGAACCGGCGTGGTCTCTCCGGGCTGCTGCTTCTGATGAAGCTGCACTTCGTCAGAGAGCATGCGGCTGTTGCCCTGCTGAATATCGACGTTACCGCTGAATACCGCGTTATCGGGATAGTTACCCTTCGCCTGGTCGGCATTAATCGTTACCGGCAGATCGTTGGTATTCTGGCCCTCAATCAGCGGACGATTATAGCTGGGCACGCCCAGCATACACTGCGAGGCGAGATCGTCGGCCAGACCCTGCTGGCTGTAGAGCGCTGAACCGATAAGCGTGGCCAGCAAAGTAGGTATTCTTTTTTTCATACGCGGTATCGAAAATTCCGTGATAGCTGGCATCATGCCGACAAACGGTCAGAGACTAACGTACTCAACTGCGTTGCGCTAGTGCTATGCCCTTCATCTTACAATTTACAGACGCGTTGCCGTTAGGCTCGTGGCGAAATGACAGGTATGATAATGCAATTTTCAGCCGGGAGCATGGCGAATTGAGGAGTATATGCGCTATTGGGGAAAAGTAATTGGCCTTGTGCTGGGTTTGTTAAGCGGCGCCGGCTTTTGGGGAGTGGCCTTCGGCCTGCTGATTGGTCATCTGTTTGATAAAGCGCGCGCGATAAAAGGGCAGGGCTACTTCGCCAATCAGCAAACGCGTCAAACGCTGTTCTTCAGCACCACCTTTCAGGTGATGGGCCATCTGACCAAGTCAAAAGGGCGGGTGACCGACGCCGACATACAGATGGCGTCGCTGCTGATGGACAGAATGCAGCTGCACGGCGAAGCCAGAACTGCCGCACAGCGCGCCTTTCGCGAAGGCAAAGAGAGCGGCTATCCGCTGCGCGAAAGACTCCGCGAACTGCGCAGCGCCTGCTTTGGCCGTTTCGATCTGATCCGTATGTTTCTGGAAATTCAGATTCAGGCGGCGTTCGCCGACGGCTCGCTTCATCCCAACGAGCGTCAGGTGCTCTACGTGATCGCAGAAGAGTTGGGTATATCTCGCGTACAGTTCGACCAGTTTCTGAAAATGATGGAAGGCGGTCAGCAGTTTGGCGGCGGGCACAGCTACCAGCAGTCAGGCGGCTTTAAGCCGGGCCAGCAGCGCGGGCCGACGCTGGAAGCCGCATGCAGCGTGCTCGGCGTAAAACGCAGCGACGATGCCGCCACCATTAAACGCGCCTACCGCAAGCTGATGAGCGAGCACCATCCCGACAAACTGGTGGCCAAAGGGCTGCCGCCGCAAATGATGGAGATGGCGAAGGAAAAGGCGCAGGAGATCCAGTCGGCTTACGACCTGATCAAGCGCGAAAAAGGCTTTAAGTAATCTCGGGAGCGGTCTGCTCCCGCTTCAATACGCTAAAAGTCCGCCGGTTGGCGAAAGGTCATCGGCGTTTTATACAGCGGATGGGTAATGGTCAGCGTCTCTGCATGAAGCTGTAAACGGGGCGCCATCAGCCGTGCGGCGTCGTCAGCGTAAAAGTTATCGCCTAAAATCGGATGCCCCAGCGCCTGCATATGCACGCGTAGCTGATGGGAGCGTCCGGTGATGGGCTTAAGCTGCATGCGCGCGCAGTTGTCCTTCTCATATTCCAGCACCTGATAGAGCGTTTGTGCCGGTTTTCCGGTGTCAAAACAGACCTTCTGCTTTGGCCGGTTCGGCCAGTCGCAAATCAGCGGTAAATCCACCAGGCCTTTCTCCTGCGCCGGATGTCCCCAGACGCGGGCGATGTAGGTTTTCTGCGGCTCCCGCTCGCGAAACTGTCGCTTCAGCTCGCGCTCGGCGGCCTTGTTCAGCGCCACCACGAGAACGCCGCTGGTCGCCATGTCCAGACGATGCACCGACTCCGCCGTGGGAAAATCGCGCTGGATACGCGTCATCACGCTGTCCTTGTGCTCTGCCAGACGGCCCGGCACGGAGAGCAGTCCGCCTGGCTTATTTACCACCATGATTGCGCTGTCCTGATAGAGGATGTGCAGCCAGGGCTCTTGCGGTGGGTTATAGGGTTCCAATTCTTTGCCTGTAAAGGGCGGATTGCGCCGCCCTTGCGAAGTTACTGATGCGTAACGACGATCAGGCGCAGCGCGTCAAGACGCCAGCCCGCATCGTTAAGCGCGGACAACACCTGTTCGCGATTGCTCTCCAGCGCGTCGATCTCATCCTGACGAATGTTCGGATTGACGGCACTGAGCGCAGAAAGGCGCGACAGTTCCGCGCTGAGCTTCTCATCGGCCTCCTGACGCGCGGCATCAATGACGTTGCGCGCCTCGGCCGCCGCCTGATCTTCTGCCAGCGTCAGGATCGCATGTACATCCTGTTGCACCGCATTGACCAGCTTGCTGCCGTTATGGCGATTGACCGCATTGAGCTGACGGTTAAAGCTTTCAAACTCAACCTTGCCCGCCAGGTTGGTTCCCTGACGATCGACCAGCATTCTGATCGGCGTGGGCGGCAGGAAGCGCGTGAGCTGAAGATGGCGCGGCGCCTGCGCTTCCACCACGTAGATCAGCTCCAGCAGCAGCGTGCCGACCGGCAGCGCCTTGTTTTTCAGCAGCGAAAGCGCGCAGCTTCCGGTATCGCCGGAGAGGATCAGATCCAGTCCGTTACGAATGATCGGATGCTCCCAGGTCACATACTGCGCATCTTCCCGTGAAAGCGCCTGGGCGCGATCGAAGGTGATGGTGCAGCCATCCTCCGGCAGGCCCGGAAAGTCCGGCACCAGCATGTGATCGCCCGGCGTGAGTACGATCAGATTGTCGCTGCGATCTTCCTGATTGATGCCGACAATATCGAACAGGTTAAGCGCAAAGTTAACCAGCTCAATATTATTATCCTGCTCGCTGATGACGTCCGCCAGCGCCTGCGCTTTTTCGCCGCCGTTGGAGTGCAGCTCCAGCAGGCGATCGCGCCCCTGTTCAAGCTGCGCTTTCAGGGCCGCGTGCTCTTTACGGCATTCGTCGATGAATGCATCCAGCCCTTCGGTATTTTCCGGTGCGGCGAGGAATGAGACCAGCTGCGGCTGTACCCGATCGTAAATGGCGCGGCCGGTCGGACAGGTGTGTTCGAAAGCGTCCAGCCCTTCGTGATACCAGCGGATCAGCACCGACTGCGCCGTTTTTTCCAGATAAGGCACGTGGATCTGAATATCATGAACCTGACCAATACGATCCAGGCGGCCGATGCGCTGCTCCAGCAGATCCGGGTTGGCAGGCAGGTCGAACATCACCATCTGGCTGGCGAACTGGAAGTTACGCCCTTCAGAGCCGATTTCAGAACAGAGCAGCACCTGCGCGCCATCCTCTTCTGACGCAAACCAGGCGGCGGCGCGGTCGCGTTCGATAATGGACAAGCCTTCATGGAACACCGCCGCACGGATGCCTTCGCGCTCGCGCAGTACCTGCTCAAGCTGGAGTGCGGTATCGGCTTTGGCGCAGATCACCAGCACTTTCTGGTCACGGTGGCTGGTGAGAAAGCCCATCAGCCACTCAACGCGCGGATCAAAGTTCCACCAGGTGCCGCTGTCGCCTTCAAATGCCTGATAAATCTGTTCGGGATAGAGCATGTCGCGGGCGCGCTCATCAACGCTTTTACGGCTGCTCATGATCCCGGAGACTTTAATGGCGGTTTGGTACTGCGTCGGCAGCGGCAGACGGATCTGATGGAGTTCGCGATGCGGGAAACCCTTCACGCCGTTGCGCGTGTTGCGAAACAGCACGCGGCTGGTGCCGTGACGATCCGTCAGCATGCTAATCAACGCCTGACGCGCTTCGTGCTTGCCCGCGCCGTCGCCGTTGGCCGTTTGCAGCAGTGGCTCAATATCCTCTTCACCCATCAGATCGTTAAGCAGATTCATCTCCTGCTGGCTGATGGATTTATCGGCCAGCAGCATCGCCACCGCATCGGCAATCGGGCGGAAGTGCTGCTGCTCCTCAACAAAAGCGGCAAAGTCGTGGAAGCGATCCGGGTCCAGCAGGCGCAGACGCGCAAAATGGCTCTCCATACCTAACTGTTCCGGCGTGGCGGTGAGCAGCAGCACGCCGGGGATCTGCGCGGCAAGCTGCTCAATAACCTGATATTCACGACCTGGCTTGCCCTCTTCCCAGGCGAGGTGATGCGCTTCATCAACCACCATCAGGTCCCAGCAGGCATCGGCCAGCTTTTCCAGGCGCGGCTTGCTGCGGCGCACGAAATCCAGCGAGCAGATAATCAGTTGTTCAGTTTCGAAGGCGTTGTCGCTGTCCAGTTCGGCCTGCGCGTAGCGCTCGTCGTCAAACAGGGCGAAGCGCAGGTTAAAGCGACGCAGCATCTCGACCAGCCACTGGTGCTGGAGCGTTTCGGGTACGACGATCAGCACGCGCTCGGCGCGGCCTGCCAGCAATTGCTGGTGAATGATCATGCCGGCTTCGATGGTTTTCCCCAGGCCGACTTCATCCGCCAGCAGCACGCGTGGCGCATGGCGGCGCCCGACGTCATGGGCGATATGCAACTGATGCGGGATCAGGCTGGTGCGCATCCCGCGCAGGCCGCTTACCGACAGGCGATACTGCTCGCTGTGATATTTACGTGCGCGAAAGCGCAGGGCGAAGCGATCCATGCGATCGAGCTGACCGGCGAACAGCCGATCCTGCGGTTTGCTGAACGCAAGCTTGCTGTCCAGCATCACTTCGCGCAGCGACACGCCCGGTTCAGCGGTATCCAGTCGCGTACCCACATAGGTGACCAGATCGTTTTCCGTTACCACTTCATCGACGACTAACTGCCAGCCTTCATGGCTGGTGACGGTATCGCCCGGATTAAATATCACGCGGGTTACGGGAGAATCGCTTCTGGCGTAATGACGGTTTTCACCGGTGGCAGGAAAAAGCAGCGTCACCATGCGCGGTTCTACCGTGACGACAGTTCCCAATCCCAGTTCGCTTTCCGTATCGCTTATCCAGCGTTGACCAAGTGTAAAAGGCATAAATATTCGGCTCGATTCTCGTAAGATGATTTCAGATTTTTTGAGGCAACAGTACAACCGCCCGGCGCAGACGCCCGGCAGGAGGGTTCAGATAATCAGGAAGGGCGCTATGGTACTGGAAGGCCGCGCGTTCGTCACCTGTCAAAAAAGCCCCAGTTGTCCGGTAACCAGTGTAGCAAAGTCATCCTGCAAAAAAGGAAGGATGCCGTCGGCCACCGGCTGAAGCTGACGCTCCAGGTAATGTTCATAGTCAAACGGCGTCGTGCGCGCCTCCAGCGGCTCCGGCCCTGACGTGGCCATCACGTAGCGAATGCGCCCGCCGTTCTGGTAGAGCAGCGGGCGGCCCAGCTTCTGATTCTGTTCATCGGCAATGCGCGCGGCGCGCACGTGTGGCGGCACATTGCGCTGATAGTCACTGAGGGGGCGACGCAGCCGCTTGCGGTAAACCAGCTGCGCATCCAGTTCGCCCTCAAGCAGCTGACGCACCGTTTCGCGAATGTAATCCTGATAGGGTTCGCCTTTGAAAATTTTCAGGTAGAGCGTCTGCTGAAACTGCTGCGCCAGCGGC
Source organism: Erwinia oleae (assembly GCF_000770305.1). Taxonomy (GTDB): domain Bacteria; phylum Pseudomonadota; class Gammaproteobacteria; order Enterobacterales; family Enterobacteriaceae; genus Erwinia; species Erwinia oleae. Next base: position 18,000 of record NZ_JNVB01000019.1, read on the forward strand.
GTCCAGTCGGTACGCACCGTCTCCAGCCCTTTGAACACCATTTTTTCTTCGCCGCCGGTGCAAATCAGTCCAGCATAGCGCTTTTTACTGCCCTGCTCGGCGCCGCGAATGGTTGGCATCAGAAAGCGGCTGAAATGCGTTTCATACTCCAGCTCCAGTGCGCTTTGCAGACCGTATTCCGCAAGAAGGTGTTCGCGCCACCAGCCGTCGATTTTATCCACCAGGCGCCGCCCGATTTCAGCCGCCGCGTCCTCATCGTGCGGGGTTTTCAGCCAGACGAAGGTGGAATCGGTGTCGCCATAAATCACGTCATAACCTTCCGCTTCAATCAGCGTTCTGGTCTGACGCATGATCTCATGGCCGCGCAGAGTGATAGACGACGCCAGTCGCGGATCGAAAAAGCGGCAGGCGCTGGTGCCGAGCACGCCATAAAACGCGTTCATGATGATTTTCAGCGCCTGTGAGAGCGGCTTGTTGCCCTGTTTTTTGGCCCTTTCGCGGCCCAGCCAGATCTGGCTGACGATTTCCGGCAGGCAGTGATTACTGCGCGAAAAGCGCGCGCCGCGAAAGCCGCTGACCGAATCGGCGTCATCAGGATGCGCCAGCCCCTCAATCAGGCCGACCGGATCGATCAGGAAGGTACGAATAATCGAGGGATAGAGGCTTTTGTAATCCAGCACCAGCACCGAGTCGTAGAGGCCGGGGCGCGAATCCATCACATAGCCGCCGGGGCTGGCCTCCGGCGCCACTTCACCCATCCCTGGCGCAACGAAACCGGCGCGGTGCATGCGCGGCAGATAGAGATGGCTGAACGCGGCGACGGAGCCGCCGTGGCGATCCACCGGCAGACCGTTAACCGACGCGCGCTCCAGCAGGAAAGGCATCAGTTCGGTATGCTGAAAAATTCGCGTCACCAGCTCGCAGTCCTTCAGGTTGTAGCGTGCCAGCGCGGGCTTGTCTTCCGCAAAGCGCTGATCGATCTCCTGCATACGATCCCAGGGATTATCAATCGCTTTACCTTCACCGAGCAGCGTCTGAGAAACCGTTTCAAGGCTGAACGAACTGAAGTTCCAGAATGCGGATTTCAGCGCGTCGATACCGTCGATAATCAGTCGACCGGTGGCCTGAGCAAAAAACACGCCGGGCTTGAAGCCGTGTTCGCGCCACTCAAGCGCCTCGTTGTTGCGGCCCAGACGCAGCGGAATAGCGTAGCGGTCGGCGTGCTTTTGTAACATGCGCAGATCGAACTGCACCACGTTCCAGCCGATCAGCACATCGGGATCGTGGCGGGCGAACCAGGCGTTAAGCTGCTCCAGGAGCTGCGGGCGGCTGGTCACATAATGCAGGTTAAAATCCAGCCCGCGCGCGTCGCCGTTTTCCGGGCCAAGCATGTAGACATCGCGCTGGCCGCAGCCTTCCAGACCGATACAATACAGCTCGCCGTGGCGCGTGGTTTCAATATCCAGCGATACCCACTTCAGGGGCGGACGGTAGTCGGGATGGGGTTTAAGGCGCGCGTTAATCAGGCTGGCGCCGTGCGCCTCGCCGCTGAACCATACCGGTGCGGTAATGAAGCGCTCCATGAGAAAGCGGTCGGGCGGACGGACGTCGGCTTCGTAAACCATGATGCCGTTTTCACGCAGCAGTTTTTCCAGCTTCAGTAGCTGACGATAGTGCGTGCAGTAGAGGCCGAAAACCGGGCGCTGGCGGAAATCTTTCAGGGTCAGCGCAGCGAGGCGGCAGTGGCGCTCCTGTTTGAGCAGCGCGACGGTTTGCGCCCGGTAAGCTTCCGGTATAAAGGCAACGGACTCCTGCGCAGGCAGCACCACGCGCTGCGGGCCCTGGTCGGTCGCCAGCCACAGCACCACTTCCGTTCCCGTTGACGTATCACGCCAGTGGCGGGTCAGCACAAAGCCTGCGCGCGCGTTATTCACCCGATGCCCCTTTTGATGATGAAGTGAGCGATAATGGCATGTTTATTTATACAGTGTCTTCAGGCGGGTTTGGTGTGGCTGCGCGCACCGTCAGCATTCCCATACAAAACATCCCTTGACGGCATGTTAACGGCTCAGGACAATCCGTGCTCCAATCAGCAGAGTGTGGATTGTATGGAAGCCTGGCTGCAACATTTAATTACGCAATCCCTGGCCTGGTCGTTACTGGCCGTCGGGCTGATCGCTTTTTTCGAATCGCTGGCGCTGGTGGGGCTGTTACTGCCCGGCACGGTGCTGATGGCCTCTTTCGGCGCGCTGATTGGCAGCGGTCAGGTCGGGCTCTATCCGGCCTGGGGCGCCGGTATCATTGGCTGCCTGGCGGGAGACTGGATCTCTTATTTTATCGGCTGGCAGTTTAAAGGTCCGCTGCACCGCTGGTCGTTTATTAAAAAGCATCAGGCGTTAATGAATAAGACCGAACATGCGCTGCATCAGCACAGCATGTTTACCATTATCGTGGGGCGCTTTGTCGGGCCGACGCGGCCGCTGATCCCGCTGGTGGCGGGCATGCTTGAGCTGCCGATAAAAAAGTTCATTCCGCCTAATTTGATCGGCTGCCTGCTGTGGCCGCCGCTTTACCTGATGCCAGGCATCCTGGCCGGCGTGGCGATTGACGTGCCGAAGGACGCCCACAGCGACGGGTTCACATGGCTGCTGTTGGCGGTGGCGCTGCTTGTCTGGCTGGGCGGATGGCTGTGCTGGCGCTGGCTGCGCGTAAAAAAGCAGTCCGACTGGGCGACGGCTTATCTGCCTGCCGCGCGTCTGCGCTGGCTGGCGCCGTTAACGGTGGTGGTTGCACTGGGTAGCCTGGCGGCGATCCAGTTCCATCCCATGATGCCGCTGTTCCGTCAGCTTCTCTGGCAGGTCTTTATCGGACGTTAACGCCCAGCACCGCTGCTTCCTCCACCTCGCCGTTGAGCAGCGCTGCGGTGCTGCCGTCCCAGTAAACGCGTCCTTCGACAATCAAAATGCTGCGTTCTGCGATGCGCGCAGCGTCTTCCAGACTGTGCGACACCATCAATAGCGTGATAGCGCGCTCCCTGCACACTTCATCGACCAGGTGCAGCATCTCGTTGCGCAGTGCCGGATCGAGCGCCGAGAACGGCTCATCCAGCAACAGCACCGGCTGCCGCCGCACCAGGCAGCGCGCCAGCGCGGCACGCTGGCGCTGGCCGCCGGAAAGCTCGCCAGGCAGACGCGACAGGTATGCCGTCAGGCCGACGCGTTCAGCGATGGCGTGCAGCTGTGCGGTTTGCGCCGGTTTCAGTCGCAGGCCGGGATGCAGCCCTAAACCGATATTTTGCGCCACCGTCAGATGCGGAAACAGATTGTTTTCCTGAAACAGCATCGATACCGGGCGCTGCGCGGGCGGCGTACGATCGTGCGCCTCGCCGTTAATGCGCAGGCTGCCGCTTTCGGCGTGAATAAAACCGGCAATCAGGCTCAGCAAAGTGCTTTTTCCCGCGCCGCTGGGGCCGAGCACCGCCACTCTTTCTCCCTGATGAACGGTAAAGGAGAAACGCATTGGCAGGTGATGATAGAGCCAGGTGAGATCAGTCAGCGTTAGCATGGCGCCCCGGTAGTTTTTCAATCAGCGTAAAAAGTAAAAAGCAGAGCAGCAGCAGCAGCAGGGCGGTGACCGCGCCGTCCGCGCTGCGGTAAGCGCCAATCTGTTGATAGAGATAGAAGGGAAGCGTGCGAAACGCATCGTTGCCGAAAAGCGCCACCACGCCAAAATCGCCAATTGAGAGCACGCAGGCAAAGGCCAGCGCCTGCGCCAGCGGCCGCTTCAGCGCGCGCATTTCGATTAAACGCAGGCGATGCCAGCCACGAATATCCAGCGACAGGCAGAGCCGCCCGTAGCGTTCCGCCACGTCGCGCATCGGGTTTTCCAACACCTTCATTGCGTAAGGCACCGCCATCAGCGCGTTAGTGAATATCACCATGCCGTCCGCGCGCTGCGGCAGCCCGACGCTGGCGTTGAGCAGCAGAAAAAAGCCGGTTGCCAGTACAATCCCCGGCATCGCCAGGATCAGCATGCCGCTCAGTTCCAGCAGTTGACCAGGCAGGACATGCTGCCTGAGCCGCAGCTCGCGGCTGCTCCACAGCAGCATCATGGTCAGCGTGACGCTGACGACGCCCGCCCCCAGCGCAATACGCAGCGAGGTCAACGTCGCCTGCCACAGCGCGGGCTGATGGAACACCGCGTTCAGGCCCTGACTGAGGCCGTCCGCGATAACGGCCAGTAACGGCGGCAACAGCAACAGCAGCGCCAGCGCGATCGGCAAGGCATCAGTGATTTTCGCCCGCAGGCTATCCTGCGGGTCGCGCCAGCCGCCGACCACCGCGCTCCCTGACGGGATCGCCTTGCTCAATCGCTGACTCAGCATCACCAGACCGAGGCAGCAGACCATCTGGATCATTGCCAGCAGCGCCGCGCGGCCGGGATCGTAATCAAAACTGAGCGCCTGAAAGATCGCCAGTTCGAGAGTGGTGGCTTTAGGGCCGCCGCCCAGCGACAGAACGGTGGCGAAGCTGGCGAAGCAGAGCATAAAAATCAGCGCGCCGGCGGGGAAAATTTGCCGTCGCAGCCACGGCCATTCAACGACAGAAAAAAAATGCCAGCCGCGCAGGCCCAGCTGCGCGGCCAGCTGGCGCTGCTCGCCGGGGATCTGCTCCAGCGCCTGAAGCAGCAGGCGCGCGGCAAGCGGAAGGTTGAAAAAAATATGCGCCAGCAGGATGCCCGCCAGGCCATAAGGCGAAAAGGTGTAATCAATACCCAGCAGCGCGCAGAGCTTAGCCAGCCAGCCGGTTCTGCCGTACACGCTGAGTATGCCAAAAACGGCGACCAGCACCGGCAGTACCAGCGTCATTGCGCACAGGCGCAACAGCAGCGCCCTGCCGGGAAAGCGCCTGCGGTATAGCGCCCGTGCCAGCGGCAGCGCAGGCAGCACCGAAAACAGCGCCGACAGAAAAGCCTGCCAGAAGGAGAAACGCAGCACGTGCCACAGGTAGTCATCACGCCACAGCGCCTGCCACGCGATGTCCGGCGCGTGACAGAGCAGGGCGGTAAAGGCCAGCAGAGCGGTGGCGGTCAGTAGCGCTGCCGCCACGCTGCCGGGCAGCAGGCCCCTCATCAATGGCTGACGGCGCGTTGCCAGGCGGCAATCCACTGGCTGCGCTGGCGGACTACCTCTTCCGGCGTGAACTGGAGCGTGGTAGCGGGAACGGTCAGCGTATCAAAACCGGCAGGCAGATCGCTTTTCACCGCCGGATACATCCAGTTGCCGGTCGGGATGGTCTGCTGAAAACGCTTATCCAGCACAAACTGCATGAATTTTTGCGCCAGCGCTGGTTGCTGACTGGCTTTCAACCGCCCGGCCACTTCAACCTGAAGATAGTGACCCTCGCTGAAATCTGCGGCGGCGTACTGAGTCTTTTTCTCTTCAATCAAATGGTAAGCCGGTGAAGTGGTATAGCTCAGAACCATATCGCCTTCGCCCTTCAGGAACAGCCCGTAGGCTTCGCTCCAGCCTTTGGTGACGGTGACGGTTTTCTTCGCCAGCTTCTGCCACGCGCCGTCGGCCTTGTCGCCGTAGACCTTTTGCATCCACAGCAGCAGCCCCAGGCCAGGCGTGCTGGTGCGCGGATCTTCGTAAATCACCCTGAGCGGACGATCGCTCTCGACCAGCTCTTTCAGGCTTTTTGGGGGATTCGGCAGTCTGGTTTTGTCGTAGACGAAGGCAAACCAGCCGTAGTCGTACGGAACGAAGGTCGCGTTATGCCAGCCGCCAGGCACGGCGGTGTTGCTGGCATCAACCTGCGCCGGGGCGAAGAGACCGGTTTTCTCTGCGGCGTCCAGCAGGTTATTGTCCAGCCCGAGCACCACGTCGGCCTTGCTGTTTTTTCCTTCCATCCGTAAACGGTTGAGCAGTGAAACACCATCTTCCAGCGCAACGTACTTCAGTTCGCAGCCACAGTCGGCTTCAAACGCTTTTTTAATGGCTGGCCCCGGCCCCCAGTCGGCGGAGAACGAGTCATAGGTGTAGACCGTCAGCGTGGGCTTTGCGGCAGCGGCGGGCAGGGCGATGAGCATCAACAGTGGAAAAACTTTTTTTAACACTTTGCGTTCCTTGGTTGCAGGGCGTCGCAAAGGATCTGAGCAGTTGGAGCAGTCTCAAATCCCTACGCCGGTATTATCCGGATCAGGTTCGACGGGTCAGTCTCAGCGAAAACAGACGTTTTTCGCACCCCGTTGAGAAGGCTTCATTCTAGTGCGTATGCGCGCGAAGCGAAAGGCCGACTACGCATCGGGCGGCGCAAACCAGGCGGAGGTGAAGTCGAACCAGCCCAGCGTGTTCATTCGCACGCCGCGCATGCCGCGTTCGCCCTCCAGCAGCAGCCAGTGGTGAAACAACGGATGCAGGAAATCGCGCGCCAGCAGGTTCTGGCACCATTCCGCCAGCGACAGCGTCTGTTCCCGCCAGCGCTGCGCCTCCCGCGGCCAGTCGATCGGGATGCAGTGCTGCATCAGCGGAATGTCATACAATAGCGCGAAAAGGGAATATTCCAGCGGCAGCGTAAAGTTGGCGCTGCCCAGCCAGATATCGCTGGCGGCATCGCCCCGGTGCCAGCGCTCGTAATCCACCTGCTGCGTCACCAGCGTCACGCCGTGTGCCGCCAGCATCGGCGCAATGGCGTTAGCAATACCGACGTGCTCAATATGATCTGAATACCAGGTCAGCGTCAGCGTGGTCAGCCCTTCGGGTTTTTTCGGCGCATTGACGCCGCGACGATGGTGCCAGCGCGGCAGCAGCCCCCAGGCGGGAAACCAGTAGCGCTGATAGCCTGCGCCAAGGTGATTCAGCAGCGCAATAGGATTCAACACAGCGCTGACCCAGCGGCGAATCTCGTCGTTGCGGCCCTGTTCGGAACGCCGATCGAACAGCAGAAAATAGCAGCCTTCTTCGAGTCGGCTCTCTTCTGATTTTTCGCCTGCGCTGAGGCCCTCCAGCCTGACGCCAGCGTAAACCAGCTCCTCAGTGATCTCCGGCAGCACCCAGATATTTACCTCATCGATCAGCGCACGATAGCCAAAATAGTCATCAAAGGCCTGAATGCGCAGCTGGGTTTGCTCATTGCGCACCACGGCATACGGCCCGGTTCCCACCGGCTGGCGGGCGAAACCGGGCAGCGTGGGCCACTCCTGCGGGAGGATCATCGCGCTGACGCTGGCCAGCAGCCAGGGCAGCCACCGGTCGGGCTGGCGCAAATGAACGTCCAGCGTCCAGGGCGCGGAAGAGGCCACGCGCTCAATATTGGCAAAGAGCGGCTGTGGACGCTGCCGTTCCAGCGTGCTGATAACGTCATCCAGATGCAGTTCGCGGCCGTGATGAAAGCGGATCGCCGGGCGCAAAAAAAAGCGCCAGTGAAGCGGCGTCACCGCCTGCCAGTGATGGGCGATATCCGGCTCGATTTCCCCGTTTTCCTCATTTATATGCGTCAGCCCGCTGAAAATCTGCCGCGCCAGATGCGTTTCCGACCGGCGCAGCGGCGTGCCGGGCAGCAGGTTGGGGAGGGAGCGGTAATAGAGTACGCGCAGGATGTGTTTGCCTTCGCGAAAGCTGCGCCCAAGGTGGGAAATCAGCATCTGACGCACGGCGTTTTTATCGCCAACCAGCTGCACCAGCTGATCGATGCGATCCTGCTCAAGCAGATCTTCGGCGCGCTGCTGAGAAAGCGCCAGCCCGGTATAGAGAAAGGTGAGCGTTGAGCGTTTGCCTCTTCCGGCTTCAGCCTGCCACGACAGCCAGCCCGCTTTTTGCATTGCGTTCAGCAGGTTGCGCATGTGTCGGCGCGAACAGTTCAGCCGTTCGGCCAGATCGTTAAGGGTGGTTTCCTGCGTCTGGCCCTGACAGCTTTGCCACAGGCGGATGAACTGCTGCTGCATGCGCGGAGAAGACATAAAAGGGGAATCCTTGTCAGAAAGCAGACTGTTTTTTGTACCCTTTATTATGACGATAATGGATAAAGATGAAAGAGCGGGAGACCTCTTCTCTGAAGAGGGCTCTGACATCGTTAATCTGAGTATGGTGCAACTTCACCAGCCAGCGTGCACAACGACGCTGGCTTTTTTTATGGTTAACGCAGAAAGGCAGGCTGCTGCTGCTCGTAAGCGCTGATGGCGTCTTCATGCTGAAGCGTCAGGCCGATGCTGTCCAGGCCGTTCAGCAGACAGTGGCGGCGAAAGCCGTCGATAGCGAACGCGTAGCGTTTGTCACCGGCCAGAACCCTCTGGTTTTCCAGATCGACGGTAAAGGCGATCCCCGGCTGCGCGGCCACCATCCGGAACAGCGACTCGACTTCTTCTTCACGCAATGACACCAGCAGAAGCTGATTGTTAAAAGAATTATTGGCGAAGATGTCGGCGAAATCGCTGCCGATAATCGCCTGGATACCATAGCCGGTCAGCGCCCAGGGCGCATGCTCACGCGAGGAACCGCAGCCGAAGTTTTCCCGCGTCAGCATAATGCTCGCACCGCTGAATTCGGGCTTGTTCAGCACAAAGTCAGGATTTGGGATCTGGCCTTCAGCATCGCTGTAGCGCCAGTCGTAGAAGAGATTGCGGCCAAAGCCGGTGCGCGTGACCATCTGCAAAAACTGTTTGGGAATGATTGCATCGGTATCCACGTTGGCCGCATCCATCGGCACCACAACGCCGGTATGCCGGGTGAATTTTTTCGCCATTATGCCTTCCTCAATTCGCGAATATCGACAAAGTGACCGTTCACCGCCGCCGCCGCAGCCATTGCCGGGCTGAGCAGGTGCGTGCGTCCGCCGCGGCCCTGACGGCCTTCAAAGTTGCGGTTGCTGGTGGAGGCGCAGCGTTCGCCGGGGCTGAGACGATCGTTATTCATCGCCAGGCACATCGAGCAGCCGGGCAGGCGCCACTCGAAACCCGCCTCGATAAAGATTTTGTCCAGCCCTTCGGCTTCGGCCTGCGCTTTGACCGGGCCGGAACCGGGCACGACGTAAGCCTGCACGCCCGCCGCGAGGGTATGGCCTTTCACCACCGCCGCCGCCGCCCGCAGATCTTCGATCCGCGAGTTGGTGCAGGAGCCGATAAAAACCTTGTCGATACGCACATCGGTCAGGCGGATGCCGGGCTTGAGATCCATATAAGCCAGTGCTTTTTCCGCCGAGGCGCGGTCAATCGGGTCGCTGAACGAAGCGGGATCGGGAATGCAGTCGCTAACGGCAATCACCTGGCCCGGATTGGTTCCCCAGGTGACCTGCGGCGCGATGTCGGCCGCGTTGATCGTCACTACTTTGTCATAGACTGCGCCGGGATCGCTTTTCAGCGTGCGCCAGTACGCCAGCGCGTTTTCCCAGTCGCTCTCCTGCGGCGCAAACTGGCGGCCTTTAACATAGTTGAACGTGGTGTCATCCGGCGCCACCAGGCCCGCTTTCGCGCCCAGCTCAATCGCCATATTACACAGCGTCATGCGGCCTTCCATGCTCAGTTTCTCCACCGCCGGGCCGCAGAATTCGACCACATGGCCGTTGCCGCCGCCGCTGCCGGTTCTGCCGATGATCGCCAGCGCGATATCTTTGGCGGTGATGCCCGGCGCGGTTTCGCCGACAACGTCAACTTTCATCGTCTTCGCGCGCGCCTGCTTCAGCGTCTGCGTCGCCAGCACGTGTTCCACTTCAGAGGTGCCGATACCAAACGCCAGCGCGCCGAAGGCGCCGTGCGTCGAGGTGTGTGAATCACCGCAGACAATGGTCATGCCGGGCAGCGACATGCCCTGTTCCGGGCCGATAATGTGCACAATTCCCTGAAAAGGGTGCTTAAGATCGTACAGCCGCACGCCGAAGGCTTCGCAGTTTTTCATCAGCATCGACATCTGAATACGCGCCATTTCGCCGCTGGCGTTGATATCACGCGTTTGGGTGGAAACGTTATGATCCATCGTGGCGAAGGTTTTTCCCGGCTGGCGCACCGAACGGCCGTGCGCGCGCAGCCCGTCAAACGCCTGTGCGGAGGTCACCTCGTGCACCAGATGCCGGTCGATATAGAGCAGCGGCGTCTCATTGGGCGCCTCAAACACCACATGCGCATCAAACAGCTTTTCGTAAAGTGTTTTCATCATCAGGACTCGCTGATAAATCCGGCAATTATGCCGCCCATTTCGTCGGTGCCAATCGATGCGCCATCGCCCGCCAGATCGCCAGTGCGGTAGCCCTCTTCCAGCGCGCGGCTGACGGCCTGCTCAATCGCATCAGCCGCTTCGCCTGCGTCCAGGCTGTAACGCAGCAGCAGCGCCAGCGACAGAATTTGTGCAATCGGATTGGCAATGTTTTTTCCGGCAATATCGGGCGCGGAGCCTCCTGCCGGTTCGAACAGGCCAAAACCCTGCTCATTCAGGCTGGCGGACGGCAGCATGCCCATTGAGCCGGTGATCATTGCGCACTCGTCGGAAAGAATGTCGCCAAACAGGTTAGAACAGAGCACCACGTCAAACTGCGACGGCGCCTTGATCATCTGCATGGTGGCGTTATCAATATACATGTGGCTAAGTTCGACATCGGGGAAGTCGCTGGCCACTTCACTGACGATTTCACGCCAGAGGATCGACGATTGCAGCACGTTGGCTTTGTCAATTGAGGTGACTTTTTTGCGGCGCTTGCGGGCGGATTCGAAGGCGATACGCGCAATACGCTCAATTTCAAAGCGGTGATAGACCTCAGTATCGAAGGCGCGCTCGTGCTGGCCGCTGCCTTCGCGGCCCTTGGGCTGTCCAAAATAGATGCCGCCGGTCAGTTCGCGCACCACCAGGATATCAAAACCCTGTTCAGCGATATCGCTGCGCAGAGGGCAAAACGCTTCCAGCCCCTGATAAAGACTGGCCGGGCGCAGGTTACTGAACAGCTTGAAATGTTTACGCAGCGGCAGCAGCGCCCCGCGCTCCGGCTGCGCAGCGGGCGGCAGGTGCTCCCATTTTGGGCCGCCAACCGAGCCAAACAAAATGGCATCCGCCTGCTCGCAGCCCGTCACCGTCGCCTTCGGTAGCGGCTCACCGTGACGATCGATGGCGATGCCGCCTACGTCATAGTCGCTGGTGGTGATCCGCATGTTGAAACGCTGACGCACCGCGTCCAGAACCTTCCTGGCCTGCGCCATCACTTCGGGGCCGATGCCGTCGCCGGGCAGAATGGCAATATGGTAAGTCCTTGACATCATTACACCGATTCCTTTTGTTTGGCTTGAGATTTGCGTTGCAGTTCCTGCTCAACCAGGCGAGAGCGCCAGATGTTGTTCAGCGCGTTAATCATCGCCTTCGCAGATGATTCAACGATGTCCGTCGCCAGACCGACGCCGTGGAATTTGCGGCCGTTATAGTTGACCACGATATCCACCTGACCCAGCGCGTCTTTGCCCTGGCCTTTCGCAGTGAGCTGGTAGGTCACCAGTTCGGCGTCAAACTCGGTAATGCGGTTGATCGCCTGATAGACCGCATCGACCGGGCCGTTGCCGGTGGCCGCTTCGGATTTCATCTCTTCACCGCAGACCAGTTTCACCGAGGCGGTTGCCATCACGCTGGAGCCGGACTGCACGCTGAAATAGTCCAGGCGGAAATGCTCCGGCTCCTCGTTCTGTTTATTAATAAACGCCAGCGCTTCCAGATCGTAGTCAAACACCTGGCCTTTTTTGTCCGCCAGCTTCAGGAAGGCGTCATACAGCGCATCCAGGCTGTAGTCATTCTCTTTGTAACCCATCTCATCCATGCGGTGTTTTACCGCCGCGCGGCCGGAGCGAGAGGTCAGGTTCAGTTGGATCTTGTTCAGTCCAATCGATTCCGGCGTCATGATTTCGTAGTTTTCGCGGTTTTTCAGCACGCCGTCCTGATGGATGCCGGAGGAGTGGGCAAACGCGCCGGTGCCGACGACGGCTTTATTGGCCGGGATCGGCATATTACAAATCTGACTGACAATCTGGCTGGTACGATAAATTTCGTGGTGGTTGATCGCGGTATGGACGTTCATCAACTGGCTGCGGGTTTTAATGGCCATGATGACTTCTTCCAGCGCGCAGTTGCCGGCGCGCTCGCCCAGGCCATTCAGCGTACCTTCTACCTGGCGTGCGCCTGCCTGCACGGCGGCAATCGCGTTGCCTACCGCCATACCCAAATCGTCATGGGTGTGCACCGACAGAATCGCTTTATCAATGTTCGGCACGCGGTTGATCAATTGGGTGATGATGTTGCTGTACTCGTCCGGCAGCGTATAGCCCACGGTATCAGGAATGTTGATGGTGGTGGCGCCTGCGTTGATGGCAGCTTCCACTACGCGACACAGATCGTCGATGGGGGTGCGTCCGCCGTCTTCACAGGAGAACTCCACGTCGTTGGTATAGTTACGCGCGCGTTTTACCGTACGCACCGCGCGCTCAATCACCTCTGGCAGGGTGCTGCGCAGTTTGGTGGCGATATGCATCGGCGATGTCGCCAGAAACGTATGAATACGGTAAGCGTCCGCCACGCGCAGCGCCTCGTAAGCAGCATCGACGTCTTTATCCACGCAGCGGGCAAGCGCACAAACGCGACTGTTTTTCACCTGCCGGGCGATAGTCTGCACCGATTCGAAGTCGCCCGGTGAAGAGACCGGAAAGCCGACTTCCATCACGTCCACGCCCATGCGCTCAAGCGCCAGTGCAATCTGCAATTTTTCCTTCACACTCAGACTGGCCTGCAATGCCTGCTCACCGTCGCGCAGAGTGGTATCGAAAATAATCACTTGTTGGCTCATTGGTTAATTCCTTGTCGTGGTTGCGTCGCCCTTGCCGCGAGCAAAAAAAAACCCGCGCAGTGGCGCGGGTTTTTTTAGTTTGTGGACCTGAATCAGTGACTGTTTCCGTCCACAAGGCTACCGCGCAGTTGGGATGCGTTAAGTAGTAGGCCTGGTAGACGGGTAAAACGAATCATTAATTCAAACCTCAGAAATTATGCTGTTGCTTTATTGATACTTGATCCGCAGGGGGGATGTCAACCCGGCACGGCGTTCGGGCGCAGATTCAGCGGCCGTTCCGGGGCTGCCGCGCAGTAATAATGTGATAAAAGGCGCTTTTTTAAGACGTACGCGTGCCGGTTAATTCGTCAATTATTTTATTAACAAAACAATTACACTAATATTTATTTAACCGGCAGAACAAATCACTTTTTTCACCGGCGCTGGCTGGTTTAATTACCGATATTTTTTATCCCAAAGCAGTGCCATAGCGAGCCGACAGGCATCCTTGCGTACCGCGTGGTGTTTGCCTGCCAACTTTTCTACGGTTATGGTATTTCCTCAACTCTACGTAAAAATAGCTAAACCCAGTACCCGGATTCGGGAAATGAGTTCCTGAGTCTTCGCATAAACACAGGTTTTGACCTTATCGGGTGGCTTTCCGCTGCGCGTCGTGGCGGCTGTTCTGCCGGTAAATCAGCACCTTAAAGCCTGGAGGCAAAAATGGAGATGTTGTCAGGAGCCGAAATGGTCGTTCGATCGTTGATCGATCAGGGCGTTAAACACGTATTCGGCTATCCCGGCGGAGCCGTTCTTGATATTTATGACGCGCTTCAGACAGTCGGCGGAATCGATCACATTCTGGTGCGCCACGAACAGGGCGCCGTGCACATGGCCGACGGCTACGCGCGCGCCACCGGCGAGGTTGGCGTGGTGTTGGTGACGTCGGGCCCAGGCGCGACCAACGCCATTACCGGTATCGCCACCGCCTATATGGATTCGATTCCTTTAGTGGTGCTTTCTGGTCAGGTGCCCTCGACGCTGATCGGCTATGATGCCTTTCAGGAGTGCGACATGGTTGGGATCTCCCGGCCGGTGGTCAAGCACAGCTTTATGGTTAAACACGCTGAAGATGTGCCCGCCATTATAAAAAAAGCGTTCTGGCTGGCGGCCAGCGGACGTCCCGGCCCGGTGGTGGTCGATCTGCCAAAAGATATGATGAGCCCGGCCAATAAGCTGCCCTACGTCTGGCCCGACAGCGTCAGTATGCGCTCGTATAACCCGACGACGCAGGGCCACAAGGGCCAGATCAAACGCGCACTGCAAACGCTGATTGCGGCCAAACAGCCGGTCATTTACGTTGGCGGCGGCGTTATTAATGCCGAATGCCATGACGAGCTGCGCCAGATTGTGGAAACGCTGAATTTGCCGGTCGCGTCTTCGTTAATGGGCCTTGGCGGTTTCCCCGGCACGCACCGCCAGAGCCTGGGCATGCTCGGTATGCACGGCACCTATGAAGCCAATATGGTGATGCACAATGCAGACGTAATTTTTGCCGTCGGCGTGCGTTTTGACGATCGCACCACCAATAATCTGGCCAAATATTGCCCGGATGCAACGGTGCTGCATATTGATATCGATCCCACGTCTATTTCCAAAACCGTGGCGGCGGATATTCCTGTCGTTGGCGATGCGAAGCAGGCGCTTTCGCAGATGCTGGAGCTGCTTGCCCAGGGCGACAACACGCAGGATTTCGACAGCCTGCGCGACTGGTGGCAAAAAATTGAAGGCTGGCGCGCCCGTCAATGTCTCGCTTTTGAACAGGGGCATGAGAAAATTAAACCGCAGGCGGTTATTGAAACTATCTGGAAACTGACCCACGGCGACGCCTTCGTGACCTCGGACGTCGGGCAGCACCAGATGTTCGCTGCGCTTTACTATCCCTTTGATAAACCACGCCGTTGGATCAACTCAGGCGGCCTCGGCACGATGGGATTCGGTCTGCCTGCGGCGCTGGGCGTGAAACTGGCGCTGCCGGAAGAGACGGTGATTTGCGTTACCGGCGATGGCAGCATTCAGATGAACATTCAGGAGCTGTCCACCGCGCTGCAATATGATTTGCCGGTGCTGGTGCTGAGCCTTAACAACCGCTATCTCGGTATGGTAAAGCAGTGGCAGGACATGATCTATTCAGGTCGCCATTCGCAGTCTTACATGCAGTCGCTGCCTGATTTCGTCCGTCTGGCGGAAGCTTACGGTCACGTCGGTATTGGCATCAATCACCCTGACGAACTGGAAAGCAAACTGGCGCAGGCGCTGGAAGAAGTTGGAAAAGGACGGCTGGTCTTTGTTGACGTGAACGTTGACGGAACCGAACACGTTTACCCGATGCAGATTCGCGGCGGCGGGATGGATGAAATGTGGCTTAGCAAAACGGAGAGGACTTAACTATGCGTCGTGTTTTATCGGTACTGCTGGAGAACGAATCCGGCGCATTATCCCGCGTGGTGGGGCTGTTTTCCCAGCGGGGTTACAACATTGAAAGCCTGACCGTGGCGCCGACCGACGACCCGACGCTTTCACGCATGACGATCCAGACGGTGGGCGACGCGAAGGTGCTGGAGCAGATCGAAAAGCAGCTTCACAAGCTGGTGGATGTGCTGCGCGTCAGCGAGCTGGGGCAGGGCGCCTTTGTTGAGCGCGAAGTCATGCTGGTGAAAATTCAGGCGACCGGCTACGGTCGCGAAGAGGTGAAGCGCAGCACCGAAATTTTTCGCGGGCAGATTGTCGACGTCACGCCGTCGTTGTATACGGTTCAACTGGCCGGCACCAGCGACAAACTGGACGCATTTCTCACCGCCGTACGTGACGTGGCGGAGATTGTGGAAGTGGCGCGTTCGGGCGTCGTGGGCGTGGCGCGCGGCGATCGCATTATGCGTTAAACCGTCTGCGTGAATGCGCGCCGCCCTGTACTCAATGCGTCAAACAGGAACCGCCGCCGCGGTTCCTGTTTTTGATCCGGGCGGCATCCGTCATCCATGACGCTGAGATACAATCCCCTTCGTCTGAGGCGGCAAAAACGCGAAAGCAGTTGCTCGCTAAACTGATCTGCTGTTAGATGTAACAAATGTTTTATCCATAGTCGTAATGCGGCTATTTTTTGCGCCAGAAAGGTGCCAGCGTGGGGTTATTGTGAAACTGGATGAAATTGCGCGCCTTGCCGGAGTATCGCGCACCACGGCCAGCTACGTTATTAACGGTAAAGCCAGACAGTATCGCGTCAGTGATAAAACCGTCGAAAAAGTCATGGCGGTGGTGAGAGAGCATAATTACCATCCCAATGCGGTTGCCGCAGGTTTGCGCGCCGGACGAACGCGCTCTATCGGTCTGGTTATCCCCGATTTGGAGAATACCAGCTATACACGGATCGCGAATTATCTCGAACGTCAGGCAAGGCAGCGCGGTTATCAGCTTCTGATCGCCTGTTCGGAAGATCAGCCGGATAACGAAATGCGCTGCGTTGAGCATCTGCTTCAGCGCCAGGTGGATGCCATTATTGTTTCCACCTCATTGCCGCCGGAACATCCTTTTTACCAGCGCTGGATCAACGACTCGCTGCCCATTATTGCTTTGGATCGCGCGTTAGA
Organism: Erwinia oleae; assembly: GCF_000770305.1. Lineage (GTDB taxonomy): Bacteria > Pseudomonadota > Gammaproteobacteria > Enterobacterales > Enterobacteriaceae > Erwinia > Erwinia oleae. The sequence continues at coordinate 34,429 of NZ_JNVB01000019.1, forward strand.
TCGTGAACACTTTACCAGCGTCGTCGGCGCCGACCAGGAAGATGCGAATACGCTGGCGGCGGAACTGCGTAAGCAACCGATAAAAAACGTGCTGTTTCTGGGCGCGTTACCGGAGCTGTCGGTAAGCTTCCTGCGGGAAATGGGCTTTCGTGAGGCGTGGGAAGGAGACGAACGTCAGCAGGACTTCATTTATGCTAACAGCTTTGAACGCAGCGCGGCGGCGGCGCTGTTTGAAAAATGGCTTGAGACGCACGCCATGCCTGACGCGCTGTTCACCACCTCGTTTGGCCTGTTGCAGGGCGTCATGGATATCACGCTGAAGCGGGAAGGGCGTCTGCCTACCGATCTGGTGATTGCCACCTTCGGCGATCATGAACTGCTCGACTTCCTTGAGTGCCCGGTTTTTGCCGTGGCGCAGCGGCATCGGGACGTGGCGGAGCGCGTACTTGAGCTCGTTTTAGCCAGCCTTGATGAACCGCGCAGACCAAAACCAGGATTAACCCGAATTCGTCGTAATCTTTATCAACGTGGAAGACTCAGCCGAAAGTCCGGTTAGGCTTTTCGCGACACGCGGCGTTAATGTTTTTATAAAAAAGACGGTCATCCCGTCTTTTTTAGTTTGAATCATATTTTGTCGGTCTTTTATCTGTACGTAAAACCAGTTATTCAACGCTATTTGTTAATATTCATTTCTGGATTATCTGTAATGGCAACGTTTTTTTCATTGAAGAAGAGTTTCTTACATTTAAAAGCGTCAAAATTATTAAATGCTTAGGACAAGAGTAAGCCGCTTCACAACGGATGCGCGTTCAGACTGGCCTGAAAACCAGAAATACCCTAAAATGCAGCGCGCCTCGCAAAGTCAGTAATGAATTTTCTTGTCGTCAGAAAGTGACATATTTGGGTTTAAATAAAAATTTTTGGTTTTTTTTATCTCTATTCATTAGCTTAATTTTAATTTCCCAAAAGTTTCGTCCTCTTTTTATCTCATCGCATTTTAAATTAGTGAAGAAATAATCCTTTCAGACCGTCGCTGTCGCTTGACAATGATTTCCCTCGCTCCGTACACTCTCCAGGTGGGATTTTGTGGTGTAAAGTGGTGAAAAGAGGGCGAGGCTGGCATGTTCCGTGGGGCAACGATAGTCAACCTCGACAGCAAAGGGCGTATGGCCGTTCCAACACGCTATCGCGAAACGCTGATTGAGGAAGCACAGGGGCAAATGGTATGCACCATTGACCTTCATCAGCCATGCCTGCTGCTTTACACCCTCCCGGAGTGGGAAATTATCGAACGTAAACTGGCGCGTTTATCCAGCATGAATCCTGCTGAGCGCCGGGTGCAGCGTCTGCTGCTGGGGCATGCCAGCGAATGCCAGATGGATAATGCAGGTCGATTGCTGGTGGCAGGCACGCTGCGCCAGCATGCGAATCTGACCAAAGAAGTGATGCTGGTCGGGCAGTTCAACAAATTTGAATTGTGGGATGAACAGACATGGTATCAACAGGTCAGGGAGGACATTGACGCAGAGCAAACGACTCAGGAGCCGTTGTCTGAGCGCTTACAGGACTTGTCACTATAGCTATGCAGGCAAATTATAATCACACCACGGTGCTGTTGGACGAGGCGGTAAACGGCCTCAATATCCAACCCGACGGCATCTATATCGATGGCACCTTTGGACGAGGGGGCCACTCGCGACTGATTCTTTCGCGTCTGGGCGCGGAGGGACACCTCTACGCTATTGATCGCGATCCGCAGGCTATCGCCGCCGCCGCTCACATTACCGATCCCCGCTTCACAATTATCCACGGTCCCTTTTCGGCGCTTGCTGACTACGTTGAAGCGCGCGGCCTCAGCGGGAAAGTAAACGGGATCCTGCTGGATCTCGGCGTCTCTTCACCCCAGCTTGATGACGCCGAACGCGGATTTTCTTTTATGCGCGACGGGCCGTTGGATATGCGTATGGACCCGACAAAAGGGCTGTCTGCCTCGCAGTGGTTGCTTCAGGCGGAAGAGAGCGATATCGCGTTTGTGCTCAAAACCTTTGGCGAAGAGCGCTTTGCCAAACGCATTGCGCGCGCCATCGTTGAGCGCAACCGTGAACAGCCCATGACGCGCACCAAAGAGCTGGCCGACGTTATCTACGCCGCCACGCCGGTAAAAGATAAGTACAAACACCCCGCGACGCGCAGTTTTCAGGCAATCCGCATCTGGGTCAATAGCGAACTGGAAGAGATCGAACAGGCGTTGAAAGGCGCGGTAACGGTACTGGCGCCGGAAGGTCGACTGTCGATTATCAGTTTCCACTCACTGGAAGATCGCATTGTAAAACGCTTTATGCGCGAACAGAGTCGCGGGCCGCAGGTGCCGGCCGGTTTGCCGATGACCGAAGCGCAGTTGAACGAACTTGGCGGCCGTCAGCTGAAAACGTTGGGAAAAATGATGCCTGGCGAGGCAGAAGTGGCGGAAAACCCACGCGCGCGTAGTTCGGTGCTGCGTATTGCAGAGAGAACCGCGTCATGATTGGCAACGAGCGCCACAGCCTGCCCACCGTGATTGGTGGCGATCTGCTGCGTCACGGCAAGATCGCGCTGATCCTTACCGTCGCCGTACTGGTTTCGGCGTTGCTGGTGGTGACAACCGCGCACAAAACCCGCCTGCTTACCGCGCAGCGGGAACAGCTGGTGCTGGAGCGTGATGCGCTGGATATCGAATGGCGTAACCTGATCCTGGAAGAAAACGCGCTCGGCGATCACAGCCGGGTAGAGAGGACGGCAACTGACAAGCTACAAATGCAGCATGTCGATCCATCGCAGGAAAATATTGTGGTTCAGCCCTGAGAGAGTGAATGAAAGCCGCAGCTAAGACGTTGAAGTTAAAACGACCGGAAGATCAGGCCAGCTTTGTGAGCTGGCGTTTTGCGTTGATTTGCTGCGGGATTTTACTGGCGCTTTTCGGACTGCTGGCGCGTATGGCCTATCTTCAGGTGATCAACCCGGACAAGCTGGTGCGTGAAGGCGATATGCGTTCGCTGCGCGTGCAGGCGGTGCCTACCGCGCGCGGGATGATCTCCGATCGCGCCGGACGTCCGCTGGCGGTCAGCGTGCCGGTAAATGCTATCTGGGCCGATCCTAAAGAGCTGCATGATAAAGGCGGCATCACGCTGGACAGCCGCTGGAAAGCGCTCTCCGACGCGCTTTCAATTCCTCTGGATCAGCTTGCCGCTCGCGTGAACGCCAACCCTAACGGCCGCTTCGTTTATCTCGCGCGTCAGGTCAATCCCGCCATTGGCGACTACATCAAAAAACTGAAGCTTCCCGGCATCTTTCTGCGCGAAGAGTCGCGCCGTTACTATCCGGCAGGGCAGGTGACATCGCATCTGATCGGCTTCACCAATATCGACGGTCAGGGCATTGAAGGCGTTGAAAAGAGCTTTGATAAGTGGCTGACCGGCAAGCCTGGCGAACGAACGGTGCGTAAAGATCGTTTCGGCAGGGTGATCGAGGATATCTCGTCGGTGGACAGCCGCGCCGCCCATAACCTGGCGCTGAGCATTGACGAGCGTCTTCAGGCGCTGGTTTATCGTGAGTTGAACAATGCCGTGGCGTTCAACAAAGCAGAATCCGGCACGGCGGTACTGGTGGATGTGAACACCGGCGAAGTGCTGGCAATGGCGAACAGCCCGGCCTATAACCCGAATAACCTGACCGGCACCACCAAAGACGTCATGCGCAACCGGGCAATTACCGACATCTTCGAACCCGGTTCCACGGTAAAACCGATGGTAGTGATGACCGCGCTTCAGCGCGGCGTGGTGAAAGAAAATACCGTACTGAATACCGTTCCGTATCGCGTCAACGGCCATGAAATCAAAGACGTGGCGCGCTACAACGAACTGACCCTGACCGGGGTTTTGCAAAAATCGAGTAACGTTGGCGTTTCAAAGCTGGCGTTAGCGATGCCCTCCTCAGCGCTGGTAGAAACCTACGCGCGCTTTGGATTGGGTAAGGCGACCAATTTGGGGTTGGTCGGAGAAAGCAGTGGCTTATATCCTCAAAAACAACGGTGGTCTGACATAGAGAGGGCCACCTTCTCTTTCGGCTATGGGCTAATGGTAACGCCGTTACAGTTAGCGCGAGTCTACGCCACGATCGGCAGCTATGGCGTTTATCGCCCGCTGTCGATTACCAAAGTTGATCCGCCGGTTGCGGGTCAGCGCATTTTCCCGGAGAGCCTTGTTCGCACCGTGATGCACATGATGGAAAGCGTTGCGCTGCCCGGCGGCGGCGGCGTGAAGGCGGCGATCAAAGGGTATCGTATTGCCATTAAAACCGGCACTGCAAAAAAGGTCGGGCCGGATGGGCGCTACGTCAACAAATACATTGCTTACACCGCGGGCGTTGCGCCGGCGAGTCGTCCCCGCTTTGCGTTGGTGGTGGTTATCAACGATCCGCAGGCGGGGAAATATTATGGCGGTGCGGTTTCCGCGCCTGTTTTTGGCGCGATCATGGGTGGCGTGCTGCGCACCATGAACGTCGAGCCTGATGCGCTGCCGCCAGCGGGCCCTGTGGATAAAAATGAGATGGTAGATAACAGAAGTGAGAGATCGAGTGACCGTTCGTAACCTGCGCGACCTGCTGGCGCCGTGGGTGCCTGGCGCACCTTCGCTGCCGCTCAGCGAAATGATTCTGGACAGCCGTGTTGCGGCGTCCGGCGATCTCTTTGTGGCGATAAAAGGCCACGCGGCGGACGGTCGCCGTTTTATTCCGCAGGCCATTGCGCAGGGCGTTGCAGCCGTGGTGGCAGAAGCTGAAGGCGAAGCGGAAGACGGCAGCATTACCCACCTTCACGGCGTGCCGGTGATCTGGCTGGCGCAGCTTTCTCAGCGCCTTTCCGCGCTGGCGGGCCGTTTCTACCAGCAGCCTGGCGAAAAGCTGCGGCTGATAGGCGTGACCGGGACGAACGGCAAAACCACCACTACGCAGCTGCTGGCGCAGTGGGCCACTCTGTTGGGTGAAACGGGCGCGGTGATGGGTACGGTAGGCAATGGTCTTTACGGCCAGTTGCAGCCTGCTGAGAACACGACCGGTTCCGCCGTTGACGTGCAGCAGACCCTGAGCTCGCTGGTCGAACAGGGCGCCACGCTGGCGGCGATGGAAATCTCCTCGCACGGTCTGGTTCAGCATCGCGTGGCCGCGCTGCCGTTCGCCGCTGCCGCTTTTACCAATCTCAGCCGCGATCACCTGGATTATCACGGTGATATGGCGCATTACGAATCCGCTAAATGGCTGCTTTTCTCAGAGCACCTGGTGGCCCAGGCGATCGTCAACGCTGACGATGAAACCGGCCGCCGCTGGCTGGAAAAACTGCCGGACGCCGTGGCGGTAACGATGGAGAACAATCTCCAGGCCGGCTGTCGTGGGCGCTGGCTCAAGGCCGTTGACGTGGTGTATCACGACAACGGCGCGACCGTACGATTTGACTCCAGCTGGGGCTTTGGTGAAATCGAAAGCCGCCTGATGGGCGCCTTCAACGTCAGTAATTTGCTGGTGGCGCTGAGCACGCTGCTGGCGCTGGGCTATCCGCTGGCTTCGCTGGTGGCGACCGGCCAGCAGCTTCAGCCTGTTACCGGGCGCATGGAAGTCTTTTCCGCGCCGGGTAAACCTACGGTGGTGGTCGATTATGCACACACGCCGGACGCGCTGGAAAAGGCGCTTCAGGCGGCGCGGCTGCACTGCAAAGGCACGCTGTGGTGCGTCTTTGGCTGCGGCGGCGATCGCGATAAAGGTAAGCGCCCGCTGATGGGCGCTATCGCTGAGCAGTTTGCGGACGTGGTCGTCATCACCGACGACAATCCGCGCAGCGAAGATCCGGCGGCTATCGTTGCCGACATTCTTAGCGGTTTTATGGACGGCGGCCGCGCCCGCGTGGTGGCCGGACGTGCGCAAGCGGTCACTAACGCGGTCATGCAGGCGCAGGAAGGGGATATCGTCCTGGTCGCCGGTAAAGGCCATGAAGATTATCAGCTTGTCGGCAACCGTCGGCTGGACTACTCCGACCGGGTGACGGTCGCGCGTTTACTGGGGGTAATGGCATGATCGCGCTTTCCCTGCAAACGCTGGCGGAAGTGACCCGCGGCACGCTTATTGGCGGTGACCTGACGTTCAACGCGGTGACGACCGATACGCGCGCGGCCACCGCAGGCTGCCTGTTTATTGCCCTGAAGGGCGAGCGTTTCGATGCGCATGAATTTGTCGGCGATGCGATTGCCGCCGGTTCGGCAGCGCTGTTGGTCAGTAAGCACTTACAAGTCGCGGTGCCGCAGGTCGTTGTCACAGATACCCGCGTTGCGCTGGCGCAGCTTGCGGGCTGGGTGCGTCAGCAGTCAACGGCGCGGGTAGTGGCGCTGACGGGGTCGTCCGGAAAAACCTCAGTGAAAGAGATGACCGCCGCAATCCTGCGCGAATGCGGCGAAACGCTCTTTACTGCCGGTAACTTTAATAACGATATTGGCGTGCCGCTCACGCTGCTGCGTCTGAATGATCAACATCGCTATGCGGTTATTGAACTCGGCGCCAATCATCAGGGTGAAATTGCCTTTACCACCGCCATCACGCGCCCTGAAACCGCGCTGATTAATAATCTGGCGGCGGCGCATCTGGAAGGCTTCGGCTCGCTGGCTGGCGTGGCGAAAGCGAAAGGCGAAATTTTCGAAGGTCTGTCGGTTAACGGCACGGCGATTATTAACGACGAAAGCAATGATCTGCCGAACTGGCGGCCTCTGTTGGACGGCAAACGCGTCTGGCGCTTCTCGGCGCAGGGCGAAAGCGATTTCTCTGCGTCAAACGTGCGTATTTCCGCCAGCGGTACGGCGTTTGTGATGAGCACGCCGGTGGGCGAGGTGGATATTCATCTGCCGCTGCCGGGCCGTCACAACATTGCCAACGCGCTGGCCGCCGCCGCGCTGTCGCTGTCGGTCGATGCCCCGCTCAGTGCGGTGCAACATGGTCTGTCTGCATTGAAAGCGGTGCCGGGGCGGCTGTTTCCGGTTCAGCTTGCCCGGGGCAAGCTGCTGCTGGATGACACCTATAACGCCAATGTGGGTTCGATGACCGCAGCGGTACAGGTTCTGGCCGATATGCCGGGATTTCGCGTGCTGGTGGTGGGCGACATGGGGGAACTGGGCGCCGATGCCGAAGCCTGCCATCGCGAGGTGGGCACGGCTGCACGCAAGGCGGGGATTGACTGGGTGGTGAGCGTTGGCGTGCTGAGCAGGCTTATCAGTGAGGCCAGCGGCAGCGGCGAGCATTTTGCCGATAAACCGTCCGCCGTTACGCGTCTACGCGCGCTGTTGGCGACCCATGCCGATATCACCATTTTAGTGAAAGGTTCACGTAGTGCCGCCATGGAGCAGGTAGTACAGAGCTTAAAGGAGAAAGGAACATGCTAGTCTGGCTGGCCGAACATCTGGTCACTTTTTATTCGGGCTTCAACGTCTTTTCGTATCTGACGTTTCGCGCCATTGTCAGCCTGCTGACCGCGCTGTTTATTTCGCTGTGGATGGGGCCGCGCATGATTGTGCGTCTTCAGGAGATGTCTTTCGGCCAGGTTGTGCGTAACGATGGCCCGGAGTCGCACTTCAGCAAGCGCGGTACGCCGACGATGGGCGGCATTATGATCCTGTTTTCCATTACCATTTCCGTACTGATGTGGGCCTATCCGTCCAACCCCTACGTCTGGTGCGTGCTGTTTGTGCTGGTAGGTTACGGCATCATTGGCTTTATTGACGACTACCGCAAAGTGGTGCGCAAAGACACCAAAGGGCTTATCGCGCGCTGGAAATACTTCTGGCAGTCGGTGATCGCCCTGGCGGTTGCTTTTGTGATGTACATCGTCGGGAAAGATACGCCAGCCACTGAGCTGGTTGTGCCGTTTTTTAAGGACGTGATGCCGCAGCTTGGCCTGCTCTACCTGCTGTTGACCTACTTTGTGATCGTCGGCACCAGCAACGCGGTCAACCTGACCGACGGGCTGGATGGCCTGGCGATTATGCCTACCGTTTTCGTGGCGGCGGGCTTTGCGCTGGTGGCATGGGCCACCGGCAATATGAATTTTGCTGGCTATCTGCATATTCCTTACCTGCGCCATGCGGGCGAGCTGGTGATTGTCTGTACCGCCATTGTCGGCGCCGGGCTTGGCTTCTTGTGGTTTAACACCTATCCGGCGCAGGTGTTTATGGGTGATGTCGGTTCACTGGCGCTGGGCGGCGCGCTGGGCACCATCGCCGTGCTGCTGCGTCAGGAGTTTTTACTGCTGATTATGGGCGGTGTGTTTGTGGTGGAAACGCTGTCGGTGATCCTTCAGGTAGGCTCCTTCAAACTGCGCGGGCAGCGCATTTTTCGCATGGCGCCTATTCACCATCACTATGAACTGAAGGGCTGGCCGGAACCGCGCGTGATCGTGCGCTTCTGGATTATTTCACTGATGCTGGTGCTGATTGGCCTGGCAACGCTGAAGGTACGGTAAACAATGGCCGACTATCAGGGTAAAAAAGTTGTCATCATCGGGCTGGGGCTGACCGGCCTCTCCTGCGTTGATTTCTTTTTAGCGCGTGGCGTTACGCCGCGCGTGGTGGATACCCGCGTCGCGCCGCCAGGCCTGAACAAACTGCCGGAAAACATTGAGTGCTGGCTGGGATCGATCAACGACGACTGGCTGCTGAACGCCGACCTGATTGTTGCCAGCCCCGGCATGGCGCTGGCGCATCCGTCGCTGGCGGCGGCGGCGGAAGCGGGCGTGGAGATTGTTGGCGATATCGAACTGTTCTGCCGCGAAGCGCAGGCGCCCATTGTTGCCATTACCGGTTCTAACGGCAAAAGCACCGTGACCATGCTGGTTGGCGAAATGGCGAAGGCCGCGGGCTGGCAGGTGGGCGTCGGCGGCAACATCGGCCTGCCTGCGCTGACGCTGCTGGATACGCCGGCACAGCTTTACGTGCTGGAACTGTCGAGCTTCCAGCTTGAAACCACCCACAGTTTGCAGGCGGCGGCAGCCACCCTGCTGAACGTGACCGAAGATCATATGGATCGCTATCCGCTCGGAATGCAGCAGTACCGCGCCGCGAAGCTGCGCATCTACGAGCAGGCAGCGGTTTGCGTGGTGAATGCCGATGATGCCATGACCATGCCGGTGCGCGGCGCAGATGCGCGCTGCGTCAGCTTTGGTGTGGACGTGGGCGATTATCATCTGAACCGGCAGCAGGGAAACATCTGGCTGCGGGTGAAGGGCGAGAAGGTGCTGAACACGGCAGAAATGGCGCTCACCGGGCAGCATAATTTTACTAACGCGCTCGCCGCGCTGGCGCTGGCGGATGCGGTTGGCCTGCCGCGCGCCAGCAGCCTGAAGGCGCTGACCACGTTTAGCGGTCTGGCGCACCGTTTTCAGCTTGCCTGGGAGCACAATGGCGTGCGCTGGATCAACGATTCCAAAGCCACCAACGTGGGCAGTACCGAAGCCGCGCTGAAGGGGTTACAGGTGCAGGGCACGCTGTGGCTGCTGCTCGGCGGCGACGGTAAGTCGGCTGACTTCAGCGCGCTGGCGCCGTTTCTGACCGATAACGTGCGCACCTGGTGCTTTGGTCGCGATCGCGAGGCGCTGGCTGCGCTGCGCCCGGATATCGCCGTACAGACGGAAACGCTGGCAGAGGCGATGACGCAAATTGCCGCGCAGGTGAAGCCAGGCGATATGGTGCTGCTGTCGCCCGCCTGCGCCAGCCTCGATCAGTTCAAGAACTTTGAGCAGCGCGGCGATGTCTTTACGCGCCTGGCGAAGGAGCTTGGCTGATGAATATACGCGGTATGAGCCTGGCGAGTGGTTTCACGAATCGTCTGAAAGAGTGGGTGATGGGCTCGCGCGAGAGCGACGCCAGCTCAATGGTTTTGTACGATCGCACGCTGCTCTGGCTGACCATCGGCCTGGCGGTGATTGGCTTTGTGATGGTGACGTCGGCATCAATGCCGGTCGGGCAGAGACTGTCGGACGATCCGTTCTTTTTTGCCAAGCGCGATGCGTTCTATCTGGTGCTGGCGCTGGGTATGGCGATGGTCACGCTGCGCATCCCGATGGATTTCTGGCAGCGCTACAGCAACATCATGCTGCTGGTAACGGTGGTGATGTTATTGATTGTGCTGGTGGTCGGCAGTTCGGTTAACGGCGCATCGCGCTGGATTGCGCTTGGGCCGCTGCGTATTCAGCCTGCTGAGCTGTCAAAGCTGTCGCTGTTTTGTTACCTGGCCAGCTATCTGGTGCGTAAGGTGGAAGAGGTTCGCAATAATTTTTGGGGCTTCTGTAAACCGATGGGCGTGATGGTGGTGCTGGCAGTGCTGCTGCTGGCGCAGCCGGATCTCGGTACGGTGGTGGTGCTGTTTGTCACCACGCTGGCGATGCTGTTCCTCGCCGGTGCAAAACTGTGGCAGTTTCTGGCGATTATCGGCTCCGGTATTTTTGCCGTGATACTGCTGATTATTGCCGAACCGTACCGTATGCGTCGTGTGACGTCGTTCTGGAATCCGTGGGATGACCCGTTCGGCAGCGGCTACCAGCTTACGCAGTCGCTGATGGCCTTTGGCCGCGGTGAATTATGGGGCCAGGGGCTGGGCAACTCCGTACAAAAACTGGAGTATCTGCCCGAAGCGCATACCGACTTTATCTTCTCGATTATCGGGGAAGAACTGGGTTATATCGGTGTGGTTTTGGCGCTTTTGATGGTATTCTTCGTCGCTTTTCGCGCGATGTCCATCGGCCGACGCGCGCTGGAAATCGACCAGCGTTTTTCCGGCTTTTTGGGCTGTTCAATCGGCGTATGGTTCAGTTTCCAGGCGCTGGTTAACGTCGGCGCGGCGGCGGGCATGCTGCCGACGAAAGGCCTGACGCTGCCGCTGATCAGCTACGGTGGATCGAGCCTGATTATTATGTCGACCGCCATCGTATTTTTACTACGTATAGATTATGAAACGCGACTGGCGCGCGCGCAGGCGTTTACGCGGGGGACTCGATGACAGGGAAGCGACTGATGGTGATGGCGGGCGGAACCGGCGGACACGTTTTCCCGGGGCTGGCGGTTGCGCACCACCTGATGGCGCAGGGCTGGCAGGTTCGCTGGCTGGGTACCGCAGATCGTATGGAAGCCGATTTAGTGCCGAAGCACGGCATCGACATCGATTTCATACGCATCAGCGGCTTGCGCGGTAAGGGGCTGAAAGCGCTTCTGGCTGCGCCGGTAAGGATTTTTACCGCCGTACGCCAGGCCCGCGCCATCATGAAGGCGTACCAGCCGGATGTGGTGCTGGGCATGGGCGGTTATGTGTCCGGCCCTGGCGGCCTGGCGGCCTGGAGCTGCGGGATCCCTGTGGTGCTGCATGAGCAGAACGGCATTGCGGGCCTGACCAACAAATGGCTGGCGAAAATCGCGAAAAAGGTGATGCAGGCATTTCCGGGCGCGTTTCCCCACGCCGACGTGGTGGGCAATCCGGTTCGCGTTGACGTGCTGGCCCTGCCCGCGCCGCAAACGCGTCTGGCAGGGCGTGTCGGCCCGATACGCGTGCTGGTCATTGGCGGCAGCCAGGGCGCGCGCGTACTGAATCAAACCCTGCCGCAGGTGGCCGCGCAATTGGGCGATACCATCACGCTCTGGCATCAGGTAGGGAAGGGCGCGCTGGCGAGCGTGAATCAGGCTTACGTGCAGGTAAACCAGACGCAGCATCGCGTTACCGAGTTTATCGACGATATGGCAGAAGCCTACGCCTGGGCCGATGTGGTGGTGTGTCGATCCGGCGCGTTGACCGTCAGTGAAGTAGCCGTCGCAGGCTTACCGGCGATTTTTGTGCCTTTTCAGCATAAAGATCGTCAACAGTACTGGAACGCGCTGCCGCTTGAGCAGGCAGGCGCGGCAAAAATTTTTGAGCAGCCGCAGTTTACGGCGAACGCAGTTGCGGAAACGCTGGCCGGTTGGGATCGACAAACGCTGCTGGCTATGGCGATCAACGCCAGGGCAGCCTCGATTCCCGATGCGACCGAACGCGTTGCGGCAGAAGTCAGCGCCGCAGCGTTATAAAAGAAAGGCAGATGCCGGACAAACCGGCCTCCATAAGTGTTTCCCCATTCAGGTGGGGACAAAACGGTGCGCTAATGCACTGACAGGCAAAAAAGATGAATATTCAACAATTGGCGAAACTGCGTTCTATTGTGCCCGAGATGCGTCGCGTCCGGCACATCCACTTTGTCGGCATCGGCGGTGCCGGCATGGGCGGTATTGCCGAAGTGTTGGCCAACGAAGGCTATGAAATCAGCGGTTCAGATCTGGCGCCTAACGCGGTGACGCAGCATTTGAGCGGCCTGGGCGCGACGATCTATTTCAACCATCGCCCGGAAAACGTCAGCGACGCCAGCGTGGTGGTGGTCTCCACCGCGGTATCGCAGGATAACCCGGAAATTGTTGCGGCCCGTGAGGCGCGCATTCCGGTGATCCGCCGCGCCGAGATGCTGGCGGAACTGATGCGTTTTCGTCACGGCATCGCCGTTGCCGGAACGCACGGTAAAACCACCACCACGGCGATGGTATCCAGTATTTATGCGGAAGGCGGTCTGGATCCTACCTTCGTTAATGGCGGACTGGTCAAAGCCGCAGGCACGCACGCGCGCCTTGGCAGCAGCCGCTACCTGATTGCGGAAGCTGATGAAAGCGACGCCTCGTTTCTGCATCTGCAACCGATGGTGGCGATTGTCACGAATATTGAAGCCGATCATATGGATACCTACCAGGGCGACTTCGAAAATCTGAAGCAGACGTTTATTAATTTTCTGCACAATCTGCCGTTTTATGGGCGTGCGGTATTGTGCGTTGACGACGCGGTGATTCGCGATCTGATCCCGCGCGTTGGGCGTCAGGTCACCACGTACGGTTTTAGCGAAGACGCCGATGTGCGTATTGCCAGCTATGAGCAGCACGGCGCGCAGGGGCATTTCACGCTGGCGCGGCTCGATAAGCCGCTAATGCACGTTACGCTTAATGCGCCAGGGCGACATAATGCGCTGAATGCCGCGGCAGCGGTGGCGGTGGCGACGGAAGAAGGTATTGAAGACGACGAGATCCTCAGCGCGCTGGAGAGCTTTCAGGGCACCGGCCGTCGCTTCGATTTCCTTGGTGAATATCCGATTGTCGACGTCAACGGTAACGCGGGCACGGCGATGCTGGTTGATGACTACGGCCATCATCCAACCGAGGTGGATGCGACGATTAAAGCAGCGCGCGCGGGCTGGCCGGATAAGCAACTGGTGATGATTTTCCAGCCGCATCGCTATACGCGCACCCGCGACCTGTACGACGATTTCGCTAACGTGCTTTCTCAGGTTGACGTGCTGCTGATGCTGGACGTGTATTCTGCCGGAGAAACGGCGATACCCGGTGCGGACAGCCGCTCGCTTTGCCGCACCATTCGCGGCCGCGGAAAGGTCGATCCAATCCTGGTTTCCGATCACGAGGCGGTGCCTGACATGCTGGCGCCGAAGCTCTCCGGTAACGATTTGATCCTGGTGCAGGGCGCCGGAAACGTGGGACGCATTGCGCGTCGGCTGGCAGACCTTAAGTTACAACCACAGACAACTGAAGGGGAACATCATGGCTGAGAAAGTAGCTGTTTTGCTGGGTGGCACCTCTGCCGAACGTGACGTTTCACTGATGTCAGGCAATGCCGTGCTGGCCGGACTGATCGAGGCGGGCATTGACGCCCACGCGGTCGATATTCGCGATTTCCCGGTGATGCGCCTGAAAGAAGAGGGCTTCGACAAAGCCTTTATCGCGCTTCACGGTCGCGGCGGCGAAGACGGCACGCTTCAGGGCGTGCTGGAGTTTCTCGCTATTCCCTACACCGGCAGCGGCGTGATGGCATCAGCCATCACCATGGATAAACTGCGCACCAAACTGCTCTGGCAGGGCTGCGGACTGCCCGTTTCCCCCTATGTGGCAATCACGCGTGATGAAATGAACGCCGGTCTGAACGAGAAGACCCGCGCGCGCATCGCAGCGCTGGGGCTGCCGCTGTTCGTTAAGCCGAGCTGTGAAGGCTCCAGCGTGGGTATCACCCGCGTTAATCATGCTGACGCGCTTCTGGCGGCACTGGATGAAGCATTCCGCCATGACGACGACGTGTTAATTGAGGCCTTTTTAAGCGGCCCGGAATACACCGTTGGCGTCATTGGCGATGAAATCTTGCCTTCTATTCGCATTCAGGTGATTTCTGAGTTCTATGACTATGAAGCAAAATACTTTTCTGACGATACTCAATACTTCTGTCCGAGCGGCCTGAGTGCAGAACAGGAGTCAGCGCTCAGTACCATCGTCACTGATGCCTGGCGCGCGCTGGGCTGTAGCGGCTGGGGACGCGTGGACGTAATGATGGGCGACGACGGCCAGTTTTATCTGCTTGAGGTCAATACCTCGCCAGGTATGACCGGCCACAGCCTGGTGCCGATGGCGGCGAAGCAAGCCGGCATGAGCTTCCCGCAGCTGGTTGCGCGCATTCTGGAGCTGGCCGACTGATATGTCCCAGGCGGCTCTGAACGTTCGTAACCGCGAAGCGCAGGAAAAGGCGCGTTCCGGCAGGAGCAACGGCTCGCGGCTGGCAGGCATCATCTTTTTGATGATGGTGCTGGGCGTGATGGTCGCGGGCGGGCTGGTCGTGGTGAAGTGGATGAACGATGCATCAAGGCTGCCGCTCTCCAGGCTGGTCGTCACCGGGCAGATGCACTACACCACGCACGATGACATTCGCCAGGCGATATTGTCGCTTGGCGCGCCGGGCACCTTCATGTCGCAGGATGTGGATGTGATTCAGCAGCAGATTGAACGGCTGCCGTGGATCCAGCAGGTGAGCGTGCGCAAACAGTGGCCGGACGAGCTGAAGATTCATCTGGTGGAGTATGTGCCGGTCGCACGGTGGAATGATTTGCATATGGTTGACGCCGAAGGGAAATCCTTCAGCGTGCCGGCCAGCCATCTTGGCAAAGAGGCGATGCCGATGCTTCACGGGCCGGAAGGCAGCGAAGCAGAAGTGCTGGCAGGTTACCACCAGATGCGTGATGCGCTGGCTGCCAGCAAACTTAAACTGAAAGTGGCCTCAATGACCGCGCGGCGATCCTGGCAACTGGTGTTGGACGATGACATCCGCCTTGAGCTGGGACGAAATGACGATATGAAGCGGCTGAAGCGTTTTACCCAGCTGTATCCTTCGCTGCAACAGCAGGCGCAGGCGGAAAACAAGCGAATCAGCTACGTTGACCTGCGGTACGACTCTGGCGCGGCAGTAGGTTGGGCGCCAGCGCCCCTTGAGAAAACTGACAGTAAACAGGAACAGAATCAGGCACAGGTTAAACAACAATGATCAAAGCGACGGACAGAAAACTGGTAGTTGGACTTGAAATCGGCACTGCGAAGGTCGCCGCTTTGGTAGGTGAGGTTCTGCCCGATGGCATGGTCAATATTATTGGCGTGGGAAGCTGCCCTTCGCGCGGCATGGATAAAGGCGGCGTAAACGATCTGGAATCCGTGGTGAAGTGCGTGCAGCGTGCGATCGACCAGGCGGAGTTGATGGCTGACTGCCAGATCTCATCGGTTTACCTTGCTTTATCGGGAAAACATATCAGTTGCCAGAACGAAATAGGGATGGTTCCTATTTCGGAAGAAGAAGTGACTCAGGAAGATGTGGAGAACGTGGTGCATACTGCTAAATCGGTTCGCGTGCGCGATGAGCACCGAATTCTCCATGTTATTCCACAGGAATACGCCATCGATTATCAGGAAGGCATTAAAAATCCGGTGGGTTTGTCGGGCGTGAGGATGCAGGCAAAAGTGCACCTGATTACCTGCCACAATGATATGGCGAAAAACATCGTCAAAGCCGTTGAACGATGCGGGCTGAAAGTTGACCAACTGATTTTTGCCGGCCTGGCTTCAAGCTTTGCGGTGTTGACAGAAGATGAACGCGAGCTGGGCGTCTGTGTGGTCGACGTCGGCGGCGGCACCATGGATATCGCGGTTTACACCGGCGGCGCGCTGCGTCATACCAAAGTGATCCCATACGCGGGCAACGTGGTCACCAGCGATATCGCCTATGCGTTCGGTACGCCGCCCACCGATGCCGAGGCGATCAAGGTTCGTCATGGCTGCGCGCTCGGCTCGATTGTCGGCAAGGATGAAAACGTTGAAGTGCCAAGCGTGGGCGGCCGCCCGCCGCGCAGTTTGCAGCGGCAAACGCTGGCTGAGGTCATTGAACCTCGCTATACCGAATTACTGAATCTGGTGAATGACGAGATCCTGCAACTTCAGGAGCAGCTTCGCCAGCAGGGCGTGAAGCATCATCTGGCGGCAGGCATTGTTCTGACCGGCGGCGCGTCACAAATTGAAGGTTTAGCGGCCTGCGCCCAGCGTGTGTTTCACACGCAGGTGCGAATTGGACAGCCGCTGAATATTACCGGGCTGACGGACTATGCGCAGGAACCTTACTACTCAACGGCGGTAGGCCTGCTGCACTATGGAAAAGAGTCTCACCTGAACGGTGAGGCCGACGTGGAAAAAAGAAGCTCGGTGGGCAACTGGTTTAAGCGAATCAACAGCTGGCTGAGAAAAGAGTTTTAATTTTAATAAAAGGAGATCATGCTAGCCTTATTTATGATCTCCAGGCGACAGGCACATAACGGAGAGAAATTATGTTTGAACCTATGGAATTAACCAATGACGCGGTGATTAAAGTCATCGGCGTCGGCGGCGGCGGCGGTAACGCCGTAGAGCATATGGTGCGCGAGCGCATCGAAGGCGTTGAGTTCTTTGCCGTCAACACCGATGCGCAGGCTCTGCGCAAAACGGCGGTGGGTCAGACCATCCAGATCGGTAACGGTATCACCAAAGGTCTGGGCGCCGGGGCAAATCCCGAAGTCGGCCGTAACTCCGCAGAAGAAGATCGTGAAGCACTGCGTCAGGCGCTGGAAGGCGCGGACATGGTGTTTATTGCCGCAGGCATGGGCGGCGGCACCGGTACGGGCGCCGCGCCGGTTGTGGCAGAAGTGGCAAAAGATTTGGGTATCCTGACGGTTGCCGTGGTCACCAAGCCGTTTAATTTTGAAGGTAAAAAGCGCATGGCGTTTGCCGAGCAGGGTATTGCCGAGTTGTCCAAGCACGTTGACTCGCTGATCACCATCCCGAACGACAAGCTGCTGAAAGTGCTGGGCCGCGGTATTTCGCTGCTGGACGCCTTCGGCGCAGCAAACGACGTGCTGAAAGGCGCGGTACAGGGTATCGCCGAGCTGATCACCCGTCCGGGCCTGATGAACGTCGACTTCGCCGACGTGCGCACCGTGATGTCCGAAATGGGCTACGCGATGATGGGTTCCGGCGTTGCCTGCGGTGAAGACCGTGCGGAAGAAGCGGCAGAAATGGCGATTTCCAGCCCGCTGCTGGAAGACATCGACCTCTCTGGCGCGCGCGGCGTGCTGGTAAACATCACGGCTGGCTTCGATCTGCGTCTGGACGAGTTTGAAACCGTGGGTAACACCATTCGCGCCTTCGCCTCGGATAACGCGACTGTGGTGATCGGTACGTCTCTCGATCCGGAAATGAACGATGAACTGCGCGTAACCGTCGTGGCTACCGGTATTGGCATGGACAAACGTCCTGAAATTACCCTGGTGACCAACAAACAGCAGCAGCAGACGCAGCCGGTTATGGATCATCGTTATCAGCAGCACGGTATGGCTCCGCTCCCGCAAGAGCAGAAGCCAGCGGCGAAAGTGGTTAACGACCAGAGTTCGCAGCCAAACAAAGAGCCTGACTATCTGGATATCCCGGCCTTCCTGCGTAAGCAGGCGGATTAAGATATTCCTGATAATTGGGATTCTCCGCTCTTTGTGCTAAAGTGCTCGCCCGTCGGTGATTTATACTGGCGGTCGGATGAGTAATTTTGCGAGATAATGCGATGATCAAACAACGGACTTTAAAACGTATTGTTCAGGCGACAGGTGTCGGTTTGCATACCGGCAAGAAAGTCACGCTGACGTTACGCCCTGCGCCGGCTAATACCGGGGTCATCTATCGCCGCACTGACTTGAATCCACCGGTTGATTTCCCGGCCGATGCCAAATCCGTGCGTGATACCATGCTCTGTACTTGCCTGGTTAATGAGCATGACGTGCGTATTTCAACGGTAGAACACCTGAACGCCGCACTGGCTGGCCTCGGCATTGATAACATTATTGTGGAAGTCAACGCGCCTGAAATTCCTATTATGGATGGCAGCGCCGCTCCCTTTATTTATCTGTTGATGGACGCGGGCATTGATGAGCTGAACGCCGCGAAGAAATTTGTGCGTATCAAGCAGACTGTTCGGGTTGAAGACGGCGACAAATGGGCTGAGTTCAGACCGCACAATGGTTTTACGTTGGATTTCACTATCGACTTCAACCATCCTGCGATTGACGCCAGCTCTCAGCGCTACAGCATGGATTTTTCCGCTGAAGCCTTCGCTCGTCAGATCAGCCGCGCCCGCACCTTTGGCTTTATGCGCGACATCGAAGCATTGCAGGCACGCGGCCTTTGCCTGGGCGGCAGCTTTGACTGTGCCATCGTGGTCGACGACTACCGCGTGCTTAACGAAGACGGCCTGCGTTTTGAAGACGAGTTTGTGCGTCACAAAATGTTAGATGCTATCGGTGACCTGTTCATGTGTGGCCACAATATTATTGGTGCATTTACTGCATTCAAATCGGGCCATGCGCTGAATAACAAACTGCTACAGGCGGTTCTCGCGAAGCAGGAAGCCTGGGAATGGGCGACCTTTGAAGATGAAGCTGAGCTACCGGTAACTTTCCGGGCGCCGAACCTGGTTCTGGCATAGCTACTTATTACGACTGGTTGAGCTGGTACTCTCTCCGGCCAGTAAGGCCAGTCGTTCTATTACTTTTCGCAGTTTTTCAGGACTCTGTTCCGCAACGCCTCGCAAAATCTCCGCGCTTTCTGCACTCAGGCGTCTCCCTGACGTTTTAGTTTCTTTCTCAGATTGATTGCTGCTTTCCTGAACGCTTTCATGCCCTTTTCCCGCCAGCGATGGATTTATCCTGATGTCGATTGACGTCAATGATGGTAATATTTGCGTTCGTAAAGCCGACAGCAGGCTGGATTGTTCATAGCGTAAGCGCATCATCCAGCTGGCATTGGCCGTTTCAAGCACCAGAATGCCCTGGCGAAAGTTTGCCACGCGGCACCAGGGATGAAGCTGGGCGGGAAGCATTCCCCGCACGGCACGGTTCAGTTTATTCAGGGCAAGCGCGCGTTGCTGAATCGCCTGAAGCGTACTCTGGCCTTCTGTGGCTTCAATTAAATTTTCAACAGATTGCGGGCGACTATCGCGCATAGCGGGCTCCGGCGGAAAAAAGTGATTGGTATTCTAAATCGTTGGCGACAATTTGGCAGACGTTATTTCTGGCCGCATCTCCTGTTAGGGATGGTCGCGGCGAGTATCGGCGCGCCTCACACTTTTGCCAGCGAACAGGCTACGTTACCAGAAACCTCCACAAGAAGCCTGAATATTGGCAGTGTGGTGCGTTTCGACGGCCTTGCGCTGTTGCAGGAGAGCACGCGTCGATCGGGCGTTAACGTTGATTACTGGCATCAACATGCTATTCGCACCGTTATTCGTCATCTCACTTTTACGCTTGCACCGGTTCGCGATCCCATTGCTCAGCAAACGCTCAACGTGCAAAAGCTGGTGCTGCTGGATACGCTCAGCACGCTGCTGACGCATGAAGCGCGCCCGCCGGTAATTGTTCGCCAGACGGCGCAGCCCCTGCTGGCTACCGGGACGCAGTGGCAAACCGGCCTCTGGCTGGCGCAGGTGCAGGGTATTCGCGCCGGGCCCTTTTCTCTCACATAAAATTTGTCGCTTTATCCACCTACATTTACATGCTTTACCGCCGGAGGCGGTGGCTGAGAGAAATTATTAATCATGCTAATTAAATTATTAACCAAAGTTTTTGGCAGCAGTAACGAACGTACCCTGCGCCGTATGCGCAAAGTTGTTGATCAGATCAATAAAATGGAACCGGATTTCGAGAAGCTTTCTGATGAAGAACTGAAGGCGAAGACTAACGAATTCCGCGCACGTCTTGAGAAGAACGCGTCTCTCGAAAGCCTGATCCCCGAAGCATTTGCCACCGTGCGCGAAGCCAGCCGCCGCGTGTTCAATATGCGCCACTTTGACGTACAGCTCTTGGGCGGCATGGTGCTGAACAATCGCTGCATCGCAGAGATGCGTACCGGTGAAGGTAAAACCCTGACGGCAACGCTGCCGGCCTATCTTAACGCCCTGAGCGGTAAAGGCGTACACGTTGTGACGGTGAACGACTACCTGGCCCAGCGCGATGCGGAAAACAACCGTCCGCTGTTTGAATTCCTCGGCATGAGCATCGGTATCAACCTGCCCGGCATGCCTGCACCGGCCAAACGTGAAGCCTACGCGGCGGACATCACTTACGGCACTAACAACGAATACGGTTTCGACTACCTGCGCGACAACATGGCCTTCAGCCCTGAAGATCGCGTTCAGCGTAAGCTGAACTACGCGCTGGTGGATGAGGTTGACTCCATTCTGATCGATGAAGCGCGTACGCCGCTGATCATTTCCGGCCCGGCGGAAGACAGCTCTGAACTCTACATTCGCGTAAACAAGATCATTCCTGGCCTTATTCGCCAGGAAAAAGAAGACTCTGATACTTTCCAGGGCGAAGGCCACTTCTCCGTGGATGAGAAAGCGCGTCAGGTTCATCTGACCGAACGCGGTCTGGTCGCCATTGAAGAGCTGATGGTCAGCGAAGGCATCATGGAAGAGGGCGAATCGCTCTACTCGCCGGGCAACATTATGATGATGCATCACGTGACGGCTGCGCTGCGCGCGCACGTGCTCTTTACCCGCGACGTGGATTACATCGTGAAAGATGGCGAAGTGATCATTGTCGATGAACACACCGGTCGTACCATGCAGGGACGCCGCTGGTCAGATGGCCTGCATCAGGCGATCGAAGCGAAAGAAGGTGTGGAGATCCAGAACGAAAACCAGACGCTGGCTTCTATCACCTTCCAGAACTACTTCCGTCTCTATGACAAGCTGGCAGGTATGACCGGTACAGCGGATACGGAAGCCTTTGAGTTCAGCTCAATCTACAAGCTGGAAACCATTGTCGTGCCGACTAACCGACCAATGGTGCGTAAAGATCTGGCTGATTTGGTCTACATGACTGAGAAAGAGAAGATTGATGCGATCATTGAAGACATCCGTGAACGTACCGCCAACGGTCAGCCGGTGCTGGTCGGCACCATCTCAATTGAAAAATCGGAAGTGGTTTCTGCCGAACTGACTAAAGCGGGCATTGAGCACGCGGTACTGAACGCCAAGTTCCACGCCCGCGAGGCAGACATTGTTGCCCAGGCTGGACAGCCAGGCGCGGTCACTATCGCCACCAACATGGCCGGGCGCGGTACGGATATCGTAC
>NZ_JNVB01000002.1 GCF_000770305.1 Erwinia oleae
AGGGACGTTGAAGACGACGACGTTGATAGGCCGGATGTGTAAGCGCAGCGATGCGTTGAGCTGACCGGTACTAATGACCCGAGAGGCTTAACCTTACAACGCCAGAAGCGTTCTGGTGGTAATGAGAGACGAAAAAGAATTTTCAGCGGAGTTCCGGATAACAGAATTTGCCTGGCGGCTTTAGCGCGGTGGTCCCACCTGACCCCATGCCGAACTCAGAAGTGAAACGCCGTAGCGCCGATGGTAGTGTGGGGTCTCCCCATGCGAGAGTAGGGAACTGCCAGGCATCATACAGACGGAAAAGCCTCATGCGAAAGCATGGGGCTTTTTTCGTTTACGGTACGCAGAACGGCTGCACGAAACAAATCATTCAACGGTAACGTTTTCATTTCAGGCGGTAACGGCTGAAAGCGGACGGTTTATACTTCATGATAAAAGATCTTCGGGTAGGTTGATGTTAGCGAATGCCTCAGCGCAACGATCAAAGGACACCGGATGGCCGCCCGCTTGCCTCAGAAACACCATCACTCTGCGCTCTCCGCATGCCAGATAATTAGCGAGATCATCGGCAAGGCTGACATGCATCAGCGCGATGGCTGGGTGATCGCGACCTTCCGCACAGGCCCAAACCGCGCGTGAGTTTCTTTTTTCTTCCCATAATCGGGAAACAACATTAGCAGGTAAAGCGGGCGTATCGCAGGGAGAAAAAAACAGCCATTCAGCGTTGATGCTTTGCATGGCTGTCAGCATACCCGCCAGTGGACCCGGGAAATCCGGTAGCTTATCCATTAAAACAGGTAGACCACTTTGCTGATAACGCGTCAGATTGCGATTAGCGCTGATATAAATACGCGCCACCTGAGGCGTAAGACGCGTGACGACATGTTGATAAAGCGGCTTCCCCTGATAAAGTATCAGGCCCTTATCTTTTCCTCCCATACGGCTTCCTCTACCGCCTGCCAGAACGACGCCGTAAACTGAAGCAATAGTTTGCTGTAAACGCATTGCACAAACACTCTCTTTTAATGTGGTTTTAACCCTGCTACCGTAACAGAATCGTATATAACAGGAGTTATCGTATGAAATGCCATCGTTTAAATGAACTGATTTCACTTTTACAACCGGCCTGGCAGCAGGAGCCCGATCTCAACCTTGTGCAATTCTTACAGAAACTTGCCACGGAAGCGGGTTTTAAAGAGCCGATTGATGCATTAACGGACGACGTCTTGATCTATCATCTCAAAATGCGCGGGTCGGATAAAAATGAAGAAATTCCCGGACTAAAAAAAGACTATGAGGAAGATTTTAAAACCGCTCTTCTACGCGCGCGAGGCGTGATTAAAGATTAAATCTGTCTGGTTCAGACCTTAATGGTATCCTTCATCGCTCTCTTTCCGATTATCTGTGAGTATATCAGATGCATGATCCCGCCTTTAACTTTCAGAATCTTAATCCCGACACCATCCTTGATGCGCTTTGGGATACAGGGATCCGCGTTGAATCAGGCTTAACGGCGCTGAACAGCTATGAAAATCGGGTATATCAGTTTTCTGATGAGAACAGAAAGCGGTACGTGGTGAAATTTTACCGTCCACAGCGGTGGTCGGATGGTCAAATCATCGAAGAACACGATTTCACGCGTGAACTTATGGATGACGAGGTGCCGGTTGCCGCGCCGTTATTGCTACAGGGAAAGACGCTTCATCATTATGAAGGTTATCGTTATGCCATTTTCCCAAGCCTGGGAGGCAGACAGTACGAAACCGATAATTACGATCATCTGGAGTGGGTGGGCCGCTTCCTTGGGCGCATCCATCAAACCGGACGGAAGAAGACGTTTCACCAGCGGCCGGATATTGGATTAAGCGAATATATTGATTTGCCGCTCCAGGTGCTTGAAGCGTGCACCCTGATACCGCGCAGGCTGAAAGAAAATTTAACAGACAGCGTGCGGCTTATCGGCACAACTTTACAAAAATACTGGCATACTCAGTGGCAGCCGCTACGTCTGCATGGCGACTGCCATCCGGGCAACATTTTATGGCGTGACGGCCCGCTATTCGTCGACCTGGATGATGCGCGTAACGGGCCTGCCGTACAGGACTTATGGATGCTGGTTAACGGAGATGCGCAGGAACAGCGCATCCAGTGGGATATTCTGCTGGAAGCCTACGGCGAATTTAGTGAATTCGATACGCGTGAACTTGCGCTAATTGAGCCTCTCCGCGCCATGCGGATGGTCTATTATCTGGCGTGGGTCGTTCGTCGCTGGGACGATCCGGCTTTTCCGGCCAGCTTTACGTGGATGACGGATGAAGATTTCTGGCGCAGGCAGATAACGATTTTTAACGAGCAGGCAAGGTTATTGCAGGATCCGCCTCTGCAACTGATGTCTGCATTTCAGGGCTGATCGCTTTTTCCGATCTGCCTCTTTCGCTGTTAGGAGAAAATTCGGTAATGAAAAAGATTTGGTTTGCGTTGGTTGGTATGGTTCTGGCTTTCAGCGCGTCGGCCGCCCAGTTCACAGAGGGCAAAGAGTTCGTTACGATACCGAAAGCTGCCACCGGCGAGCCGCAGGTGATGGAGTTCTTCTCCTTCTATTGCCCTCACTGTTATGAATTTGAACGTGTGTGGCATGTCAGCGACACCGTGAAAAAAAACCTGCCGGCTGATACTAAAGTCACCAAATATCACGTTGAGTTTCTCGGTGGCGACATGGGTAAAACCGTAACGCAGGCATGGGCCGTAGCGATGGCGCTGGGCGTGGAAGAAAAAGTGACCGCGCCAATCTTTGAAGGTATTCAGAAAACCCAGACGATTACCGATCCGGCCAGCCTGAAAGCGGCTTTTATCAAAGCGGCAGAAATCAAACCGGAAGAATACGATGCGGCCTGGAACAGCTTCGTGGTGAAATCTCTTGTGGCGCAGCAGGAGAAAGCGGCTGCCGATGTCGATCTACGCGGTGTGCCAGCGATGTTTGTTAACGGCAAATATATGGTCAACAACGGTGGTCTCGACACCAGTTCCATGGAAAATTACGTCCAGCAGTATGCGAATGTCGTAAAATTTCTTTTGACTAAAAAATAAACGACTATGCTTATTAACGCCAGCCCGCCGCTGGCGTTATAGCATTGATAAAGCCGCTACGCTTTTAGCGGCATAATTGTTCACGGTTTAGCAAAATTTTTAGGACGAAATTCTGTGAAAGCTTGCTTCATAATAATAAATATCCACATAATACCAATCAAATTCACCGCAGATAAAAACCGATGATTTTTTTATAAAAGATTGTAATTTATAGAATTTTGTTCCCGCGGCGATATCATATCCTGTTTGTAAAATTATCTTAGCAAATTTACGCACAAACTTATCCACAGGTTTTGTTGCGCGCCTCTACGCAAATTTCGCTTGTAAGATAAGTAAATCCCGAGAGTTATTTCATCTTTTATAGCCAGCTGTGGCATCCTTACGCTATTGAAAAAAACACTGAAGAATGTGAAGACCTATGGCTCAAATCGCAGAAAATCCGTTGATCCTTGTAGACGGTTCCTCCTATTTGTATCGCGCTTATCATGCTTTCCCGCCTCTGACCAACAGCGCAGGGGAACCCACTGGCGCGATGTACGGCGTGCTGAATATGCTTCGCAGCCTGCTTTTACAATACAAGCCGACTCACGTGGCGGTGGTTTTCGATGCCAAGGGCAAAACGTTCCGTGATGCGCTTTTTGAACACTACAAATCTCATCGCCCCCCAATGCCGGACGATCTGCGCCAGCAAATTGAGCCGCTGCACAAGATGGTTCAGGCAATGGGCCTGCCCTTGCTGGCAGTATCAGGCGTAGAAGCCGACGACGTTATCGGTACGCTTGCGCAGGAAGCTGAGAAGAGCGGCAGGTCTGTGCTGATCAGTACCGGCGATAAAGACATGGCGCAGTTGGTTACGCCAGATATTACGCTGATCAACACCATGAACAACACTATTCTGGGGCCGGAAGAAGTAGAGGTGAAATACGGCATTCCGCCGTCGCTTATTATTGATTTTTTGGCGCTGATGGGCGATTCATCCGATAACATTCCGGGCGTGCCTGGCGTTGGCGAAAAAACCGCACAGGCGCTGCTTCAGGGGATGGGCGGTCTGAAAGAGATCTATCAGAACCTGGAAAAAGTGGCCGATCTGTCATTCCGCGGCGCAAAAACGATGGCCGCGAAGCTTGAACAAAACAAAGACGTTGCCTTCCTTTCATATCAACTGGCGACGATCAAAACAGACGTTGAGCTTGAGCTCACCTGCGAACAGCTAACGGTCAACGAGCCTGATGTGGAATCTCTGCTTACTCTGTTCCGCCATTATGAATTTAAGCGCTGGCTGTCCGATCTTGAAGAAGGAAAATGGCTTCAGGGGAAAAAGAACAATCCCGCCGCTCAGCAGGCACTGGCGAAAAGCACTGAGACGGAGCCGGCAAGTGAAGCAACCAGCATTCTTTCTTCAGATGGATACGTGACGATCCTTGATGAGAAGACATTTGAAGACTGGCTGGCGAAACTGAAAAAAAGTCCGCTCTTTGCTTTTGATCTTGAAACGGATTCGCTGGATACGCTTAGCGCCAATATTGTTGGAATTTCGTTTGCCATAAAACCCGGCGAAGCGGCCTATCTGCCGGTGGCGCATGATTACCTCGATGCACCTGAGCAGCTCGATCGCGCCAGCGTGCTGTCACGCCTTAAACCGCTGCTGGAAGACGCCGGCCTGTATAAAGTGGGGCAGAATCTCAAATACGATCGCGGCGTGCTGAAAAACTACGATATTGAGCTGGAAGGCATCAAGTACGACACCATGCTTGAATCTTACGCCCTGAATACCGTGGTCGGGCGGCACGATATGGACACGCTCGCCTCACGCTGGCTGAATCACAAAACGGTGTCATTTGAGGAGATTGCCGGCAAAGGTAAAAAACAGCTTACCTTTAATCAAATCGCGATGGAGCAGGCCGCGCATTACGCGGCAGAAGATGCCGACGTTACGCTCCAGCTGCATGAGAAAATGTGGCCGACCCTGGAGAAAGAGCAGGGGCCAAAGCAGGTTTTCGAAAACATTGAAATGCCGCTGGTAAAGGTGATTTCGCGAATTGAACGTAATGGCGTATTGATCGATCAGGGGATTCTGGCAACTCACTCAAAAGAGTTAACATCACGTCTGGCGGAATTAGAACTGAAAGCGCATGAGCTTGCGGGTGAGCCGTTTAATCTCTCGTCCACCAAACAGCTGCAAAATATTCTGTTTGAGAAGCAGGGAATAAAGCCCACCAAAAAAACGCCGGGCGGCGCGCCTTCCACCAGTGAGGAGGTTCTTGCCGAGCTGGCGCTGGATTATCCGTTGCCGAAGGTCATTTTAGAACATCGCGGCTTGTCGAAGTTGAAATCCACCTACACCGACAAGCTGCCGTTGATGATAAATCCAATAACCGGGCGCGTGCATACTTCTTATCATCAGGCCGTTACCGCAACCGGACGCCTTTCTTCAACCGATCCGAACCTGCAAAACATTCCGGTACGTAACGACGAAGGCCGACGTATCCGCCAGGCTTTTGTCGCTTCAAAAGCGTGCAAAATTGTTGCGGCGGACTACTCGCAGATTGAACTGCGCATTATGGCGCATCTGTCACAGGACAAGGGCTTACTGAACGCCTTTGCTGAAGGGCAGGACATCCACCGGGCGACAGCCGCAGAGGTGTTTGGCATGTCGCTTGAGAAAGTGACCGGCGAACAACGCCGCAGTGCTAAGGCGATAAACTTTGGCCTGATATACGGCATGAGCGCATTCGGGCTTTCTCGCCAGCTCAATATCGGCGCTGGCGAAGCAAGAAAATATATGGATCTCTATTTTGAGCGTTATCCGGGCGTATTGCAGTACATGGAAAATACGCGTCAGCAGGCGGCGGAAAAGGGTTATGTCTCTACGCTGGATGGGCGTCGTCTCTATCTGCCCGACATCAACGCCAGCAACGCAATACGTCGAAAAGCCGCCGAGCGCGCCGCAATCAATGCACCGATGCAGGGTACTGCCGCGGACATCATTAAAAAAGCGATGATCGCCGTAGATGGCTGGCTGGAAGGCGAAATGGCATCTGAAGTCAAAATGATTATGCAGGTGCACGATGAACTTGTATTTGAAGTTAAATCATCGGCTGTGGAAGCGGCTTCGGCGAAAATCCGTGAGCTGATGGAATCCAGTATGCAACTGGATGTACCGCTTCATGTCGACGTCGGCGTGGGTAACAACTGGGATGAAGCGCACTGATTGTTGAAAATACGCTATGGAGGCTGGTAACCAGCCTCAAAACGCATTCATAAGTAAATCGTAGGGTTAACCGATTCAGCAGTCTGATGTTATAGCATTTTTCCTAACCGGTTCACCGCAAAGCATTTTTTTTTGTAATTATGCTACAGATAAAGCCGTTTTATGTGACATGCGTGGGATAAAAAGCCTGATTTTGTGAAAACTAACTACAAAAAACCCTTTTGAGCGCCCGTAAAATCATGTAGAGTTTGTCTCGTAGGGTACAGAGGTAAGATGTTCTATCTTTCAGACCGTTTACTTGATGTAATCGGAACTGGCTAAATATTAGCCGCCCCAGTCGTTATGACTGGGGCGTTTTTTATTGGGCTTCATAAAGAACGGAAGGGCTCAGGAGAGGACGTCGGCTTCACTTTCAGCCGGAGGGATTTCGCTAAACCAACTGTCCAGTTTTTGGCTCAATTTCTCAACGCCAATTTTTTTCAGTGAGGAAAACATCTCCACCTGAATATCGCCCGCAAAGGTTTTTGCCATTTCCCGCACCTTATTCAACTGCGTTTTACGCGCGCCGGAGGCAAGCTTGTCCGCCTTGGTCAACAGTACCAGCACCGGGATCGCACTCTGTACGGCCCACTGAATCATCTGCTGATCCAAATCTTTCATGGGATGACGGATATCCATTAATACGACCAGGCCTTTCAGGCACTGTCGCATCTGAAGGTATTCTCCCAATGCGCGCTGCCATTTAAGCTTTATCTCTTCCGGTACTTCCGCATAGCCATAGCCGGGTAAATCGACCACGCGATAGCCTTCGGCAATCTGAAAAAGGTTAATGAGCTGGGTACGGCCAGGGGTTTTACTGGTACGCGCCAGCGATTTCTGGTTAGTCAGCGTATTAAGCGCGCTGGATTTGCCAGCGTTTGAACGTCCGGCAAACGCCACTTCAATTCCGGTATCAGAAGGAAGATGACGGATATCAGGTGCGCTGGTAACAAAATGAGTAACGTGGTAATTCCAGCCAGACAAAATAAAAACTCCAGATAAAAGGGCAACTATGACGAGTATACCCTGTCTGGAATAAAAGCGCGCCACCGACTCTTAAGGCGCCTCTTCCTTGTGAGACATTGACCATTTACAGTGCCAGTAATTTCTGTATTTTATGCTTCATTTTTAAATAAAAATAAATATAAAACAATACCTTAATAAATAGCGCTATTTATAGAATGAAATATTTTTCTCACTTGCCTTGTGAGATTCATTATTTCATCTACATTAGTTGTCAGAACATGGAATGTTTGCTTCAGGATGAAGCGCTCAAGGGCATCAGGACGATGCGGAGCAGGGACGGAGCGGCGTTACGGATAACCCCACCTAAATGGAAGGGATAGCGTTCAGGCATGAACGAAACGGCAAAGGAAAACCGGGATGTTGTGTGCTAAAAGGGATGCTTATTAAGACAGACCCTTCTGTCGAAGGGATGAAAAAAGGCGCCAGGGCAACCTGGCGTCTTTTTTCTTTGTCTGCTTTCTGCTAGATTCCGCCGCAATTCTATACTGAATATACATTCCCTGAGATCAATATCATGAAGCAGCCCGCACGTAAGCCCCTGGATAAAAAACCGGCGGCAAAAGCCAAACGTAAACCATCGCGTGAAGAGATAAATGTCGCCGCGCGTGAGCAGAAACGCGACAAAAAACACCGTGGTCATCCTTCTGGCAGCAGAGCGAACCCGAAAGCGGCGACGCAGAAGGGCGGTAGCGAGGCGAAAGTTGCCGATCCGCGCATTGGCAGCAAAAAACCTGTCGCGCTGGGCCCGATCAGTGCGGAAAGCAAGCCATTAAAGCCTAAGAAAGAGGCAAAACCGGCAAAACCTGTCCTGTCGGCCGAGGAAGAACTGGCGATGCTTGAAAATGACGAGCGGTTGGACACGCTCCTCGATCGCCTTGAAAATGGCGATACGTTGTCGGCAGACGATCAGGCCTGGCTTGATCAATCACTCGATCGCATTGATGTACTGATGGAGCAACTCGGTATTGCGCTTGATGACGACATGGAAGACGAAGAAGCGGAAGAAGATATGTACCGCTTACTGAAAGGCGGCTCTGCCGGGAAGTAAAAGATGCGGCAGCGCAAACGCCGCTTTTTCCCGGGAAAAGGTTTCTCTGCTAATGAATTGGTCTGGATCAATTTTTGCGCGAATTCTGATCCGGAGCCCCGGCGGGCTATTCGTTACACTACGTCGTCTGACGCGACCCTGCCGCGCAGAATGACCGTTCATCCACCAGACGGTCGGTAACCAGACGAGGAGCGACTACCGTGACGCAGACGATTGAATGGGATTTGAGCCTGATCCAGAAATATAATATTTCTGGTCCGCGCTATACCTCTTATCCCACCGCTCTGGAATTCCATCAGGATTACAGCGAACCGGACTTTTTACAGGCGGCACAGCGCTATCCTGACCGTCCGCTCTCGCTCTATATTCACATCCCTTTCTGTCATCGTCTGTGCTACTTCTGCGGATGTAACAAGGTGGTGACCCGACAGCACCACAAAGCGGATGCGTATCTGGACGCCCTGGAAAATGAAATCAAAGCCCGTGCGCCGCTGTTTCGCCATCGCAGCGTCAGCCAGATGCACTGGGGCGGCGGCACGCCAACCTACCTTAGCAAGACGCAAATCGCCCGTTTGATTACGCTGCTGCGGACACAGTTCGATTTTAGCGATCGCGCTGAACTGTCGATTGAGGTTGATCCGCGTGAAATAGAGCTGGACGTGCTCGACCATTTACGTGCGGCGGGTTTTAATCGCCTGAGTATGGGCGTGCAGGATTTCAACAAGGCGGTGCAGGAAAAAGTGAATCGCGTGCAGGACGAGGAGACGATATTTGCCCTTGTACATCGTGCCCGTGCGCTGGGATTTACTTCTACCAATCTGGATTTGATTTACGGCTTGCCGCTGCAAACGCCTGAAAGCTTCGCCTTCACGCTTGAAAAAGTCATTGGGCTCAGGCCGGACCGGCTCAGCGTATTTAACTATGCACACATGCCTGCGCTGTTTGCCGCACAGAGGAAAATCAAAGAAGCTGACCTGCCGAATGCGCAGCAAAAGCTTGATATTCTTCAGCAATCCATTGCCACGCTGACGCACGGCGGCTATCAGTTCATCGGCATGGATCACTTTGCTCATCCGAACGACGAGCTGGCCATCGCCCAGCGCGAAGGCAAACTTCATCGCAACTTCCAGGGCTATACCACGCAGGGCGACAGCGATCTGCTCGGCATGGGTGTATCGGCCATCAGCATGCTGGGCGACAGCTATGCGCAGAATCAGAAAGAGCTGAAGGCCTACTATGCGGATATCGCCGACCATCGCACGGCGCTGTGGCGAGGCGTAAAACTCTCTGAAGACGACTGCCTGCGTCGCGATGTGATAAAGACGCTAATCTGCAATTTTTCGCTCAATTTTGCCGATTTTAGCGTGCCTGAAGGCGGTTTTACTGACTATTTCGCCGACGATCTGGCGCTGCTTGCTCCCCTGATTAGTGACGGGCTGGTGAAACGTGATGACAAAGGGCTTCAGGTTACCCCTAAAGGCCGCCTCCTTATCAGGAATATCTGTATGTGTTTTGACGTCTACCTGCGGCAAAAGGCGCGTCTGCAAAAGTTCTCGCGCGTCATATAAAAAGGCCGGCTTGCGCCGGCCTTAACGATCACTCCATTCCTAACTCTTTCAGCTTGCGGGTCAGCGTGTTGCGCCCCCAGCCAAGCAGGCGCGCGGCCTCCTGCTTGTGCCCCTGCGTGTGCCGAAGCGCCGTAGTTAACAGCGTACGCTCCATTTCCGGCTGCGCTTCCGATAACAGGTTTTGATGACCGGAACGCAGCGCGCGATCGGCCCACTGCGCCAGCAGCGTTGCCCAACTATCCGGTAGCGACTGCACCGGGCTGTCGGGCGTCGCCGTTTCAAACAGCTCTGGCGGCAGATCCTGAATCAGCACCTCCTGCCCGGCGGCCATTACCGTCAGCCAGCGGCAGGTATTTTCCAGCTGGCGAACGTTACCTGACCAGTGCAGACGCGTGAGCGCCTTTTCGGTTTCGGGATGCAGGATTTTTGCTTCCACGCCCAGTTCGCGTGCGGCAACCTGAAGAAAATAGCGCGCCAGGCGCGGGATATCTTCACGGCGTTCGCGCAGCGGAGGCAGGTGAACGCGTATCACGTTCAGACGGTGAAAGAGATCCTCGCGGAATTTACCTTCCTGCACACGCAGTTCCAGATTCTGGTGCGTCGCAGCAATAATACGCACATCCACTTTAACCGGCGCATAGCCGCCAACGCGGTAGAACTGACCGTCAGCCAGCACGCGCAGCAGTCGTGTTTGCACATCGAGCGGCATATCGCCAATTTCATCAAGAAACAGCGTGCCGCCATCGGCCTGCTCAAAGCGACCCTGACGAATTTGATTCGCACCGGTGAACGCGCCTTTTTCATGGCCGAACAGCTCAGATTCAATTAAATCTTTCGGGATCGCGGCCATATTCAGCGCGATAAAGGGCGCCTTACCGCGCGGACTGTGACGATGCAGCGCATGCGCCACCAGCTCCTTACCGGTGCCTGATTCGCCGTTAATCAGCACGCTGATGGAGGAGCGGGAAAGGCGGCCGATGATACGAAATACGTCCTGCATCGCCGGCGCTTCGCCAATAATGTCGGCGGTCGGGCCGCTGACCGGCTGATTACGCGGCTGTTGCTGCTCCTGATAATGGCTGATCGCGCGTTCGACCAGCGCCACCGCTTCGTCAATATCAAAGGGTTTAGGCAGATAATCAAATGCCCCTTGTTGATAGGCGCTGACTGCCGCATCAAGATCGGAGTGCGCGGTCATAATGATGACCGGGAGCATTGGATGCCGCTGCTTGATCTGTTTGAGTAGCGCCAGTCCGTCCATGCCGGGCATACGAATATCTGAAAGTAAAACGTCTGGGGTTTTGGTGGTGAGGGCTTCCAGCACCTCGTTACCGCTGTCAAACGTGACACAGCTTAAACCGGCTCCTGTGAGCGCACGCTCGAGCACCCAGCGAATGGAGCTATCGTCATCGACGATCCAAACTATCCCTCGTTGCATAGAAACCTCTATTTACGAATAGGCAGATAAACCGAAAATTCGGTATGGCCAGGCCAACTGTTAAATTCTATTTTTCCCGAGTGCTGATCGATCAGGCTACGCGCGATCGACAGGCCCAGGCCGGTTCCGCCTTCGCGTCCGCTTACCATTGGATAAAACAACGTATCCTGAAGCTGCGAAGGAATACCCGGCCCGTTGTCTTCAATATCGATGCGGGCAACCAGTCGATAACGCGTGCCGTGCAGCGTGAGCTGAAAAGCGGTGCGGGTGCGCAACGTAATGGTTCCTCCCATTTCCCCGAGCGCCTGAAGCGCATTACGCACCATATTCAGCAGCACCTGCTCAATCTGATCGGGATCGTGCGGCAGTTCGGGAAGGCTGGGATCGTAATCACGAATTAACGTGACGTTATCGGGCAGCTCCATCGAAACCAGATTGACCACGCGCTCGGCGGCCTGATGAATGCTTTGGGTAATATGCATGCCCGGCTGCTGCGGTCCTAACAGGCGATCGACCAGGTTACGCAAGCGGTCGGCCTGTTCAATGATCACTTTGGTGTATTCCGTCAGCGAAGGATCGGGCAGCGCTTTCGCCAGAAGCTGCGCTGCGCCGCGTAAGCCGCCCAGTGGATTTTTAATTTCATGCGCCAGGCCGCGAACCAGATCGCGCGCGGCGACCTGCTGCGCATGCTGAAGCTGCTCCTGACTGAGTCGACGCTGATTATCCATCGGCGCCATCTCCAGCAGAATAAAGCCGTCAGCAACGCGTTGAGCGGTAAGTGACATAATGTGCGCCCGGCTGTCGACCACCAGCGTCACTTCGCTGTCGGTAAAGCCCTGCCCGGCGTTGAGACTTTCGCGCATGACCTCAATGTTCAGCGAAAAGTAGCCCACCAGCTCCGGCAGCGGCGTACCAAACAGCTTGCGTGAGCTTTGTGACAGTAACTGCTGCGCCGCAGGATTGGCAAAGTGAACCACCAGTTCGCTGTCAACCAGCAGCACGCTATTAATCAGAGAGTTGAGGATCTGCCCAGCATCGGGCAGCTTGCCTGTTGCCATACAGCGTTCCCCTGCACTTTTTTAGTGCATTATAGTCCCAAAGTCGTTCCGGGACGGCGGATGCGTGGAGAAAAAAGCCCATCCGAAGATGGGCTGCAATTTCCACGGCAACAATTCCCGGCACGTTGATATCAGAAAGCCGGGTGAGAGCGGTTAAACGCTGTAGTAGAGTTCGAATTCAACCGGATGTGGCGTCATACGCACGCGATCCATCTCAGCCTTACGCAGATCGATATAGGCGTCGATAGCGTCATCGGTGAATACGCCGCCGCGCGTCAGGAATTCACGGTCTTCGTTCAGCGCATTCAATGCTTCTTCCAGCGAACCCGCTACTTTTGGAATTTCTGCTTCTTCTTCCGGCGGCAGGTCATACAGGTTTTTGTCCATCGCATCGCCAGGGTGGATCTTATTGATGATGCCGTCCAGGCCAGCCATCAGCAGGGCAGAGAACGCCAGGTATGGGTTAGCCGCCGGGTCAGGGAAACGCGCTTCAATACGGCGTGCTTTCGGGCTGGCAACCACAGGAATACGGATTGACGCAGAACGGTTACGGGCGGAGTAAGCCAGCATGACCGGGGCTTCGTATCCAGGCACCAGACGCTTGTAGGAGTTAGTGGTTGGGTTAGCCAGCGCGTTGATGGCTTTCGCATGTTTGATCACGCCGCCGATGTAGAACAGCGCCGTTTCTGACAGGCCGCCGTATTTATCGCCTGCGAACAGGTTGTTGCCATCTTTAGAAAGCGACATATGGCAGTGCATGCCGGAGCCGTTATCACCAAAAATAGGTTTTGGCATAAAGGTGGCCGTTTTGCCCCAGGCGTGCGCAACGTTGTGAACAACGTATTTGTAGATCTGAATTTCGTCCGCTTTTTTGGTCATAGTGTTGAAGCGGGTAGCCACTTCGTTCTGACCTGCCGTTGCCACTTCGTGGTGATGCGCTTCAACCACCAGGCCCATCTGTTCCATGATCAGACACATGGCTGAACGGATATCCTGTGAAGAGTCGACCGGTGGTACCGGGAAGTAGCCGCCTTTCAGGCCAGGACGGTGACCTTTGTTGCCGCCTTCATACGTTTTACCGGTGTTCCAGGCTGCTTCGATATCGTCGATAGCCACGTGCGAACCCGACGTCGTTGCGCCGAAGCGGACGTCGTCAAACAGGAAGAATTCAGGCTCTGGTCCAAAAAGAACGGTATCTGCAATGCCTGATGAGCGCAGGAAATCTTCTGCACGCTTGGCGATTGAGCGCGGATCGCGGTCATAACCCTGCATGGTGCCAGGCTCAAGGATGTCGCAGCGAATGATAAGCGTAGCGTCTTCGAAGAACGGATCGATAACCGCAGTGGACGCATCAGGCATCAGAACCATGTCTGATTCGTTAATGCCTTTCCAGCCGCCAATTGAGGAGCCGTCAAACATTTTGCCTTCTTCGAAGAAGTCAGCGTTAACCTGGTGTGCAGGAATGGTCACATGCTGCTCTTTACCTTTAGTGTCGGTAAAACGCAGGTCAACAAACTTGACTTCATGCTCGTTCATCATCGACAGAACGTGTTCAGCGGACATACTTAACTCTCCTGGATTTTGTCAGTGTCGTGTTGCTCAGAGAGCCTCATGGCGGAGATCTCTGCTACGTCATCAACCGTTGTAGAAACTTGCATTTCTGGCTTAAGAATATAAAAGCGAAATCTATGCCAACTTTCTCATTTGCCCGGAAAAGCGCTATGATGCCCGCTCTTGTTAAAGAAGAGCTGCACCACGATGGATGGCGCGCACCATTATGGTGCTTTGCGGTAGGGTGTTGGCACCATGATGGTGCAAATTATCATTAAGGTGCATTTTTTGCACCGTTATTGGCATAAAAAGCAACCCTGAGAGTTATCTTTAATTGAAATCTGTGATCCTGTTCAGTCCTTCGATTAATCCGTGTACAATAGCGCGCTATTTCTAATGCCTGAGGCAAAGCTGTGATCGAAAATTTGCGTAACATCGCCATTATTGCCCACGTTGACCATGGTAAAACCACCCTGGTTGATAAGTTGCTGCAACAGTCCGGCACGTTTGATGCCCGCGCTGAAGCAACCGAACGCGTAATGGACTCCAACGATTTGGAGAAAGAGCGTGGGATTACCATCCTCGCAAAAAACACCGCCATTAATTGGAAAGACTACCGCATCAATATCGTGGATACCCCCGGACACGCCGACTTCGGCGGCGAGGTGGAGCGCGTGATGTCGATGGTTGACTCGGTGCTGCTGGTTGTGGATGCAATGGATGGCCCTATGCCGCAAACCCGTTTCGTGACCAAAAAAGCGTTCGCTAATGGTCTGAAGCCGATCGTGGTAATTAACAAAGTCGACCGTCCTGGCGCACGTCCGGACTGGGTTGTCGATCAGGTATTCGACCTGTTTGTAAACCTTGATGCGACCGACGAGCAGCTCGACTTTCCGGTAATCTATGCCTCTGCCCTGAACGGTATCGCGGGTCTGGATCATAATGATATGGCCGATGATATGACCCCGCTGTATGAGGCGATCATTGAGCACGTTTCACCGCCGCAGGTTGAAATGGATGCGCCATTCCAGATGCAGATTTCCCAGCTTGATTACAACAACTACGTTGGCGTAATCGGCATTGGTCGCATCAAGCGCGGCAAAGTTAAGCCTAATCAGCAGGTTACTGTTGTAGACAGCGAAGGCAAAACCCGTAATGGTAAAGTCGGTAAAGTGCTGACTCACCTTGGCCTGGAGCGCATTGACGCCACCGAAGCCGAAGCGGGCGATATCATCGCTATCACCGGTCTGGGCGAACTGAACATCTCCGATACGATCTGTGATCCACAGAACGTTGAGGCGCTGCCAGCGCTGAGCGTTGATGAGCCTACCGTCACCATGTTCTTTAACGTCAACACCTCACCTTTCTGTGGTAAAGAAGGCAAGTACGTGACGTCGCGTCAGATCCTTGACCGTCTGAACAAAGAGCTGGTGCATAACGTGGCGCTGCGCGTGGAAGAAACGTCAGATGCTGACGCGTTCCGCGTATCAGGTCGTGGCGAGCTGCACCTGTCGGTGCTGATCGAAAACATGCGCCGTGAAGGTTTCGAACTGGCCGTATCGCGTCCGAAAGTTATCTTCCGTGAATTCGAAGGCCGCAAGCAGGAACCGTTCGAAAACGTTACGCTGGATATCGAAGAGCAGCATCAGGGTTCCGTGATGCAGGCGATGGGCGAGCGTAAAGCCGACATGAAAAACATGGATCCGGATGGTAAAGGTCGCGTACGTCTCGACTACGTTATCCCGAGCCGTGGTCTGATTGGCTTCCGTAACGAGTTCATGACCATGACCTCCGGTACGGGCCTGCTGTACTCTACCTTCAGCCATTATGACGACGTTCGTCAGGGCGAAGTGGGCCAGCGTCAGAACGGCGTGTTGATCTCCAACGGCCAGGGTAAAGCAGTCGCCTTCGCCCTGTACAGCCTTCAGGATCGCGGCAAACTGTTCCTGGGACACGGCGCGGAAGTGTATGAAGGCCAGATCATCGGTATTCACTCACGCTCCAACGATCTGACCGTGAACTGTCTGACCGGTAAGAAACTGACCAACATGCGTGCTTCCGGTACTGACGAAGCCACCACGCTGGTTCCGGCCATCAAAATGACGCTTGAGCAGGCTATCGAGTTCATCGATGATGACGAACTGGTCGAAGTGACGCCGCAGTCCGTACGTATTCGTAAACGTCACCTGACGGAAAACGATCGTAAACGCGCAAGCCGCGGACCAAAAGAGGCGTAATTCTCTTTTTGCGCTGCTCTTTTCCAGGCCGGTGTTCTTCCGGCCTGGAAGCTTCCTCGCAGTTTTCAAATCCCTCACCTGTTCAGTCTCCTCTTTTAACGCTAGAGTGAATAGCTCACCGGCACAAAAGGAGATGACCATGCTGTATATCTTTGATTTAGGTAACGTCATTGTTGATATTGATTTCAACCGGGTTCTCGGCGTCTGGAGCGATCTGGGTCGTGTGCCGCTCGCCACGCTTACCGCGCGTTTTACCATGGATGAAAACTTTCATCGTCATGAGCGCGGCGAAATCAGTGACGAAGCGTTTGCGGCCACTATGTGTGAATCGCTCGATCTGGCGCTGAGCTTTGAACAGTTTTCCGCAGGCTGGCAGGCGGTTTTCGTCGGCGTGCGTCCCGACGTGATTACGCTGATGAACAATCTGCGCAACCGCGGCGAGCGTGTGGTGATCCTCTCTAATACTAACCGTTTGCACTGCGGTTTCTGGCCTTCACAATATCCGGAAGTGCAGCGCGCGGCGGATAAAGTGTATCTTTCGCAGGAGATGGGCATGCGCAAGCCGGAAACGCGTATTTACCAGCAGGTTTTAAATGAAGAGGGCGTGACGGCGGATCAGGCCATTTTCTTTGATGATAACCTTGAGAATATTGAAGGCGCTCGCGCGGTCGGTATTCACAGCGTCCATGTAACCAGTGCCGACACGGTTCCCGCGTTTTTTGCCGCTCGTTCCTGATTATGCGTGCCATCAACCATTATCGGCATCGCTGCCGCGCCATTTGGGGGTGGATAAAACTCCTCTGGCAACGCATTGACGAAGACGGCATGACCACGCTCGCCGGTAATCTCGCCTATGTCTCTCTGCTTTCGCTGGTGCCGCTGGTGGCGGTAGTCTTTGCGCTGTTTGCGGCTTTCCCGGTGTTTTCAGACGTCAGCGTTCAGCTTAAGCGCTTCGTCTTCAACAACTTTGTGCCGTCGTCCGGGACGATTATTCAGAGCTACCTGGAGCAGTTCGTCGCGAACGTTAACAAAATGACGGCGGTGGGCGCCTGTGGGCTGGTGATCACCGCGCTGCTGCTGATGTACGCCATTGACTCTGCGCTGAACACCATCCTGCGCAGCCAGCGTAAACGCCCGCTGGTCTACTCCTTTGCCGTTTACTGGATGATCCTCACACTGGGGCCGCTGCTGGCAGGGGCCAGCCTGGCGATAAGCTCTTATCTGCTTTCGTTACGCTGGGCGTCGGTAACCGGCGTCAGCTGGCTGATTGAATACGGGTTGCGCGTCTTTCCGCTATTGCTCTCGTGGCTCTCTTTCTGGCTGCTTTACAGCATCGTGCCGACAAGGCAGGTGCCGATGAAAGATGCGCTGATCGGTGCACTGGTGGCCGGGTTGCTGTTTGAGTTAGGAAAAAAGGGGTTTGCACTCTATGTTACGATGTTTCCGTCGTATCAGTTAATTTACGGTGTGCTGGCGGTGATCCCGATTCTGTTTCTCTGGGTCTACTGGACCTGGTGTATCGTGCTGTTGGGCGCAGAAATTGCGGCGACGCTGGGCGATTATCGCCTGTTAAAGCAACAAGAGCAGGAAAAGGAAGACGCAGAACGATGATTGCCTTAATTCAACGCGCACTGAACGCGAGCGTAACGGTTGCCGGAGAAACAATAGGGGAAATCGGCCCCGGTTTACTGATTTTGTTAGGGGTGGAAAAAGGCGACGATGCGCAAAAAGCGCAGCGTTTGTGCGATCGGGTATTGGGCTACCGTATTTTCAGCGACGAAAACGGCAAAATGAATCTTAACGTTCAGCAGACCGGAGGCAGCGTGCTGGTGGTATCGCAGTTCACCCTTGCCGCCGACACGCAAAAAGGGATGCGGCCTGGCTTTTCCGGCGGTGCCGAGCCCGGCGAAGCGGCGCGTTTATATGACTATTTTGTTGGCTGCTGTCGTGAAAAAGGGATAACCACAGAAACCGGACGCTTCGCTGCCGATATGCAGGTTGCGCTGGTTAACGACGGGCCGGTAACCTTCTGGCTTCAGCTTTAGAGCTGCGGCTTCAGTAAGAGAGAACGCGTTTATGTATCATCTTCGAGTGCCTGAAACAGCGGAAGAGCTGGATACCTACTATCAGTTTCGCTGGGAAATGCTGCGAAAGCCGCTTCATCAGCCGATGGGCTCTGAGCGAGACGCCTGGGATGCGCTGGCGCATCATCAGATGGTGGTGGACGAGCGTGGCGATCCTGTTGCGGCCGGGCGTTTGTATATCAACGCGGACAATGAAGCAGCCATTCGCTTTCTGGCGGTGCATCCTTCGGTGCAGGGCAAGGGGCTTGGCACGCTGGTGGCGATGACGCTGGAATCCGTCGCCCGGCAGGAAGGGGCCAAGCGCGTGGTGTGCAGCGCCCGCGAGGACGCCGTCAATTTTTTTAGTAAGCTCGGTTACATCAACGAGGGTGAAATCACCGCGCCGCAGACCACGCCGGTACGGCATTTTCTGATGATTAAACCAGTGATGACGCTGGATGACATCCTCCATCGCGCCGACTGGTGCGGACAGCTTCAGCAGGCCTGGTATAACCATATTCCGCTCAGCGAGAAGATGGGCGTGCGTATCCTGCAATACACAGGCAAAAAGTTCATCACCACCATGCCGGAGACGGGAAATCAGAATCCTAACCACACGCTGTTTGCCGGCAGCCTTTTCTCGCTGGCCACGCTGACCGGCTGGGGGCTGATATGGCTACTGCTTCGTGAACAGCACCTTGGCGGCACTATTATTCTTGCGGACGCGCATATTCGCTACAGTCATCCCATTTCAGGCAAGCCGGGCGCGGTTGCTGACCTGGGGTCATTGAGCGGCGATCTGGCTCGGCTGGCGCGTGGGCGCAAAGCGCGGGTGCAGCTTGAGGTGGAGCTTTTTGGCAATGAAGTGTGCGGCGCGGTGTTTGAAGGCGTCTATATAGTGCTGCCAGCCGACCCGGACGGCCCGCTGGAGCTGGGCGGATCGGGCTGACGAGCCGTGTCGCCAGCGCTTAGCGCCCTTTTTTGCGGCGTCCGGGCTGGTTAAAGCGCTGGCGGGCGCCGCCAGCTTTATCCGCTGCTTTAGGCGCAGGCGCGCTCGGTTTCTTTGCTGTTGCAGGCTTTGCTTTGGGTTTTTTCACCGTTTTCTCATCGGAGGAGGAGTTCTCGGTAAGCCTGAATAATTCAATCAATTCATCGTCGGTTAAATCACGCCATTCACCCAGCGGCAGGCCTTTCAGGTTCACGTTCATGATGCGGGTGCGTTCAAGTTTGGTGACTTCATAATCGAAGTGCTTACACATGCGGCGGATCTGGCGGTTAAGCCCCTGAACCAGCGTAATGCGGAAGGCGAACGGCGCTTCTTTTCTCACTTTGCATTTTTTTGTCACCGTACCCAGCATCGGCACGCCCGCGCCCAGCCCGTGAATAAATTCATCGGTTACCGGTTTATTCACCGTTACCACGTACTCTTTCTCGTGGTTATTACCGGCGCGCAGAATTTTGTTAACCAAATCACCGTGGTTGGTCAGGAAGATCAGCCCCTGCGACTCTTTATCCAGACGGCCAATAGGGAAAACGCGCTTGCTATGATTAACAAAATCGACAATGTTGTTCTGCTCGTTTTCTTCAGTAGTACAGATCACACCAACCGGTTTATTCAGCGCAATGAGCACCAGGTCTTCTTCGTTACGCGGCTCAATAAGCTGACCATTAACCTTTACCACGTCGCCGGCAAATACCTGATCGCCCACCGAGGCGCGTTTGCCGTTAATAAAAACATTTCCCTGTTCGACATAGCGATCGGCATCGCGCCGTGAGCAGATACCGCTTTCGCTAATGTATTTATTAAGACGCGTGGATAGCATGAGACCTCCGTAAAAAAAACGGACTATACCTTACCGCCACGTTGCTTAAAACAGGAGATTACCGCGTGCCGACAACCTGGCCCGCCTGCATGGTTTGCTGGAGCGATTTCTCGCCGGCGGTCACCGAAAGCGTGCCGTTTACCGTTGGCCTCAGCGCCGTCTCAGCGGCCAGACTGGCATTGATTTTGAGTTGCATATCGCCATTTCCCTCCAGCGGTAAGGCTGGCCAGCCCCAGTTTTGCAACAGGTTAACCGGCACCTGGCGGCCGTTGAGCGAGAGGGTCAGCGCCCGCTGCGGCTGCTGAGACAGCGTTGCCACGCCCTCAATCATGCCCTGGCGGGTAAACGCGCTCATTTCCGTGACGTTGATGGCGTTCGCCTCTGCATTGAGCGTAATGGAAGGATGACGGACATCAACGCCATTCCACGTCGCCTGTGCGGCGTTCAGGCTGAGCCTGCCCGCTCCCATTCCCCACTGATGATTGTGTGCCAGCAGCAGGTTGCTGCCGCTGCCTTCCAGCGAGGTCATCTGGAACGGAAAGTCCGGATTGATATCAATAATTAGATTACGGTTCGCTTCGAACCTGGTCACTTCCACGCCGGAAAGCCAGTCCGGCAGTCGCGCCATCCAGCGTTCTCGCCACTGGCGGGGCAGCGTATACTCCAGCCCGGCTATCGCCAGTTCGTCCAGCGTCAGCTTTTTATCATTGCGCGTCCACTTTCCGGTGGTGCGCACCAGACCATCCGCGAAGCGTGAACTGAACTGCGTCAGCGCCACGCCGTCGCGCGAAAAGGTCATATTGGCGATGGGATCGTTGAGCTGGAAGTCGCCGTTCACAAAGCCGTTGGCATTCATTGACAGCGAACCGTCGTCGCTCTCCCAGTCGCCATCGCGCAGGGTGATATTTTTGAGCACCATATCAAAATCGGTAATCGCCCAGTCTGCGCCCTCAAGGCGAGCATCGGTGACGTCCACGCGATCGAAATGCACGGCGGGCAGGGTGAAAACCGGCGTCAGAAATGCGGAAAGCGATTTCTCGCTTTGCAGACGAATGCTGTTCAGACGCAGAGTCGAAACCTGCCACTGACCCTGCGCGTCACGGCTTGCGCTGCCGGTGACAGAGCCCAGCGCCAGGTCCGCACCCAGATTGCTGATGACTAACTGCTGCTGAGTTTTGCTGCCCTGAATCAGCACGTTCGCGGCCGGAATGCCGTTGATGTCCAGCGAGCCTGCGCTCATCTGAAAACGCGCTCTGTTACCGATAAAATCGCCCCGGGCTGGTTTCCAGTCGAGGATGCCGCCGTCAACGCGCTGCGCGGTGAAGGGCAGTTCGCCGTGCGTGTTATTTA
This sequence comes from Erwinia oleae, assembly GCF_000770305.1. GTDB lineage: Bacteria > Pseudomonadota > Gammaproteobacteria > Enterobacterales > Enterobacteriaceae > Erwinia > Erwinia oleae. The sequence continues at coordinate 21,500 of NZ_JNVB01000002.1, forward strand.
CCGCCATCTGGTTAAGCTGAAGCCGGTCGGCCTCCAGCGGCAGGCCCGCGCTGTTGTTATCGATATTCAGCGTGCCTTTTTCCAGCAGGATGCTGCCGAAACGCTGCGGCGCGGTAAACTGAGCGGCGCGCACGCCTAAATCAACGCGCCGGGCGGTAACCGTTGCGGCCTTGCCCTCACGGCCAAATGAGACGTTATTGAAGATCAGATGCGCAGGATCGGAAAAGTTATGCTCCAGCTTACTAAAGGTAAGCTGATAGGGCGTATGCTTGCTGACGGCACGGCTTATCCAGCCCGCGCCCCACTGCGTTTGCAGCAGGAAATAGAAAATCACGATCGCCAGCAGGATTAACAGCAGCAGCGAGAGCAGAATTTTTCCGAGTAATTTCATTGCACCTTTCCCTATGAGCGTTCGTCAGTGTGTTGTTATGCCTGATTTAATGACGAAGCTCAACCGCCAGTCAGCGCGGACGCTTCGAAAAACGCCCGACGCAGATTGACAGGATGACACAGGAAGCGTTTATTTTTCCTGCGGAAAGAGCAGGTTCAGAATGATGGCGGTGATGCCGCCAGCCGCAATGCCGGAGGAGAGCAGCGTTTTCAGCCAGTCAGGGGCAAACTGCAAAATCAGCGGCTGTTGAGACACGCCAAGCCCTACCGCCAGCGAAAGGGCGATAATCATAATAGCCCGACGATTGAGCGGCTCGCGCGACACAATACGTACGCCGGAAGCGGCGATGGTGCCGAACATCACAATTGTCGCGCCGCCCAGCACGGGTTCAGGAATATGCTGAACGAATCCGCTGACCGCCGGAAACAGACCCAGCACGATCAGCATCAGCGCCACTACGAAACCAACGTAGCGGCTGGCAACGCCGGTGAGCTGGATCACGCCATTGTTTTGTCCGAAACAGGAGTTGGGGAAGGTGTTAAACAGCGCAGAGACACATGAGTTCAGGCCATTAGCCAGCACGCCGCCCTTCAGTCGCGCCATATAAAGCGGGCCGCTGACCGGTTGTTCAGACACATCGGAGGTGGCGGTAATGTCGCCAATGGTTTCCAGTGAGGTCACCATAAATACCAGCATCAGCGGGATCAGCAGATTCCAGTCAATGCCGAGCCCGTAATAGAAGGGCGTCGGAAGAGTTATCAGTGACTGGTTCATGGCTGTGATATTTTCCGGCAGCATATTCAGCGCCCAGGCCAGCAGATAGCCCACCGCCATCGCAATTACCAGCGAAGCCACGCGCAGCCAGGGATTGCGCTGACGGTTAAGCAGAATAATGACCAGCAGCACTGCGCCCGCCAGCAGCAGATTTTTCGGCGCGCCGAAGGTGTGATCGTTCATTGCGGCAAAACCGCCGCCGATAGAGGTCAGCCCGACCTGAATCAGCGACAGGCCAATGATCATCACCACGATACCTGACACCAGCGGCGTAATGACGCGCCGCGCCAGGTGAAGCACGCGTGAGAGCAGCATTTCGGTGCAGGAGGCCAGCATCAGCGTGCCGAACAGCGCCGCCATCATGGTCGGCACATCTGCGCCGCCGTTTTTCAACGCCATCCCACCCATGATCAGTGGCGTAACAAAGTTAAAGCTGGTGCCCTGAATCGACAGGAGTCCGGAGCCTATCGGTCCCCACGTCTTGATCTGCAAAATGGACGCCACGCCGGAAGCAAACAGCGACATACTGATAATGTGCTGCGTATCCTCCGCGGGCAGGCCGAGCGCCTGGCAAATCAGCAGCGCTGGCGTAATGACCGCAACAAACATCGCCAGCAGGTGCTGGCAGGCGGCGAAAAGGGTTTGCGGCAGCGGCGGGCGGTCTTCCAGACGATAGATCAATTCGCTTTGGGTGGGGCGGCGTTGCAGCCCGGCGTCGGGGTTATTCACGGACATTTTCACGGTTCCCTGGTGAACAAAGTGGGGATTCTAATCGCGCAGGCGCAAAAAGCAATCGTTTGCTCACCTGAATATTTCTCAGGCTTCGCGCGGCGCATTTAGCGGGGTATAGTATTTAACTGACCAGTACAAAAGGAGTAACAATATGGATCACCTTGCAGAGGTTGTCGCTCGCGTTGATGAATCAATCGTGAAGAACGTTATTCCGCAGATGAATACGCTACTGTGTGAGTTGAGCGAGGACAAAGCGCTGTCGCGCGAAGATCGCTACGCGCAGCAACAGCGCCTGCGCGTTGCCGTATTTAAGCACAGCACGGAAAAGGAAGAGTTAGCCGAGCAGCGCAGGCGGTGGCTGACGCAGGGCGGAATCATCACCTGAGATCAGGCATTGGTATAGCGTTCGGTTTCCGGTAGCCAGCGCTCAATTAGCGCCTGCGCCTGCTCAGGGTAGCGCTGGTGAATATGACGCGCCACGCGCTGCACTTCAGGGATCATCGCCGCATCGCGCAGCAGATCGGCCACGCGAAAAGCGGCGCTACCGGTCTGACGCGTGCCCAACAGCTCGCCGGGGCCGCGGATTTCCAAATCGCATTGCGCGATAACAAATCCGTCGTTACTGTCGCGGAGCACCTGAAGACGTTTTTGCGCGGTTTTGCTCAACGGCGCCTTATACAGCAATACGCAATGCGATGCGACGGAACCACGCCCCACGCGGCCTCGTAGCTGATGGAGCTGCGCCAGTCCAAGGCGCTCCGGGTTCTCAATAATCATCAGGCTGGCGTTTGGGACATCAACACCCACTTCAATCACCGTGGTTGCCACCAGCAGATGCATTTCACCTGCCTTAAAGGCCTGCATGACCGCCTGTTTCTCGGCAGGTTTCATGCGGCCGTGCACTAATCCAACCTGAAGTTCAGGGAGCGCGAGCTTAAGCTCTTCCCGGGTGGCTTCTGCGGCCTGCGCCTCAAGCTGTTCAGACTCTTCAATCAGCGTACAAACCCAATAGGCCTGGCGGCCTGCGCCACAGGCGCTTTTCACCCGATCGATAATTTCTCCCCGCCGCGTATCGGGAATGGCCACGGTGGTCACCGGCGTGCGGCCCGGCGGCAGTTCGTCAATGGTTGACGTATCCAGATCGGCATAGGCGGTCATTGCCAGCGTGCGAGGGATAGGCGTGGCGGTCATGATCAACTGGTGCGGATGAAAACCCTGCTCTTCACCTTTCTCCCACAGCGCCAGACGCTGATGCACGCCAAAGCGGTGCTGTTCATCAATTATCACCAGCGCCAGGCCGTTAAACTGCACCTGTTCCTGAAAAATGGCATGGGTGCCAACGATCATCGACACCCGCCCTGATGCGATCGCCTCCTGCTGTGCCTGTCGCGCCTTACCTTTCTGCTTACCGGCAAGCCAGCCCACCTCAAGTCCTAACGGCGCAAACCACTGGCGGAAGTTATTGGCATGCTGTTCCGCCAGCAGTTCGGTGGGCGCCATCAGCGCCACCTGCTTACCCCAGGCAATGACTTTCAGGGCGGCCAGGGCCGCAACCAGCGTCTTGCCTGAACCCACATCACCCTGAACCAGACGCATCATTGGATAGTCATGGGCTAAATCCTCTTCGATTTCACGTACCACGCGGGACTGCGCGCCGGTGGGGCGGAAAGGAAGGGAAGCTAATAGTTTGTCGCTCAGATCGTTGCGCGCACTCATCGGCAGCGCGTGATAACGCTGCGCGCCAGCGCGAACGGCAAGCATACTGAGGTTATGCGCAAGTAGCTCTTCCATAATCAGCCGTCGCTGTGCGGGATGTTTTCCGCCTTCGAGATCGGGCAGCGCGATATCCGGCGGCGGACGATGAAGCGTACGCAGCGCCTCCGGCAGGCTTATCATGCCGCGACTCATCTCAGGCGGCAGCAGTTCGGCAATGGCGCAGGTTTCTAACAGCACAAGCGCCTGATCGGTAAGATTACGCAGCGTCGCCTGCCGAATGCCTTCCGTGGTGGGATAGACGGGCGTCAGCGTCTCCTGTAGTTCAGGCGTGCTGTTGTCATCCTGCACGCGATATTCAGGATGGATAATTTCAGCACCGCGCTGGCCGCGCTTGATTTCACCCCAGGCGATGACGCGGCGGCCCGGAGAGAGGCTGTTTTTCATTCCCGCATTGAAATTGAAAAAGCGTAACGTCAGAATGCCGCTGCCGTCACTTATCTGACAGGTCAGCATGCGGCGGCGACCAAAAGAGATATCGCTGTGCAGCACTTCACCTTCAACGGTGGCATAAACGTCAGGCAGCAAATCGTTGATGGTGTAGAGGCGGGTGCGATCTTCATAGCGCAGCGGCAGGTGTAATAACAGATCCTGAACGGTGGCCAGCCCCAGCTTCGCCAGCTTTGCTGCCTGACTTGCGCCAACGCCGGAAAGCGACGTCAGCGGCACGGCATCCAGCAGGCGGCCGTTCATTTTTTTCGCACCGACGACTGCATTGTCGCCCACCAGTCAGCGTCGGCGATGACTTCGCCTGTATCGCTGATTTCTGGTCGTGGTAGCCCTTTGTGTTTGGCCACGCGCGCCAGAACCGGATAGCCTCCCTCAAATAGCAGGCGCTGCTGCTCATCGCGCGGCAGCGTGCTGGTCTGGCGTTGATACATGCCTGCATTTTGCCGTTGGCGCTGGGCTTCGTACAAAATCAGCGCGCAGGCCACGGAGACGTTAAGGGACTGCACCATGCCCACCATGGGGATCACAATTTCACGATCGGCCAGCTCAAGCGCCCGAGGAGTAATACCAAATTTTTCCTGACCAAGAAGGATGCAGGTAGGGCGGGTATAATCAATTTCGCGAAAATCGACGGCTTTATCAGAGAGATGCGTTGCCAGAATCTGCATGTTTTGGTTTTTAAAAAAACCGGCGGCATCTTCAATGCAGCGGTGCGTTTTGACCTCTACCCAGCTGTTGCTGCCCGCCGCCGAGGAAGCCCGCGTGCGCATTCGGCTTCCGGGCCAGACCGCGTGCACCTGATGAACGCCAACGGCATCCGCCGTACGAATAACGGCGGAAACATTGTGAGGTTTGTGCACCTGCTCCATGCAGACGGTGAGGTCATGCTGGCGGGCGGCCAGCATTTCAAGGATGCGCGCAAAGCGTTGGGCGTTCATGCGCTAATTACGATTACGATGAACTTTTATCACATCCGGCATTACGCGAATTTTGCGCATAATATTCGCCAGATGGACGCGATCGCGGGCGGTCAGACGGATGAAGGCGCTGTAAACGCGGCCGTCTTTCTCTTCCGTATTCAGGCTCTGAATATTAGAGCCCGCAGTGTTAATTGCCGCCGTCAGGTTAGCCAGCGCACCCTGATGGTTAAACATGTCCACCTTGATCTCCGCCACGAACTCCTGTTCGGTCACTTTATCCCATTCGACGGCCATAAACTTCTCTGGCTCTTTTTGATAGCCACGAATGTTACGGCAGGATTCGTGATGCACCACCAGCCCCTTACCAGGACTGACATGAGCGACAATCGGGTCGCCGGGGATGGGACGACAGCATTTGGCAAAGGTGATCAGCACGCCGTCGGCGCCTTTTATCGGCAGCTTGCTGCGGGACGACGACGGTGAAAGCTGCGCCTCTACGTCGCTCTGTTGCAGATTTTTCGCAATAACGACGCTCATCGCGTTGCCGAGGCCGATCTCTGCCAGCAGATCGTCCAGCGTCGCCAGCTTCATGCGCGCCAGCTCGTGCTGAATATTTTCCGGTGGAATTTCTGCCAGCTTGCGGCTGCCGCCAAGCGCATGGTTGAGCAGACGGCGCCCCAGACTAACCGAGTCGTCGCGCTTAAGGTTTTTCAACAGCTGGCGAATTTTGGCGCGCGCTTTCGAACTGACCACGAAGTTGAGCCATGCCGCGTTGGGGCGCGCGCCCGGCGCGGTGATCACTTCAATGGTTTGCCCGCTGGTTAACGGCTGCGAGAGCGGGTAAGGTTGGCGATCGACGCGTGCGCCGACGCAGGCATGCCCGATATCGGTGTGCACCGCGTAGGCAAAGTCCACCGGCGTGGCGCCGGCAGGCAGCTCGACGATGCGGCCTTCGGGGGTGAAAACGTAAATCTCATCCGGAAACAGATCGGATTTAACGCTCTCAATAAATTCAAAGGAGCTTCCGGCGCTTTGCTGAAGTTCCAGCAGGCTTTGCAGCCAGCGCTGAGCCCGGATCTGCGCGGTAGTGCCGCTCTCGCCCTGCTCTTTATAAGCCCAGTGCGCCGCCACGCCCATTTCCGCCATCTGATCCATATCTTCCGTGCGGATCTGAACTTCAACCGGTACGCCGTGGGGGCCAATCATTGATGTATGGAGCGACTGATAGCCGTTGGCTTTGGGAATGGCAATATAGTCTTTAACGCGGCCCGGACGCGGCTTATAAAGGCTGTGCATCTGACCCAGCACGCGATAGCAGGTATCCACATCGCTTACGATGACCCGAAAAGCGTAAATATCCATAATTGAATGAAAGCGCTGCTCTTTCAGGTGCATTTTGCAGTAGATAGAGTAGAGATGTTTCTCCCTACCGCTAACGCGACAGGGGATCCCCGCCTCCTGCAAACGGCCGTCGATTTCAGAGAGGATTTTTTGGATCATCTCTTTACGGTTGCCGCGCGCGGCTTTCACCACTTCTTTAATAACGCGGTAACGATTGGGATAAAGCGCTTCAAAACCCAGCTCTTCCAGCTCGGTCTTGAGGTGATGAATACCCAGACGATGGGCCAGCGGGCTGTAAATCTCCAGCGTTTCTAACGCGATACGACGGCGCTTGTCCGGTCGCAACGCGCCAAGCGTACGCATATTGTGCGTCCGATCCGCCAGCTTGATAAGGATGACACGGATATCCTGCACCATCGCCATAATCATCTTGCGGAAGTTTTCCGCCTGCGCTTCTTTTTTGTCGCGAAACTTCAGTTTATCGAGCTTAGAAACGCCTTCGACCAGTTCGGCAACGCTTTTACCAAAAAGCTGTTCCATGTCCTGATAGGTAGCAGGGGTATCTTCAATCACATCATGCAGAAGCGCGGCCATGAGCGTTTCACAGTCGAGCTTCATTTCCGCAAGGATACTGGCGACGGCAACCGGATGGGTGATATAAGGCTCACCGCTGGAGCGCGTCTGCCCCTCGTGGGCATCACGTGCGACAAGGTAGGCCTGCTTGAGGCGCTTTATCTGCTCCTCAGGCAAGTATTTTTCAATCAGCTGATTAAGGCTTTCAAACAGATACAAGGGCGCGCCTTCGTGCTAAGGATTAACGGCGGCCTTCAGCGATAGCGGTAACGGCCTGAATTTCAGCGGCTTCCTGCTCTTGCTGTTCCTGACGGTCGCGTACGTCCAGAATCTGGTTAGTGATCAAACCTTCTTCGATTTCGCGCAGCGCGATAACGGTTGATTTGTCGTTTTCTTCGGGAACCAGCGCATCTTTCCCACCCACCTGCATCTGACGCGCACGGCGAGCAGCTACCAGAACGAGGTCAAAACGGTTACCAATTTTTTCTACTGCGTCCTGTACGGTTACGCGTGCCATAATTGTGATACTCCACGGGTGAAGAAATGACTGGGCATCATACTGAGTTGTTTTCAGTCTGCCAATAGTTTGCCGATCAGCGCATCATGCCGGGATTTTTGACGTCCCATACGCAGGCGCTCGGCTCGAATGATGGTTTTTAAATCTGACAGCGCCAGATCAAAATCATCATTCACAATAAGGTAATCATATTCTGCAAAGTGGCTCATCTCCGCCACGGCCTGCGCCATGCGGCGGCGAATAACCTCTTCGCTGTCCTGACCGCGGCCACGCAGGCGACGGTCTAATTCATCCTTTGACGGCGGCAAAACAAAAATACTGCGTGCCTGCGGCATTTTTGAACGGATCTGCTGAGCGCCCTGCCAGTCGATATCAAGAAACACATCCACGCCGGTGGACAGAACCTGCTCAATGGCGCGACGTGAGGTGCCGTAATAGTTGCCAAACACTTCGGCATGTTCAAGAAAGGCTTCTTCCTGAATCATATCGCGAAATTCATCATGAGTGACGAAGTAGTAGTGTTCGCTATGCCGTTCACCGGGCCGCATTTCCCGTGTGGTGTGGGAAATAGAAACCTGTGTGTCATACAGCGGCTGCGTTTTCAGCAGCGCCTGAATCAGGCTGGATTTACCTGCACCGCTCGGTGCAGAAACAATAAAAAGCGTGCCTTGAGCCATTTTTTCTTGATATGCCAATCGAAGTCTGTTTCCTGCACAGTATACACGGCTGGCGCGGCGGGTGCAGCGTTTCAAGCATGCTGATGCTTTTTTTATCAGATGTTGCGAAGTGGCTCGCGGCAGCCATGTTGCTTTTCATGGTAAACGCACTTTCCTTGCGTAACGCCTTCCGGTTTTTCATTTTTGCTTTCGCGTTCCAGCGCGTACTACGTTTTAATCATCTCAAGTGAATAAAAGAGGCCGCAGGGATGCGAAGTTTAATGCTGTTTTTCATACTGTTTTGTCCTTATCTGAAAGCACAATGCCCGGTGTGGACGCCCGCGCGTGCAGAAAAGGAGATGGCTGCCTTAGAACAACAGTTACACGCGTGGGATGAGGCTTATTACCAGAAGGGCGAAAGCGAGACTGAGGACGAAAAATATGACGCGCTTCAGCAGACCTTTCAGGGGTGGCAGCGCTGTTTCCATCCTGAAAATCCCTTGCGCCAGCCCGCATTGTCGGGAGAGGGAAAGGTGCTTCACCCGGTGGCGCACGTCGGCGTGCGTAAGCTCGCCGATCGCGCGGCAGTGGCACAGTGGATGGAGGGAAAACGCGATCTGTGGATTCAGCCTAAAATCGACGGCGTGGCGGTCACGCTCCATTACCACTCCGGGAAACTGGTAAAGCTCATCAGCCGCGGCGACGGCGCGCATGGCGAAAACTGGACTAACAAAGTCGCATATATTTCTGCTATTCCCCGGCAAATCCCTCTGCGCGAGCCCACCCTGATACTACAGGGCGAACTCTTCCTCCGGCGGACCGACCACCGTCAGGCCATACAGGGCGGCATCAATGCGCGAGGAATTATTGCAGGCGCAATGCGGCGTAGTGAACCTGCCAAAGTGCTAAACGATGTGGGGCTATTTGTCTGGGCCTGGCCGGATGGCCCGGCGAATATGCGTGAGCGAATCAATAAATTGAGTGAAGCAGGCTTTACGCTGGCAGCCGACTGGACAAAATCGGTACAGACGATTGAAGCGGTAGCTGACTGGCGTGAGCGCTGGTTTAACGAACCGCTGCCTTTTGTTACTGACGGTGTGGTAATACACAGCTCGCCGCCCGCAGGACGTTACTGGCAGCCAGGCGGCGGTGACTGGGCGGTTGCCTGGAAATACACGCCGCGAAGCGCCAGTACGGTCGTCCGCTCGGTTGAATTTTCTACAGGTCGCACAGGCAAAATCAGCGTGGTGCTCAACCTGGAGCCAATATTGCTGGATGATAAGCTGGTGGGCCGGGTGAGCGTTGGTTCTGTGCAACGTTGGAAAACTCGAGACATTGCGCCCGGGGATCAGGTTACGCTCAGTCTGGCAGGGCAGGGAATTCCGCGTCTGGATGACGTGATCTGGCGCGTGACGCACCGCGAGGTCGTTGATCTGCCGGATACCACGCGCTTTCATCCATTAAGTTGTCTGAGATATACGCCAGCATGCCGCGAGCAGTTTCTCGCCAGGCTGGTTTGGTTGAGCAGCCAAAACGTTCTTAATTTGCATGGTATTAATCGCAGCTTCTGGATGCGTCTGATTCAGGCGGGTCAGATTGACCATCTTTTCTCATGGTTGCTGCTGACGCCTGAGCGACTGCAAATTGATACAGGAATCACTCCCTCTCGTGCGTTGCAGGTCTATCACCAGTTTTCTCTGAGCAGGCAGATGTCTTTCCAACGATGGGTGAAGGCGCTGGGCGTACCGATTCCGGAAGTAGCACTTAAGGCCATGGGTGACGACAGCTGGTCGACTTTGCTGAGCCGCAGCGAGCAGGCGTGGCAGGCCTTTCCGGGCGTCGGGCGTAAAAGATCGCAGCAGATCCGCAGCTTTACAGACAACCCGGAAATACGGCTGTTGATCGAATTCTTGCAGGAGAATCTGATTAACCCTCATTAGTGATCCGCATGAGGATAATTGAAAACTGGCAGACCGAGCCTGAACCGCAGCGCTATCAGACGCGCGAACAGGCCAAACAGAAGGGTAATAGTGACGATGACTTCATGAGAAAAAGGCGTTTTAAGCAGCAGAATATAGAGCCACCCGGAGGCAAACGCGATACCAGCGTAAAGCTCTTTTTGGAATACAAGAGGAATACGATTACAGAACATATCACGCAGCACGCCGCCAAACACGCCGGTGATGACCGCACTGATGGCGGCAATAAGTGGGGCGTGCCCCATTTCCAGGGCGACATTGGCGCCGATAACAGAAAACACCACCAGCCCGAGCGCGTCCAACACCAGAAATACTTTGCGTAAATGGGGCATCAGTGGCGCAAGCCAGGTAGTAACAACTGCCGCAGCGGCAACGATCATGATGTATTCGGGGTTTTTCACCCAGCCGAGAGGGTAGTGACCAAGGAGAATATCTCGGACTGAACCGCCGCCAATAGCGGTAACGGAAGCGATGATAATCACGCCGAACATGTCCATTTTACGACGGCCGGCGGCCAGCGCGCCGGTCATGGCCTCTGCTGTAATACCGATAATATAAAGTACAGTCAGTAACATAGGCCCTTCCTGCTGAAAGCCGTTAGCAAGCCTGATTAGATAAGAAATAAAACGCCGCCTTGCGGCGGCGTTCACTAGCTGCGGACAAGCCAGAAATCAGTTTTTTTTCACAAACTCTGATTTAAGCTTCATTGGGCCAAAGCCGTCGATTTTACAGTCGATATTGTGATCGCCTTCAACCAGACGAATGCTTTTAACTTTAGTGCCAATCTTAAGTGGGGTGGAGCTACCTTTAACCTTAAGGTCTTTGATCACCGTAACGCTGTCGCCATCCGCGAGCAGGTTGCCGTTGGCGTCTTTAACGATTAGCGCCTCTTCCGACGCGGCATCAGTCTCTTCTGACCAGACGTGTCCGCACTCCGGGCAGTTAAACATGGCACCATCCTGCCAGGTATATTCAGACTGGCATTTTGGGCAGGGAGGAAGGGTTTGCATAGTAAGCCTCAGCGTAATCCATAATAAAATAGCGGGCATTTTAGCCTGGCGGCTGCGGCAAACCTATAAAAAATTCCCCGCGCCATAAGCAAAGTTCACGGTTGCGACAACCGGCAGAGATCGGGCGAAGCAGGTAAAAATCAGGTAATCTTGCCTGACGGGTGGATCACCGATGTGATGGGCATGGATAAAAAAATCATTAATACACTGAAACAGCACTGCGGTAAGGCAAATCGCGGCGCAGGGCCGCTTTACCAGCGCCTGGAAAATGGTTTTCGGGAAATGGTGAAAAGCGGTGAGTTAAAAGCAGGTTATGCCATTCCCAGCGAACGCGAACTGTCAGAACAGTTGGGTCTGTCGCGCGTTACCGTTCGGCGCGCGCTGAGTGAACTGGCGCAGGCGCAGATTATTGTGCAGCGGCGCGGCGCGCGAAGCACGGTAGCCGGAAGAGTTGAAAAACCACTCTCATCGTTGACCAGCTTCAGTGAAGATATGATGTCGCGTGGCTATCAGCCTGGTGCAACCTGGCTGGAAAAAGAGTTAGTTCAGGCTTCGCCGTCGGAAATCATTGCGCTCAGTTTATCGCCCGGCGCGCTGGTATGGCGGTTAAAAAGGCTGCGCACGGTTGACGAGCGGCCAATGGCCGTTGAGATTGCCGTGATTCCCCAGCAGTTTATCCCTTCGCCGGCGGCCATTACTCACTCATTGTATGCCGTGTTTCAGCAGCAGGGCACCCTGCCGGTGCGTGCACTGCAACGTATTCGCGCCGAGCCTCTTTCGCGTGAGCACAGCCAGCTTCTGGAACTGCCGTTACAAAGTCCTGCATTACACGTCGAGCGTCACTGCTATCTGGAAGATGGTCGACCAATTGAATACACACATACCTGGTATCGCGGAGACAGCTACGACTTTTTGGTGGAGCTTCAGCGCGACGTCACGCCGTCGGAGTAAACGCTTACCGCCGCGCCGCCCAGTCAGCCACGCCGATTAACCCCGTATCGGCCCCACCTGCGGCAGACGTTACCGGCAGGTTAAACAGCGGCGGAAAGGCATTCAGCGCCTGCTGAATACGCAACAGCATACCGTCCGCCATGCCCACGCTGCCGCCAATGACCACCTCTTCAATATCCACCAGCATTAGCGTATCGGCGATAGCCTGCGCCACTGCCCGCGCTGCATTCAATAAAATGGCCTCTGCCTGCGGATGGCTGGCCGCCAGCGCGAAAAGCTGGCGGCTGTCAAGCGGTTGCTGTAACAGCGCCGTTGCCTGGCGTGCCAGAGCCGTACCGGAAGCCACATGCTCAAGGCAGCCCTGCCGCCCGCAGCCGCAGCGGCTCTCTGTTTCATCGAGCGGTGAGACGTTGACGGTTGCATGGCCTATGTGCCCCGCCAGGCCGTGCGGGCCGGAACGCAATTCTCCGTCGCAAATCAGGCCGCCACCCACACCGGTGGAGAGCGTAATGAACAGCAGATTGCGGATGCGCGAACGGCGGGGAAGGTATTCTCCCCACGCCGCCGCCTGCGCATCGTTAAGCATAATTACCGGACAGTTGAACCGCTGGGTCAGTACGTCAGCAAGCGGGAAGCCTTTCCAGAAAGGGATAGTATTCAAATTCACCGACCACACGCGTCCGTCGCGCAGATAGCCGGTAGTGGCGACCGCCACCTTTTCGACCGGGTAGTCGGAACGCGTCAGTTTTTGTAGCGCCGTCAAAAACGCCGCCTCGCTGTACTGCATAGCTATCTGACGGCGCGCCACGCAGTGGCCATCTTCAATCCATGCCGCAGAAAGCTTGGTGCCGCCAATATCCAGGGCCAGGATCATCGGTGTTATCCTCTTTTCGCCGCGTCATCCAGCGCGCTTCGATACCACTCGGTAATATGCTCTATGCGGGTAATGGCCGAGCCGACGGTGACAGCGAATGCGCCAGCCTGCAATGCTGCTGCCGCCTGAGCCGGTTCGCGAATACGTCCTTCAGCCATGACGCGACAGCCGCGTTTTGCCAGCGCGCCGATCAGTTCCAGATCCGGACGATGCATCGGCTGATCGACCGTTTCCGCAGTGTAACCAGAAAGCGTTGAGCCGATAAAATCGCAGCCGAGCGCCGCCGCGTTGATGCCGTCGTCTAACGTGGCGCAGTCCGCCATAACCCGCAACCCTAACCGGCGAGCGTGCTGATAAAGTTCTTCCACCGATACCGGACGGGCACGCCGGGTAGCATCGAAAGCCACAATGTCAGCGCCCGCCCCGGCCAGCGCGGTAATATCAGCAATAAATGGCGTAATACGCACAGGAAAATCATCCAGATCGCGTTTCACAATGCCAATGATGGGTATATGCAAATTCTTTGCCACCTGTCGAACGTTCTCAACGCCTTCGATGCGTACCGCGCTGGCACCTGCCGCCTCAGCGCTTTTTGCCATCGCCACCACGATATCAACATGATCCATCGGCCCGTCTGTCACGGGCTGACAGGAGACGACAAGCCGGTTTTTCAGCTGGTTTATGTCAATCACTGTTCTGATCTTCCTTAGGTTAACCGCCACGACAGACACATAACCATAATAATACCAGATTTGTAAATTGGTATTTTAAAATTATATGTATGCACAGTGATGGTGCTCGTATTTTCTTCAGTTGCACTAAAATTATACTGGACAAGCGTTCCTGACGAGACGTATAACAGGCTGAAATCAGGTGGGTATGCGCCTGTTCAGGGTAAGTTGCTTAAATTTAAGCCGTTTCTTTTCTGGTATCTATCTGGATTTATTCTGGCATGGTAATTGAATAACTGTCTGCTATCAGACGCTGAGTCAACGTCACGATGCGATTTAATCAATCAGGCACAGAGGAAGATGAGATGAAAGAGGGCGTTATCAAGGTCGGCGTCGCAGGCGCAGGCTTTATGGGGGCGATGCATGCCCGGGTCTGGCAGCAGATGTACGGCGTCGAGGTTGTTGGCGTTGCCGATCCTGACAGGGCGCGAGGTGAAGCGCTTAAGGCCTGGATACCCGATCTGCACTGCTATGAAGATTTTAACGACATGCTGGCGCGGGAAGATCTTGATATCGTCAGCATTTGCACAAAAGATGACCTGCATCTTGCGCCTGCGCTGGCTGCGGCGAAGGCAGGGAAGCACATTTTCCTTGAAAAACCCATTGCGGCAACGCTGGAAGACGGCAAGGCAATTGTTCGGGCAGCCAGGGATGCCGGCGTAAAACTGGGTATCGGCTTTTTGCTGCGGTTCGATCCGCGCTACTCCCGTGCCAGAGAAATCATTGCTTCCGGCGAGGCTGGCGAGATTAGTCACATTGCCGCGCGTCGTAACAGTCCGGCCATTGAAGGCCCGGCACGCTATGGGGGCAGTTTACCGCTGCCTTTGCACGTCACGGTGCATGATGTCGATATGGTGCTGTGGCTGTTGGAGAACACCAAACCGGTCAGCGTTTACGCGCAAACCACCAATAAGCGACTGGGCCATCTGGGCACGGAAGACGCGGTATTCGCCATTATCCGCTTCGCCGACGGCAGCGTGGTGAATCTTGAAAGTGCCTGGGCGCTTCCGGCCGGTTCACGCACGCTGCTTGATGCCAAAATGTCGATCCTCACCACACAGGGTTTACTGGAAGTAGAGTGCGGCGAATCCGGCCTTTACCACGCCAGTGAAAGTATGAACCGCTATATCGACACACAGCACTGGCCGCTCAGCCAGGGCGAAATCAAAGGCGATCTGCGCGAAGAGCTGATGGCGTTTGCCAGCGATGTGCGTAACGGCACCACGACTGTTGCAACCGGCGAAGAGGCGAACGAAGCGCTGCGCATTACGCTGGCGATCATGGAATCTGCCCGCACCGGCGAGATCGTTCGGGTCTGACCTTTTGCTGTTATAACCAGGGGATGTGATGAACATGAAAACGATTCGAATCGCCGCCGCGCTTGGCGCATTGTTACTGACAGGCCCGGCCACCGCGCAGGAAACGCTTCGCGTGCTGCTGGAAGGGCACAGCACCAGTGATTCTCTTAAGGCGCTGCTGCCAGAGTTTGAAAAACAAACCGGCATCCACGTGCAGGCGGAAATTGTGCCCTACAGCGATCTCACCTCAAAAGCGCTGCTGGCGTTCTCTTCCCGCAGCGGTCGATACGACGTGGTCATGGATGACTGGGTTCACGCGGTGGGTTACGCCTCGGCAGGCTATATCACGCCGGTGGATAAGTGGATGAAAGCCGACACGGCGCTTTTCGACGCTGGCGATTTCGTTAAAAGCTATGCCGATACGCTGCGCTATAAAGAGCACTATTACGGGCTGCCGGTTTACGGTGAAAGCACCTTCCTGATGTATCGCAAAGATCTCTTCCAGCAGTATGGCATTGCCGTACCGAAAACCTTCGACGAGTTGGCGGCCGCCGCGAAAACCATCAAGGAGAAAAGCGGCGGCAACGTGGCCGGTATCACGCTGCGCGGTGCGCAAGGCATTCAGAACACCTTTGCCTGGGCGGCGTTCCTTTGGGGATATGGCGGCCAGTGGATAAAAGACGGGAAGTCGGCGGTGGCTTCACCGCAGGCGACAGAAGCGACCAATGCCTTTGTTAATATTCTGAAAAATTATGGCCCAATCGGCGCGGCCAACTTTGGCTGGCAGGAAAACCGCCTGGTTTTTCAGCAGGGCAAAGCGGCGATGACCATCGACTCCACGGTAAATGGCGGCTTTAACGAAGATCCGAAGGAGTCTTCGGTGGTCGGTAAAGTGGGCTATGCGCCGGTTCCGGCCCAGCCTGGAAACCATGCGGGCAACAGCGGCGCGCTCCAGGTTCATGGGCTTTATATTGCCAGCGCCAGTAAGCATCAGGATGCGGCGTGGAAATTTGTCAGCTGGGCGACCAGCCAGCAGACGCAGATGAAGTCCGTTGAGTTGAATCCCAATGCGGGCGTCAGTTCGCTTGGCGCGATAAACAGCGAAGCCTTTACCCAACGCTATGGCGCCTTCAAAGACGGCATGCTGGACGCGTTGAAAAATGGCAATGCGGCCTATCTGCCTACCGTGCCGCAGGCCACGCAGATTATCAACAATACCGGCATTGCGCTGTCGCAGGCGCTGGCAGGAACGAAGTCGATTGAGAGCGCTCTTCAGGAAGCCAACAGCCGCAACGACAAGGCGCTGTCCCGTTAACCTGATTCGCCGGGGCGTTTCCCCGGCGCCCACTATCTCGCCGGGAAAGCTATGAAAGTAAAACTGACGCAGCAGGCTTTTACGCTTCCGCTGTTGATACTGTTGCTGGCCGTGTCGCTCTATACGCTGGGTTATGCCATTTACCTGGCCATTTTCGATATCGATCTGATGTCGCCGCCGCCCTTCGATTTTGTCGGCCTGGCCAATTTCATTGACGTTATCCAGCAGCCCAGGTTGTGGTATTCCCTCTGGCACACGCTGGTTTACGTCGCGGGTTCGATTGCGGTAGAGCTGGTGCTGGGCTGCGCCATCGCGCTATTTATCAGCCGCGATTTTTTTGGCCGCAGGCTGGTGAGAGCATTGCTGCTGTTGCCGATGATCGTCACGCCGATCGTGGGTGGCCTGATATGGCGTATTTTTTACGATCCTAATGCCGGCTTGTTTAACTGGCTGATTGGCCTGGTGGGCCTGGCGCCCGTTGACTGGCTGGGCAGCCCGCAAACCGCCATGGCATCGCTGATCCTGGCCGATGTCTGGCAGTGGACGCCTTTTATCATTCTGCTGGTGTCCGCCGGGCTGGACGCGCTACCGACTGAGCCGCTGGAGGCGGCGGAGCTGGATGGCGCGCGCGGCTGGCGGCTGCTGGCGTTTATCAAGCTGCCAATGATGAAATCCATCATCATGATCGCGCTCTTTCTGCGCATGATCGACGCCTTTAAATCCTTTGACCTGATTTACGTTATGACCCGCGGCGGGCCGGCGCTGGCGACGGAAACCACCAATATGTTTGCGTATCTGACTGGTTTTCAGGATTTCCGCATCAGCGAAGCGGTGGTCATCGCTATTTTGAATACGCTGATGGTGATTGTGGTGCTTTCGTTTGCCAGCAAACGCATCATGAAGGAGGCGTAAAATGATTAAACGGATCGGTTTTTATCTGCTGCTGGCGGTGATCCTCGCGTTCTTTCTGCTGCCCATTTACTGGCTGGTGACGCTTTCATTAAAAACCTATATTGACGCGTTCGCCATGCCGCCAAAGCTGTGGTTTACGCCCATTCTTGACAACTATCGGCAGGTATTGAGCAACGGCGATTTTCTTCGCGCCTTTGGCAACAGCCTGTTTATCTCGTTTGTTTCAACGCTGCTCTGCCTGTTGTTCGGCGCGCTGTTTGCCTATGGGCTGGTGTTTTTTATCGAGCGGAAAGGACGCGCGAAGCGTTTCATCATGAGCCTGCGTTTTGCGCCGGTCATCATGCTGGTGCTGCCGGCCTATTACCTCATCACCTCGCTGGGCATGACGGACAGCTATCTGGTGCTGATTGTGGTCTACACCGTGGCAAACGTGCCCTTTACCATTCTGATGGTGACGACCTTTTTTGAAGATATTCCTCCCGAGCTGCGCGAAGCGGCGCTGGTGGATGGCGCCAGCGAGTGGCGGATCTTTCGCAGCGTGATGCTGCCGCTTGCCCGTACGGGCCTGGCGGCCTCTGGCGTACTGACGCTGTTCTTTATCTGGAACGAATTCCAGATTGTCCTGACGCTTTCCGGCGACGCAACGCAGACGCTGCCGGTTGCCATCACGTCGTTCCTGACCTTCCAGGGAACGGAGTGGGGCCCGCTGACGGCGGCGGGAACGCTGGTGATGTTACCAATGCTGATTCTGGGGCTGCTGGTGCAAAAGCATCTGGTACGCGGCCTGACCATGGGCGGCGTGAAATAGCGCACGCGAGGAAAAAAAGATGTCCACCATTCGTCTGAAAAATGTCTTTAAGCGCTTTCACGATACGCAGGTCATTAATAACGTCGATCTTGAAATTCAACACGGCGAATTTTGCGTGTTTATCGGGCCGTCAGGCTGCGGAAAATCAACGCTGATGCGAATGATTGCCGGTCTTGAAACCATCAGCGCCGGGGAGATTTCAATCGGCGGAACCGTGGTTAATACGCTGCCGCCCGCCGGGCGCGGGGTGGCAATGGTTTTTCAGAGCTACGCGCTCTATCCGCACATGACGATTTACGAAAACATGGCGTTCAACCTGAAACTGGCGAAAAAAGAGAAAGCAGAGATTGAACAGCGCGTGATGAATGCTGCAAAAATCCTGCAACTGGAGCCACTGTTGCAGCGCCTGCCCAAGGCGCTCTCCGGCGGTCAGCGCCAGCGTGTGGCGATAGGTCGCGCAATCGTCCGCGATCCTGAAGTGTTTTTGTTCGATGAGCCGCTCTCCAACCTGGATGCTTCACTGCGCGTCGCCACACGCGTGGAGATAGCCCGGCTGCACCACCGGCTGGGAAACACAATGATCTATGTGACGCACGACCAGGTGGAAGCCATGACTCTGGCGGACAAAATTGTCTTGCTGAACAGCGGCCCGGCGATGTTAACAAAAGGTTCTGTGGCGCAGGTTGGCCATCCGCTCGATCTTTATCATCATCCGGTGAATGAATTTGTGGCGGGCTTTATTGGTTCACCCAAAATGAATTTTCTGCCTGGTGAACTGATAACGGGTGATACGGAGGCCGCCAGCGTGCGGTTGATTAACGGTAAGGCGATCAGCGTGCAGGTGAATGCCGCTGCGGCAAACGTGGGCGACGCGGTCAATGTTGGTATTCGCCCCGAGCACGTGCAGCTTTGTGCGCCTGAGCATGCGCATTTATCCGGCAGTGTGCAGCACATTGAACACCTGGGCGAAGCGGCCTATTTTTATGTCGACGTGGCGGGCAGTGATCCAGTGGTTATTCGTTACTCAGGCGAACGGCAGCCGTTGCTGGGCGACGAAGTCGGGCTGACCATTCCTGCGTTCCATACGCATCTGTTTGACAGTAACGGCGAGGCGTTTCAGCGCACCTCGGAAAAGGTTCGAAAAACGGCGGTTTCAGCCTGATTTAAGGGGTAAATCGAAGAAAAGACGCCCACCGAAAGGTGGGCGGAAAGGGTGTTACTCAATATTCTGAATCTGCTCGCGCATCTGCTCAATTAACACCTTCAACTCAATAGCGGAGGTGGTTACCTCGGCGTTGATCGATTTAGAGGCCAGCGTGTTCGACTCGCGGTTAAATTCCTGCATCATAAAGTCGAGGCGGCGTCCCACTGCCTCTTTCTTTTTCAAAATGTTATAGGTTTCTTTAACATGCGCCTCAAGTCGGTCCAACTCTTCAGCCACGTCTACGCGCTGCGCCAGCATAATCAGCTCCTGCTCAACACGGTTGTTATCCAACTGTACCTGCGCTTCCTCAAGCTTGCTGACCAGACGATCCCGCTGCCACTTCAGCACTTCAGGCATTTGCGCGCGCACTTTTGTCACCTCTGTGCTGACGCCTTCCAGTCGCTGTTCAATAAGTGATTTCAGTGCCGCGCCTTCGCTCTCGCGAGCAATGATGAACTCGTCCAGCGCCGTATCCAGCGCAACCAGCAGTTTGGCGGAGATGGCGTCAAGATCCTGCTCGCCAGCCGACATTACGCCGGGCCAACGCAAAATATCGACAGGGTTAATTTCACCCTCATCGCTTTGCATTTTGACCCAGTTAGCCGCCTGAACAAGCTGGATAGCCAGTTTTTCATTCAGGACTAACGATGTTTGTGCGCCAGGGTCGGCATCGTAACGCAGGTTGCATTCAATTTTTCCGCGCGTCAGTCGATTGCGTATACGCTCACGAATGACCGGTTCCAGACCCCGAAACTGCTCGGGTAAACGGATGTAAGTTTCCAAATAGCGTTGATTAACGGAGCGAAGCTCCCAGGCGGCACTGCCCCAGCTTCCTTTAGTTTCGCGTCGGGCGTAAGCGGTCATGCTGCGGATCATTTTGCATACCTGTAGTCAGAAAAAGATAAGGGGATTATAGCGATGGAGGCGGCACCTTGACAGACGTTCTGTCAACCTTTGGAAAATGAGTTTAGAAATGTGTTACTTAACGCAGAGGCGCGCAAAATAATATTATTATTATGAAAGTCATTGATGTGATGAAATGGTCTTCAGGAAGAGAAATTATACAATTTAATCTTGTGGTCAGTTTTTATTCCCCCTGCTTTCTGAGTGGTCGGGTTTAAAAGCATATTTCGTGATAAAACGAATTCCTGGAGTGAAACAGCTATATTTTTCTAAAACGTACGACATATAATTGGCGTAAACTAATGATAAAAATTCCAGATTTAAGTCATAATACTGTATTTTTATCATAAATTTCTTGCTTTGTATTATACTCAAGGGATAGAGTTTACCATAAAGTAAATGCATAATTTATATGCATCGCACATGGACGTTCAGGCTTTAATAATTGGATTTTAAAGGTTACTATGGACAGTATTGAACGAATTATCATGGAGTTTTTTCCAAATAAATCCATTCCATCTTTGTTAAAGAAGTTTATCAAGTGGATAGTGGGGGAGGATAAGTTAGCCTCTGCACTAGAAAGCATCGCTGATAAAAGAGGCATTGAATGGACGGAAGACGTTGCGGATCAGCTGGGTTTACGTGCAGAAACGCACTTTAGTGATTATGATAATATTCCTGCTCAGGGACCGACAATCGTTTTTTCCAATCATCCTACCGTTCTTGATGGCTTGATGGTGATTAATACCGTTTCTCAGGTAAGGAAAGATATAAAGATTGTCGCGAATCATGTTCTGACGCTGTTATTTCCACAGGTGAAAGACATCGCCATCGGCATAAGAAATATGCAGGGAAAGATGAGTCATAAACAGCTTAAGGAGATGAACGATCACCTTGCGCAGAATGGCGTGTTAATTATATTCCCTGCGGGTAAACTTGCCGGTCTTACGTTATTTGGCCTGCGTGAGGCGCCGTGGCAGGAGGGATTTCTTCGCCTTGCAGTAAAATATAATGCGGCTCTGGTTCCGGTTCATATTCAGGGGAGAAACAGTTTTTTTTATTATCTGGCTGCGGCCATCTGGCGTCCACTCTCTAATCTCATGCTTTGCCGTGAATGCCTGAAGCATAAAGGAAAAACGCGAAGAATAAAAATATCCAGGCAGATAAACATTTCCGGAATGGATAAAAACACATATAAAGCAGTCGTTGATGACTGCAAAAAACATCTGATTAACGTCGGTCCAGGCAAGCCAGGTGTTCTTCCCCAATCTCCACCCATCGCCAGGCCTGAAGAGAGGTCTTTGTTGCATAACGCGCTAAACAAGTGCGAGATTTTACGAACAAATAGCGATGGGAAAGTGCTCTTTCTTTATCACTATCGAGGCGAAATTTATTCACCGATACTTAATGAGCTGGGGCGATTAAGAGAAATATGTTTTCGGGCTATTGGGGCGGGAACCGGTGAAAAGCGTGATAATGATATCTATGACAGAGAATATTATCATGTCATTTTGTGGGATCCTCATCATCTGGAAATTGCGGGCGCTTACCGTTTGATCCCTGCCGGAAAGCAGATTGACAGGCGTGGTGTGGAAGGACTTTACAGTCATCATCTATTTCATTACAACGAGATGTGTTTGCCACAAATTCGTCAAAGCGTTGAGATTGGCCGGGGATTTATCCAGCGACAGTATCAACGAACTAACGCGCTGGATATATTGTGGAAAGGGATTTTTTATTTCATTAATACCCAGACTGATTGTAAGTATCTGCTGGGCGTATTAACTATTCCGGGTAACTACCCCCGAAAAGCGCAACAGCTGATCGTGGGATTTTATCAGCTTTATTTCTCTGTAGACAAAGACGCGTGCTGTTTAACTCAGCCCTATCTCGTATCGGACATTACTGTTAGCGATTATTTTGCAGGCGAAGATTTCGAAAAAGACTGGAAGAAACTGCTCAGCCACTTAAAAGAACTGAATTGTGAGCTGCCGTGGCCTTATAAACAAGCGGCGAAGTGGTATAAACCAGGTGGATCAAAACTATATTGTTTTGTTGAAGACAAAAGCTTTAATTCCATTGCCGGACTGAATTGTTGTGAAGTAGAGAAGCTTAAAAATATGTATCACATGCATTATTTAAGCAGGCCGCAGACCGATGTTGAGAAGTGATAATTTAAAGCTGAGGGTAACCTGCTTTCTGAAACAGCAGGCCGATGCCTGACGAACATGTCTTCCGGGTTTGGTTCATTTGGATCTTTTAATGAAATTTATCGGTAAAAAAATTTTCCTCTTTGTTGGTGCTCTGCATCTGATGAGCTGTAATGATCCTGAGTCGCAATATCTTTCAGGGTATTCCCACGCCGATTTTATCTATCTGTCCCATGCTGCTTCCGAAAAGGTGGAAGCGCTACTGGTCAGTAAGGGCGAACGGGTAGAAAAGGGCCAGCCGTTGGTAAAGATGGAAGGTTACACTTCACAAAATGCGTTGCGCATTGCGGAAAAGAATTATCAGGCTGAAAAGGCGCTGTTAACTAATCTGGAATCGGGAGAACGTCCCGATGAGTTAAGTATTATTTATGCGCAACTCGAACGTGCGCGTTCTGCTGCAAGGCTGGCAAAAAACCACCTTGAGCGCTATCAAAAGCTTTACGCCACTAAGGTGATTTCAGCCGCTGAACTGGAAAACGCACAAGAAGATCTGACGCAGAAAAAATCTCACGTTGATGAGCTGTCCAGGCAGTTAAAGGTTAAGCAGCTTCCCTCCCGACAGTCACAAATTGATAATCAGTCAGCGCGTGTTGAGTCCGCCAGATTGCAATGGGACAAAGCCGTTTGGGATAGTGAGCAAAGCATGATTGTTGCGCCCGTTGGCGCGCGCGTGCATGACATTATCTATCGCCAGGGTGAACGTGCCGCCGCCGGACAGCCTGTTATCAGTTTGCTGCCGCCTGAAAATATTAAAATACGCATTTATATTCCTGAAAAGAGGCTGGCCACTGTTCAGGTGGGAATGAAGGTGAGAATCTGGCTTGACGGCAGAGAAGAACCGGTGTCAGGACACATTAATTATATTAACCCTCAGGCCGAGTACTCTCCGCCGGTTATTTACAGCACGCATCGACGCGAAAAATTGATATTTATGGCTGAAGCCGTTCCTGACAAAGCGCAGGCGCAATACATAAATATTGGTCAGCCGGCGAGGGTGGAGATTGTTTCCAATGAGTGAGTTATGCATTGACGTAAACAATCTCAATAAATATTTCGGAAAAAATCACGTCGTAAAAGATTTTTCGCTGCAAGTGGCTAAAGGGGAAATATATGGTTTCCTTGGCCCCAACGGCAGCGGTAAAACCACCTCAATACGCATGATGTGCGGCCTGATTACGCCTGACTCGGGTGAAGGGCGATGCCTGGGCATGGACATTTTTACGCAGCGAGAGAGAATTAAAAGGCGTATTGGTTATATGACCCAGCACTTTTCAATGTGGGGCAATCTTACCATACGCGAAAATCTGATGTTTATGGCCCGTCTGCATGGTCTGGAAGCGCGTAAGCAATGTGTGGAGCAGACGCTTGACGAGATGGGGCTGGCTTCCCGTCAGCACCAGCAGGCCAACATGCTCTCTGGTGGCTGGAAACAGAGGATGGCGCTGGCTGCCTGTATGCTGCATAAGCCTTCGCTGCTGTTTCTGGATGAGCCAACCGCGGGCGTCGATCCAAAGGCGCGAAGAGAGTTCTGGCAAACGTTGCATCACCTGTCTGCCGAGGGAATGTCCATTCTGGTTAGTACGCACTATATGGATGAAGCCGAGCGATGTCATAAATTGGCTTATCTCTCTTACGGCAATTTGTTAGCCAGCGGTACGATTTCGTCGATTATTAAGGCGCAAAACCTCACCACCATACAAATACGCGGCCGTTTCCTGACGGCCATCGAAAACAGATTGCAGAAAATTCCGGGCGTTGAGCAGACCGTTATATTTGGCAACTCGCTTTATGCAACGTCTGGTGAAAGAGAGAAATTAAAGGAAATCATCGCGCAGATTGTCTCTGCTGAATACGAGGTAAGTGAAGTAGATACCAACCTGGAAGATGCCTTTACCTGGCTAATGAAAAATAATGGTGATTAAAGGGATGTTTAATTTTTCGTTTATGCGCTGGCTGGGCGTGGTGATTAAGGAAATGCACGAACTACGCCGCGACAAAGTCAGTGTGGCAATGGTTTTCCTGACACCGCTTTTTCAGCTGGTCATTCTGGGTTACGCGGTAAATATGGATGCACGAAATATCCCCACCGCTTTGCTGAATTATGACTCCGGCCATCTGAGCCAGGTTTTTGTCGCCGCGGCGCAAAATACAGACTATTTTTCTATGCGTCCGGTCGCCAGTGAAGCGGAAGCACGAGAACTTTTTGTTAAGGGCGACGTGATATTCACCGTGACGATACCGGCAGGCTTTACCCGAAAAATCCTGCGGGGAGAGAAGCCTCAGCTGCTGGTTGAGGGGGATGCCATCGATCCGATGACCATTGGAAACGCGCTGAGCGCCATTGCTCAATCTTCGAAAACCATGCTTAACGGCGATCTCCCTCCCGCTTTAAAAGGTGCGGCGGGGAAAGATGTTTTCGATCTGATTATTCACCGTAAATTCAATCCGGAAGGGATTACGCAATACAATACTATCCCGGGTATTATCGGTTCGATACTGAGCACCACCCTGATTTTGATGACGGCACTGGCTATTACGCGTGAACGTGAAAATGGCGCGATGGAAAACTTACTGATTTCACCGGTAACGGGTTTTGAAGTCATAGTGGGTAAAATTACGCCGTTTGTGCTTATCGGGCTTTTTCAATCCCTGCTGATCCTTTTCTGTTCCGTGGTCATGTTTGGCATTCCCTTAGCGGGCAGCGTTTTCTTGCTGTTGACCATCCTGATTATTTACATCTTTCTTTGTCTGTCCATTGGCATCAGTATTTCAAGCGTTGCGCAAAATCAGCTTCAGGCGTTGCAGATGTCCTCGTTCTACTTTATTCCTTCTGTCATGCTTTCCGGTTTTATCAGCCCCTTTATCAGCATGCCCGCCTGGGCACAAATAATAGGGTCGTGCCTGCCGCTCACCTATTTTATCCGGCTGATTAAAGGCGTTATGTTGAAAGGCTATACGCTGGCGGAACTTCTTCCCGACCTTTTGCCGATGTGTGCTATCGCGGTGGTGGTGATATTTATTGGTTTAAAAACCTATCGCAAGACGCTTGACTGAGTTACTGCCTGCAACGCAATCCTGTGCCAGACTTCAATCACCAGGGCTGGCATAGGCATTCGACGACGAAATCCGTATAATGCGCAGCCAATCATGATTTGCTAGCCGGAGAGAAACCATGCGTCCAGCAGGCCGAAGCGCGCAACAGGTGCGTCCCGTTAAACTGACTCGTCACTACACTAAACACGCCGAAGGCGCCGTTCTGGTTGAATTTGGCGATACTAAAGTGCTGTGTACCGCCACCATCGAAGAGGGCGTTCCGCGTTTTCTGAAAGGGCAGGGCCAGGGATGGGTGACCGCAGAATACGGCATGCTGCCGCGCGCCACACACAGCCGCAACGCGCGTGAAGCCGCTAAAGGCAAGCAGGGCGGCAGAACGCTGGAAATTCAGCGTCTGATTGCCCGTTCCCTGCGTGCGGCCCTCGATCTCAAGGCGTTGGGCGAATTTACGATTACGCTCGATTGCGACGTGCTTCAGGCCGACGGCGGCACCCGTACCGCGTCTATCACCGGTGCCTGCGTTGCGCTGGCAGATGCGCTTAATCATCTGGTTTCTGTCGGTAAACTTAAAGCCAGTCCGATGAAAGGCATGGTGGCGGCGGTTTCCGTTGGCATCGTTAACGGTGAAGCGCTCTGCGATCTTGAGTACGTTGAGGATTCCGCCGCCGAAACAGATATGAACGTCGTGATGACCGAAGACGGGCGAATGATTGAAGTGCAGGGAACGGCCGAGGGCGAGCCGTTCAGCCATGATGAGCTGCTTAACCTGCTGTCCCTCGCGCGAGGCGGTATTGATACGCTGATCGCGGCGCAGAAGGCCGCATTGCAAAACTGATGTTACCAGGCGACTTATGAGTCGCCTTTTTTATGAATGTGAGGAGCGAGAGATGAAAGCCTGGCAGCGCCAATTTATTGAATTCGCCATTAACAAGCAGGTGCTGAAGTTTGGTGAGTTCACGTTGAAATCAGGGCGTAAAAGCCCCTATTTTTTCAATGCGGGCCTGTTTAACACCGGTCGCGATCTGGCTTTGCTGGGGCGTTTTTACGCGCAGGCGCTGGTTGATTCCGGCATTGACTTCGATTTGATCTTTGGGCCTGCTTATAAAGGCATTCCTATTGCCACCACCACGGCCGTGGCGTTGGCCGATCATCACGACCGCGATGTCCCTTACTGTTTTAACCGTAAAGAGGCAAAAACACATGGTGAAGGCGGTACGCTGGTTGGCAGCACGCTCAGGGGACGCATCATGCTGGTTGATGATGTGATTACCGCGGGCACCGCGATCCGCGAGTCAATGGAAATTATTACGGCGAACAATGCCTCGCTGGCCGGCGTGCTGATTTCGTTAGATCGCCAGGAGCGTGGGCGTGGCGAGATGTCCGCTATTCAGGAAGTCGAACGTGATTATCACTGTAAGGTGATCTCGATCATTACCCTCAATGAGCTGATTGCCTATCTGGAGGAGAAGCCTGAACTGGCAGATCATCTGGCTTCGGTGCGCCATTATCGTCAAACGTATGGCATCTGATTATCAGGCGGGCCGGCCACTGCTGGCCCGTAACGCGTTATACCAACTGTGAAGCGAGTAGCGGCCAGCGGGTATCGAAGTCTACCGTTGGCCGGTAGCGAAATCCTGAACGTACAAAGCGGGAAAGCATACCTTCACAGAAAGCCAATAGCTGGCTCGCCAGCAGCGTTTCGTCAGTGGTAAAGCCTTCGCCTTCGCGCATGACTTTTTCACGAAGTACCTGGCGTAGCTGCACTTCAATACGCTCAAACAGCTGATTGATGCGGCTTTGCAGGCGGTCCTGTTCAAACATCAGCGCGTGGCCGGTCAGAATACGGGTCAGGCCTGGATTACGTTCGCCAAATCCAAGAATGAGTTGAATAATTAAACGCAGCCGCGGCAACGTCTCTTTTTCATCCTTTAAGATCAGATTGATGCGGGTAATCAGGCTGTCTTCGATAAATTCGATCAGGCTGTCAAACATCCGCGTTTTGCTGGGAAAGTGTCGATACAGTGCTGCTTCAGAGACGCCCACGCTGGCTGCAAGCTTGGCTGTGGTAATACGCTGGCTTCCATCGCTGGATTCCAGCATCTGCGCCAGCGCTTGCAGTATTTCTTCGCGACGATTCCTTTTCGCACTCTTTTTTTCTGCCATGTCCTGTAAAACCCCTGAAATATCACCTTGAACGGCAAATAGCCATGCAACATCCGCGAGCAGAGCGCTCACGGCGGAAAAAAGACAAGTTAATTGCTACAGGCGCGGAAAATAAACGGCTACTGGCGTCCTGAATGCCCGAAACCGCCTTCACCGCGAACGCTGGTATCAAAGGTCTCAACCACGTTGAAGTCAGCCTGTACAACCGGGACAAACACCATCTGCGCGATGCGCTCGCCCGGTTCGATAGTAAAGGCGTCCTGACTCCGGTTCCAGACCGAAACCATCAGCTGGCCCTGATAGTCAGAGTCAATCAATCCAACCAGATTACCCAGAACCACACCGTGCTTATGACCTAAACCGGAACGCGGTAAAATGACCGCTGCTAACTGCGGATCGCCGATATGTATCGCCAGCCCTGTAGGAATAAGCGTGGTCGCACCCGCTGCCAGAGAAACAGCCTCATCAAGGCATGCACGCAGATCGAGGCCCGCAGAACCGGTGGTGGCATAGGTTGGTAGCGGGAAGTCTTTCCCCACACGCGGATCTAAAATCTTAACGTCGATTTTTGTCGTCATAACGGCTGATTATCTCGTTCAGTAAAGTTTGGCCAAGGAGCGACTTGTCGCTGAGCGGCAAGGCTTTGTCTCCATTCTGCCAAAAAAGATGCAGGGCATTGGTATCACTGTTGAACCCCTGCCCGGCTTTTGAAACATCGTTAGCGCAAATTAAATCCAGATTTTTTCGTAGTCGTTTTTGTTGCGCGTATTCTTCCACATTCTGGGTTTCGGCGGCAAATCCGACCACATAGGGCCGTCCTTCCGTTTTAGTTGCCACACCGGCAACGATATCCGGGTTTTTTACCATCTTAAGGGTGATTTCATCACCCTGTTTTTTAATTTTTTCCGACGCAATCTCTTCCGCGCGGTAATCCGCTACCGCTGCCGTACCAATAAAAATCTGCTGTTGAGCGACGTCCGACATGACTGCTGACTGCATTTCCAGCGCGGTGGTGACGTCAACGCGTTTAACTCCCGGCGGCGTGCTCAAGGTTACCGGCCCACTCACCAGCGTGACGTTGGCGCCCCGCTTTGCGGCGGCGGCGGCAATAGCGAAACCCATCTTGCCTGAGCTGTGATTGCTGATGAAACGCACCGGGTCGAGCGCTTCGCGCGTTGGCCCGGCGGTGATCATAATATTCAGATGTTGCAGATCGGTTACGGGGGAAGACCACTTAACCGCCTCGTCGACAATGGCCAGCGGATCCAGCATACGGCCTGGCCCGACGTCGCCGCAGGCCTGGCTGCCGCTATCGGGCCCCCAGATAAGTACGCCGCGGTCAGCCAGCACCTGTAAATTGTGCTGCGTTGGCCGTGCGCGATACATTTGTTGATTCATGGCCGGGACAACGGCAATGGGCGCGGGCGTTGCCAGGCAGACGGTGGTCAGCAGGTCATTCGCCATGCCGACTGCGACCCGCGCGATCACATCAGCGGTGGCGGGAGCGAGAATGACTAAATCAGCCCATTTGCCCAGTTCAATGTGGCCCATAGCGGCTTCGGCCGCCGGGTCGAGCAGATCGTCAGAAACCGGATAGCCCGAGACCGCCTGAAGGCTGAGCGGCGTAATAAACGCTTTCGCCGCCTCGGTCACCACAACGCGAACGTCCGCGCCGCGATCGCGCAATCGTCTGACCAGTTCAGGTGTTTTATAGGCCGCAATGCCGCCGCTT
The DNA here is from genome assembly GCF_000770305.1 of Erwinia oleae. Classification (GTDB taxonomy): domain Bacteria; phylum Pseudomonadota; class Gammaproteobacteria; order Enterobacterales; family Enterobacteriaceae; genus Erwinia; species Erwinia oleae. The sequence goes on from NZ_JNVB01000002.1 coordinate 50,771, forward strand.
ACACCTAAAACGATGTGTTTACCGGTTAATCCCATCATGCTGTTTCCGCCCGTGAAGTCCGCCTGACGCGGCGACTTTCGCTCTGAAAAAAACTATTTTACCACACTCCTGAGCCTGCCTTTTAGCACGAGGTTGTCTTTGCGAGCCAGCTCGACATGCAGTAATGTATCTCTTGATGACTACTGTATATAATGCCATGATTTTTACCTTCCAGGAAGGAGCGATGAAAATGGATAAACAGTGGTTGGGCACACCGCCTCGTGAGAAGTTATTGCAGGGCGGCGCGGGCGCGTTAACCGATGCGGAATTGCTGGCTATTTTTTTGCGCACGGGCTGCAAAGGCGTGCATGTGATGACGCTGGCAGAGCAGCTTATTGCTGAGTTTGGCTCGCTGTATCAGTTGATGACCGCAGAAAAAAAAGCGTTTTCCCGCATCGACGGCGTGGGGACGGCCAAATATGCTCAGCTCAATGCCGTTGCTGAGCTGGCACGGCGCTTCTTTACCTGTAGTGAAGCGTTAGAAAAATCGGTAATTGGCACCCCAACGGACATGCTTAATTACCTTTACAGCGCGTTGGCGCATCGGGAGCGCGAAATATTCATGGTTATCTTCTTCGATAATCAGCATCGGGTTATTGAGGCGAGCGAAATGTTTTCCGGCACGCTGAACAGCGTTGAAGTTCATCCGCGAGAGATTGTCCGGCAGGCGCTGAAGCGCAACGCGGCGGCGCTGGCGCTGGCTCACAACCATCCTTCCGGCATTGCGCAGCCCAGCAGAGCGGATCGTGATGTGACTCAGCAGGTTATTCTCGCCTGTCAGCTACTGAATATTCGGGTGCTGGACCATATTGTCATTGGGCGCGGTGAATATGTTTCTTTCGCTGAAAGAGGCTGGCTATCATGAACGTATAAGCGTCAGCGGGCTGATTTAACCACCAGATGCAGTAATTTTGCACGATCCGCAGGGATCTTTATCTGTTCGGGACTTGAGCACCAGCGCCGCAGGGCGTATACTACGCCACCTTTGAGAATCTCGGGTTTGGCATTGGGCCTGCTCAGCGGGTTCACATTGAACTCGCCTGGATGGGCTCCGAGCCTGACGAGGCGGCCAAGACCTTATTTTTAAAGCTCGAGCTGATTTGATTTTTGGAGAATAGACATGTCACGAGTTTGCCAGGTAACTGGAAAGCGCCCGGTGACCGGTAATAACCGTTCCCACGCAATGAACGCGACGAAACGCCGTTTCCTGCCTAACCTGCACTCTCACCGTTTTTGGGTTGAGAGCGAAAAGCGCTTCGTAACACTGCGCGTATCTGCCAAAGGCATGCGCGTAATTGATAAGAAGGGTATCGATACGGTTTTGGCCGATCTGCGTACCCGCGGTGAGAAGTACTAAGGTAAGGAACTGAATCATGGCTAAAGGTATTCGTGAGAAGATCAAGCTGGTTTCTTCTGCTGGTACAGGTCACTTCTATACCACCACGAAGAACAAACGTACTAAGCCGGAAAAACTGGAACTGAAGAAATTCGATCCTGTTGTCCGCCAGCACGTGATCTACAAAGAAGCTAAAATCAAGTAATTGATGTTAGTGGATTAGAAAAACCTCGCTTCGGCGGGGTTTTTTCATTTATATCACCGCAGCAAGGGAGATGAGGTAATGCCGGAACTACCGGAGGTTGAAACCAGTCGGCGTGGAATTGAGCCGCATCTCGTCGGCGCCACGATCCTTCATGCCATCGTGCGTAACGGGCGCCTGCGCTGGCCGGTTTCTCAGGAAATTCACGCGCTGGCCGACCAGCCCGTTATGAGCGTGCAGCGCAGAGCGAAGTATCTGTTGCTGGAGCTGCCTCACGGCTGGATTATTATCCATCTGGGCATGTCAGGCAGCCTGCGCGTGTTGCCTGAAGCGCTTCCCGCCGCCAAACACGATCACGTTGACCTGGTGATGAGCAATGGCAAAGTGCTGCGCTATACCGATCCGCGTCGATTTGGCGCCTGGCTGTGGAGTAGCGATTTGGCCGCCAGCAACGTGTTGGCGCACCTTGGCCCGGAACCCCTCAGCGACGCGTTTTCTGCGGAGTATCTGTATGAAAAATCGCGCGGCAGGCGCACGCCTGTGAAACCCTGGCTGATGGATAACAAACTGGTGGTAGGCGTCGGTAACATCTATGCCAGCGAGTCACTGTTTGCCGCCGGGATCCATCCCGATCGTCCTGCTATGGCGATCGGTGTCGATGAGGCGGCGCTGCTGGTGAATACCATCAAAGCCGTGCTGCTGCGTTCGATTGAGCAGGGCGGCACCACCCTGCGCGATTTCCTGCAAAGTGATGGCAAACCCGGCTATTTCGCGCAGGAATTGCAGGTTTATGGTCGGGCTGAGGAACCGTGCCGCCTGTGCGGCACGCCGATTGAAAGCGCGAAACACGCGCAGCGCAGCACCTTCTTTTGCCCGCACTGCCAGCAGTAGAAAGCGTACTCAGAGCTTCGCCAACAGCGCCTTCAGCACAGGTTCAGGCAAGAAGGCGCTGACGTCGCCGCCGTGACGCGCAACTTCTTTCACCAGAGAAGAAGAGATAAAAGAGTATTTTTCTGACGGCATCAGAAAAACGCTCTCAAGCGTAGGTAAAAGATGGCGATTCATGTTCGCTAACTGCATCTCATATTCAAAATCGGAAACGGCGCGCAGACCGCGGATCAGCACATTTGCCTGCTGGTCGCGGGCAAAATTCGCCATCAGATCGCTAAAACCTACCACTTTTACATTGGGCAGATGGGCCACCACCTGCTCTGCCAGCGCGACGCGTTCATCCAGAGAAAACATCGGTTTCTTACCGGGGCTGGCGGCGATAGCCAGCACAAGCCGGTCAAACATCAGCGCTGCGCGCGTAACGATATCCAGATGGCCATTAGTCATCGGATCGAAGGTTCCGGGGTAAATCGCTTTCATATTCACAGGCCTCCCTTACCGGCATGAGAAGAGTGATTGAGCGCCCACAACGCCGCGTACTTATTGAAGGTGTACTGCGCGTTGACGACGGCCAGCAGCCAGCCCTGCTTCCCGTCCAGAAAACCGGCGCGAAGCACCAGCGTTTTCAGAAAGGCGCCCAGCGTATGGGCAAACACCGCCATAATGCCGCAGCGCTTGCCCTGATGATGGCGCTGCTTCGCCCAGGCCTCAGCGTAGGCAAACTGTTTCCACTGAAAGGCGGAGAAGTCACGGCAGGTGAGATGCAGCAGGTCGCCTTTAAGCGGCGTCACCGACGCGCCCTGAACATCCAGCGATTCATGCACCTGGTGATCGTTGTAGTGATAGTGGGCGGGATAGAGCCGGATAACGCGATCGGGATACCAGCCGCTGTGCCGCATAAAGCGACCTAAGAACAGGTTACGTCTTCCCAGGCTGTAGATGGCGGCAGGCTGCGTTAACGCATGTTGAATAGCGGCGCGTAGTTCAGGCGTCACGCGCTCATCCGTATCGATCATTAATATCATCTGATGGCTGGCGTAGCTTTGCGCCAGCTGGCGCTGTTTGCCGTAGCCATGCCACGATTGCGAATGAAAAACCTTCGCGCCATGTCTCGCGGCGATGTCAGGCGTGCCGTCGCTGCTACCGGAATCCAGCACAATAATTTCATCCGCCCAGCTCACGGACTCCAGACACTCTGGCAGCAGGTCGGCAGCGTCTTTAGCAATCATCACCACGGAAAGAGGCTGTGAAGACATTTAATGGTTCCGCTGTGGCAGATAGGGTTCGAGTAACTGTAGCAGACGCTGAAGCGCGCCCTGATTTTGATGCAGCACGTCCACCGCATGACGCCCGTAGTACAAACGATAGTCTTCATCGGTCAGCAGCGTACTGATTTCCTTATCCAGCGACGCGGCGTCGGTGACGGTGATCAGCCCGTCCGCGCGCTGGAGTCTGGCGCAAATGTCTTTGAAATTAAAGGTGTGCGGCCCCATCAGTACGGGCAGGGCATGCGCGGCCGCTTCAAGCGGATTATGGCCGCCGCGCTCCACCAGGCTTCCGCCAACGAAAGCCAGATCGGCAATGCCGTACAACAGCATCAGTTCGCCCATGGTATCGCCAATAACCACCTGTGTGCTGCCGGAAGGGATCTCCCCGCTGCTGCGCAGGATAAAACTCAGTCCCGCTTTTTGTGTCATTTCGCGCGCGGTGGAGAAGCGTTCAGGGTGACGCGGCACCAGGATCAGCAGCAGATCAGGAAAGCGTTCCAGTAGCCGGCGGTGCGCATCCAGAACGATATTTTCTTCACCCTCGTGCGTGCTGGTCGCTATCCAGACCGGCCTGCGCGGCGCCCACTGCCGACGCAACGTTATTGCGCGGGCGGCCAGTTCCGGCGTAACGGAGATGTCAAACTTCAGGCTGCCGGTAACGGTGAGCTGCGACCGCTTCAGCCCCAGGCTGATGAACCGTTCGCCGTCTTCCTCATTTTGCGCCGCAATCAGGGTGATGCGTTGCAGGAGATCCCGCATAAACTTGCCCAGCTTTTTGTAGCCTTTCGCCGAGCGTTCGGAGAGCCGGGCATTGGCGATAACCAGCGGGATTTTGCGTGCCTGAAGCAGCGCGATCATATTTGGCCACAGCTCGGTTTCCATAATAATGACCAGCCGTGGATTAACGTTATCCAGAAAACGATTCATTGCGCCGGGCAGGTCATAGGGCAGATAAACGTGATGCACGTCTTTACCAAACGCCGAGGCGGCGCGCTCTGAACCGGTTGGCGTCATGGTGGTGACCGTAATGGGCATTGAAGGATAGCGATGGCGCAGGGCTCTGACCAGCGGAACGGCGGCCAGCGTTTCACCCACGGAAACGGAGTGCAGCAGAATGCCGTCCGGTTTAACTTTGCCCGCGCAATAGCCGTAGCGCTCCGCCCAGCGTTTACGATAGGCAGGGGCTTTGCGGCCTCGCAGCCAGAGCCGGAGCCAGATGAAGGGCTGAATAAGATACAGCAGGACGGTGTAAAGTGTTGTCATCACAATATTTAGCGCGAGAAGCTCACGAGATCGTGCCGGAAACAATACGGCATGTTATCAGATAACTCTTCTCCGCTCACACAACTTCATCAGGGCCGCTGCAACACCTGTTGATACAGCGCATGAAGTTGCGTCGCCAGCCGCTGTGGCGAGCAGGAGAGCACGCGTGCGCGCGCCGCATCGCCCATTTCGCTGTGTTCATCTCTTCGTGGAATCGCGTTCGCCGCTGCGGTTAACGCGGGCACGTCCAGCGCGTCGCAAACAAAACCCTGCTGGCCGTTAGTGATGAACTCGGCGCCGCCGCAGGTGAAACTGGTGATCACCGGTAATCCGCACGCCATGGCTTCGAGGATCACGTTTGGAAAGGGATCGTAAAGGGTGGGCAGCATCAGCCCGTCGGCCGCGTGATAAAAAGGGATGACGTCATGCTGCACGCCCGCGAAGTGGATACGCTGCTGGCAGCCCAACTTCTGCGCGAGGTTGTTGTAAAGTGACTGCTGCTTGTCCTGTCCGACCACCAGTAAATGCGCATCGGTGGCAGCCAGCGCTTCAATGCACGCCTTCAGCCCTTTGCGCTCGAAGCCGGAACCGACATAGATAAAAACGTTGGCTTTGCCAGGCAACCCGAGTTTTTCACGCGATGCGTTACGCTCTGCTGCGCTGGCGGGGGTGAAGCGCTGCGCGTCGATCGCATTATAAATCACCGCGAACTTCTCTTCCGGCACCTGAAAGCAGCGCATGATGTCGTTTTTTACCATCAGCGAATTGCAGATGATTTTTTTCAATGACGGATCGCGGAACATCGCCTCTTCCGCCGCCATCACGTAGCGATGATAGCCGCTGAGTGAGGTCAATATGCGCTGCACCGGCGACACAATGCGCGCACGCTGCTCAAGCCAGACGCGGTGCACGCCGTCGCCGGCGCGGAAAATATCGCAGCCGGCAATGCGTTCGTGACTCTGTACGATATCAAATTTTTCACGCTGCCAGCAGGCGCGCGCTGCTTCGGCAAAGCCGCGCTCGCGCGAAATACGTCCCCACTTTTTGGGATTGCAGATGTGCAAATGCCAGTCCGGTTTGGGTTCGCCCTGCCAGCTACGGGTAATGATGTTCAGTTCAAGGCGCTCATCGTCCAGCGCCTCAAGCGCGCGCGCGATAAAACGTTCTGCGCCGCCGTCGGGGCGGTACTTTTGACGGACTATCGCCAGCCGGACTTTACTCATGCAGAAAACTCCTTGCGGCGTTCACCACGTCCTCAACCGGGATGGCGGAAAGGTAGCGAAGAGACGTTTTGGTATCAATGCTGTCCGGCGAGGGCAGCGGCGCATAGTCGCCCGCCCAAATCACCCGATTATGCTCGCCCCAGGGACGCCATTGCGTCAGTTTGGTCGGGCCGAACAGCGCGATGCAGGGTGTATTGAGCGCCGCCGCCATGTGCATGGGGGCGGAGTCCACGCCGATAAACAGTCGGGCGTGATCGATAAGCGACGCCAGCTGCGGAAGGGTAAGTTGCCCTGCCAGCGAGATAGCATGGCGGTTATGGCTTAGCGAAAGAATGTGCTCAATCATCGCCAGCTCCTTCTTGTCGGGCGCGGCGGTCAGGACAATATCCGTATCGGCTGCCTCAAGTGCGTCAATCAGCTCCGCCATCTTCGCATCTTCCCAACACTTATAGGTCCAGCGTGAGGTGGGCTGGATCACGATATAAGGTCGCGACGTTGTCTGGTGCTGTGCCAGCGCCGCCTGCGTTTTCTGCCAGTCGCTTGCGTCGTAGTGCATCGCCACAGACCGGCCTTCAGAGGCAATGCCAAGCGGCGCCAGCGCAACAAGATTCTGTTCAACGGTATGAAGCTGGCTGTGTCGCTCGGTGGAAACGCGGTGGGTATGTGCTTTTTGCCACAGCAGGTTGCGACGCTTTTTGTAATCAAAGCCAATCCGCACTTTTGCACCGGACAGACCCGTAACGATCGCGCTGCGCCACTGGTCGGCAAGGTTAATCACCAAATCGTAATGGCAGCGACGTAGCGTCTTAACCAGCGCCATCTCATGGCGGAGATGCCTGACGACTCCCTCATTTTTCCATTTGCGATCGATAACGTGCAGATGGCGAATGGCCGGATGCGCCTGAAGCATCGGCATCGTCTCCTTATACAGGAGCACGTCAATAGCCGCCTGCGGATAACGCTGGCGAAGCGCATGAATAACCGGCGTGGTAAGCAGCATGTCGCCATGATGGCGCAGCTTAATCAGCAGGATGTTTTGCGGCGCGAACGCGTCAGGGATCGGTTGAGGCGTAGCCATACTCAATTTTCTCGAAGTGAACCGGGGGCGATTGTAAGGGAAACGCCGGAAAGGGGAAAGCCGGCGGATATCATCGACGGCGCCAGCGGTAGAGACGGCTCAGCCACAGCAGCAGCTGATACCATTGCCGAAGGCCGCGAGCATTTCGCAGCATACGGGCGGGCGTCCGGGTGGCGAACAGGTCGGCGATGATCGCCTGCCGCGCGTCGGCATCCGGTTCGCGACGGACGGCATGACAAACGGTCAGCGCTTCTCGCGTCACCTGACGGTAAATCTCAGGGTAGATTTTCACCCGATGGCGATAGCGCTGATTGATCTCATCCAGCATCTGCGCAATCTTCAGATAGTGTCGTTGGTACTCGACATTACGCTGGCCGGTGCGCTTCTGGTTGCTGATGGACTGGTCATGTACGTAGTAGCGGTACATCACCTCGTCGGTGTAGCGCACGCGACGGGCGTTCAGCATCAGCTCGGTGGTCCAGGGAATGTCCTGATGATGCAGGCCCGGCTCAAACAGCAGATTTAATTGCCTGATCAGCGACAGCCGATAAATACCCAGCCAGACCACGTGCAGATAGCGGTTCGTCGCCAGCGCTTTGCTGAGCCACGCAGAGCCGTCCATGACGTCGGTGGACTGAAGTCTGTCGCCGGGAATCAGCACTTTGGCCTTGCCCGAACCCGTGAAAAAGCGCTCGGCATTGCATTGGGCGACATCCAAATCGTCCGCTTCCGCCATTGCGATCAGCGTGCTGTACAGGTTGGGTGAGAGCGTATCGTCGGCATCCGGAAAGGTGACGTACTTACCGCGCGCAATGGCAAGACCCGCATTGCGCGCGCGGGAGACGCCGCCGTTTTGCTGATCGATAACCTGAACGTGCGCGTGTTCTGCGGCGTAACGATGCGCCATTTCCGCCGACACATCGGTTGATCCATCGTTGACAATGATGACCTCAATGCTTTCAAGCGTCTGTTCAAGCAGGGAGGTCATAAACGCCTGAAAGCTGTTCCCGGCATTGTACATGGGAATGATAACGCTCAGCGTCGGAGGTAAAGCTTCTGAATGCAGGATCATACTCAGCGTGACATCTTAGTTTGCTCGGCCAGCACCGGTTGTCTGGCGACGATAAAGTGATAAATATCATCAAGTTTTCGCTGATTAAGCTCGTAAAGCTTTTCAACAGGTTGATGAAACTGGTAAAGCGCATGGAAAACAAAAGAAGAGGCCGAAATATGATCCGGGCCAATCAGCAGTACGTCCCCGAGCGGGCGCTGTTCTTCAACGCAACATGGACCGTAAATCAGGATCACCGGTACGTTTTGCGCGTCGGCAATGTAGACGTTGCCGGAGTCGGAAGCGACGTAGAAATCCATGTTGCCGATCGCCCACGGTAGCCCTTCCAGCTTTACTTTGCCGATCAGGTTGATGACGTTTTCAGGCTCGCCGACAACCTTCATCAGGTCATGGTATCTCGGCAGTTCCCCTGGTGAACCGAAAACATAAAACAGGCAGGGGAGATCGCTGAGCCGGTCGAACAGCCGTTTCCAGACGACCGGGGGAATGGTTTTCGCCTGGTTGCCCGCAGAGATACTGATGCCAATTTTTATTTTGTCGTTACGGAAAACGTCCCCGGGCGTGTCCTGTGGTTTCAGTAACGGCAGGGTGGCGTGTTTAGGATAGCTCTCTCTGGTCAGGGAGCGATCGGCCAGCTTAAGGTAGTTTTCCAGCGTGAGCGTATTTTTCTCATGATTCACCGTGCCAGAAGCGGTCAGATAAAAGATCGCCTGATACCACTTACGGCGGTAGGTCGTGAGAAACTGCTTGTTACCGGCATTGCAGCAGGCGGCAAAAAACAGGTTGGCATTATTCGGTAACAGCAGGTAGACATTTTCGTAACGATTCATCAGCCGAAGCGCCAGTTTGAGCCTGGCCAGCGTGTTGGTTTTATGATCCTCGATATAAAACAGCGCGTCCAGCGTGGCGTCATGCTTCGCAAGGGGAGCAACCGAATGGCTGATTAGCGCATCGCTATGCTGTAAGTGACTGAGCAGCGGCGTAATATTAATGAAATCACCGATTTTTGCCGTCTGAATAACCAGATTGCGGGACGTCTTTTTCCGCCTGAGCTTCATCAAAAGCTTCACCGGTAAAAGAAGAATAAACAGCAGGACATAATTCACGCTCTTTTCTCCCTGAGCGAACGGACAACGCCTCTGTAACCGGGGCGCTGATAAGAAGGCTGAACACCAGCCCCATAACAATAATGAGAGCTCAGATAGCCGTTCCAGAATGTGAGCGTTATCATGGGCTTAGGCCTTGTAGGTAAAGTCTTGAACGTGTGTCATCCGTGGAACCTGTCGTCACTGATGCGTCGATGCAGACTAAGGGCGACATTAAAGAGTAAAATTTTACGGCTCACTCATTTTTTATTTATCAAATCAACATACTGATTGCATATCTTTTCAATGCTGTAGGCGTCGAGATCCAGATCGGCGATGTTCGGAGGCGTGAAATATACTTCACGAATCGTCTCTGCCAGAGAAGCCACATTCATTTCAGCCAGGCCGCGACTTAAATCGCCGGTCATGATACTGATTGGCCCGCCGGGGCAGCGCGTACTCACCACTGCCGTCTGGCAAATCAGCGCCTCCACCAGCACATTGCCAAAACCTTCGCTATCAGAACTGACAATCAACAGCTTTGCATGGCGAATGTAGGGATAGGGATTGGCGATAAACCCTTTAAAAAGGACGCGATCGTTAATACCCAGCTCATCCACCAGCTGCCTGACTTTATCGGTCGATTCACTGCTTCCCTGCCCAATCAGCAGCAGTTTTGCGGTCAGACCGCTGGCGGCATAGGCACGCAACAGGCGATCGTGACGCTTGGTCTGATGAAAGCGTCCGACATGGATAACATAATCCTCGTTCGCCATATCGCAGGGTTCAAGTGAGAGCTGGCGGACGGCGTCAAAATCAAACGGATTAAATATCACACGTTCGCGCCGGGGTTTTACATAAAAAGAGCTTTTCAGATCGTCCAACACGAATTGCGACACGCCAATGAGGTTGCGATCCTGATAAACGCAGCGCGTTTTGAATTTTTTAAGCCATAACGAAAAACCGCTGCGGCGCGCCAGATAAGAGGCAGAAAACACGCCATGCAGGCAAAACCACGTTTTTTCAGGTTCAAGCACTTTCGAGCGGCTGACGATGCGATCGGTTTTGTGCAGGTGTGAAACAATCAGATCGTAGCGCCCGCCGGACTGCTCTGCTGCCTTAATCGCCTTATCGAGAAGGGCGGCGCGGCGATGCAGTTCCGTCAGCTTGCGCCAGGGCTTTTTGCAGCGGTCTTCTATTACCTGATAATCCACTTGAGCCGGCATCGGGTAATCACAGACGGTGCGCAGGGAAAAAAGCGAGACGCGATGCCCGCGTTCGATCAGCCCTTTTGACAGGCTCAGCACCACCTTTTCTGCTCCGCCGCCCGGCAGACCGTCAATGATCAGCAATATGCGCTTGGACAATTTTTTATCCTTTAAAAGAGAAGACACAGCCGCATTGCAGTGCTGTTGTTTCAGGTGCGCCAGGCATCCTGATGAGTAACATCTGTTTGTTACCTGATTTGACCCGCACCGACTTCAAAGCATTATTGTTTCCATGGCAAAGATAATCTTAGAAAATTAATAAAGATAGTGCTACAGGGAATCTCTTCGTCAGCGACGGTAGCGGTAAATCTCTTTGCGTCGCGCATAACGGCTGCGTAACATACCCTAAAGGCATTATGGAGCCCGTCAACGGCATGAATAAACCTGCATTTATTATCACCATTGATACCGAAGGGGATAACCTCTGGCGTAATCGCAGTGGCAATGTGACGACCGAAAACGCGCGCTTTCTCGGCCGCTTTCAGCAGTTATGTGAAAAATACGCCTTTAAACCGACCTGGCTCACTAACTATGAAATGGCGATCGATCCGGTTTTTATCGCGTTTGCGAAGGAGGTTATCGCACGCGGCACGGGCGAAATTGGCATGCATCTCCACGCGTGGAACAGCCCGCCAGACTTCAGGCTGACCGATAACGACTGGCAATTTCAGCCCTATCTTGTCGAATATCCACGGGATGAGATGCACAGAAAAGTGGCTTTTATGACCCGTCTGCTGGAAGAGACGTTTCAGACCAAAATGCTCAGCCATCGGGCAGGACGCTGGGCATTTAATGAAGCCTATGCGCAAATTCTGATTGAATTCGGCTATCGCGTTGACTGTTCCGTCACGCCGCGCGTGAACTGGCAGTTTTCGCCCGGCGCGCCGCAGGGGAAGGGCGGCACCGACTATACGCATTTTCCACAGCACGCCTACTACCTTGATCCAGCGGATATTTCACGGCCGGGGCGTTCTTCACTGCTTGAAGTGCCGATGAGCACCCTTTATAAACATTCGGCAATGGTGAATGGTATCAGGCAGGGTTACGATCGGCTGCGGGGTAAAAGACGAAGCCCGTCCGTTTACTGGCTGCGCCCGACCGGCGGCAACGTACAGCAAATGATCCACGTGGCGGAAAAAACGCTGGCGGGCGGGGCGGACTACGTCGAATTCATGCTGCACTCGTCTGAGTTTATGCCTGATGGCAGCCCAACCTTCAAAACCGAAGCGGATATTGACCGTCTTTATGAAGACCTGGAACACCTGTTTATCTGGTTACAAACGCGAACCGTCGGCATGACGCTGGCGGACTATGCCCTGGCGAAATCGGCGCTGACGTAATTAATTGCTCCATTTTTCTGAGAACCATTATGCAAATCAGTGAAAACAATAAAGCGCGCTTTCGGGCAGCCCTTTACTTTCTGGCCCTCGGCGGCGCGTTGCTTTCTGTCATGCTGACATTTATGGATGTGAAATCAGCGAAAGTTTCTTTTTACTGGACGTTTTATTTCTCGCTGGCAGGCGTGCTCTTTCACTATAAACAGTATGATCGCTCGCGGCTTTGGCTGTTGGGGCTTTTGCTCGCGTTCGGGCTGACGAAAGTGATTTGGTTTTACTGGGAATATCTGGGCAAAGTAAACTTCAATCCCTATAACGATTATCTGAACGCAGGGAAACGTCTTCTCCTCGCCTGCGTAATCGGCTATTGGCTGTTCGGCCAGATGCACAGATTCCAACGGCGTTCACTGGATTTTATTCGCTACGGACTGCTCATCGGGTTCGCGGCCGCCACGATTTTTGGCTTTTATCAATATTTTGGCAGCGCCAGCCGCGTCGAATTTGCGCTTAATCGCGCCACCATTTCGGCCTATGGGTATGCGATGCTCTCGATGATGGTGCTGTTTCTGCTGGCGGCAGAGAGGCACACGCTGATAAACATTCTCGCCTGCCTGGGCATCTTTTTGCTCTCCTATTTTGTACTGATGCAGACAGGTACGCGAAATATGATAGTCGCCTATCCGCTCATCATTCTGGCGGTCGGAGTAGTGCAGTTCCGCCACTTTGGATGGAAAACTCTTTTTGCGGTGATTGTTACGCTCGGCATCCTTATTTCACTTAGCTACAAACCGGTCATCAAGCCCCGGATCGACAGGACATTGAGCGAATATACGATTTATGAGAACAACGACGGGAATGAAAATGGTTCTCTGACCACCCGCCTGGCGATGTGGAAGGTAGGGGCATACTGCCTGCAACAACATCCGTTTGGCATGAATTCAGAAGCGCGCACGGCCTGTTTTGAGCACTACGTGAACACCTATCATAAAGACAAGGTTTCTTTGATCTATGAGAAAGTGCACCTTCATAATGAGGTTCTGGATACCGCCAGCCTTCAGGGCATTCAGGGCGCTGTTGTTTTGCTGCTGTTCTACTTTGCGCCGATCGTTTATGCGCTGCGCAGGCGTAATGCCTTATTGCTGGCGGTGATGCTCGGCGTCGTTGTCAGCGGTTTAACCGATGTGGTGTTTATCAGCCGTGAGTTAACCGTGTGTATCGCGCTGATGATGATTATTGCTGAGATATGGCGCGCGCAAACCCGTTCCGCCCTCAGACGCTAATTCTTTTGCTCAGCACGGGGCCTTACAGGCCCCGATTTCTCACGGTCAGCATCTTTCTCTTATAGCTCAGCCGGATTTTTCCATTCAGCATAAACCGAAGCGGACTCATGCGCCGCAGGCGTTGCTCAACCTCTTTTCCCTGTGGCGTATCATGAAGCTGCGAGTAATAACGATTGGCAATATCCAGCCAGTGACAGGTAATAAGCGGGGCATAACGCGCAGGCAATACCTCGTCGAGATGGCGAGTCGCCTCAATCAGGCAGTCAATCTTGTGGTGATCGATGGCTGATGACAGGCTCTGTGGATGTTTGCGATACAGGTAGAAACCGGCGCGAGAGTAAAGCGTTTTGCGGCTGTGCATCAGCATCAACGGGAAAAGCCAGGTATCTTCATAACAGATAAGATCCGGGAAGGCGTGTTGTTGCAGCAGGCGACGGGCAAAAAACTGTCCGATAAAGTGCGCCTGATAGTCGCGATGGATCAGAAAACGTTCAACAGCGTCATGCTGCGTTAATTCTTCCGGCACGGCAGGTTGCCAGGCCAGCTGGGGGCCGTCAGTCCGTGTTTCAATGATTTTACTCAGCAGAATGTCGGGACTGCGCTGCGCCAACAGCGCGAGCCTGTCCGCCAGCGCGTCGGGCAGCAGCCTGTCGTCGCTGTCTACCATCAAAATGTAGTCGCCACGAGCCAGTTGCACCGCGTGATTACGAACGCGGCCGACGTTGCGATAGCGCGTCTTCTCCGTGCGAATGTGAGGATAGCGTCCGGCGTAGTCGTCGATAATCGCCTGGGTATCGTCGGTGGAGTCATCGTTGATGATGACGATCTCCGCGCGGTTGTGCGCATCGGCCAGAGAAGCAAAAACGCTGTTCAGCGTCTCCGCCAGCCAGGGCGCGCAGTTGTGCGCGGCAATTAAAATAGTGAGCTGCGGGCAGACGTCCATCAGGCGTCAGCACTGAGCAGAGGAAGAAGCATCGTCTGTACATCCGACGCGGAAATAGCCGCCATCGCGTTTCCCTCCGCAGGCCGGACGACAAACTGGTTTTTTCCGTATCCGCCAATCAGGCCGGGGTCGGTCGGGCCATACAGCGTGATATTAGGACGATCGAGCGCGGCAGTCAGATGGCTCAGGCCGGTGTCGACGGAAACCACCGCCCTGGCACCGGCCAGCACGCGTGCGATCTGCTCCAGCGTAAGCCGGGGCAGCACCTCAACGTTGTCAAACCCCTGCGCCAGACGTTGCGCGCGCTGATGTTCATGATCGGTGCCCCAGGGAAGCTTGATGCGCAGCCCGGTGTTTTGCAGCAGGCCGATAAGATCGCGCCAGTGTGACTCCGGCCAGTGCTTGGCGTCGCGGGTGGTGGCATGCAGGAAAACCAGATACTGGTTGACGTCGGCGGGCGGTTCAGCCAGAAAGTGGCTGGCGATGGCATAGTCGCCTTTACTTTCCGGCAGCGGATAGCCGAGGCTTTTCGCAAACAGTTCGCGCGTGCGCTGCACGGCGTGCTGCTGTTTGTTAATTTCATGACGTTGGTCATACCACCAGCTGGCAAAAGGCTCACGCGCGCTGCGGCTGTCCTGGCCGTGCTTGATGCCTTTGGCGATGCGGGTGACCAGCGCCGCGCTTTTGATTAAGCCCTGCGCATCGATCACCAGATCGTACTGGCGCGACTGAACGTCCTGCTTAAAGCGAAAGCGCTCTTCCCGGACATCGCTGCCAAACCAGTGTTTCCGCCAACGGCGAATGGCGACCGGGATCACCCGATCTACCGCCGGATGCCAGGCGGGAATTTGTGCAAATCCCTCTTCCACTACCCAGTCGAAGCGAATGCCGGGAAGGGCGCGCATGGCATCCGTCAGCGCGGGCAGCGTGTGCAATACGTCGCCCATGGAGGACGTTTTAACAATCAGAACCTGCATTCGCTCTCCTGGTTTTTCTCCAGCAGGGTTTCCAGCTCAGCGAGAACGCGCTCTGGCGTGATATCAATCAGGCTTTGATGGTAGCCTTCCGCGGCATCCCCTTTGCGCACCCGGTGATAGCCGGTGATCAATCGGATAACGCGCGCTTTGTGCGACAGCGGCGGGGTAAAGTCGGGGCTGCTGGGGCCATAAAGCGCCACCAGCGGACGATCCAGCGCGGCGGCGATATGCATCAGTCCAGAATCGTTGCTGACCACGGCGCGGCACTGCGCCAGCAGGATCACCGCCTGCTCAAGCTGCGTTTCGCCTGCCAGATTGTGGCAGCGTTCGCGGGCGTCGGGATGAAGGCTTTGCACTATTTGCTCGCCGGTTTCTTTATCTTTTGCCGAACCAAACAGCGCTATCTGAAAACCTTTGTCGATCAGCATCTGTGCCAGTTCTGCATAGTGATGGTGCGGCCAGCGCTTGGCCGGACCGAACTCGGCGCCGGGGCAGAAACCGATCAGCGGGCGCGCTGGCGACAGGCCGAAAGCGGCAGAGGTAGCTACTTTTTCTGCATCATTGACGTCCAGTTTGGGCCACAGCAGCGGCTGCGGAAGATCGCTTGCGCGCCGCACGCGCGATTTATCGTAGGCCAGCGCTACATAGCGCTCCACCATTAACGGCCAGGCGGCTTTATCCAGCACGCGCGCATCGTTTAACACGCCGTAGCGCATTTCACCGCGCCAGCCGGTACGCGTTTTGATCCCGGCGAAAAAGGGCACCAGGGCGGATTTGAAGGAGTTGGGCAGAACATAAGCGCGATCGTAACCTTTATCACGTAGCGCGTGGCCCAGCCGACGGCGCTCGCCTAACGCCAGCGCGCCGTGACCCAGCGGCATCGGCAGCGCCTCGTTAACCTCCGGCATGCGCGACAGCAACGGACGGCACCACGGAGGCGCCATTACGTCGATGACGGCATCCGGGTGGTTCGCCTTCAGCGTGCGATACAGACTTTGCGACATCATCATATCGCCCACCCAGGAAGGCCCGATGACCAGTATTTTCATCGGCACCCTTTACGCTTTGCGGTTGAGCCAGGCCATATAGTCGGCCACGCCTTCGGCGACGGTTTTGAACGGCTTATCGTAACCTGCCGCGCGAAGCCGGGTTAAATCCGCCTGGGTATAGCCCTGATAGCGGCCTTTCAGCTTTTCCGGGAAAGGAATGTATTCAATTTCACTCTTCTGATGGAATTTCAGGGCGGCCTCAGCCACTTCCTGGAACGACTCCGCCCGGCCCGTGCCGCAGTTGAAGATGCCGGATACGCCGTTTTCCCAGAACCACAGGTTGACGGCGGCCACGTCTTCGACATGGATGAAGTCGCGTTTAAAGCCGTCGCTGCCTTCAAACAGTTTGGGATTTTCACCGTTATTAAGCTGCATATTCAGATGAAACGCCACGCTGGCCATGCTGCCTTTATGGCCTTCGCGCGGGCCGTAAACGTTAAAATAACGGAAGCCGCAAATCTGCGATTCTGCCTGCGGCAGCACCTGACGCACGTAGTGATCGAACAGCATTTTGGAGTAGCCGTAGACGTTCAACGGCTCTTCGAACTGGCGCTCTTCAATAAAATTGTCGTTACGGCCGCCATAGGTCGCGGCAGAGGAGGCGTAAAGGAAGGGGATCTGGCGCTCGATGCAGTAGTGCATCAGCTCCTTGGAGTACTGATAGTTGTTATCCATCATGTACTTGCCATCCCATTCGGTGGTGGCCGAGCAGGCGCCTTCGTGGAAGACCGCTTCCACATCGCCGAAATCTTCATCCGCAAGAACGCTAATCAGGAAATCTTCTTTATCCATGTAATCGGCAATATCCAGATCCACCAGGTTGGCGAACTTGGTGCCGTCTTTCAGGTTGTCGACCACAAGAATGTCCGTATAGCCTTTCAGATTCAGCGCTTTAATGATATTGCTGCCGATAAAACCAGCGCCGCCGGTGACGATAATCATGAGCTTTAACCTTAAACAGTGGGGGTGAAACGGGAGGTTTCACACACTAATGCTTAATATCATAACATCTCAGCACCACCCGGACAGCCGCAGGCGGCAGGAATTATCTTTCGTCGGCGTTAAATATGCTGTGAAAATCACACAACACGATCAGCACTCTCGTGACAACGCGCGCGCTTCAGTAAGATGTTTCGCTCATTTGCTCCCGTCGGAGAATAAAAAATGGCCTCATCATTTTATCAGCAGCTTACGCAGCAACTTGCCACGCTTCACGAAGACGGTTTGTTTAAGGAGGAGCGAGCGATCGCCTCCGCTCAACAGAGTAATTTAACGCTTGCGAGCGGCGAACAGACAATCAACTTCTGCGCCAACAACTATCTGGGGCTGGCAAACCACCCGGCGCTGATTGCGGCGGCGAAGGAGGGCATGGACAGCCACGGTTTCGGCATGGCCTCCGTGCGTTTCATCTGCGGCACGCAGGACACGCACAAACGGCTGGAGCAGCGGCTGGCAGAGTTTCTCTGCATGGAGGATGCCCTGCTTTACTCCTCCTGTTTTGACGCTAACGGCGGCCTGTTTGAAACGCTGCTTGATGCAGAGGACGCGGTGATCTCCGACGCGTTAAACCACGCCTCAATTATTGACGGCGTGCGGCTGTGCAAGGCGAAACGCTATCGCTACGCCAACAATGATATGGCCGAGCTGGAAGCGCGTTTGACGGAGGCACGCAGCGCGGGCGCGCGACATATTATGATCGCCACCGACGGCGTGTTTTCGATGGATGGCGCGATAGCCAACCTTAAGGGCATCTGTGATTTGGCCGATCGCTACAACGCGCTGGTGATGGTGGATGATTCGCACGCGGTCGGCTTTGTCGGCGAGGGCGGGCGCGGCACCCACGAATATTGTGAGGTAATGGGGCGCGTCGATATTATTACCGGCACGCTGGGTAAAGCGTTGGGCGGCGCATCCGGCGGCTATACGGCGGCGCGTAAAGAGGTGGTGGAGTGGCTGCGTCAGCGTTCGCGTCCTTATCTCTTTTCCAACTCGCTGGCGCCCTCAATTGTTGCCGCCTCGCTGCGCGTGCTCGACATACTGAATGAAGGCGACGGTCTGCGTCAGCGCCTGTGGGAAAACACGCGTTTCTTCCGTGATGCGATGACGCAGGCGGGCTTTCGACTGGCGGGCGCCGATCACGCCATCATTCCTGTGATGCTGGGCGAGGCCAAGCTGGCGCAGACGTTTTCGCGTCGTCTGCAAAAAGAAGGCATCTATGCAATTGGCTTCTTCTATCCGGTGGTGCCGCAGGGGCAGGCGCGCATTCGCACGCAAATCTCAGCCGCGCACACGCAAGAGCAGCTAACGCGCGCGGTGGAAGCCTTTACCCGTATCGGCCATGAACTGGGCGTCATTGGAGGGAAAACGGCATGAAAGGCTTAGCCAAGCTGCGGCCTGAAGAGGGCATCTGGATGATCCATGACGCGCCCGTTCCCGAGCCGGGGCATAACGATCTGCTGATCAAAATTCGCAAAACGGCCATCTGCGGCACCGACGTGCACATCTACAACTGGGACGTGTGGTCGCAGAAAACCATTCCGGTGCCAATGATCGTCGGCCATGAATACGTGGGTGAAGTGGTCGCGGTGGGCCAGGAAGTGAAAGGGTTTGCCATCGGCGACCGCGTTTCAGGTGAAGGGCATATTACCTGCGGGCACTGCCGCAACTGCCGCGCCGGGCGCACCCACCTGTGCCGCAACGCCATCGGCGTCGGCGTTAATCGCCAGGGCTGCTTTGCGGAATATCTGGTCATTCCCGCCTATAACGCCTTCCGCATTCCCGACAACATTTCCGACGAGCTGGCCGCCATTTTCGATCCCTTCGGCAACGCCGTGCACACCGCGCTGTCGTTTGATCTGGTGGGCGAAGACGTACTGATTTGCGGCGCGGGGCCAATCGGCATTATGGCGGCGGCGGTCTGTCGCCACGTCGGCGCCCGGCACGTGGTGATCACCGATGTGAATGAGTATCGCCTCGATCTCGCGCGCAAAATGGGCGTAACGCGCGCGGTCAACGTCAGTCATGAAAAGCTGCCAGAAGTGATGCACGAACTCGAGATGACGGAAGGCTTCGATATCGGCCTTGAGATGTCCGGGGCGCCCGCCGGTTTTCACAGTATGCTGAGCGTGATGAATCATGGCGGTCGCATCGCGCTGCTGGGCATTCCGCCTGCGGAAATGTCGATTGACTGGAATCAGGTAATTTTCAAGGGACTGTTTATTAAAGGCATTTACGGGCGGGAGATGTTCGAAACCTGGTACAAGATGGCGGCGCTGCTCCAGTCCGGGCTGGATCTCAGCCCAATCATTACCCACCGGTTCAGCATCAACGATTTCCAGCAGGGTTTCGATCGCATGCGTTCCGGGCAGTCCGGGAAGGTGATCCTGGAATGGTGATCGCTTCCGGGCCGGTTGCACACCGGCCCGGATGTCTTACCCTTTTTTTTCGTCATCCGTCAGATAGCGGACTTTGCGCGTGTAGTCCTGCCCTTTAAAGGTCATCTGTGCGTCCGGCGATTCAAGGTATTTCTGCCATTCGGAAAGCGGGAAGCCACCGTGCGCGCCGACAACCTCTCCCGGAATAGCTGCGGTAGCGCCGCCGATCTTCTTCGAAACGGGCCAGTTCATCCAGTCGCCCAGATTCACGGTTTTGAGATCCAGCATATCGAGCAGGGCAGCCAGCGGAAGCTGATCGGTTGGCGGCTGAGAGTCATCCATCAGCGCCCACGTATCCTGAAACAGCGTGAGCCACAGCGGACAGATACGCTGCCAGGTTTTTCGCGTAGCGGCGAGGAATGCGCCGTTAACGTGATCGGCAATAAAGGGACGCACACTGTTGCGATAATAGGCGGGACGATTCTCCTCAGGCGCGCCCATCAGCTTGGCAATCATTCTGCCCTGGCGGAAACTGGAGTAAATGTGTCCGTCGTGCATCTGAATATCCGGCATTTTAAGCAAGTTCAGGTCGGAATCGATCATCAAAATGCCGTCTGTTTTTGCCTGTAACGGCGCCTGAAGCTTAATCAGCCGGCTGCGATAAATTTGCTTGTAGCGGTAGCTCTCTTCGCGGAAAGGCACCTCCAGCGTCACCACGCGCGTTCTGTCAGGCAGTTCACCAAACTCATCGGCTGATCTGTCGCTGACGATGACGATCTCCTCTGCCCCCGGTGCAAAGCGGGAAGCGAACAGCGCGCTGAGTTTTGCTTCAGCAATAAAATCTTCGCCGGTACAGGGGATCACTACTGACGTGACGGGAATATTTCCCCGCGCGCTTTCATAGGGAAGGTTATGACGCGAGCGAATGTAACGAAAATGGGGTTTCATAAATTCAAACATGCGATGAGTTCCCGTGTGCCGCACTTTTTAAACGTGATTCCACGCCAGAGACATAGTGCTCAATGGCATAGTGCTGTTTTACGCTGGCGTTGGCCTGGGCCAGCAAATTTTTACGCGTGTCCGCATCAAGGTAAAGGGTTTTCATTTGCGCGAACAGACCGTCAATGTCGCCATACTCAAACAGCAGGCCGGTCTGCGCGTGCGTCACGAGTTCGGCGGTGCCGGTCACGCGTGAACCGATGACTGCCGTGTTCAACAGCATTGCCTCCAGCACCACGCGCGGCAACCCCTCGCTTTTGGATGCAAGCACAAAAACGTCAAACGCAGCGAGATAGTCCAGCGGATTGCTGCGAAAACCGGCAAACGTGACGCGATCGGCAATGCCTGCTTTTTTCGCCTGCGCCTGTAGCGCAGCCAGATCGGGGCCTTCGCCAAGAATAACCATTCGCCAGCGGGCCTGCGGAAAGGCGGCGGCAAATTTCTCCAGCGCGCTCAGTACATGATGATGTGATTTACGGGCAATCAGCGAACCGATGCTGCCAAACACAAAGGTGTCGTCCTCAATGTCCAGCAGCTCGCGGCGCATCGTCAGGCGGTCAGGCAAACGCTGGTGGATATCGATGGCGTTAAAAACGGTAAAACATTTTTCCGGCGCAACGCCATTATCCAGCAGCACCTTTCGCACGCCGTTTGAAACGGCGATGACCGCATCGGCGCGCCGGTTCACCAGCCTTACCAGCTGCGGATTGAGCACCGGCTCAATGCGGCAGTGTTGCACCACCGCAATCGGCAGCCCCTCCGCCGCCAGATAGCCTTCTGCATTGGAGCCGGGCTGGTTATTCATATAGAGAATGTCTGCCTGATAGTCGGCAATAAGCTGGCGGATACGTCTGGCATTGGGTCGTATGCGCCAGCGCATATCGATATGGTTAGTCATTTTCTGACGCTGCGTGCGGCTATAAAAAACCAGGGTACGAAGCACCTCTTTGGCCATTTTTGCCCAGCGCGGCTGTTTACGCTGTGGGATCAGGATAAAAGGGATGCCCAGCGCCTGGAGAACCTGTTTGATTGAATCGCCTGCACCACGCCGGTAGTTGTGATAAAAACAGCAGCGCACATCAAACTGCGTGCGATCGATACGCTTCAGTAACTCAAGCATGCTGTTGGTGCCGCCGCCCCATTCGTTGCCGGTATCCAGCAGCAGAATTTTTTCAGGCCGTTGTGTCATCGGACCGCTTCCCGTATCAGAAAGTCATTAAGGCGTCTTCGGGGCGCTGAACGTCAGCCCGGAAAAATGGGTGTTGATATAGCGCATCGCGCGGCTGCCGCTGATGCTTTCCGCTATCACCTCAAGCGCACGGCTGGCTGGCACCGGCTGCTGTTTCACGACGCAGAGTTTTACACCACGAAACGGATTGCGCGGCGGTGCGGGCTGAGGCAGAGGACCGGTTCGCTGCGCCTCGTTCAACAGCTGGCTGGGCCGCACCAGCGTGATATCCGACGGCAACGTCGGCAGCATCTGCTGAAGAACGTTGACGGTTGTGGGATGAGGATGGCCGATAGCGATAGCGTAACCGTCACGTTGAGCAAGCCTTACCGCGCGGGTAAACTGGTTGCGTATATCGGCTTCGTTCTGCGTATCATCAAGAAATACCCGGCGTTTAATGACCTTCACACTGGTGCCTGCCGCCGCGCGGGTTGACTGGCTGTTGCCGATGGTCATGCTGTCGAGAAAATAGAAGTTATAGTGATTCAGCACGCGCATTACTTTTTGCATGCCCGGCAGGCTGGAAGTCATCGCGCTGCCCATATGATTGTTCAACCCGACTGCGCCGGGCACGTTGGCCACCGCATGGCGAATAATTCGTTCGATTTCGGCATCCGACATGTCGGGGCGCAGCGTGTCTTTTTCCAGCGGCTGTTTGCTCAGCGGCGCCATTGGCAGGTGGATCAGCACTTCATGACCCCGCTGGCGGGCTTTGGTTGCCATTTCACGCGCGTGCGGCGCGTCAGGCAAAACGGCAACCGAAATCGCCGACGGCATCTGTAATACCTGGTTTTCCTGAGCCGGACGATAACCAAAATCGTCAATAACAATTGACAGCTTGCCCGCGTGCGCGGCGCAGGCCAGCATGAGGCCCGTCAGCACGCCGCAAAGTTTGCGCAGAAGTAACAAATTATCTTCCTAACCACGGTAGTGGATTAACCGCCTGTCCCTGACGTCGAATTTCAAAATAGAGTGAAGGCGTACCCTGGCCGCCGCTGGTGCCCACCAGCGCAATCGGCTGTCCTGCCTTAACCTGAGCGCCTACGCTGACCAGCGCGCTCTGGTTATAACCATAAAGGCTCATATCGCCTTTACCGTGTTCAACCACCACAACCAGCCCGTAGCCCTGGAGCCAGTCGGCCATCAGCACGCGGCCATCGGCGATCGATTTCACTTCAGTGCCTTCTGCGGCGCTGATCACCAGCCCTTTCCAACGTAGCTCGCCCTGTAGCTCTTCGCCAAAGCGATGCTGTAAGCTGCCGCGAACCGGCCAGTTAGCCTGTCCTGAAGGGCGGCCAAGCCCACCGGTGCGGGACATCAGCGAGCGCTCGCTTTCGGTCGGTTTATAGGTGGTGCCTTTGCTCTTCGCCTGCTGTTGCCGCGCCCGAACGCGTTCGGCCTCGCGCGCTTCCCGTTCCGCGCGCGCGCGTGCTTCCCGCTCGGCTTTGGCAATCTTATCGCGCAGGCGAATTTCGTTTTGCCGCAGCTCGACCAGTTGCGCCCGATCTTTCTCCAGCGAAGACTCCAGCGTTCCCAACGTTTTTTTGCGATCCGAGCGCGCGCTCTCCAGCTTCTGCGCCTGCGCCTGCTGCTGTGAAAGGAGGTTCTTTTGCTGCGCCTGTTTATCAATCCGCGCGGCTTTCTCCGCCGACAAATCGTTGCGTGTTTTTTTCAGATCGTCGATAGATTTCTGGCGGGCGTCATTGAGATAGCCGAAGTAGGCCAGCAGGCGTTCACTGCGCTGGCTCTCCTCACCGCTGAGGATCAGCTGAACGCCGCTGTGTTGCCCCTGACGAAACGCCGCATCCAGCTGCTCCGCCAGCAGCGCTTCCTGCGATGCCTGCCGGGTCTCAAGCTTATCAATGGAGGCGGTCAGGCTGTTGATCTCTGTACGTAAACTGTTCAGCGCAATCTGCGTTTCACGTAGCTGGCGACTGGCTTGCGCAATGGTTTTTTCCTGACTCTGCAACTGCGCGAGCAGTTTGCTTCGCTGTTGTTGCTGAAGGCGGACGCTCTTCTCTTTTTCGGCGATGTTCTGCTGAATGGTTTTCAGTTCAGATTTATTATCGTCCGCCGCCCGGCTTTCCGCAGGCAGCAGCAAAATGCCTGCGCTGAGCACGCAGGCGGAAAGTGTGAACATGCCAGTTCGTAGCAGAAAGCCAATGGCCGATCCGTTACCTGGGGTTCGCAGACGTAAAACTGTCGAATTTTCCCTCATAGGAAAGGATTATTCCACGATGAACAGCGGCTTACCAGCCATCCGTAAACGCTTTTGCATTTCGTTTAGTAACGATGTCATTAACGTATTCACTTTCCGCCTGTCGCTATTCACAGAAACCAGACCCGGCATTGCACAATAAATAACCGTTCATTTGACGAGCGAAACAGCGCTTCGCGAGGGATTTACACAGATGACAATTTTTTTTGGGAAACAGCCCCAGAAAACGCAACTCGAACCGCTTCACGTCTGTACATGACAGCACTGGCAGGTATACTCAGAGGCCTTGTTTTCGCTTATTAACCCTTTCGGGAGTTGTTACCCCTCATGCAAGATATTATGCAGTTCGCAGGCAACCATACCATTCTGAGTCTGGCGTGGGTTGTTCTGCTGGTTTTGGTGATCGTGACCACCGTTAAGGGCATGTTCTCTAAGATAAAAACGGTCAGCCGCGGCGAAGCGACTCACCTTATCAATAAAGAAGAAGCCGTTGTAGTCGATGTTCGTTCACGTGATGACTACCGCAGAGGCCACATTTCTAACGCCATCAACCTTTCCGCCGCCGACATCAAAAAAGGCAGCCTGGGCGAACTGGAAAAACATAAAGCGCAACCGGTGATTGTTGTTTGCGCAAACGGCACGTCTGCCGGTGATTCCGCCTCACAACTGAACGCGGCAGGATTTGAAAAAGTCTATATCCTGAAAGAAGGCATCGCTGGCTGGAGCGGCGAGAATCTGCCGCTGATTCGCGGTAAATAATAGTGGAGAAGCCGTATGGCAAACGTAGAGATCTATACCAAAGCCACCTGCCCGTTTTGCCATCGCGCAAAGGCGCTACTGGATCAGAAGGGCGTGAACTATCAGGAAATCGCTATTGATGGTGATGCCGATAAGCGCGAAGAGATGATCAAACGTAGCGGCCGTACTACCGTTCCACAGATTTTTATTGATGCACAGCACATTGGCGGCTGTGATGACCTGTTCGCGCTCAACGATCGTGCAGGCCTCGACCCGCTGCTCAAATAAACGGGCAGATGGCGTGATAACGGATTATTAACCCATAGGATTACGTAATATGTCAGAGCAAAACAACACCGAGATGGCTTTCCAGATCCAGCGCATCTACACGAAAGATATCTCCTTCGAAGCGCCAAACGCGCCGCAGGTCTTTCAGAAAGAGTGGGAGCCAGAGGTCAAACTGGATCTGGATACCGCATCCAGCCAGCTGGCTGATGAGATTTATGAAGTCGTTCTGCGCGTTACCGTGACCGCAACGGTGGGTGAAGAAACCGCATTTCTGTGCGAAGTTCAGCAGGCGGGTATTTTTTCCGTTGCCGGTATTGAAGGTAACCAGATGGCGCACTGCCTGGGCGCATATTGCCCCAATATTCTGTTCCCGTACGCGCGTGAATGCATCACCAGCCTGGTTTCACGCGGCACGTTCCCGCAGCTTAACCTGGCTCCGGTAAACTTTGACGCGCTGTTCATGAACTATCTTCAGCAGTCAAGTGAAGGCGCCGCTCCGCAACAGGACGCATAATGTCTTCCGCCAACGCCTCAATGAGCGTTATCGGTGCCGGATCTTACGGCACCGCTTTAGCTATCACGCTGGCAAGAAACGGCCATCAGGTTGTTTTATGGGGTCATAATCCACAGCATCAGGCCCAGCTTCAGGCGGATCGCTGCAACACTGCTTTTCTGCCTGACGTGCCGTTTCCCGACTCCCTCAGCATGGAAAGCGATTTAGCGACGGCTATTGCGGCAAGCCGCGACCTGCTGGTGGTGGTTCCCAGCCATGTCTTTGGGGACGTGCTGCGGCAAATAAAGCCTCACCTGCGCCAGGACTCTCGTATTGTCTGGGCAACCAAAGGTCTGGAAAAAGAGACCGGCAGGCTGCTTCAGGACGTTGCTCGTGAGATTCTGGGCGACGACATTCCGCTGGCGGTCATTTCCGGCCCTACCTTTGCAAAAGAGCTGGCAGCCGGTCTGCCGACCGCTATTGCGCTGGCCGCGACGGAGACGAAATTCGCCGACGATCTGCAAACGCTGCTGCACTGCGGCAAAAGCTTCCGGGTTTACAATAATCCCGATTTTATTGGCGTACAGCTTGGCGGCGCGGTGAAGAACGTTATCGCCATCGGCGCGGGTATTTCCGACGGGATAGGCTTTGGCGCCAACGCGCGAACGGCACTGATCACCCGTGGTCTGGCCGAAATGACCCGGCTGGGCAGCGCGCTGGGCGCCGATCCCACCACCTTTATGGGCATGGCGGGCTTAGGCGATCTGGTGCTGACCTGTACCGATAACCAGTCACGCAATCGACGCTTCGGCATGATGCTCGGGCAGGGAAAAGATGTTGAAACCGCGCAAAATACCATTGGCCAGGTAGTGGAAGGTTTCCGAAATACCAAAGAAGTTAAGGCGCTGGCCGCCCGCTGCGGCGTTGAGATGCCAATAACCGAGCAGATTTATCAGATCCTGTATTGCGAAAAAAATGCACGAGAGGCAGCATTAAGCCTGCTCGGACGGACAAGAAAAGACGAAAAGTAGTTCCGGCTGAGCGGTAAAACAATGCTTCATCAGCAGCCAACTGGCGTGATGCACTATTCGACGGGAGAGAGCCATGGCGTGCGTAGAACCTGAACAGGTCTGGGACAATATAAAAGCGGAAGCGCGTGCGCTGGCTGATTCTGAACCGATGCTGGCCAGTTTTTACCACGCAACGCTGCTTAAGCATGATGACCTTGGCAGCGCGCTGAGCTACATGCTGGCTAACAAACTGGCAAACGCCATTATGCCGGCTATCGCGATCCGTGAAATCGTGCAGGAGGCATACAACCAGGATCCTTCGATGATCCAGTCCGCCGCCTGCGATATTCAGGCGGTACGCCAGCGCGATCCGGCTATCGACAAATATTCCACTCCGCTACTTTACCTGAAAGGCTTTCATGCGCTTCAGGCTTACCGCATCGGCCACTGGCTTTGGGGCGAAGGGCGACGCGCGCTGGCGGTTTATCTGCAAAACGAAGTGTCTGTTTCCTTCGCGGTAGATATCCATCCCGCCGCAAGAATTGGCCGCGGTATCATGCTGGATCACGCAACGGGTATCGTGGTGGGTGAAACGGCCATCATTGAAGATGACGTGTCGATTTTACAATCCGTTACCCTCGGCGGGACGGGCAAGACCAGCGGCGATCGCCACCCGAAAATTCGTGAAGGCGTGATGATTGGCGCAGGCGCGAAGATCCTCGGCAATATTGAAGTGGGGCGTGGCGCTAAGATCGGCGCAGGGTCGGTGGTATTACAACCGGTGCCGCCGCACACCACGGCAGCAGGCGTGCCCGCGCGGATTGTTGGCAAACCGGGCACCGACAAACCCGCAATGGATATGGATCAGCACTTTAACGGCACCGTCGCAGGCTTTGAGTTTGGCGACGGCATCTAGCATCAGGCCTGTTCCTTAATAACCGCGCCCGCATAACCAAGCTGGCGCCAGGCTTCATAAACCACCACCGAAACCGCATTTGACAGGTTCATGCTGCGGCTGTCCGGCTGCATCGGGATGCGGATCTTCTGCTGAGCGGGCAGCGCATCAAGAATGGTTGCGGGCAAACCACGCGTTTCAGGTCCAAAAAGCAGAAAGTCGTCGGGCTGATAACTGACGGCGCTGTGTGCTGGCGTGCCTTTTGTGGTCAACGCAAAGAGGCGAGAAGGCGATTCTGAGGCGAGGAAAGCAGCGTAGTCGGCATGACGGCGAACCGCCGTGAACTCATGATAATCGAGCCCGGCGCGACGAAGCCGTTTGTCATCCCACGTAAAACCGAGCGGTTCAATCAGGTGCAAACGAAAGCCGGTGTTGGCGCATAACCGAATAATATTGCCGGTGTTAGGCGGGATTTCAGGTTCGTATAAAACAATATTTAGCATCGGCTCTGGCCCTCGCGAAAGAGGGCCAGAGCATAGCAAACTATCTCAGTTTTTGCTGGAGTAAAGCGGCAGCCAGAGCGTCAGGCGCAGGCCGCCAAGCGGGCTGTCGTCGGCTTTAACCCAACCGCGATGTTGCTGGATCGCCGTTTCAACAATCGCCAGGCCCAGTCCCGTTCCGCCTGATTCCCGATCGCGCGCCTCGTCAGTACGATAGAACGGTCGGAAAATCTGCTCGCGATCTTCTTCACTCACGCCGGGGCCATCATCATCAACGTGAATGGTAATGCCCTGTTTATCCACGGCAAAGCTGACGGAAATCTTTGAATATGAGTAGCGTAGCGCATTACGCACAATGTTTTCCAGCGCGCTGTCGAGCGCATTTGGGTTGCCGTAAAGCGGCCACGGCCCTGGCGGATAGGGTACGTCCAGCGTTTTACCCATTTGCTCTGCTTCAAATTTGGCATCGTCCAGCACGTCAGACCACAGGTGATTGGCCTTCAACGCCTCGCTAACCAGCGCGTTTTTGTGCTGCGTGCGCGACAGCACCAACAGATCGTTAATCATGCCGTCGAGGCGCTGGGCTTCCATCTCGATGCGCTGTAGCTCTTTCCCTTCGCCCTGGCGGCGGCGCATCAGCGCCGTAGCCAGTTGCAGCCGCGTCAGCGGCGTTCTCAGCTCGTGCGAGATATCCGACAGCAGTCGTTGCTGCCCGTTCATCATGCGTTCAAGCGCGCTGACCATCTGATTAAAACTGGCACCGGCCGCCAGAAACTCCTGCGGGCCTGCTTCCAGTTCAGGGTGCTGCCGCAGATTACCGGCCGCCACGTCATCTGCCGCATGCTTCAGTTTCCTTGCGGGTTTTGCCAGGCTCCAGGCGAGCCAGAGCAGCAGCGGCGAACTGATTAACATTGTGACCATCAGCAGCAGCAGCGGACGGTCAAAAAGCAGGTTGATGAAGTCAAGCTGGGAACTGCCCGCCGGGCGAATCAAATAAAGCTGGTAGCTGTCTTCACCATCGCGAACGGAAAACGGCCCGACCATCTCAACCCGGCCGTACTTTTTCTTCTGCGGTCGATCGGCGTTATCAGATTGCCCGATAAAATTACGGATTACCTGCATTTCATTA
Source organism: Erwinia oleae (assembly GCF_000770305.1). Lineage (GTDB taxonomy): Bacteria > Pseudomonadota > Gammaproteobacteria > Enterobacterales > Enterobacteriaceae > Erwinia > Erwinia oleae. Next base: position 79,954 of record NZ_JNVB01000002.1, read on the forward strand.
TGCTGAGCGCCAATCACGCGGCCTTCGCTGGTGACCAGCAGAAGTCGCTGGCCCGGCGGCGCCCATTTATCAATTGCGCGAAACAGCCTGCGCCACCACATAAGATCGTTGGGCGGATCCTGCCTCAACTCAGCCTCAACGTGCTGCTCAATCATCGTGCCCTGCCGCTGCTCGTTATCAAGCAGCGACGTCATCTGGCGGGTATCAAGCTTGGGAACCATCAGCACCAGCATCAGCACCAGTGCGAGAGTCAGCCAGAAAATGGCGAATATGCGGGTGGTAAGGCTGGAAATCATGTAGCGGAAACCATCAGATAGCCACGGCCGCGCAGCGTTTTGAACCAGGGATGACCATCCTTGCGATCCGGAAGCTTACGTCGCAGGTTCGAAATGTGCATATCGATAGCGCGATCGAACGGCGTCAGACGCTTGCCAAGCACTTCCTGACTCAGATGCTCACGAGAAACCACCTGACCCAGATGCTGCGCCAGCAGGTAAAGCAGAGTGAATTCCGTGCCGGTCAGATCCAGCGTCAGGTCGTCAAAGCTGGCCTCCTGGCGCCCTGGGTTAAGCCGCAGATGATCGACCTCCAGCGTCGGCGAACTGCTATCGTGCTGCTGTTGCTGCTCACTCCAGTTAGAACGACGCAGAATGGCGCGAATACGGGCCACCAGTTCACGATCGTTAAACGGTTTAGGCAGATAGTCGTCTGCGCCCAGTTCCAGCCCCAAAACGCGGTCCAGCTCGCTTCCGCGAGCGGTAAGCATAATCACCGGCGTCTGATGTTGCTGACGCAGTTCTTTAAGCGTGTCGATACCGTTTTTCTTCGGCATCATCACGTCGAGTAAGAGTAAATCAACTGTGTTATCTAACAAGGCCAGCGCTTGTTCGCCGTCGCCAGCAACAACCACTTCAAACCCTTCCATTTCAAGCAATTCTTTAAGCAGCGAAGTCAATTCGCGATCATCGTCAACCAACAGGATTTTATTCATTTTTTATTGCCCTCCGCAGGCAAAATACCGTGAACGAATGCTGTCAATCCATGACTTTACGTAGTTTTACACCGCCTGACGCATGTTTGCAGCGTTGTCCGTAGACTGGATTTCGTTGAATCGAAATATGGACCGGGAGTTAACGATGCGCAAAGCAACAGCAGCCGTCGTTGTGATACCGGCGCTGATCATAGCATTTTCAGCCGCAGGGGCCGCCGAGGTGGCGACAACTGATGGCATGCCTCAAAGCGAGGCGGCGCCACGCAGTATGACGCAGATTCCTCAAACACACATGTTTGATGGTATCAGCCTCACTGAGCAGCAGCGCCAGCAGATGCGCGATTTAATGCGTCAAACGCGCCGAGAGCATTCTCTCATAAGTATTAACGATTTAGATCAACTGCATAAACTAGTCATTGCAGAGAATTTTAATGAAACGGCCTACAAGGCAGAGCTGGACAGAATCGCGCAGGCGGAAGTAACGCGTCAGGTTGAAATGGCGCGTGTGCGCAACAAGATGTATCAGCTCCTTACGCCAGCCCAGCAGGACGTTTTAAAACAGAAACATCAGCAGCGCATGGATAAAATGCGCCAGCTGACCAGTTTGCAGCAGCCTTCATCGCTGCATGCAGCAAGTAGTAGTACCAGCAGTAGTCAGTAATGCCGTAACCAGTAACATAGTATCCCTGTTTTCCTTGCCATAGACACATCCCTGTCTTCCCCGCCATGATGGCGGGGCTTTTTTTTGCTCAAAATTCATTATAATTACCTTCCGATCCTTATGGAGTTTGGCATGGAATATCCCTACGCCCGGTTGGTAAACGCGGCTGCTCTGGCGGCAACCACGCTCGCTTCTCTGCTGTTGATTGTGAAAATTTTTGCCTGGTGGTACACCGGCTCGGTCAGCGTGCTGGCCGCGCTGGTTGATTCGCTGGTTGATATTGCCGCGTCGCTGACCAACCTTTTCGTGGTGCGCTATTCTCTTCAACCTGCTGATGAAGAGCATACGTTTGGCCACGGCAAGGCAGAATCGCTCGCGGCGCTGGCGCAAAGCATGTTTATTTCAGGCTCTGCGCTGTTTCTGTTTCTTACCGGTCTCCAACACCTTGCCTCGCCCGCGCCGATGCGTGCGCCGCTGGTAGGGATGGTGGTGACGCTCATTGCGCTCGGCCTGACGATGGTGCTGGTAACCTTTCAGCGTTGGGTGGTGCGTAAAACGCGCAGCCAGGCGATTCGCGCCGATATGCTTCACTATCAGTCTGACGTAATAATGAACGGCGCCATTCTTGTCGCACTGGGGCTGAGCTGGTATGGATTTAAACGTGCCGACGCGCTGTTTGCCCTGGGCATTGGCGTCTGGATTTTATTCAGTGCGCTACGGCTGGGTTATGAGGCCGTTCAGGCGCTGTTGGATCGCGCGCTACCGGATGATGAGCGACAGGCAATAATCGACATTGCCTCGCGCTGGCCTGGCGTTATCGGCGCGCACGATATCCGAACCCGGCAGTCCGGCCCGACCCGCTTTATCCAGCTGCATTTAGAAATGGACGATAATTTGCCGCTTGATCAGGCGCATCGGTTCGGAGACGAGGTTGAAATCGCGCTGTTAAAACGTTTTCCCGGATCGGATGTCATTATCCACCTGGACCCCATTTCCAGCGTTATGCCGCACGAGCGTGAATCGGTCGTTTTGCCTGATAAATAAACGGGTTAACGGTTTTAAGGGCGAAAACGTGATACTGTGCAAAAAAAATAGCCGTTTGATGACTGACCTGAATCAATTCAGCAAACTGGCTTTGATATACTATTGCAGATATTCAGCGATAAGCTCGCTTGCGTCGTGTGACCCGGCGTCCAGAATTTACATTTGCATTAACAAGTTCAGAGGTTGTCATGATTAAAAAAATCGGTGTACTGACAAGCGGCGGTGACGCTCCGGGTATGAACGCAGCGATTCGCGGCGTGGTTCGCGCTGCGTTGAGCGAAGGTCTTGAAGTGTGCGGCATCTACGATGGCTATCTTGGCTTGTATGAAGATCGCATGATCAATCTCGATCGCTATAGCGTCTCTGACATGATTAACCGCGGCGGCACGTTCCTCGGCTCCGCGCGTTTTCCGGAATTCCGTGAAGAAGCTGTTCGTACCGTTGCGATTGAAAACATGAAAAAGCGCGGTATCGATGCGCTGGTGGTTATCGGCGGTGACGGCTCCTATATGGGCGCAAAACGCCTGACGGAAATGGGTTTCCCCTGCATTGGCCTGCCGGGCACCATTGATAATGACGTCGCGGGCACCGATTACACCATTGGCTATTTTACCGCGCTGGAAACGGTGGTTGAAGCGATTGACCGCCTGCGTGATACCTCTTCCTCGCATCAGCGTATCTCTATCGTTGAGGTGATGGGGCGTTACTGCGGCGATCTGACGCTGGCAGCGGCCATCGCGGGCGGCTGCGAATTTATCGTGCTGCCGGAAATCCCGTATACGCGTGAAGAGCTGGTTGAAGAGATTAAAGCGGGCATCGCGAAAGGTAAAAAACACGCTATCGTGGCTATTACCGAACATATCTGCGATATCGACGAACTGGCGAAATACATCGAGTCTGAAACCAAACGCGAAACGCGTTCAACGGTGCTGGGACACATCCAGCGCGGCGGCGCGCCGGTGGCCTATGACCGCATCCTGGCCTCACGGATGGGCGCTTACTCTATTGAGCTGCTGTTGCAGGGCTACGGTGGCCGCTGCGTGGGCATCCAAAACGAGAAAATGGTTCACCATGACATCATTGACGCTATCGAAAATATGAAGCGTCCGTTTAAAGGTGACTGGCTGGATACTGCTAAACGACTCTACTAAATCGTTGGGCGCTGGCGACAGCGCCTTTCTTATGCATTGCGTTATACTCTTTAGTTATTACAGCTTATTTTTAATTCTTTAATTCATGAAACACTTTATGTCACGCTCTCGGTAAGCATTCATCCCCGGGAGCGCATCAATGAAGAAGTGGAGTGTAGGATTAACCCTGATCCTGGCATCAACCAGCGTGTTAGCTAAAGATGTTCAGCTACTGAACGTCTCATACGATCCAACGCGCGAGCTGTATGAGCAGTACAATAAGGCGTTCAGCGCCCATTATAAGCAGGAAACGGGCGATAACGTGGTGATCCGCCAGTCGCATGGCGGCTCCGGCAAGCAGGCGACCTCGGTAATTAACGGTATTCGTGCGGACGTGGTGACGTTAGCGCTCGCGTCAGACGTTGATGCCATTGCCGAACGCGGCCGCATCGATAAGAACTGGATCAAACGGCTGCCGGACAACTCCGCGCCTTATACCTCCACGATCGTTTTCCTGGTTCGCAAAGGCAATCCTAAGCAGATCCACGACTGGCAGGACTTAACCAAACCAGGCGTTTCTGTTATTACCCCAAACCCGAAAACTTCTGGCGGCGCTCGCTGGAACTATCTGGCCGCGTGGGGTTGGGCGCTGGATCAAAACAATGGCGACAAAGCCAAAGCGCAGGATTACATCAAGGCGCTGTTTAAAAACGTTGAGGTACAGGACTCCGGTGCACGCGGCGCAACCAATACATTTGTTGAGCGTGGCATTGGTGACGTATTGATTGCATGGGAAAACGAAGCCTACCTGGCGGTAAACAAGTTAGGCAAAGACAAGTTTGAAATCGTAACGCCGAGCGAATCAATCCTGGCAGAACCCACCGTTTCCGTCGTCGATAAAGTGGTTGATGAGCGTGATACGCGTAAAGTTGCTGAAGAATATCTTAAGTATCTTTACTCGCCGGAAGGCCAGGAGATCGCCGCGCAAAATTACTATCGCCCACGCGATCCCAACGTCGTGAAAAAGTATGCCGATAAGTTTGCGCCGGTTAAACTGTTTACGATTGACGATGCAAAATTCGGCGGCTGGAGCGAAGCGCAGAAAACCCATTTTGGCAATGGTGGAACTTACGATCGCGCGATGCAGCGTTAAGCATCTTTAATAGTCGCCGCGATTGATTATTTGACATGATCTTTATCACCTGTTCATTTACATTGTGAACAGGTGATGTTCAGAGGCGTAGATCATGCAGGCGCGAAAGCGAGTCCTGTTAGCAGTTGCGATAACAGGTATAGTCATAACGGCGGGTTGCGCCTCGGTGGTATTCCATAAAAAGAGTGCCAATGCACTGTGGAAAACGGTCCGCGAGCAATGCGTGCCCAATCAGCAAGAAAATAACGATCCCACTCCCTGCCGCATCGTCGATCTTCGCAACGGTTTTGTGGTGATGAAAGACCGCAATGGCCCTCTGCAATACCTCCTTGTGCCGGTTAACAGAATTACCGGTATCGAAAGTCCGCAGCTTCTTAATCCCGCTACGCCTAACTTTTTCGCTGAAGCCTGGCGCGCGCGACACTATATGGAAGAACGCCGTGGAGCGCTTATCGACGACAGGGTGTTTTCACTGACCATCAACTCGCCGACCGGCAGAACGCAAAAACAGCTGCACATTCATATTTCCTGTCTGCGGCCTGATATTCGCCAGCGGCTCGACACGCTTAACAGCACGCTGAATGACCACTGGCAATCCACGCAGCTTGCCGGTAACGATTACCAGATCCGCACCATTACGCGTGATGAAATGAAGAGAACGAGCCCGTTTATTCGCATCGCCAATGAGCTGCCTGGCGCGCGCGAGGAGATGGGGAAATACAGTATTGCGATTGCTGCGCTGCCGGACGGGCGCCGCGCCCTGATGGTAACAAAACGCAACCTGCTGAAGCTCAACCGCGCCTCGGCGGAGGAGCTTCAGGATCACAGCTGCCAAATCCTACAGCCGTCAGGGCAGAAGGGGTAACTACTTCGCCGGTTCTGCTGCTTCCGCGCCAGCTTCTTTCGGTTCGCCGTCTGCGGTGGCGATCCAGGCGGCGCAAAATAACGTCAGTCGGGCGAAGAAGTAGAAAAACGCCATCAGCCCCAATACTGACCCAAAGGCCGCGCCGGATGGCGACGAGGCAAGCTTGGGCAGCGTCAGCGTCATAATAAATTTGATCACTTCAAACCCAATAGCTGCCAGCAGCGTGCCGCGAAACAGCGCTTTTTTGCGCGGTTTATGGCGCGGCAGAATCCAGAAAATCCACAGGAACAGCAGATAGTTAGCCATGATTGAAATCGTCAGGGCAATCAGCGTCATCACCGGTCTGAGCCATTCAACATGGGACAGCCCAAGGGCTTCAACGATGCTTTCCTGCGCCGCGCCAGCGATTGAGGTCAGCGACAGCGTGACAATCAGCGCCACCACCAGGCCGATAAGCGAGATCAGATCGCGGGTGTATTTAAAATAGATTTTCTCTTTTTCCTGCTTTCTGCGTTCCCAGACGTCGCGAAACTGCGCGCGGATGGCTTCCCGCAGATTCCCCATCCAGCTGATGCCTGAATAAAGTGCGATCAGCAACCCGGTCAGGCCCACGGTAGTGCGCTGCTGCACGGCGGTATTGACCGTGTTTTTCAGCGTGGTCGCGAGGGTGGGATCGCTGATGCTGTTGACTATCTTGCCAATCAGCTCGGTCAACAGATCAGGATGGGAAGCCAGCACAAACCCGACGGCGGCAAAAGAGACCATCAGGATCGGGATGAGCGATAAGAAAGAGAAATAGGTGATTGCCGCGCCAAACTGGCTGCCCAGACGGTCATTAAAACGCTCGCCGGCACGCATGAAATGGGCGACAGCGGGAATGGCTTCGACCCTGCTCACGAAGCGAGAAACGCGTGAAATAGACTTATCGACAGTTTTATTGCCGGTTTTAATGTCAATGGCCGGCTTCTCATCGGTGTGATCCCCGACGGATGAGTTTTCCTTCATGTCGTTAGCGTGTCCTTTAAAAGAGAATGTTAAGTGGAATTATAGACTGCCGCTCAGGCAACGTAGCGTTTCATCGCCTGCGTCAGCCATTCCATGAAAACCTGAACCCGACGCGCAAGGTTGCGACGGTGTGGATAAAGTAGCGAAACCGGCATCGGTTCTGCGCGAAACTGCGGCAGAATTTCCACCAGCGTTTTTTCTTTCAGCGCCGCGCGCGCGCCGCACTCCGGCGCCTGAATAATGCCTAAACCGGCCAGACAGGCTGCACGATAGGTCTCCGTACTGTTGACCGTGACCGCGCCGCCGGTTTTCACGTAACGACAGATTTTGCCATCAAAAAACTCAAAGCCGGAAGAGGGCGCTCCCAACTGCTGGCTGTAGTGCACCATCGCATGCTGTGCAAGATCGTCCAGTGAGGTTGGCGTGCCGAAACGGGCCAGATAATCCGGGCTGGCGCAGTTGACCAGGGTCAGCGAACCGAGCGGGCGGGCGATCAGCCCGGAGTCGGCCAGCGTACCCACGCGTATTACGCAATCAAAACCTTCCCGCACCACGTCAACCCGCCGGTCGCTGCTGCTCAACTCAAGTTCGATGCCGGGGTACTGCTGAAGAAAGGCAGGAAGCTGCGGCAGAATAAAATCACTGGCCATGCTGACCGGCATATCAACGCGCAGCCGTCCGCTCAGCGTGGCGGGATCGTGTTGAAACAGTGAATCCATCTCCTCCAGCGTCGCCAGCACGTCGCGGCAGCGATCGTAATAGACCAAACCATCCTGGGTAAGCTGCACGCGCCGCGTGGTGCGATGCAGCAACCGGACGCCCATCGTGTTTTCCAGCGCCTGGATCTGGCGGGAGAGGCTGCCTTTCGGCAGGCCGAGGCTTTCAGCGGCACGGGTAAAACTTTGCAGTTCCGCTACCCTGACAAAAACCTGCATTGCGTGAACTTTATCCATTTTTTCGCTTTTTGTTGCCTGAAATGAAACAGTGAAGCGCTCGTAAGGGTATTTATAGTTTATTTCAGCAGTAATATCCTTGATTTTGTCCACAGCACAACAAACGGAGAAGAGAATGAGCAATAAAATCGCAGTGATCACCGGTGGAAACCGGGGTTTAGGTGAAAATGCAGCGCTGAAGCTGGCGAAAAAAGGCGTTGATATTATTTTAACGTGGCGCAATGGTGGAGAACAGGCGCAGACGGTGGTAGAGCGTATTGAAGCGCTTGGTGCCCGCGCGGTGGCGCTTCAGCTCGATGTGGCGGACAGCGGCAGCTTTGCTGACTTTGCCCGCAACGTGCAAAAACAGCTTAAAAACGTCTGGCAACGTGATTCTTTTGATTATTTATTGAACAATGCAGGCACCTCGCTGCATGCCAGTTTTGTAGAGACTACTGAAGCGCAGTTTGATGAAGTGGTAAACGTCCATTTTAAAGGCCCGTTCTTTCTTACGCAGACGCTGTTACCACTGATGGCCGATGGCGGCAGCATTCTGAATATTTCCAGCGGACTGGCGCGCTTCAGCCTGCCAGGCTCCGGCGCTTATGCGGCGGTGAAGGGTGCCATGGAAGTGCTGACGCGCTATCAGGCGAAAGAGCTTGGCGAACGTCGCATCACGGTAAATATTCTGGCGCCGGGCGCTATCGCCACTGACTTCAGCGGCGGAATGGTGCGTGATAATCCGGAAGTGAACGCCTTTGTCGCTTCGCAAACCGCGCTGGGACGCGTCGGACTACCGGACGATATCGGCGATGCGGTGGCGCAAATCCTCAGCGATGAGAGCCGCTGGGTGAATGGTCAGCGCATCGAAGCCTCCGGCGGCATGTTCCTTTAAGCCACCCCGCAGTCAGAGCCGCAGCGTGCCATCAATCACCGTGGTGACCAGGCCGCCGATCCACACGCCGTCGGCGGTCCTGGAGACGCTGAGACGGCCCGCGCGATGCAGCGCGCTGCCCTGACGCACACGATAATCCAGCTCAACGCCCAGTGCCTGAAAGTAGCGCGCCAGGCAGGCGTTGGCGCTACCGGTAACCGGATCTTCCGTCAGCGAGCCCTGTTCAATCAGCAGCGCACGCACTTCATACTGCTCATTTTCGCCCGCCAGCGGGCCAAATATCATGACGCCGTTGACGCTGGCTTTGCAGAGCAGACGCGCCAGTCCCGCCACATCCGGCTTAACGCTGAGCACCGCCGCCGCTGAGGTCAGCGGGATCAGGAGCCAGCGGATCCCCATATCCGCGATGGTCACCGGCAGCGTGGTGTCAATTGACGGGCTGTTAAGCGCGCTGCCGATCGACGCATCGCTGAACGCCGTCATCGTCGCTTCCGGCGCGGCAAAAGCCAGCGCGCCTTCCGCGCCAATTTTCACCGTGATCAAACCGAGCGCGCACTCCTGCACCAGTTGTCCGGGCGTTTTAGGGTCGAGGCCGTTTTCCAGCAGCGCATGCGCGGTACCAAGCGTAGGGTGGCCTGCGAAGGGCAGCTCGGTATCCGGTGTGAATATCCGAACGCGATAGTCCGCCGCAGCGTTTTCAGGCGGCAGCACAAAAGTCGTTTCGGACAGGTTTGTCCAGCTCGCCATCGCCTGCATCTGCGCATCGCTCAGGCCGCTGGCATCCAGCACGACCGCCAGCGGATTGCCGTTAAGGGGTGAAGAAGTGAACACATCGACTTGTTTAAAGGGGCGCAACCAGGTCATAGTTTAGAGTCCGTCCATTTTTATTGATTGAAGAGTATCAGCCTTATGTTAAAAATTTTAGGACGCGCCTCATCAATTAACGTCAGAAAAGTGCTTTGGGCTTGTGAGGAGCTCGCTCTCCCTTTCCAGCGTGAGGAGTGGGGAGAAGGGCAAAAATCGTTGCAGGATCCCACCTTTAAAGCACTTAATCCCAATTCGCTGATCCCGGTACTTCAGGAAGACGACTTCATCCTGTGGGAATCTAACGCTATTATTCGCTACCTGGCAAATACACGACAGGCCGAATGGCTCTATCCGCAAGAGCCGCGCGCACGCGCCAGGGTCGATCAGTGGCTGGACTGGCAGGCTACCGAACTCAACACTTCATGGCGATATGCTTTTATGTCGCTGGTGCGCCACTCGCCCGCGCATCAGGACGCACGTTTGCTGGCGGCGGCCTGCAAAGGCTGGAACCAGATGATGACGCTGCTCAACGAACAGCTCGCGCGTACGGGGGGCTTTATAGCCGGCGAGGCGTTTTCGCTGGCGGACATCCCGATCGGACTGTCGGTGAACCGCTGGTTTGAGACGCCGTTGGATCACGCCGACTTACCCGCCGTACGCGCCTATTATGAGCGGTTGACCGTAAGAAAAGGCTATGCGAAATGGGGCCGTAACGGCACGCCTTAGTCGCCGTTTGCGGCAATACCGCTCATTTCACACGCCAGCGCGCCGGTTCGCTTCAGCGCCCAGGTGTAGCGGTCGTCGAACGGGTAGCAGCATGAAAGCCGCAGCGCGCTGTTGCAGCGATCGCTGAGCGTATAGAGCGCGCCGGGCGTCAGGCAGATCTTTTCCTGAAGCAGGCGGTGAAAAAGCGCCACGCTGTCGAGGTTTCCGGGCAGCTCAACCCAGAAGACAAAGCCGCCTTCAGGCAGCGTGGCTCGCGTGCCCTGCGGAAAGTGGCGGGCAATGATGCCGCGTGCCTCGTCCACCTGAGCAGCATAACGACGGCGCAGCGTCCGCAGGTGATGATCATAGCCGCCCGACTCAAGGAAATGCCCCAGCGTTTCGGACAGCAAGCGCGATTCGGTCAACGATGAAACGGACTTCAGTCTGGCCAGCGTTCGGGTGAAACGTCCTGCCGCAATCCAGCCAACGTGGAAATCAGGCGCAACCGTTTTTGTGTAGCCGGTACAGTAAAGTACCCAGCCATCCCGATCGAACGCTTTTACCGCAGGCGACAGTGGCCAGCAAAATTGTAGCTCGCCATACAAACCGTCCTCAATCAGCGGAACCTGATAATCATTCACCAGCTTTGCCAGCCTTTTTTTGTCCTCCAGCCTCATGGTGAATCCCAACGGGTTTTGCACGGTGGGCATCGCCACAATGGCATTCAGCCGCTTTTCGCGTAGCAGCATTTCCAGGGCGTCAAGCGACAGGCCATGCCGGGGATCGGTCGGGATCTCAATGACCTTTAAATCGAGGCTGGCCAGCAGCGGAAAAAGATAAAAATAGGTCGGTGTTTCCAGCCCTACGCAGTCGCCCGGACGGGTGACCGTCCGCAGAGCCAACTGCAACGCTTCCATACAGCCATGCGTCAGCGTGACATCTTCTGCCGTCAGGCGAATGCCTAAATCCATCGAGCGGCGCGCCACCTCGCGACGCAGGCGCTGGCTGCCGGGCGGCAGCGCGTAGCGGCCTATCAGCTCGGGTTCACGACGCATCAGCGATGCCATGATGCGGCTGATTTTCGCCGTGGGGAAAAAATCACTGTTCTGCGGGCAGGCAAGGGAGATATTGGTGTAGTCAGGATGGTTCTGGGCGGCAAAAACCGCGTCGATTAAATCCAGTTTTTCACTGCTGGGCGAATGCACGCTGGCACGATGGTCGGGCCGGGTCATGATCGACGGCAACACGCTGCGCACGAAGTAGCCCGACTGCGGGCGTGCAGCGATCAGACCGCGATCTTCCAGAATCCGATAGGCGGCCAACACGGTATTAATGCTGACCTGATGATGACTGGCGCAGCGACGCAGCGCAGGCAAACGGCTCCCCGGCGCGAACGTGCCGTTGTGAATGGCATCGGCCAGCGTTTCCGCCAGTTGCGAATAGAGCGTGCTTTCCTGAGGATCGATAACGGACACAGTAACCTCAACAGATGATGGGTACAATTGCTAAAATAACCTTATTGTACTCATTACAATAGTGTATCTCTGAATCTGTTACCATTGCTTTTCTGCTTTTATGATGGAGTTCTTATCAGGCGGCAGGAAATCTTACTATGCTCGATCCCTCTTTTTTTAGCTATGTCACGGTGATGTCGATCACCCCAGGCCCGAACAACCTGATGCTGGCGACGTCCGGCGTCAATTTTGGCCTGCGGCGCACCTTACCGATGATGTTTGGCATCACGCTCGGATGTGCACTGCAAATGATCATCGCTTCATTGCTGTTAGATGTTTTACTCAGTTGGATGAGCGTGATCAAACTGCCCCTGACGATGCTTGGCTGTGCCTGGCTGGTGTGGCTGAGCTGGAAAATTTTTCGCGCGGGCGCGCCTGAGATGCAGGAAAAGGCCAGACCGATGTCTGTTCTGGGCGGCGCACTGTTTCAGGCGGTCAATCCCAAAGCCTGGCTGATGACCTGTAATGTGATGCTGGTATATACCGCCAGCAGCAGCGTGGTAACGGTCGTCGCAGGTTTTGCGCTGCTGAATTTACCCTGTATTCTGCTGTGGGCCGCGGCCGGAAACCGGCTTGGAAAGCATTTGCAGGTGGCCTGGAAGCTGCGTCTGTTTAACAGCGTGATGGCGCTGTCGCTGCTGGTAACCACATTCTGGATGCTGATGGAAGCCTTCAGGTAAAAGAGCGGCACATGGCCGCTCAGGCGTTATTCCGGCATGTTGCTGTTGTCCTGCTGCGATGGCCATTTCCAGTTTTGCACTTCAGGAATGTCTTCGCCGTGTTCGCGCACGTAAGCATGATGCGCGGCGAGTTTTTCCTGAAGGGCATCCAGCACGTCGCCGGCTTTTTCCTGAAGTCCCGGCACGCGCAGAATCGCCTCCTGCGCCAGGTGATAGCGATCCAGCTCGTTCAGTACCGTCATATCAAACGGCGTGGTGGTGGTGCCCTCTTCAATGAAGCCGCGGACATGGAAGTTACGGTGGTTAGTGCGCAGGTAACTGAGGCGATGTACCAGCGATGGATAGCCGTGAAAGGCGAAAATCACCGGCTTATCAGGGGTAAATATTGCATCGAACTCCGCCTCGCTCAGGCCGTGTGGATGCTGATCTTTCGTTTGTAATGCCAGCAGATCGACAACGTTAACCACGCGAACGCGCAGGTCGGGCAGGTACTGACGCAGCAGATCCACCGCTGCCATCGTCTCCATGGTCGGCACGTCGCCGGCGCAGGCCATGACGACCTCGGCAGGGTTGTCGGCCGTTTCATTCCCCGCCCATCGCCAGATGCCCATCCCTTTTTCACAGTGTTGGATCGCCGCCTCCATGGTCAGCCACTGCGGTTCCGGCTGTTTACCGGCGATGATCACGTTGATGCGGTTCCAGGTGTTCAGGCAGTGATCGCCCACCCACAACAGCGTATTGGCATCCGGCGGCAGGTAAATACGGACAATATCCGCTTTTTTATTGGCAACGTGATCGATAAAACCCGGGTCCTGATGGCTGTAGCCGTTGTGATCCTGTCGCCAGACGTGCGATGAGAGCAGATAGTTCAGGGAAGAGATGGGTTCACGCCACGGGAGCTTGCGCGAGACCTTCAGCCATTTCGCGTGCTGGTTGAACATTGAGTCGATGATATGAATAAACGCCTCGTAACAGTTAAACAGCCCGTGTCGGCCGGTTAACAGATAGCCTTCCAGCCAGCCCTGGCACTGGTGCTCGCTGAGGATCTCCATAACGCGTCCGTCCGCAGCCAGTTGCTCATCGTAAGGGCGGGTCTCTTCCATCCAGCGACGGCTGGTAACGTTAAAGACGTTGCTGAGACGGTTAGAGGCCGTTTCGTCCGGGCCGAACAGGCGGAAATTGTCCGGGTTGCTTTCAAAGATCGCGCTCAGGTAATCGGCCAGCACCGCCGTGGACTGCGCCTGGGTTTCGCCCGGTTGCGCAACGTTCACCGCGAACCGGCGAATATCCGGCGTTTCAAGCGGCTTACGTAATCGCCCGCCATTGGCGTACGGCGTGGCGCCCATGCGCTTTTCGCCCTGCGGTGCCAGCGCCTTAAGCTCAGGCCTCAGCCGGCCCGCCTCGTCAAACAGCTCCTCCGCCCGATAGCTTTGCAGCCATGATGCTAAAATCTGACGGTGTTCGTCGTTCTCGCGGCAGGCTGAAACCGGCACCTGATGAGCGCGCCAGAAGCCTTCCACTTTTTTACCCTCAACGGTTTTCGGGCCGGTCCAGCCTTTCGGGCTGCGCAGGATAATCATTGGCCAGCGTGGTACGCCCTGCGCCGCGTTTTCCCGTGCGGCGCGCTGAAAGTGTTGAATGCGATCAAAAGTGATATCCAGCGTATGGGCCATCTCCCGGTGCATTTTTTGCGGATCGTCACCGGTCACAAACAGCGGTTCGTAGCCGTAGCCCTCAAAAAGCTGTTTCAGTTCATCGTCGCTGGTGCGGCCGAGGATCGTCGGGCTGGCGATTTTGTAGCCGTTCAGATGCAAAATGGGTAATACGGCGCCGTCGCGAGCGGGGTTGAGGAATTTTATGCCGTGCCAGCTGGCGGCCAGCGGCCCGGTTTCGGCCTCGCCGTCGCCAATCACGCACGGCACAATCAAATCAGGATGATCAAAGGCCGCACCGAAGGCGTGAACCAGTGAGTAACCCAGCTCGCCGCCTTCGTGAATGGAACCCGGCGTTTCGGGCGCGGCGTGGCTCGGAATGCCGCCGGGAAACGAGAACTGCTTAAAGAGTTTTTTCATTCCTTCGGCATCGGCACCGATCGCTGGCCAGATTTCGCTGTAGGTGCCTTCTAGCCAGGTATTGGCAACCATGCCCGGCCCGCCGTGCCCTGGTCCGCAGATGTAGAGCAGGTTAAGGTCGCGCTCACAGATGATGCGATTCAGATGGGCGTAGATAAAATTCAGGCCCGGCGTGGTGCCCCAGTGACCAAGCAGGCGCGGTTTGATGTGCTCAGGGCGCAGCGGTTCGCGCAGCAGTGGGTTATCCATCAGGTAGATTTGCCCGACCGAAAGGTAATTTGCGGCGCGCCAGTAGCGATCGATCAATGACAGCGTTTGGTCGGAAACCGGTTTGGGCTGGGGCGTATGCATCAGTATCTTCCTCGTAACGGGTAAGATAAAAGCATAGACGCCAGGGCGGGTGGTAGCCGAAGGAATAAAAAAAGGGCGGATATATCCGCCCTTTCACTACGTTATGTTATTCATTCACGACGGCGGGTATTGAACCGTCGTCGTTGGCCGCCGCAAAAGGCGTGTAGTCCAACTGGAGAATGCGGCTGGTTTCAGACAGCTCTTTCTCGGTAGCCGCCGTGTTGCCGTCCAGTTTCTGACCGTAAGAGGGGATCATCGTTTTCAGTTTTGACTGCCACGCTGGCGTGTCGATTTTGTCCTTAAACACCTTTTTCATCAGATCCAGCATGATGGGCGCGGCGGTGGAGGCGCCCGGCGATGCGCCCAACAGGGCAGAGATGGTGCCATCCTGCGAGGTAACGACTTCGGTGCCCAGCTTCAGCACGCCGCCTTTGTCAGCATCTTTTTTGATGATCTGCACGCGCTGACCCGCTTTAACCAGACGCCATTCATCTTTCTTCGCGTTCGGGAAGTACTCTTTCAGCGCCTGATAGCGATCTTCATCGCTCAGCATCAGCTGGCCAATCAGGTATTTTACCAAATCGAAGTTATCCAGCCCCACATCTACCATCGGCATAAAGTTTGAGGTGGTGGTTGAATGGAACATATCCCATAGCGATCCGTGCATCAGGTATTTGGTGGAAAACGTGGCGAATGGCCCGAACAGCAGAACCTGCTTGCCGTCCAGCATGCGGGTATCCAGATGCGGCACCGACATGGGCGGCGCGCCGACCGAGGCTTTACCGTACACTTTCGCCAGGTGACGTTTTACCACCTCCTGGTTGTCGGTAACGAGGAACTCGCCGCCAACGGGAAAGCCCGCGTAGGCTTTGGCTTCCGGAATGCCGGTTTCCTGCAACAGCGTCAGCGCCGCGCCGCCCGCGCCGATAAAGACGTATCTGGCACGCACGGTCGTTTCTTTGTCGTTGTTCTTCAGATCGGCCACCTTCACGTTCCAGCTGCCGTCGTCGTTACGTTGAAAACCGCGCACTTCATTGTGCGTCTGCAACGTAAAGTTCGGATTTTTTTGCAGTGAAGCCACCAGTTGGCGGGTGATTTCGCCGAAGTTCACGTCGGTACCGATAGGAATGCGCGTCGCAGCCACCGGCTCTTTGCCATCACGCCCTTCCATGATCAGCGGCACCCACTTTTTGATCTGCGCCGGATCTTCTGAGTACTCCATACCGCGGAAAAGCGTGCTTTTTTGCAGCGCCTCGTAGCGTTTTTTCAGAAACTTAACGTTCTCATCGCCCCACACAAAGCTCATGTGCGGGACGCTGTTAATAAAGCTGTGCGGATTGGTCAGCACGCCCTGTTGCACCTGATGCGACCAGAACTGGCGGGAAATCTGAAACGATTCATTAATTTCAACCGCTTTCTGGATCTCGACCGTGCCGTCCTCTTTTTCCGGCGTGTAGTTCATTTCGGCCAGCGCGGAGTGTCCCGTTCCGGCGTTGTTCCAGCCGTTTGAGCTCTCTTCTGCCACGCCGTCAAGCCGCTCGACCATGCCGATCCGCCAGTCAGGCTCCAGCTCGTGCAGGTAAGTACCCAGCGTGGCGCTCATGACGCCGCCGCCAATCAGTAACACATCAACGTTTTTTGGTTCTTCATTTGCCATAGCCGCGCCCGTCAGGCCCAGGGCGCTGAAACAGGCGGTAAGCAGTAGTGCTAATTTTCGCATGAGGCGATATCTCCAACTCATAAGCCGGCCTGAAGCCGTTTTTTGTTACCAACGGTTTGATAAACCCTTAGTTTTAAAATGGTTTATTAAACAGTCAGTTAATGGGCGGGAAAGTGTACATTGTTACGGATACTTTAAAAAAATGTTTAAAGTTTAAAAACTATTGGAAGTAATCAGGGCGGGAAAAAGACCTGCTTCGCGAGCGCGAAGCAGGGAGGTGCATCAGGCGTTTTTGGCTTTCGCTGCGGCTTTAACGATCACGGCGAAGGCGTCGGCCTTCAGTGAGGCGCCGCCAACCAGCGCGCCATCGATGTCCGGCTGCGCGAACAGTTCAGCCGCATTTTTGTCGTTGACGGAACCACCGTACTGAATAATGACCTGCTCCGCCACGGCTGCGTCTTTCTTCGCTATGTGATCGCGAATGAATTTGTGAACGGCCTGAGCCTGCGCAGGCGTGGCAGATTTGCCGGTGCCGATCGCCCAGACGGGTTCGTAAGCAATAATTACGCCGTTGAACGCCCCGGCGCCCTGGCTGTTCAGTACCGCGTCGATCTGGCGCGCGCAAACTTCTTCGGTTTTACCCGCTTCGTTTTCCGCTTCGGTTTCACCGATGCACAGAACCGGGATCAGACCCGCGTCTTTCAGTACCGCGAATTTTTTCGCAATCAGCTCATCACTCTCTTTATGATAAGTACGGCGTTCTGAGTGACCGATAATGATGTATTTCGCGCCGATGTCTTTCAGCATCTCGGCGGAAACTTCGCCGGTGAAGGCGCCGGAAAGATTCACATCAACGTTTTGCGCGCCCAGCGCAATTTTGCTGCCCGACACGGCATGTTTTGCCTGGTCCAGATACATCACTGGCGGAGCGATGGCAACGTTGCAACCGTCAACGGTGCTCAGCTCATTTCGTAAACCGGCAATCAGCTCTTTGACCAGGGCTTTATTGCCGTTCAGTTTCCAGTTTCCCATGACTAATGGATGTCGCATCATATCCTCCACGCTTCGCGTGATACGGTTAAATTACGCTGCTTCAGCAACGGTGTCTGTCAGACAGTATAGAGATCTACGCAGTGAAAGGCTTTGCTTTTCGTCATTCTTTGCGACCGCTCAGTCGGTGGCCAGCGACAGTTTTATCGGCTCGATGGCAAAGGTCAGCCCTTTTTCACCGTTATCCGCAATGACGTAGCGCAGTGCGCCCTCTTTCTGTTCAAAGTAGCGCGAGCCTTTGCCGTTATTCAGCAGTTCGTCCAGCCGTTTAAGGCTTTGCGCTTCGTTGAGCGTGGGCTCAAAAAAACGCTCCAGAGCGGCCATATAGGCGCGCGCGCTGTCTCGTGCCGCTTTCTCTTCCGGGCCGGGCACCGGCAGCCAGGTAATCTGTAACGTCTTGATCTTGCCCGTGCCTTGCTCAAGCGCGGTAGACGCGTAGAGATTTTCATTGATCTTACTGGCGGCGCGGGTCAAATTGCTTTTGTCACCACGACCATCAATGGCGCGATACTCGGCAATCGGCAATTCAGGGTTCAACGCATTATACTTTTCGCGAAACTGGCCGATAGTCATATCAAAGGTGGGCGCGCCCGTCAGCAGGTAGGGCGCAGTCGGCATGTGTTCGGCGCGATCCTGCGGTGCGGGTTCTTCAGCCCTGAGCGACGCCGTCGCCAGCGTACTGCAAAGAAAGATGCCGGTGAAGATCGCTTTTTTCATGTTGTCCGCCTTAACCCGTATTTTCAGCACAAGATTAGACCGGACAATGACCAGCAAAGTCAAAGCCTGACGCTGTCCTGAGGGATAAAAAATGACCTTACAAGCGTGGTGTTTTTCCTGGCAAGGCAGAATCGGGCGACGTGACCTGTGGGTTTGGCTGGCGCTGTGGCTGATGCTGATGATTTTGCTGCTGGCCCTGGCGGATCGTGGCTGGCTCAGTAGGCAGACCGCCGCATTGTGCGTGGTCTGCCTGCTCTGGCCCAGCGGCGCGGTGGTGGTTAAACGGCTGCACGATCGCAATAAATCAGGCTGGTGGGGGCTGCTGTTGATCGCGGCGTGGATACTGCTGGCCGGAAACTGGGATACGCTCTCACCCGAATGGCATGTTGCGCTGGGGCGCTTTATTCCGCTGCTGATCCTGATAACCATGACGCTTGAGCTGGTTGTGTTTCCCGGTACCCGCGGAGAAAACCGCTTCGGCAAAGCGGCATGCGCCGTCAATTATCGACGGCGGCCCGACTACCAGTAGTGTTCGCTGGTGATGTGTCCCGGCTTGCGTTTAAGGTGTTTACGCATCGCCCGCGTTTCTTTCAGCATCTGCTGCGTGTCTCTCACCATCTGCGGATTACCGCAGAGCATGATGTGGCTGTCTGCGGCGTCCATTTTCAGGCCGACCGCCGCTTCCAGTTCGCCGCTCTCGATCAGCGCCGGCACGCGGCCGGTTAACGATCCGGCAATCTCTTCACGACTGACCACGGTCTGGATACGCAACTGTGCGCCGTAGCGTTGCTGAAGCTGCTGCATCAGCGGCAGGTAACTTAAGTCCTGCGCGTAGCGTGCAGCATGAAGCAGGACGATATTGTCAAAACGCTCCAGCCCTTTGCCTTCCTGCAATATAGAGAGATAAGGGCCGATGGCGGTGCCGGTTGCCAGCATCCACAGCGTTTTACAGTCGGGTATCTCATCAAGCACGAAAAAACCCGCCGCCTGCTTAGTGATCATCACCTGCTGGCCGGGTTGCAGCGCATGAAGGCGCGGGCTGAGCTTGCCTTCCGGCACGGTAACCAGATAAAACTCCAGCTTCTCGTCGCCCGGCGCATTTACGTAGGAGTAGGCACGTTGAACGCGTTCGCCGTCAATTTCCAGCGCCAGTTTGGCGAACTGACCGGCGATGAAAGGATCGACGGGTGCGGTCATGGTGATGCTGAACAGGCTGTCCGTCCAGTCGGTCACCTTTTCTATCCTGGCGTTGACCCATTCGGCCATAAACAACTCCTTAAACGGTGTAGCCTGGTTTTTCACTATTTTCGCTGCAATAACGCCCGTTTTCCAGTGCAGGCCGGGTTCGAAAGCTCAGATCGGCAAACTTACAGCAGGTAAGGGTGCAGCGCGGCGTCTTTGCGATCCAGATAGTGAACTGACTGAATGCGGCGGATGGTGCGCGATTTGCCACGGATCAGCAGCGTTTCGCTGGTGGCCAGATTTCCCTGACGCGTCACGCCTTTCAATAAATCGCCGCTGGTGATGCCGGTGGCGGCAAAAATAACGTTGTCGTTGCGCGCCATGTCGTCCAGCCGCAGTACGTTGTCGGTGTCGATGCCCATCGCGCGGCAGCGTTTCAGCTCTTCTTCGCCCAGTCTGCGGTTGTCCGGGGTGTCGCCTTTCACCTGATGACGCGGTAGCAGGCGGCCGTGCATATCACCATCCAACGCGCGGATCGCCGCCGCGGAAATCACCCCTTCCGGCGCGCCGCCAATGCCATACAGCACGTCGACTTCGCTGTCCGGCATGCAGGTAAGAATGGAGGCGGCAACGTCGCCGTCCGGGAAAGCGAAAATGCGCACGCCCAGGGCCTGCATCGCGGCAATCACCGCATCGTGTCGCGGTTTGGCAAGCAGGGTAACGGTCAGCTCGCTGAGCGGTTTATTCAGCGCACGCGCAACGTTGCGTAGGTTCTCCTCCAGCGGCAGCGCAAGGTCGATCGCTCCTTTTGCGCCGGGGCCGACGATCAGTTTCTCCATATACATATCGGGCGCGTTGAGAAAGGCACCTTTTTCGCCTACGGCCAGCACCGCCAGCGCGTTTGCCTGGCCCATTGCCGTCATGCGCGTGCCCTCAATCGGATCAACCGCGATATCCACCGCATCGCCTTCGCCGCTGCCGACTTTCTCGCCGATATAGAGCATCGGCGCCTCGTCGATTTCGCCTTCGCCAATCACGATTTCGCCGTCAATATTCACCTTATTCAGCATAATGCGCATGGCGTGGACGGCCGCGCCGTCGGCGGCGTTTTTGTCTCCGCGCCCCAGCCATTTATAGCCGGCCAGTGCAGCGGCTTCCGTTACGCGTGAAAATTCAATGGCAAGTTCTCGTTTCATGGTTTGCCTCAGGAAAGAGTGAGGCGGGGAGTTTATCACAGCGGGGAAAAGAGGGGTAAATGCCCGCGATCGTGGCGATCGCGGGCGCGACAAGGGATTACGAGTCGTCCTGATCTTCCCACGCCTGCGCGCGGGCAACGGCTTTGCGCCAGCCTTTATAGAGATAGTTACGCTCGGTGGTTTCAATGCCCGGACGGAACTCGCGCTCAATCACGGCTTTTGCACGTACTTCATCCAGATCCTTCCAGAAGCCAACGGCCAGGCCGGCCAGATAGGCGGAACCGAGCGCAGTGACTTCACGCACTTCCGGGCGCTCAACGCGCGCGCCAAGAATGTCGGACTGGAACTGCATCAGGAAGTCGTTGGCCACGGCGCCGCCGTCCACGCGCAGCGATTGCAGGCGCGTATTGGCGTCGTGCTGCATCGCTTCCAGCACGTCACGCGTCTGGTAAGCAATGGATTCCAGCGTGGCGCGAATGATGTGGTTGGCGTTGGCGCCGCGCGTCAGGCCGAACAGCGCGCCGCGTGCATACGGGTCCCAGTATGGTGCGCCAAGGCCGGTGAACGCTGGCACCATGTAAACGCCGTTGCTGTCTTTGACCTTCATTGCAAAGTATTCAGAGTCGGTTGAATCGCTAATCAGCTTCATTTCGTCGCGAAGCCACTGGATCGCCGCGCCACCGATAAATACCGCACCTTCCAGCGCATAGTTCACTTCGCCACGCGGACCGCAGGCGATAGTGGTCAACAGACCATGCGTGGAGGTCACCGCTTCGGTGCCGGTATTCATCAGCATAAAGCAGCCGGTGCCGTAGGTGTTTTTCGCCATACCGGGCTGGACGCACAGCTGACCGTAAAGCGCCGCCTGCTGGTCACCTGCAATGCCCGCGATAGGAATACGCGTACCGCCTTTACCACCGATGTTGGTCTGGCCGTAAACTTCCGATGACGATTTCACTTCTGGCAACATTTCACGCGGAATATCCAGGATATCCAGCATGCGCTGATCCCATTCCAGTTTGTGAATGTTAAACATCATGGTGCGCGAGGCGTTGGTGTAATCGGTGATATGCACCCGTCCCTGCGTCATTTTCCATACCAGCCAAGAGTCGACGTTACCGAACAGCAGCTCGCCGCGTTTTGCGCGTTCGCGCGAACCTTCAACGTGGTCAAGGATCCACTTCACCTTGGTACCGGAGAAGTAAGGGTTGATGACCAGACCGGTGGTATGCTGGATATACTCTTCCAGCCCCTCTTTTTTCAGTTTGGCGCAGTAATCAGCGGTGCGCGGATCCTGCCAGACGATGGCGTTATAAATCGGTTTTCCGGTCTCTTTATCCCAAACGATGGCCGTTTCGCGCTGGTTAGTAATACCAATCGCGGCGATCTCATCGGAGCGGATGTCCGCATGGGCCAACACTTCCACCAGCGTGGAGCTCTGCGAAGCCCAGATATCCATCGGGTCATGCTCAACCCAGCCGGGCTTAGGATAGATTTGCTGAAATTCGCGCTGCGAAACGGCCACAATGTTGGAATCGTGGTCGAGAATTACCGCGCGGGAGCTGGTTGTGCCCTGATCGAGCGCGACAATGTATTTTTTTTCTGTGTTCATAGTCAGTTCCTGATGGTCAAAAGGTTTACGCTTTACGCTGTTCAGCACGCGTTATCGTCTTCTTTTCTTCTGCTACCACTACCTTACCCGGCAGATTGCGCGCGATCAGAGAACGGTAACCAACGGCACCGACAATAGCGCCTACAATCGGGCCAAAAATGGGCACGAGGAAGTAAGGAATATCGCGTCCACCGGTAAAAGCAACGTTACCCCAGCCTGCCAGCCACGCAAATAGCTTAGGTCCGAAATCACGTGCCGGGTTGAGAGCAAAGCCGGTCAGCGGGCCCATTGCACCGCCAATCACCGCAATCAGCAGGCCGATCAGCAGCGGAGCCATCGGGCCGCGCGGCAGGCCGTTGCCGTCGTCGGTCAGCGCCATGATCAGTCCCATCATCACGGCGGTGATCACCGCTTCAACGAGGAATGCCTGACCGACGCTGATATGTGGGTTCGGATAGGTTGAGAAGATACCGGCAAGTTCAAGGCTGGCGACGCTGCCGCGTACCATTTGATGCGTCTGCTCATAATCGTAGAACAGGTTGTAGTAGAGGCCATAAACCAGCGCGGCGGAGCAGAAGGCCCCCGCGATCTGGGCGATGATATAAGGCACAACTTTGCGGCGCTCAAAATTGGCGAACAAAGTCAGCGCGATTGTCACTGCCGGGTTAAGATGCGCACCGGAGACGGCGGCGCTCAGGTAGATCGCCATGGCAACGGCGATACCCCAGATGATGCTGATTTCCCATAATCCCAGCACCGCACCGGCCACTTTGGCGGCCGCCACGCAGCCAGCACCAAAGAAGATGATGGTGGCGACGCCGAGAAACTCGGCGATACATTGCCCTTTTAGTGTGCTTGTTGAATGACTCATAATGGCGTTTCCTGAAGGCGAGGTTAAATGTTATACGGCACTTTTTATTGTCGATGACTGTGTTGCCCTAATCTAATGTAGGACTGATGTAAATTTATCGTTAACGAGCATAAACGAGAAATAGCGAAATTAAAAGTTGTGCTCTGCGTCATAAAAATGAGCGTTTTCGCGTGTTTTGGCTTTCATTAAACCGCGTTTCCGCGCGATGAACTGCGTAGAATTTCGCAATTTGTTAACTATAGCCTTACTTCTGCCGTGGATAATGTTAAAGAATCCAGGAGGAGGATGAAAATTGTTACAGACTACGCCGCAGGCGGCTTCGCTGCTGGACTTGATGGTCGCGTCTACTTACAATCGGAACATCGTTGTTATCTGCACTACTGCGGCTGGCAGCATCAACGCCTTGCGTTTAGGAGAGGTCATTTACCATGTCATTTGAAGTGTTTGAAAAACTGGAAGCGAAAGTACAGCAGGCGATTGATACCATCACCCTGTTGCAGATGGAAATTGAAGAGCTGAAAGAGCAGAACAACAATCTGAATCACCAGATTCATGAGGCTTCAGGTAACAGCGAATCGCTGGTGCGTGAAAATCAGCAGCTGAAAGAAGAGCAGCACGTATGGCAGGAGCGTTTACGCGCGCTGTTAGGTAAAATGGAAGAAGTGTGAATTTGGCCGCTTTATGAAGGGTGCGTTAAGCACCCTTTTTGTTATTCGATATCGAGGGGATCTTCAGAAAGGATAATGCCGGTGTTGTCAGCATAGAGATGATCGCCGGAGAAGAAGGTCACGCCGCCGAAATTCACTCGCACGTCGCTTTCACCAATGCCTTCTCCAGCCGCGCCAACCGGAATGGCCGCGATAGCCTGAATACCAATATCCAACTCTTCCAGGTCATCCACCTGGCGTACAGAGCCGTAAACCACTATTCCTTCCCACTCGTTTTGCAGTGCCAGACGCGCCAGAGCGGCATCCACCAGCGCACGTCGCACCGAGCCGCCGCCGTCAACCAGCAGGACGCGACCACGGCCGTTTTCCTCCAGCAAATCAAAGAGTAGCCCGTTGTCTTCGAAACATTTAACCGTCACGATTTGTCCGCCAAACGAGGTGCGTCCGCCGAAGTTGGAGAAAAGCGGTTCAACGACGTTCACATCTTCATGATAGATGTCGCAGAGCTCAGAAGTGTCATATTTCATAAGGGTTTCATCTGTTTGCCACAGGGAAGGTAAGTATATCGCTTTACCCGGGAGATTGGCAAAATCATCAATGGGTTAAAGTTGCGATGGGTCAAGCACATCACAACTAATTGAGCAGCAGGCCGAATGAAAACAGCACGTTGACCAGCAGCGCGGTCTTTACGGTTTTTTCCAGCATCGGCCGCATTGCCAGCGCGGTGCGTTGCTGCATAACAAAACGCGCCTGACGGAAAAGAAGAGGAGCGGCAATCAGATAAAGCCACCCGGCGCCCGCCTGCGTGGTTAGCAGCGTAAACAGGATGAAGCATAACAACGAACCTGCCAGCAGCAATGCATGATAGCGCCGTGCGTTGACTGGCCCCAGCCGTACCGCCAGCGTAAATTTTCCCTGGTTACGGTCGCTGTCGATGTCGCGCATGTTGTTAACGTTCAGCACCGCAACGGCAAGCAGGCCGCAGGCGGTGGCGGGCAGAAACAGCACGCCGTCAATGTTGTGCACCTGAAGGTAGTAGCTGCCCAGTACGCCCAGCCAGCCAAAGAAAATCAGCACGGAAAGATCGCCCAGTCCCAGATAGCCATACGGTTTTTTGCCGACCGTATAGGCAATAGCAGCAACAATCGCCAGCGCGCCGAGCGCAATAAATCCCAGCATGTCATGCAGCGACTGGCAGGACGTCGCCACCAGCGTCACGCCTGCGCCAATGGTCAGCAGAACGGTTAAAATCAGCGCGCGTCGCATCTGCCGCTCGCCGATGAGTCCTTTTTGCATGCCGCGCAGCGGGCCAATACGATCAGGCGTGTCGCTGCCTTTAACGGCATCGCCATAGTCGTTCGCCAGGTTGGACAGGATTTGCAGCAGTGCGGTGGTCAGAAGAGCAAGGCCGGCAATGGCAGGATCGAAATGTCCCTGCCACCAGGCCAGCGCCGAACCGGTAATGACCGATGCGCACGCCAGCGGCAGCGTTCGCAGACGAAGACTTTCCAGCCAGGCGCGTGAAGCGCCGTGAGCTGAGACAAACTGAACATTTTCCGTCATGGTGAAGGGCCTTTGCTGGAGACAACCGAAGGAGAGTCACAGCAGTCTATCGCCGACGAATGGGTTAAAAATTAATCCGCATCAAGAATGGTGATGCTCTTGACGACTTTTGGCATATTTATAACCATTCGCGCCCACTCTGAACGTGAAAAGGGGAGCCGACGCTCCCCTTTTTATCAGCCCGCAGGTGTTACAGAATAAAGCGGCTGAGATCTTCATCTGCCACCAGCTCATCCAGATGCTGGCTGACGTAGTCCGCATCAATGGTAATTGACTGGCCGTTGCGATCGCTTGCGTCATAGGAGATCTCTTCCATCAGACGCTCCAGCACGGTATGCAGACGACGCGCGCCGATGTTTTCAGCCGTCTCATTGACCTGCCAGGCGGCGGCGGCAATGCGCTGGATGGCGTCATCGGTGAAGTGAATATCCACACCTTCAGTCTTCATCAGTGCTTTGTACTGCACGGTAACGGAGGCGTTCGGTTCGGTCAGAATACGCTCGAAGTCTTCCGTGGTCAGAGCCTGAAGCTCAACGCGGATCGGCAGACGGCCCTGTAACTCAGGGATCAGATCGGACGGGCTGGCGACCTGAAACGCGCCGGACGCGATAAACAGGATATGATCTGTTTTCACCATGCCGTGCTTGGTGGACACGGTACAACCTTCCACCAGCGGCAGCAGATCGCGCTGGACGCCCTCGCGGGACACATCCGGGCCGGAGCTTTCGCCCCGTTTACACACTTTATCGATCTCATCGATAAATACGATGCCGTGTTGTTCAACCGCGTCAATCGCTTCCTGCTTCAGCTCTTCCGGGTTGACCAGTTTGGCGGCTTCTTCTTCAATCAGCAGCTTCATGGCCTCTTTGATTTTCAGCTTGCGCGGCTTCTGCTTCTGGCCGCCCAGGTTCTGAAACATGGACTGAAGCTGGCTGGTCATCTCTTCCATGCCCGGCGGCGCCATGATCTCAACGCCCATCGGCGAGGCCGCCAGATTGATCTCAATTTCTTTGTCGTCAAGCTCGCCCTCGCGCAGCTTTTTGCGGAAAGACTGGCGTGCGGCGGACGGTTCGGCGTTGGTTTCAGCCTGTCCCCAGTTATTTTTAGCCGGTGGGATCAGCGCATCAAGGATGCGCTCTTCCGCCGTCTCTTCCGCGCGGTAGCGATTTTTCTCAATCGCCTGCGAACGCACCATTTTTATCGCAGAATCGGTCAGATCGCGAATGATGGAATCAACCTCCTTCCCGACGTAACCCACTTCGGTAAACTTGGTCGCTTCAACTTTGATAAACGGCGCGTTCGCCAGTTTGGCGAGACGACGTGCGATTTCAGTTTTACCCACGCCGGTCGGGCCGATCATCAAAATGTTTTTTGGCGTGACTTCGGTACGCAGCTCTTCATCAAGTTGCATGCGGCGCCAGCGGTTACGCAGAGCAATAGCAACGGCGCGTTTGGCGCCGTCCTGGCCGATAATAAATCTGTTCAGTTCGCTGACGATCTCGCGCGGAGTCATTTCAGACATAATCAGGATCCTTACGCTTTAGACGGTAATTCTTCAATGGTGAGATTGCTGTTGGTGTAAATGCAGATATCGCCTGCAATACCCAACGCTTTTTCCGCGATATCGCGCGCGCCAAGCTCGGTATTCTCCAGCAGAGCACGGGCGGCTGCCTGTGCGTAAGGACCACCGGAACCAATGGCAATCAGATCGTTTTCAGGTTGGATAACGTCACCGTTGCCGGTAATGATCAGCGAGGCGTTTTCATCAGCTACGGCCAGCAGCGCTTCAAGCTTGCGCAGCATCCGGTCGGTGCGCCAGTCCTTCGCCAGCTCAACGGCTGCCTTCACCAGATGTCCCTGATGCATTTCCAGCTTGCGTTCAAACAGTTCAAACAGCGTGAAGGCGTCCGCGGTACCGCCAGCAAAACCAGCAATGACCTTATCGTTATAGAGACGACGCACTTTTTTGACGTTGCCTTTCATTACGGTATTGCCAAGCGTCGCCTGGCCATCACCGCCAATGACCACCTGTCCGTTGCGTCGCACACTTACAATTGTTGTCACGGGCAAACCTCTCGTTGCATAAATAAAATAGCCTCGCCCGTAAGCGAGGCAGCAATGCAACAAGATATGGGGCAGGTTCGAAGGGTTTCAACCCCCGATGGAAAGAGGAATACAATTTGTATGGCCGGAGCCGCGCAGCTTCTTCAACGTGCTGTCTGCGCTGGCGCGTCCGTTGTACGGGCCAATCACCACGCGATTCCAGCCGCCGCCGCTGGTGATCCGGCTCTCAAACCCTTCGAAGGCCAGCTGAGCGCGGATCGATTCGGCCTGATCGGTGCCTTTAAAGGAGCCGCACTGTACCATCCAGCGCTGCGCTGTTTCCTTTTCAACGTCCTTCGGCTTGCTTTCTGCTTTTGGCTGCGGCTCGGCGGCGGCCTGCGCAGGTGCCTGGCGAACCGGCTCGCGCGTCACAGGAGCGGCGGGGCGAGGCTGCGTTTTTACGGGATGCTGCGTCTGCACGGGCTGCTGCTGTTGCATTCGCGACTGCTGCTGGAGCTGAGTTTGCTGTTGCTGCTGCATCCGCGACTGCTGCTGAAGCTGAGTTTGCTGCTGCTGCTGCATCCGCGACTGCTGCTGAAGCTGAGTTTGCTGCTGCTGACGCTGAAGCGTTTGCTGACGCTGAGCAGGCGTCTGTTCATTCCATGGCACTTCATTCAACTGGGTAGGCTGCTGACGCATGTCCGCCTGCATTTGCTCAAGCAGCTGCCGTTGCTCGTCGGTAAGCTGCGTTTGCGAATGCACCTCGCCACCCGCCGACGGTTCCGTTGGCGTAGGAACGGTAATCTGACGATTTTCAAGTTCTTTAATATAGCGCCAGCGCTCTTCAGGCTTCGGCGGCAGGCCGTTGCCCACCGCTTTATGATCGGGAATGACCGGCGTTTCTTCTTTTTTATGATGTGCGATAAACCACAGGCCGCCAACGAAGGTGACGAGGACTGCGACGGCGAGAACCACCATAATTTTCGATACGCCTGAACCACCGCTACGCTTTTTACTGCGACTGTTGGTCTTCTTGCGACGCGTCCCTGTCGAACGCCCGCGGCCTACGTAATCTTTTTGTGCCACTATCGTTCCGCTAATAATCAATAAAAAAGGAGAGGGCGGGCAACATTGCCGCTGGAGTACCCAGCTTTTAGCCCGCCATGTTACTCAAGGGCCGGAACTTTGACCAGCGGGAATGGCGGTAAGAATCTCCTGATTCTTGAAATTTACCGCCAGAGGCACCGGTTTAACGCGCGTTTTCATCCCGTAGGGAAGGGGCCGTGCTACCGCGAATTTTGAGCTCGAAATCCAGCAGCCTGGAGCCGCTGTTGACGGTTTTTCCCTGAAGCTGCTCAAGCAGCAGGTTCATCGCTTCGCGGCCGATCTCAAAACGCGGCTGCGAAACGGTGGTGAGCTGCGGGTCACTGTAGCGGGAAAGCTCAATATCATCAAAGCCAATCAGCGAGATATCCTGCGGGATGCGCAGCCCCATGATCTTCGCTTCAGACATCGCGCCCAGCGCCATGATATCGCTGTGGCAAAAGAGCGCATCCGGCGGCTCCGGCAGCGCCATCAGGTACTGCATGGCCCGGCTGCCCGCGTCAAAGGTGAAATCACCGCGTACAATATAGTGCGGGTCCACTGCGATACCACTGCGTCTGAGTGCCTGAATATAGCCTTGAAGGCGATACTGGCAAAGCGGCATATCCTGCGGCCCGGCAATACAGGCAATGCGGCTGTGGCCCAGCCTCAGCAGGTGATTGACCGCCTCGAAGGCCGCGGTCAGATTGTCGATATGCACCGTGGGAAGATCCAGCTCTGGCGCAAATTCGTTCGCCATCACCATTGGCAGCAGCGCGCGCTGCTCTTCATTAGTACTGTCAAACGGCACCTGCGAACCCAGCAGCACCATACCGTCGATTTGACGCGTAAGCATCAGGTCGAGAAACGATCTCTCCTGCTGATTCTGATGCGCGCAGTCGCCCAACAGCACCAGGTAGCCTACGGCTGCGGCCACCGATTCCACGCCGCGGATCATTTCGCTGAAAAAGGGATCGCAAATATCAGGAACGATAACCAGGATGGTGCGTGATTCGCTGCGCTTGCTGTTGCGCGCCAGCGTATGAGGCGAGTAACCCACGGCGGTCACGGCGTCTTCAACTTTCTGACGCGTGACGGCGGAGACTTTTTCAGGACTCATCAGGGCACGCGAAACGGTGGCTGTCGATACGCCCGCCTTTTCCGCCACGTCCTTCATGGTCGCGCCCGTTGCCTCTCGATGATGCACCAACGTTTTATCCTCCTCTCTCCGCCGCGTGTAAACGATCGCTCTGATAAATGAAGCGCACTTACGCGTCCCTGTTTCGATCTCCATCACATTTTTATCAGATGTGGCGGGCCGTCGTTACTTAATTTGCATAAAAAATGTGACTTAAGCGACTATTTTCGAGGTGTCTCGCAGGACGTATTGCAAGACGCGACTTTTTTCAACCTTCTGTTGGATCGACATCCAGCGTCCATTTCACCTTTCGCGCCTGCGGCAAGGTACCGATCAACGGAAGGGTGTTTTTTATCAGGCGCTGGAGCGTGCCGCGTGAAGGATGCTGCAACAGCAACTGCCAGCGATAGCGTCCGCTGCGCTTGGGTTGCAGTGCGGGAACCGGGCCCATGACCCAAAACGCTTCATCTTTAAGCGGGCTGGCTTCCAACAGGTTGCGTAGCTGCTGGAGAAACAGCGATGACTGCTGATTATCGTGATCTTCCGAGCGAAAAAGCGCGTGATGAGTGAACGGCGGCAGCAGCACGGTTTTCCGTTCCTCCAGCGCCTGGCGGGCAAACGCATCGTAGCCTTTATGCATCAGCGTTTGCAGCAGCGGATGTTCAGGGTGATGAGTCTGGAGCAGCACCTCTCCCTGCTTTCCGGCGCGCCCGGCGCGCCCGGCAACCTGCGTATACAGCTGGGCAAAGCGCTCGGCGGAGCGAAAATCTGCGGAGAAGAGCGCGCCATCCACATCAAGCAGAGAAACCAGCGTTACGTCGGGAAAATGGTGGCCTTTTGCCAACATCTGCGTGCCGACAAGTATCCGCGCACCGCCGCGATGGACATCAGCCAGGTGTTGTTCAAGCGCGCCCTTACGGCTGGTGGTGTCGCGGTCAATACGCGAAAGCGGCACGTCGGGAAAGCGTTGCGTTAAATTGTGCTCCAGCTGCTCGGTGCCAAGCCCGACCGGCACCAGATGCGTCGATCCGCACTGCGGGCATTGGTGAGGCACAGGTCGCTGGCTGTCACAGTGATGGCAGCGAAGTTGATGGTGCTGTTGATGCAGCGTGTAATAGCGATCGCAGCGCTGGCATTCCGCAATCCAGCCGCACTCGTGGCACAGCATGGCAGGCGAAAAGCCACGGCGGTTGAGAAACAGCAGCACCTGGTTATCCGCCTGAAGATGCTGGCCGATTCTTTTAATCAACGCAGGCGAAAGACCGCCTTCCAGTCTTACGCCCTTTAAATCAATAAGATGCTGCGTCGCCTGACGCGCATTACCCGCCCGTTTACTCAGATTGAGCTGGCGATATTTGCCGGTTTGTACGTTGTGCAGGGTTTCCAGGGCCGGGGTTGCCGAGCCCAAAACGATGGGAATATCTTCCTGTCGCGCGCGAAACACCGCCAGATCTCGCGCCTGATAGCGCCAGCCTTCCTGCTGTTTGTAGGAGCTGTCATGCTCTTCATCAATAATGATAACGCCCAGGTGGGCAAAAGGTGTGAACAGTGCTGAACGTGTACCGATAATAATCGCCGTTTCACCGCTGCGGGCGCGCAGCCAGACCGCCAGCCTCTCGCTGTCGTTCAACGCAGAGTGCAGTACATCTACCGGCGCAGTGAAACGCTCACGAAAACGCGCGATGGTTTGCGGCGTCAGGCCAATCTCCGGCACCAGCACCAGCGCCTGACGGCCGCTCTCCAGCACGTTTTCCAGCACGCTGAGATATACCTCTGTTTTACCGGAACCAGTGATCCCCGCCAGCAGCCAGGCGGCAAAATGGTCGTCTTCACTACGGATCGCGCCCACGGCCGTGGCCTGCTCGGTGTTGAGACGAAGCCTTTCGCCAGTGACGCTGAACCGGCTGCGCCAGTCCTCAGAGGCGGGCGCCAGGCTGCGAAGCTCACAGAGTCCTTTGGCACGCAGCGCCTGAAGCGTGGCGTCGGTGATATCGTGCTGGCCGATCTCATGGCGCCAAAGGCTACGCTGGCGCAGAGCCGCAAGCGCCTGCTGCTGCTTTGGCGCACGCTTCAGGCTTTCAGGCGCGGTGGCGTGTCCCGTTTCGCTCAGCGTCCACTGAAACAGCGGTGCCTTTTCTGCCGGTTTGCCCTGGCGAAGCAGCACCGGCAGCGCGTGAAACAGCACTTCGCCGTGCGGAAAATGGTAGTAGTCAGCCGCCCACAGCAGGATACGCCACAGGGAAGGAGGAAACAGTGAGGCACTGTCCATCACACGAATAATTTCTTTCAACTGCTCACGCGGCAGGTCACTGCCTTCACGCAGGCCAACAACAATGCCCGTTGCCTTACGCTTGCCAAAAGGGACTTCCACGCGCGCGCCAACAGCAACCGTCGGCAGATGCGCCGGCAACAGATAATCGAAGTGGCGGGCAAGCGGGACCGGCAGGGCAACCTGAACAACGGGCATGAGATCATCCGGATGAATTTGTGAGCGGAATAGTGTACACTGTGTCTTCCTGAATGTGCGGATTCGATTGCAGCGAACGGTTACTTTCTGTATAGTTCGCCGCCTTGATGCTGCATTCAGGTATCAATTCATCTGAATTTTAATCATCGTGTGGTGCCGGTGCAGGAATTTCCTGGCACGGGAGAGCGACACGGCCTTAACTGAGGTTTCCCATGAAAAAAGATATTCATCCAAATTATGCTGAAGTTACTGCTAAATGTTCTTGCGGTAACGAAATCAAAACCCGCTCAACGGTGGGTCACGATCTGAACCTGGACGTGTGTGGCAAATGCCACCCGTTCTACACTGGTAAGCAGCGTGACGTTGCTACCGGTGGTCGTGTGGACCGCTTCAACAAGCGTTTCAGCATCCCGGGCAGCAAATAAGCTGCTGCAAGCTCCGCTTCGGATGCATAATAAACCCGGCTTCGGCCGGGTTTTTTTATATCTGAATCATAATGAAACCGGAGCAGAGTGAGATGAACCTGAACGGCAAAAGACACCGTGCTGATAATCACCAGCACGGTGTCTTGCATAGCCCAAAATCAGGCGGTAATCACCACGTAATTATTCTGCGTCTTCAATAATCTCTTCAATCGGGTTCAGCACGATGTATTTTGCATCAATGTTACCCTCTACCTTATTGATGCTGGTTACCTTAGGTGCTTTAATCGTCAGTTGTTCTGCTTTTAACGTACCGGCGCTGCAAAAGATGAACCAGTTACACTCCCCATTAACGAGGGTGCCTTCGGTGGCAAGGGTCAGATTTTTCCCTTCCAACATTCCAACGTTGCGGATGCCTTTTTGTGCACTGATGTTCATGTCCTGGCTGGCACTAATTGTACCGCTGTTATTAAGGTTTGCAGCCAGCAGATCCACATTGTTAGCAGAGATAGCGCCGCCGTTAGTCGCGGCACCTCCGGTAAACAGAGTCAATGATTTGCCTGCTTCAATCGAGCCGCTCGCCAGAGTAATGCTTTTGCTTGAGAGCATTTCAATATTGCCGCCTGTTTTAATGGTGCCACGGTTAGTGATATTACCGCTCCAACCGAACAGAGTGTCAAAAATTGAACCGAGCAGGTTATTCTCGTCTGGCGCAGCAGGGATAGCATAAAGGCCAATGGTACCAAACTGAGAGGCCAGCGTGCCTTCGTTGACAACGTCTCTGGTCGTCGCCAGGCTAATCATGTTCATTGACTCGATTTTGCCTTCAGCTTTATTTTCAATGCTGTCGCTGGCGTTCACACTTGTTCCAAACATCGAAGAGATAGTGCCGGTATTGACCAGCTTACCACTGCTGTTGATTTGAATAAGCTGACCGTTAAGGAGGCCTTTATTATTTACGCCCGCGCCCGCCTGAGTGGTGGCGAGGAAAATTGTGTTTGCCGTAATGCCGCCTAACGACTGAACATCAATAGTGGCATTTTTCGCTTCCTTGCCCGCTTCGATTTGCCTGGTTGCGCGGTCATAGCGATAATTTCCAGCAATAGCGTTTACGCTACTGGATTTCACCATGCCGTCAAGCTGGATATTATTCGCCAGCAACTCAGTATAGCTGGTGTTGTTCAGACCCTCAGCGCCAACCGTAATGCTGCCTTTAACAACATTAAAACCGGTCAACGCGCCTTCTGCGTTAATCAGAGGTGTACCGGTAGTCAACGTTGCACGGTCGGTATTAATAAAGCTACAGCCTGAGCAGGTAATGCCGTTAGGGTTAGCAATAATCACATCCGCTTTTTGACCGGCAACTTCTATAAAGCCTTTTAGTGAACTGGCCTTATTGGTGATAACCTCATTCAAAATAATTTTTGCCGCGCTATCGAGGTTATTGTTTTTAGCAATGTTGCCGGCATCACGTAAGATATCGGTAGTTGAGTTATTTAAAATCATACCGTTCTTGCTAACGTTGAACTCTTTCCACAGGTTATGAGAAAGACCGTTTGAATTCGCTTTATTGATATCGACAACCACTGTGCCATTACGGTGTTGATACTGCTCAGGATCGGCGCTGGCTGCATGAGAGAAAAGTGCTACTGCGGTAGCAATAAAAAGAACGTTAAATTGATGTTTCATTATTTAATCCTTTAATTTAATATTATTTTAAAAACACGGCGATAAAAATTACTACGCCTCTTCTCTTACTTAATAACTCCACTGCATTGAAAATCCGAGTGTCAATGAGTCAGTATGGAAATTATGCGGTTTCACCAATGGTACACCGAGAAAAACATCATAATGTGTATTCCATAACCAGCCGCGTACACCTGCGACGCTACCCATTAATGTTTTACCAACGATACCATTTTGGCTGGCATCGCCAATAATTCTGCCGACATCCGCACCTAAATAAGGCTGGTAGTTTTTCTCAGGCAATATCAGACTGAACGTATTCCGCCAGTATCCTCCCTGATTTTGTTGCAGGCTGCTTTCACCATCGAAACCACGCACTGTCCAACGGCTGCCAATTGAAAAACGATCCAACGAGGAGAGACGGTTTGGTGACAGCTGTACGTTAAGCTGTGGCGCATAGTGAATCTTATGCGAAGCAATATCAAACCAGCCAGACCCGGCGATATTCAACGTCGCTATAGTTGCATCATGGTCAATTAAATTAAACTTCGCTTCCTGTGTTGCAAGGCTGCCAAACCAGGGCATCTTTTTTTGCAGTGACAGAGTGGTATCAACGCTGCTTCTTTCCCATTGATGCGAATGTTTAATTATTGCTTTCAGGCCTGCACTCTTTTTATGCATGCTGGTCAGCTCGGTATTACCATTAAAATAATAGCGTGTCCCGATGTTAAATATCTGCATTCCGGCAGACGTTTTATGCGTCATAGACTGCGAAAGCAGATAGTTTACCTGCGCGCTCAGATAATGGTTGTAATTATTCAGATTCCAGCTTGCCTGGTTACCCTGAATATGCTGCTGTGATTGACTTTCACTGGCATAAAGATCCAGCCACCAGTAATTCCACGGTACGGAATAGCCTACGGCGCGGTTACTGTTACCGAACGGTTTATGGCTGAAATCAATATCTCGTCCATACGAGAAATAAAGCGAATCGCTGAGCGAGGTGATATTATTAAGATAGAGCGCGCCACCGCCCTGGTAACGTCCGGTGGCTTTACTCCCTGCATCGTCTAACCAGGCTGCGACCTGCCAGTATTTGTTCTGCTCGCGCGTAATGTCAACGTCGCTCTCGCCCTGATATTTACCGGGTAGTATTTCAATTTTGACCTCGGAACCGGGTACTCTTTTAAGGTTAAAACTTCCCTGCTCCAGATCGCGTAGATTAAGAATATCGCCCTCATGTAAAGGTAACGTATTTTTCAGGCTGATATAGTTTCCGCTGCTTTCAGCCAGGCGAATTTTACCCACCTTTCCGGTTAGGATAATAAAATTAAGTTTCCGCTTTGTCAGATCCTGGTCGGGCATCTCAAGACGTGTGGTAATATAACCCATGCGGATAATTTCATTTTGGATCGTTTTTGACAACAGACGGATGCCTTCAATGCCTAAACACTTCCCTTCGGCCTGCCGGGTAATATCGCGCAAGCGGCTAAAGTTAATGGTATCGTTGTCAACGTGATATGACACGCTCTCTATATCGTAACAACTATTCTCTTCAGGAAAGAGGATGATATCTTTTTGCAGATCGCTGACGCTGGAATTATTTTCATTTTTCAGCGGTAACAAGTGTTCTTTTCGAATTTTATCTTGTTCGATTTGTTGTGTTGAATTATCTTTCAACGCCTTTTCGGTACCAACAGGAAGCCCGTCCCGATCGGCGGAGGCGCTGAGGGAAACTGCTGCGGAGAAAAAAGAAGCAAACAGATAAAAAAACCGCTGTCGCGGGTTTTTGTGAAAACGGTCCATGTGTTAAACCTGGTATTATTATATTCCATTATTAATAGCAGGATTGTATTGATCATGAATGGCTATTGATATAGTAATAATTCCAAATATTACTGATAATAAATTTTTAAAGGGATAGCATTTACCCGGAGAGTCCGTGCTATCCCCTTAACAGAGAACGGGGCGATCAATATTCCCACGTATCAGGGTCGACGCCCATCTCGCGCATAATCACCTTCGCCTCTTCGGGAATTTCATCATTCCGCTCTTTACGCAGATCAACATCGTCCGGCAGCGGTTGCCCGGTAAACGCGTGGAGAAAAGCTTCACACAGCAGTTCACTGTTGGTCGCGTGACGCAGGTTGTTCACCTGGCGACGGGTGCGCTCATCGGTCAGGATCTTAAGCACTTTCAACGGGATAGATACCGTAATCTTTTTTACCTGCTCGCTCTTTTTGCCGTGCTCAGCGTAAGGGCTGATATATTCGCCGTTCCATTCAGCCATGGGTTACCTTAGTCATCATTAAAATTATCAACATGCCGGAATTCGGCTAATTATGCCTGAAGTTGGGGCCCGCTATACTGCCTCGGTTCAACTTTCTGTCGGCTATAGGGCCATAATATTAACGGTTATTGCCAGTTTGCTCAATCTATACGCAAAGACATTTAGATGTCCAGATGTATTGACGTCCGTTTTTGCGCTGTTATGCTAGTGCTTCTTTTATACTTGCCAGGAATGTATGCACTATGACGCGTAAACAGGCAACCATTGCGGTCCGCAGCGGTTTAAATGACGACGAGCAATACGGCTGCGTTGTTCCGCCGATCCATCTCTCCAGCACCTATAATTTCACCGATTTCAACCAGCCCCGAGCTCATGACTACTCTCGCCGCGGTAACCCAACGCGCGACGTGGTGCAACGCGCGCTGGCGGAGCTGGAAGGCGGCGCTGGCGCGGTGATGACCAATACCGGGATGTCTGCTATTCATCTGGTGTGTACCGTTTTTCTTAAACCCGGCGATCTGCTGGTCGCGCCTCATGACTGCTACGGCGGCAGCTACCGGCTGTTTGACAGCCTGAGTAAACGCGGCGCGTATCGGGTGAAATTTGTCGATCAAGGCGACAGCGCTGCATTGCAGGCCGCGTTGCAGGACAAGCCGAAGCTGGTGCTGATTGAAAGCCCCAGCAATCCGCTGCTGCGCGTGGTTGATATCGCTGGCATCTGCAAAGCCGTCAGGGAAGCGGGCGCGCTGAGCGTCGTTGACAATACTTTTTTGAGCCCGGCGCTGCAAAATCCGCTGGCGCTGGGCGCGGATCTGGTGCTGCATTCCTGTACGAAATACCTGAACGGCCACTCCGACGTTGTCGCAGGCGTTGTGATTGCTAAAGATCCCGGCTTGGTGACTGAGCTGGCATGGTGGGCCAATAATATCGGCGTGACGGGCGCGGCGTTCGACAGCTATTTGCTGCTGCGCGGCCTGCGTACACTGGCACCCAGAATGGCCGCTGCGCAGCGTAACGCGCTGGCCATTGTCGACTACCTCAGGCATCAGCCGTTGGTGAAAAAACTGTATCATCCTTCTTTGCCCGAAAATCCGGGCCATGCCTTTGCGGTACGTCAGCAAAAAGGCTTTGGCGCTATGTTAAGTTTTGAGCTGGATGGCGATGAGCAGACGCTGCGTCGCTTTCTGCGCGCGCTGGCGCTGTTCACCCTGGCGGAATCGCTGGGCGGCGTGGAAAGTTTGATTTCCCATACGGCGACCATGACCCATGCAGGGATGTCGGCAGAGGCGCGCGCGGCGGCGGGTATTTCGGAAACCCTGTTGCGGATTTCGGTAGGAATTGAAGATCACGAAGATTTAATCGCCGATCTGGATAACGCATTCAGGATCGCGGCCGAGGAATGAGCATGAGTCAGTCAGCAGTAGCGGGCACGCGTCAGCTACATAAATTTGGCGGCAGCAGCCTTGCTGACGCGAAATGTTATCAGCGGGTCGCCGGGATCATGGCCGGGTACAGTTTTCCCGGCGATATCATGGTGGTTTCCGCCGCAGGCGGCACAACTAACCAGTTAATCAGCTGGCTCAAACTGAGCCAGAGTGACCGCCTCTCCGCGCATCAGGTTCAGCAGGCGCTACGTCGTTATCAAAGCGATTTGATCGGCGCCCTGCTTCCCGCCGCTCAGGCGGCAGAACTCACTACCGGCTTTATCCATGATCTGGAACGGCTGGCGGCGTTGCTTGACGGCAACATTACCGATGCCGTGTATGCCGAAGTCGTCGGTCATGGCGAGATCTGGTCGGCGCGTCTGATGGCCGCCGTACTTAATCAGCAGGATATCGCCGCTGTTTGTCTGGACGCCCGCGATTTTCTGCGGGCCGAGCAGGCCGCGCAGCCGCAGGTGGATGAGGGGAAATCCTGGCCTCTGCTTCAGCAGCTGCTGGCGCAGCATCCCAACCAGCGACTGGTGATCACCGGTTTTATCTGCCGCAACGAGGCGGGCGACACGGTATTACTGGGTCGCAACGGCAGCGACTACTCCGCTACGCAAATTGGTGCGTTGGCGGGCGTTTCCCGCGTCACCATCTGGAGCGACGTCGCGGGCGTGTACAGCGCCGATCCGCGCAAGGTGAAGGATGCCTGCCTGCTGCCGCTGCTGCGGCTTGATGAGGCCAGTGAACTGGCGCGGCTGGCGGCCCCGGTGCTGCATACCCGCACGCTGCAACCGGTTTCCGGCAGCGATATCGATCTGCAACTGCGCTGTAGCTATCAGCCGGAGCAGGGTTCCACACGCATTGAGCGCGTGCTGGCTTCCGGCACCGGCGCGCGGATCGTCACCAGCCACGACGATGTCTGCCTGATTGAGTATCAGGTGCCGCCGCAGCATGATTTCGCCACGCTGCATAAAGAGTTGGATCAATTACTCAAACGTGCGCAGCTGCGTCCGCTGGCAATCGGTCTTCATCCGGATCGCAACCTTCTCCAGCTTTGCTACACCTCTGAAGTGGTCAACAGCGCGCGCGCGCTGCTTGAAAACGCCGCCTTGCCCGGCAGCATCCGGCTTCGCGAGGGCATGGCGCTGGTTGCGCTGGTCGGGGCGGGCGTCTGCCGTAATCCACTGCACAGTCATCGCTTCTGGCAGCAGTTAAAAGATCAGCCCGTTGAGTTTATCTGGCAGTCGGAAGAGAGCATCAGTCTGGTCGCCGTGCTGCGCGTTGGCCCGACGGAGAGCCTGATTCGGGGCCTTCATCAGTCGCTGTTCCGCGCGGAAAAACAGGTTGGACTGATGCTGTTCGGTAAAGGCAACATCGGTTCACGCTGGCTTGAGCTGTTTGGCCGCGAACGGGAAACGCTGTCGGCCAGAACGGGCTTTGAATTTGTGCTGGCGGGCGTGGTGGACAGCCGCCGCAGCCTGCTCAATTATCAGGGGCTGGATGCCAGCCGCGCCCTGGCCTTTTTTGAAGACGAAGCGGTCGGGCACGATGAAGAATCGTTGTTTTTGTGGATGCGGGCGCATCCCTTTGATGACCTGGTGGTGCTGGATGTGACCGCCAGCGAAACGCTGGCCGAACAGTATCTGGACTTTGCAAGCCACGGTTTTCACGTGGTCAGCGCCAATAAAGTGGCGGGCGCGTCGGACAGCCATCGCTATCGCCAGATCCGCGATGCCTTTGCGAAAACCGGACGACACTGGCTGTACAACGCCACGGTAGGCGCCGGGCTGCCGGTGAATCACACCGTGCGCGATCTGCGCGAAAGTGGTGACAGCATTCTCTCTATCAGCGGTATCTTCTCCGGCACGCTCTCGTGGCTGTTTCTGCAATATGACGGCACGGTGCCGTTTACCGAGCTGGTCGATCAGGCGTGGCAGCAGGGTCTGACCGAGCCGGACCCGCGCGTGGATCTCTCCGGGCAGGACGTGATGCGCAAGCTGGTGATCCTGGCGCGTGAAGCCGGTTACGATATCGAGCCGGAGCAGGTGCGCGTCGAGTCGCTGGTGCCGAAAGGTTGCGAAAACGAATCCGTCGATCACTTTTTCGAGAACGGTGAGATGCTGAATGAGCAGATGCAGCAGCGTTTTGAAGCGGCGCAGGAGCTGGGGTTGGTTCTGCGCTATGTGGCGCGTTTTGACGCCAACGGTAAAGCGCGCGTTGGTGTTGAGGCGGTAAGAGGCGATCATCCGCTCGCTTCACTACTGCCATGCGACAACGTATTTGCCATCGAAAGCCGCTGGTATCGCGATAATCCTCTGGTGATCCGCGGCCCGGGTGCGGGACGGGATGTCACCGCTGGCGCCATTCAATCCGATCTCAACAGGCTGGCGCAGCTTTTATAACGCGTCGGGGGCCAGACCCGTTCTGGCCCGGCTTTTCTTTTGCTTCATACCGCGTCCTTATATGAATTTTTCTCATTATCACTGAGAATTTGTCACTTGCCGAAAGCAATTACAGGTTGACTGGATAAGCGGATTCCGTCATTTTGAGTGTCTGGACGTCTAAACGTATGGATGTTCAACTGGACGAGTCATTCATAACGCGATCGATTGAGGTAAGCCATGAGTTTTTTCCACGCCAACCAGCGCGAAGCGCTGAATCAAAGTCTGGCCGAGTTGAGCGGACGGATTAACGTCTCCTTCGAATTTTTCCCACCGCGTACCAGTGAAATGGAACAGACTCTGTGGAACTCAATCGATCGGCTGAGCAGCCTGAAACCTAAATTCGTTTCCGTCACCTACGGCGCGAACTCCGGTGAGCGTGACCGTACGCACAGCATTATTAAAGGCATTAAGGATCGTACCGGCCTGGAAGCCGCGCCGCATCTCACCTGCATCGACGCCACGCCTGACGAACTGCGCACCATTGCCAGAGACTACTGGGATAACGGCATCCGTCATATCGTTGCGCTGCGCGGCGATCTGCCGCCGGGCGGCGGCAAACCGGAAATGTACGGCGCAGATCTGGTGTCGCTGCTGAAAGACGTGGGCGATTTTGATATTTCCGTTGCGGCTTACCCGGAAGTGCACCCGGAAGCGAAAAGCGCGCAATCCGATCTGATTAACCTCAAGCGTAAAATCGACGCGGGCGCCAACCGGGCGATTACGCAGTTTTTCTTCGACGTTGAAAGCTATCTGCGCTTTCGCGATCGCTGCGTCGCCACCGGCATCGACGTGGAAATCGTGCCGGGCATTTTGCCGGTTTCCAACTTCAAACAGCTTCAGCGCTTCGCCACTATGACCAACGTGCGCGTACCGGGCTGGATGACCAGCATGTTTGAAGGACTGGATGACGACCCTGAAACCCGCAAGATGGTCGGTGCCAACGTGGCGATGGACATGGTGAGAATTCTCAGCCGCGAAGGGGTGAAGGATTTTCACTTCTACACGCTGAACCGCGCAGAAATGAGCTATGCCATTTGCCACACGCTGGGCGTGCGGCCGACGTTAGCAACAGCATGATGTTGCGGGGCAGGCGACTGCCCCGTTTGTTCAGAAAAGCAGGGCTCCTTGCCAGCTCATTGCCTCTCATAAGCGCTTCTCTTCTCAGAAAGTGTTCATCTCTCCCGATTCGGTTCCACACCGTCACGATACTTCACATGAATTCACAGCGCGTTGTGAATATCTGCTTTCTCTGTTGATTGTGATAAAACAACAGGTTGACGGATTTTCAGGTGCAATTCCCCGGCGCGTAAGTGTGATATGCCTCATCGGAATGTGAATCCGATCCGCGCATAATGTTTCATAAATTCACACGGTCAGAACACGCGGTAACGTTATGACAATTAAGCTGGGCATCATCGCAGATGATTTTACGGGCGCAACGGACATCGCCAGTTTCATGGCCACATCCGGCTGGCGGGTGGTGCAGTTAAACGGCATCCCGACCGGCACCGTCGATCTGGCCAACGCCGATGCCGTGGTGATTTCGCTGAAGAGCCGCTCCTGCGCCGCTGAGCAGGCGGTGGCGCTCTCTGCACACGCCAGCCGCTGGCTGACGACGCAGGGCTGCGAGCGTCTCTACTTCAAGTACTGCTCCACTTTTGATTCAACATCGGCGGGGAATATCGGCCCGGTTACCGACTTTCTGCTGGCGGAGACGCGTGCGCCGATGGCGATATTGTGTCCGGCGCTGCCGATCAACGGCCGTACCGTGGTTCACGGTCATCTCTTTGTGAACGGACGTCTGCTTAATGAGTCCGGCATGGAAAACCATCCGCTGACGCCAATGAAAGACGCCAACCTTCTTCGCGTCATGGAACAACAGGCGCAAGGCACCTGCGGGCTGGTTTCTCTGGCGACGTTGGGTGAAGGAAAAGCGGCTGTCGTCCGGCGGCTGGCGCAGTTAGAAAACGAAGGAAAACGTTATGCGGTGGTGGATGCGCTAACCCAGGACGATTTGTTGACGCTGGCCGATGCGCTGCCGCACAACGTCCTGCTGACCGGCGGCTCCGGTCTGGCAGGCGCGCTGGCCGCGCGGCATCCACAGCCGCCGCAGGCGGAGGAGTTTGCGCCTTTATCGACCGGACGCACGCTGATCCTTGCCGGAAGCTGTTCATTGATGACCAATCAGCAGGTGGCGCATTACCGCGAACGTGCTCCTTCGCTGGCGCTGGATGTGGAGCGCTGCCTGAACGATGCGGACTATCAGGCGGAACTGGCCGCGTGGGTGTTAACGCAGTCTGCGGAAAAAGCGCCGATGATCTATGCCACGCGCCCGGCGGAAGAGGTGAAAGCGCTGCAAGAACGCTTTGGCGTGGAGGCGGTCGGCAGCGCCATTGAACACCTTTTTGCCGCACTGGCCGTTGAATTAAACGGGCAGGGCGTGAACAAATTTATCGTGGCGGGCGGCGAAACATCCAGCCTGATCGTACAGAAGCTCTCCGTAGAGGGCTTTGCCATCGGTGAGACGATCACCCCCGGCGTACCCTGGGTAAAAGATCTTCACCGCCCGCTCTGGCTGGCGCTGAAGTCAGGTAATTTTGGGGATGAGCATTTTTTTACTAAGGCCCAGGAGTTTTATCATGCGTGATAGGGAACACCGCGAGCAGATGGTCTCGCTGGCACACTCAATGTTTATGCGTGGCTATTGCAGCGGCGGCGCGGGAAATCTGAGCTGCCGCCTGCCGGGCGGCGGATTTCTGGTAACGCCGACCAATTCCAGCTTTGGCTCGCTGGATGCCGCCACCCTCAGCGAGCTGGACGCGGAAGGCAATTGGGTATCAGGCAATAAACCGTCCAAGGAGTCGGTGATGCATCTGGCTTTTTATCGCCAGCGGCCGGATATTGGCGGCGTGGTGCACCTTCACTCGCCGTCGCTCACCGCGCTCTCCTGTCTGCCGGGCCTCGATCCGACCGACTGCCTGCCGCCGATCACCCCCTACTTTGTCATGCGGGTTGGCAGGCTGCCGCTTATTCCCTATTACCGACCGGGCCATGCCGGGCTGGCGGACGAGGTCGGCGCGCTGGCACCG
Source organism: Erwinia oleae (assembly GCF_000770305.1). Taxonomy (GTDB): domain Bacteria; phylum Pseudomonadota; class Gammaproteobacteria; order Enterobacterales; family Enterobacteriaceae; genus Erwinia; species Erwinia oleae. Next base: position 123,370 of record NZ_JNVB01000002.1, read on the forward strand.
ACGCATAATGCGATGCTGTTGGCGAATCACGGGCCGGTCATTGGCGGCGCAAACCTGCGCGAAGCGACCTTCAACGCCGAAGAGCTTGAGGATACGGCCCGGCTCTACTTCACGCTGCTGCCGCATGGTATGGTCAGGCTGAATGAGGAACAGGTCGCCGAACTGCGCACCACCTTCGGCGGCGGTCACTAAGCGTCGCACGAGAGAGAGCCATGTTGCCTGACGAACGCCGCACATTTATCTACAGCTACCTGCACCAGCACGCGCACGCGGCGATCAATGAGCTGGTAAAGCTGCTGGACGTTTCACATATGACCATTCGTCGCGATCTCAAAGAGATGGAAGATGAAGGAAAAGTTACGTTAATCAGCGGCGGGGCGAAATTAAATGCGTCGCTGATTCAGGAGCTGCCTTACGTTGAAAAAGCATTGCTTCATCATAAGGTAAAAAGAGATATCGGTATTATTGCCGAAAGGTTTGTTGAATCCGGTAAGGTTATTTATCTGGATGCGGGCACCACCACGTATGAAATAGCGCGCTGCGTGGCGAAAAAATTAAAAAAGGTGGCGATTGTCACCAACGATTTTACTATTGCTGATTTTTTAATGACGATGCCTCACATCGATATTTACCATACCGGTGGGCAGATCGATATTCGTAATCGTTCCTGCGTCGGACACAGCGCGGCGCAGTTTATTCGTGAGCATAATATCGACGTCGCCTTTATCAGCTCAAGCTCATGGGATATCGAACACGGCGTCTCCACGCCGGATGAGGGCAAGATGCTGGTGAAAAAGGCGGTACTGGCTTCATCGCGCCGGAACGTGCTGGTTTCTGACAGCAGCAAATACGGCAAGTACGGCATGTTTCATATCTGCCATCTTGATCAACTGGACGATATTATTTGCGACGATCAGTTACCCGCCGAAATTTTAAAAAACCTGGCAGCCATTGATCTCCGGTTGCATCAGGCACAAACCGATAAAATATGAGGAATGAACTGATGTAAACGCTCACGCTGAACCCTACACGCTAATTATGAAAGTATAAGGCTTATTATAATCGATAAGGCATATTTCAATATGCCCGGAGGCACTATGCATTTCGACATCAGTCAGTTCATTGCGCTGATCAGTGCAATCGCAATTCTTATTATTTTAATTACGCAATTTAAGTTCCATCCTTTTTTGGCTTTAATTATTTCCGCAGGTTTTCTTGGTGTCGCGGCAGGTCTGTCGCCCACGCAGACCATAAAAAGCTTTGAAAAAGGCTTCGGCGGCGTACTGGGATCGACCGGGCTGGTCGTCGGCCTCGGCACCATGCTCGGCGGACTGCTGCTGGAGTCCGGCGGCGCGGACAAAATTGCCAACACCTTTATCCGGCTCGGTTCGGTGCGGCTGATCCCGCTGACCATCTGTATCGCCGCGCTGATTATCGGCCTGCCGCACCTGTTTGACGTCAGCTTTGTGATGCTGGTGCCGCTGGTTTATGCCATTGCCCGCCGCACGCGCAGCCAGCTGATGCGTATCGGTATTCCGATGGCAGCCGGTTTATACGTCGCGCATGGCCTGCTGTTGCCGCATCCGGCGCCGACGCTGGCCATGACCACCTATAGCGCCGATGCCGGGCAGGCGATGTTCTTCGGCCTGCTGCTGGCGGTGCCGATGGTGCTGCTCGCCGGCCCGGTATTTACGGCGTTTGTCATGAAGACATTCCCCGATTTAGGCCGCCAGGACTTCAGCAACGACGCGCTCCCCATTGAGGCGACTGAACAGAGCGAAAAACGCAGCCCGTCGTTTTTCCTCGCGATGCTGACCATTCTGTTGCCGCCAATGTTAATGATGTGCCGCACGCTGGCGAAAAACGCAGTCGCGCCCGGCAGCACAGCGGCAGAGATCCTCAACACCATTGGCGATCCGATCGTCTCCCTGCTGATCGCCGTACTGTTCGCCATTTACGCGCTTGGCATTCGCAGCGGCCACTCTATGCAGCAGCTGCAAAAAATGCTGGGTAAAAGCCTCGGGCCCTGTGCGGCGATCATCCTGATCCTGGGGGCCGGCGGCGGCCTGAAGGAGATGCTGCTTGCCACGCACGTCAGCACGCTGATCGCGGACTCAGCGATGCACTGGAACATTTCGCCGCTGGTACTGGCGTGGCTGGTGGCGGCGCTGATCCGCATCGCCATTGGCTCGGCGACGGTCGCCGTGGTCACCACCGCAGGCATTGTAGCGCCCCTGGCGGCGCACGGCGGCGTCAACCTGCCGCTGCTGGTGCTGGCAACCAGCACGGGCGGACTGATGCTCTCCCACGTTAACGATTCCGGCTTCTGGCTGTTTAAAGAGTATTTCCAACTGACGGTGGCAGAGACGCTGAAAAGCTGGACGCTGCTGGTCTCTTTCCTGTCGATCCTGGGCCTGATTTTTGTCTTATTGCTGAATGCGATCGTGAGCTAACGACGCGTCGTCGAGGAATTATCATGAATTATGAACTGTTGTTTTCTGAGTTAACGAGCCGCCGCATCCGTATCGCCATTACCGGCGCCAGCGGCGGTTTTGGGCGATCTTTTCTGGTGCAGTGCCGCGACATTCCTGCGCTGGAAGTGGTGGCGCTGTGCGATATCAACGTTGATGGCACGCGTTCGCTGCTGAATACGCTCGGTTACTGTCAGGACGCCGAAGTGTGCCACAGCGCTGATGAAGCCAGAACGGCAGAAGCATCGGGAAAAGCGGCCATCGTCAACGACTTCGCCCTGCTGGACGCGCTGTCGCTGGATATGGTGATCGAAGCCACCGGCAGGCCGGAGATCAGCGTGCAGATCGCCATTAACGCCCTGAAGCGCGGCGTGCATGTCGGCATGGTCAGTAAGGAAACCGATTCGGTCGCCGGGCCGTGGCTGAATAAACTGGCGCTGGAAAACAGTGCTGTTTACACCACGGTGGATGGCGATCAGCCTGCTAACCTGATTGGCCTGATCACCTGGGCGAAGGTGTTGGGCTTTGATATTGTGGCGGCGGGGAAATCAAGCGAATACGACTATGTCTGGTCAGCGCAGAGCGGCCAGCTTGACTACAGCGGACGTAAAGTCGACGCGCCTGAACTGGGTGCGTGTTGGGGGCTGGGCGATGACGTTGGCGCGACGCTGGCGCAGCGTAAAGCGCTGCTCTCCTCTCTGCCGCTCTCCGCCACGCCGGACTACTGTGAAATGAACGTCGTGGCAAACTCGTCGGGTCTGATCCCCGCCTGCGATGCGATGAGCTATCCGCTCTGCCATATCAGCGAACTGGCCGATATTTTTATTCCTCAGGAAGAGGGCGGCATCCTGACGCGCACCGGCGTGGTTGACGTATTCAACTGTCTGCGTCGCGATGATGAAGTGAGCTTTGGCGGCGGCGTTTTCGTTATTGTGCGCTGTAAAGATGACGAGACCTGGGAGATGCTGGCGGGCAAAGGCCATGTGGTGAGCCGCAGCCGCAAATACGCCTGTATCTACCTGCCTTATCACATCATGGGGCTGGAATCGCCGCACAGTATCTTCTCTGCCGTACTGCATAAACGCGCATCCGGTTCGACAACGCAGGCGGTGCACGCCGTGATGGCGGGTTTTGCCGAGCGGGATATCAAAAAAGGCGAACTGCTGGAGATGGGCGGCCATCATCATACTATCGAGGCGGTCAGCGCACGTTTGCTGCCGAAAGCCGACGCCGCCGGACTGGCGCCGTATTATCTGCTGTCCGATAAGGTGCTGAACCGGGACGTCAAGGCGGGCGAGCTGATCCCGCTTGAGGCGCTGGAAATGGATAACTCACTGCTCTACACCGCCTGGCAGCAGAGTGTCTGAGACAGGTTGCCCGACGGCAAGCCGTCGGGCGAGGGAGATTAGCCCGTATTGCGCATCCCGGCGGCAACACCGGCAATCGTTACCATCAGCGCCTGCTCGACGCGGGCGTCTGACGCTTCGCCGCGCGCTTCCTGCTGACGCGAACGGTGCAGCAGCTCGGCCTGAAGCACGTTGAGCGGATCGGTATAGACATTACGCAGCGCGATGGATTCCGCAATCCACGGCTGGTCGGCCATCAGATGCGCATCGTTAGCGATGGTCAGTACGGCGGTGATATCGGCATCCAGCTGATCGCGCAGCTGCCTGCCCAGCGGCCACAGCGACTTATCCACCAAACGCTGATCGTAGTACTCCGCCAGCCACAGATCGGCTTTTGAAAAAACCATCTCCAGCATGCCAAGACGCGTTGAGAAGAACGGCCAGTCGCGACACATGGCTTCCAGCTGATCCTGATGACCGGCTTCCATCGCCGTCTGCAATGCCGCGCCTGCGCCAAGCCAGGCAGGCAGCATCAGGCGGTTTTGCGTCCAGGCGAAAATCCACGGAATAGCGCGCAGCGACTCCACGCCGCCGGTAGGACGACGCTTGGCCGGCCGCGAACCGAGCGGCAGTTTGCCCAGCTCCAGCTCCGGCGTGGCCGAGCGGAAGTAGGGCACGAAATCCTCGTTTTCACGTACGTAGCCGCGATACATCGCGCAGGAATCCGCCGACAGCTGATCCATGATCGCCCGCCACTGCGTTTTTGGCTCCGGCGGCGGCAGCAGGTTGGCTTCCAGAATGGCGCCGGTATAGAGCGACAGGCTGCTGATGGTGACTTCCGGCAGGCCATATTTAAAGCGGATCATTTCGCCCTGTTCGGTCACGCGCAGGCCGCCCTTCAGGCTGCCGGGCGGTTGTGACAGCAGCGCCGCGTGCGCCGGCGCGCCGCCGCGACCGATGGTGCCGCCACGTCCGTGGAACAGCGTCAGCGCAATGCCCGCTTTTTCACAGGTTTTGATCAGCGCATCCTGCGCCTGATATTGCGCCCAGCTGGCGGCCATCACGCCCGCGTCTTTCGCCGAGTCTGAATAGCCGATCATCACCATCTGCTTGCCCTGAATGAAACCGCGATACCAGTCGATATTCAGTAACTGGCTCATCACGTCATTGGCGTTGTTCAGGTCGTCAAGGGTTTCGAACAGCGGCGCAACCGGCATGGCGAACGGAATGCCGGCCTCTTTCAACAGCAGATGTACCGCCAGCACGTCCGATGGCGTTTTCGCCATCGAAATCACATAGGCGGCGATAGAACCCTGGGGCGCATCCGCCGCCACGCGGCAGGTTTCCAGTACCTCGCGCGTGTCGTCGCTCGGCGCCCACTGGCGTGGCAGCAGAGGACGTTTTGAGTTCAACTCGCGGATCAGGAAAGCCTGCTTGTCGGCTTCGGACCAGCTTTCGTAGTCACCGAGGCCAAGGTAGCGGGTGATTTCGGCAATGGCTTCGGTGTGGCGGGTGCTCTCCTGACGGATATCAATGCGCACTAACGGCACGCCGAAGCATTTCACGCGGCGCAGCGTATCCAGCAGCTGGCCGTTAGCGATAATGCCCATGCCGCACGCCTGGAGCGACTGATAGCAGGCGTAAAGCGGCTCCCACAGCTGCTCGTTGGCGATCAGCAGATCGTCCGGGCGCGGCAGGCGCTCGCCTTTCAGGCGGCCTTCAAGGTATGACTGGGTGTTCATCAGCTGGCTGCGCAGCTTTTTCATGATTTCGCGATACGGTTCCAGCGCGTCAGGCTTGCCGCACAGTTCGCGAATGTCCGGCGTGCACTCCGACATAGAGAGCTCAGAAACCAGCACCGCGATGTCGCGCAGGAACAGATCGGTTGCTTTCCAGCGGCTGAGTTGCAGCACGTGGCGGGTGATGTCGGCGGTCACGTTAGGGTTGCCGTCCCGGTCGCCGCCCATCCACGAGGTGAATTTAACCGGTACAAAATCGACCGGCAGCTTCATGCCAAAAACGGCCTCAACCTGTTCATTCAGCTCGCGCAGGAAATGCGGCACGCCTTCCCACAGGCTGTTTTCAACGACGGCAAAGCCCCATTTTGCCTCATCGATCGGTGAAGGGCGGTATTTGCGGATTTCATCGGTATGCCACGCCTGTGCCACCAGCTGACGCAGGCGGCGCATGATTTTCGCGCGCTCATAGTCGGAGAGATCGTTGTGATCGAGCTGCGCCAGGCAACTGTTCACTTCCACCAGCTTGTGGATCAGCGTCCGGCGGGTGATCTCGGTGGGATGCGCGGTCAGCACCAGCTCAAGCGACAACGACTCAATGGCTTCGCGGATGGCGGCTTCGGTCAGATCGGGCTGCTGTTTAAGGCGCTCAAACGTACCGGTCAGCATCTCAGGATGGTTAGCGCCTTCACCATTAGGCGAAATGGTGTGGTATTGCTCGGCAACGTTGGTCAGGTTCAGAAACTGGCTGAAGGCGCGCGCCACGGGCAGCAGCTCGTCGTTGGAGAGATTTTGCAGCGTCGAAAGCAGCTGCTGGCGGTCATCCTCATTGCCCGCGCGGGACGATTTCGAGAGCTTACGGATGGTTTCCACCCGTTCGAGAATATTTTCTCCCAGCGCATCCTTGATTGTGTCTCCCAGCAGTTTGCCGAGCATACTGACATTACTTCGCATTGCGGAATACTGTTCGTTCATATGACCCCTGACGCCTTTTGTCGTTTTATTTCACCGCTGTCGGCATAACCCTGCCTTTTATCTAGCCATGTTAACCGCCATTCGTCAATTGACTTAAACTTTACTTTCAAAAGGGCTAAGTAGCGGTAATTTATGAAATTTAATTACAAGAACTTGCAATAAGTTATTCTTATCGGCGGCTGACTGAAATTACAGAACAACCTGCTGTTTTAATAGTTAATTGCCCGGCGTCATCATTAATGGTGGCAGAAATGATGTACCACCTGCGCGATCAGCGCGCGCGTAGGCTTAATAAAAGCGGTGTCGAGATATTCGTCAGGTTGATGCGCCTGATCGATAGAGCCGGGGCCAAGGACCAGCGTCGGGCAAAGCGTCTGGATAAACGGCGCTTCGGTACAGTAATTCACCACTTCGGTTTCAGTTCCCAGCAGTTTTTCTACCACCTGAACCAGCTGATGATCGGGCGGACATTCGTAGCCGGGGATCGGCGGATGCAGTTCGCTCACGGTCAGACGTCCCGGCCAGCGTTCGCTGACAGGCGCCAGCGCCTCATTCAATAACCCGTCCAGTTCGCTCAGCGTCAGGCCCGGCAGCGGGCGAATATCCATATGCAGTTCGCAGCAGGCGCAGATGCGGTTCGCCGCGTCGCCGCCGTTGATATGACCAAAGTTCATGGTCGGATAGGGGATAACAAAGCCGTCGTGACGATAGCGTGTTTTCAGCGTGTTGCGCAGTTCCATCAGTTGGGTAATGGATTCATGCATCAACTCAATGGCGTTGACGCCGCGCGCCGGATCGCTGGAGTGGCCGGACTGCCCCTGAATACGAATGGCATGGGAGAGATGCCCTTTGTGTGCGCGCACCGGTTTCAGCGACGTTGGCTCGCCGATAATCGCGCAGTCAGGCCGAATGGCGGTGTTTTCCGAGAAGTACTTCGCGCCTGCCATCGACGTTTCTTCATCGGCCGTCGCCAGGATGTAGAGCGGTTTCGACAGCGTTGTCACGTCCACGTCGCGCAGAGTATCTACAATAAAAGCGAAGAAGCCCTTCATGTCGGCGGTGCCCAGGCCGTAAAGCTTGTTGTCGTGCTCGGTCAGGGTGAAGGGATCGCGCGTCCAGCGGCCGTCGTCGAACGGCACGGTGTCGGTATGGCCCGCCAGCAACAGGCCACCCGCGCCGCTGCCGGTCTTCGCCAGCATGTTAAATTTATGACGCGTGCCGGGAACGGGCTGAACCTCAACGCTGAAGCCGAGATCGCGGAACCAGCTGGCCAGCAAACTGATTAAATTCTCATTACTCTGATCGATGGCGCTATCGGTTGCGCTGATGGATGGTGTGGCAATCAACTCACGATAAAGCTCGATAAAAGGGGGTAATTTTGTCTTCACTGTTGACAGTCCTTGCGTTAGGATAGTATCAATATTCATGCATTAATAGTGAATAAAAATACATTAATGGCGTACGGTTGGAAACCGATAATTTTTCCAGCAGATCGCGCGCCGATCGCCCGGCCACGCAGCTGCTGCAAGCCGGAAATTCGTGACCGAAAAAGGTGTCAGTCTGATGTTGAATACGCTGATCGTTGGTGCCAGCGGCTACGCTGGCGTTGAACTCGCGACCTGTCTGAATCGTCACCCTGAAGTGAACATAACCGCTTTAGCGGTTTCAGCGCAAAGCCCCGATGCAGGAAAATTGCTTTCCGATCTCCATCCGCAGCTGAAGGGCATTATCGATCTGCCGTTGCAGCCGCTCAGCAGCGCGGCGGATTTTGCTGGCAACGTGGACGTGGTGTTTATGGCGACCGCGCATGAGGTGAGCCACGATCTCGCGCCCGCCTTTCTGGCCGCAGGCTGCGTGGTGTTCGATCTGTCCGGTGCGTTCCGCGTAAATAATCCCGATTTTTACACCGATTTTTATGGCTTCCCGCATCAGCACCCGGACTGGCTGGATAAAGCGGTGTATGGCCTTGCCGAGTGGCAGCAGGAAAAAATCAAAGAGGCCCGGCTGATCGCCGTGCCGGGCTGCTATCCCACCGCCGCGCAGCTGGCGTTGAAACCGTTGGTGCAGGCGGGACTGCTGAATGACGCGCAGTGGCCGGTGATCAACGCTACCAGCGGCGTCAGCGGCGCGGGCCGCAAGGCCTCGGTGACCACCAGCTTTTGCGAAGTCAGCCTGCAACCTTACGGCATCTTCAACCATCGTCATCATCCTGAAATTACCGCACATCTGGGCATTCCGGTGATCTTCACCCCGCATCTGGGCAACTTCCCGCGCGGCATTCTGGCGACCACCACCTGCCGCCTGAAGGCGGGTATCACCCGTGAGGACGTGGCGGAAGCGTTTCACAATGCCTATCACGATAAACCGCTGGTGCGCCTGTACGATAAAGGCGTGCCGTCCATTAAGGCCGTGGCGGGCCTGCCGTTCTGCGATATCGGCTTTGCCGTGCAGGGCGAACACCTGATCGTGGTATCAGCGGAAGATAACCTGCTGAAGGGCGCCTCAACGCAGGCCGTGCAGTGCCTGAATATTCGTTTCGGTTTTCCGGAAACGCAGTCACTTATTTAATCAGCGAGTAAGACCATGACCAATCCATTAATTATCAAACTCGGCGGCGTGCTGCTGGACAGCGAAGAAGCGCTGGAAAAGTTGTTTACCGCGCTGGCAAGCTGGCGCGAATCGCATCAGCGCCCGCTGGTAATCGTTCACGGCGGCGGCTACCTGGTGGATGAGCTGATGAAGAAGCTCGCGCTGCCGGTGAAAAAGAAAAACGGCCTGCGGGTCACGCCTGCGGATCAGATCGATATCATTACCGGCGCGCTGGCGGGCACGGCGAACAAAACCCTGCTGGCCTGGTCGAAAAAACACGGTCTTGAGGCGGTCGGCCTTTGTCTGGGCGACGGCGGCAGCGTTAACGTCGCGCAGTTTGATGAAGAGCTGGGCCACGTCGGCAACGCCACGCCCGGTTCGCCAAAACTGCTGAATACGCTGCTCAACGGCGGTTTTCTGCCGGTGATCAGCTCTATCGGCATTACCGAAGACGGTAAGCTGATGAACGTTAACGCCGATCAGGCCGCCACCGCGCTGGCTTCCACGCTGGGCGCGGATCTGATCCTGCTGTCGGATGTCAGCGGTATTCTGGATGGCAAAGGCCAGCGCATTGAAGAGATGACCGCTGCCAGGGCAGAGCAGCTTATTGCGCAGGGCATCATCACCGACGGCATGATTGTGAAAGTGAATGCGGCGCTGGACGCCGCCCGCACGCTGGGCCGTCCGGTTGATATCGCCAGCTGGCGTCATGCCGAACAGCTACCCACTCTTTTTAACGGCGTGTCCATTGGCACCCGCATCCTCGCTTAACCGTATTCAAGGAAAAGATTATGCAAGACAAGAGCATCAAAAAAATCGTTCTGGCCTACTCGGGCGGTCTGGATACCTCGGCCATTATTCCCTGGCTGAAGGAAAACTATGGCGGCTGTGAAGTGGTTGCGTTCGTTGCCGATATCGGCCAGGAGCGCGGCGATCTGGAAGGCGTTGAGCAAAAAGCGTTGCAGTCCGGCGCATCAGAGTGCCACGTGGTCGATCTGCGTGAAGAATTTATCAGCGACTACGTTTTCCCCGTTCTGCAAACCGGTGCGCTGTACGAAGGCACCTATCTGCTGGGCACCTCGATGGCGCGTCCGATTATCGCCAAAGCGCAGGTCGAACTGGCGCTTAAAGTGGGCGCGGATGCGCTGTGTCACGGCGCAACCGGCAAAGGGAACGACCAGGTGCGTTTCGAAACCACCTATACCGCGCTGGCGCCACAGCTGAAAGTCGTTGCGCCGTGGCGCGAATGGGATCTGCGTTCGCGCGAGGCGCTGCTGGATTACCTGAAAGCGCGTAACATCCCGACCACCGCGTCGCTGGAGAAAATCTACAGCCGTGATGAAAACGCCTGGCATATCTCCACCGAAGGCGGCGTGTTGGAAAGCCCGTCAAATGCGCCGAACAAGGATTGCTGGGTCTGGACCGTCGATCCGCTGGAAGCGCCAGACCAGCCAGAACAGGTCACCGTGCGCGTAGAAAAAGGTCGCGTGGTGGCGGTGAACGGCGAAACGTTAAGCCCGTTCCAGTGTCTGGAAAAGCTTAACGTGCTGGGCGCGAAGCACGGCGTCGGTCGTATTGATATTGTTGAAAACCGTCTGGTCGGCATTAAGTCGCGCGGCTGTTATGAAACGCCCGGCGGCACTATTATGGTCAATGCGCTGCGGGCGGTAGAGCAGCTGGTGCTCGATCGCGACAGCTTTAAATGGCGCCAGCAGTTGGGCCATGAAATGTCCTACGTGGTTTACGACGGTCGCTGGTTCGCGCCGCTGCGTAAATCCATCCAGGCCGCGGCCGAATCGCTGGCGGAAGAGGTAAACGGCGAGGTGGTGCTGCAACTCTATAAAGGCCAGGCGACGGCGATTGAGAAGCGCTCTGCAAACAGCCTCTACTCCGAAGAGTTCGCGACCTTTGGCGAAGACGAGGTTTACGATCATCGTCACGCGGGCGGCTTTATTCGTCTGTTCTCGCTCTCTTCACGCATCCGTGCGCTGAACGAAAAGAAATAAAATCGTACGGGGCGGCGCACTTCCGCCCTGTTCACGCGTCATCATTTAAATTTTAGGGAGCACTGACATGGCACTTTGGGGTGGACGTTTTACTCAGGCCGCAGACCAGCGCTTTAAACTGTTTAACGACTCGCTGCGCTTCGACTATCGCCTGGCGGAGCAGGATATTGTCGGGTCCGTTGCCTGGTCCAAAGCGCTGGTAACCGTTAATGTGTTGACCACGGAAGAGCAGCAGCAATTGGAAAGCGCGCTGAATACGCTGCTGGAAGAGGTGCGCGCCGACCCGCAGCAGATCCTCGAAAGCGATGCTGAAGATATTCACAGCTACGTGGAAGGCCGGTTGATCGATAAAGTGGGCGCGCTGGGTAAAAAACTGCATACCGGACGCAGCCGTAACGATCAGGTCGCCACCGATCTGAAGCTCTGGTGCAAGGCACAAGTCGGCGAATTGCTGATCGCCATCCGCCAGTTGCAGCAGGCGCTGGTCGCCACCGCCACAGCGAATCAGGACGCGGTAATGCCTGGCTACACGCATCTTCAGCGCGCGCAGCCGGTGACGTTTGCGCACTGGTGCCTGGCCTACGTTGAGATGCTGGCGCGCGATGAGAGTCGGCTCGAAGATACGCTGAAGCGACTGGACGTCAGCCCACTGGGCTGCGGCGCGCTGGCGGGAACGGCCTATGAGATTGACCGCGAGCAGCTGGCGGGCTGGTTAGGCTTCGCCTCCGCGACGCGTAACAGCCTGGATACCGTTTCTGACCGCGATCATGTGCTGGAACTGCTTTCCGACGCGTCCATCGGCATGGTGCATCTGTCGCGTTTTGCTGAAGATCTGATTTTCTTCAATACCGGCGAGGCCGGATTTGTTGAGCTGTCTGACAAGGTTACCTCCGGCTCTTCGCTGATGCCGCAGAAGAAAAACCCGGATGCGCTGGAGCTGATCCGCGGTAAATGCGGCCGCGTGCAGGGCGCGCTGACGGCGATGACCATGACGCTGAAGGGATTGCCGCTGGCCTATAACAAGGACATGCAGGAAGACAAAGAAGGGCTGTTTGACGCGCTGGATACCTGGTCCGACTGCCTGCATATGGCGGCGCTGGTGCTGGACGGCATTCAGGTGAAGCGCCCGCGCTGTCAGGAAGCGGCAGAGCAGGGCTACGCGAACGCGACCGAACTGGCCGACTATCTGGTGGCGAAGGGCGTGCCGTTCCGCGAGGCGCATCATATCGTGGGGGAAGTGGTGGTCGCGGCAATCGCGCAGGGCATGGCGCTTGAAGCGTTGCCGCTCGGCGAATTACAGCGCTACAGCAGCGTGATCGGTGATGATGTGTATGCGATTCTGTCGTTGCAGTCCTGCCTGGAGAAACGGAACGCAAAAGGCGGCGTTTCGCCTCAGCAGGTTTTGCAAGCCACAGGTGATGCAGAAGCCAGGCTCTGGCCTTGACAGTGCTGTGTTTTATTTGAGCTTAAATAATATACGGGCGTTAATCCGTTCTGGTGCGAATGATACAATGCATGAGCACGTAGGATGAATGAAGAGTAAGGGATTTTTATTTACTAAATGGGGTGTTCGTTTTTTTAAATGAAAATTTCCGCATAGTGCTATTATATGTTTTTGGAAATCATGGTATTTAAGGTTAACTATATTCGTTGGTGCTTGCAGGAAGTGTAAATACCTGAGTCCGGTAAAGTTCCGGACTCAGGGCTCTCCTGCTTAACCGTCTGACATTGTGTCTTTGGTTAATGACAGAGATGCATGTAGACAGAATAAAAATTGAATGATTGTTCTGAATTAATAATTTTTAAAGAGGTCGCCGCTTAAGATGCTGCTCATCACGTCACTCGCAAACTTACCGGCAGCGTCAGCACCAATAACTGCGCCATATAAAGCACCGCCGACACTACCTAAGACTGCGCCGCCAATAAAGCCAACAAGGTTACCAAAAATGCCCATTCCAACGATACCGGCATGAGAACCGCCATAGCGTCCACCCAGGATGGCGCCGGCCCACATGGCGGAAACGCCTCCCATAATTGATGCGCCGATAGCTTCTTCAATATTCAGAAAAAAGTCATCGCCATAAGCACCGCTGACGTTCTGCATTTCTTGAATGTTTAGTTCTCTCATTTTTATAATTCCTTTTTAAGTTAGTAACATTAGTCCAAAGTTTACAGGCATTTCTATCTTTTCTCGATTAGGAAAGCCAGAAGTATTTTCATCTAATATCTTCTGAAATAAAATAGTAAATATTCCAATTTATTAAATATTTTCATGGCAAAATCGCTCAATGCGTGAGCGTTTTTCTTTATGGAAATATATGTTATTTATTAAATCGCAGAAGGAATGATTTTTTGTTAATTAATTTATTAACGGTTGGTTAATAAAAAGGAAGTATAAGTAGCTAATGCCGATCAGTGAAGAATCGATTGATCGATTCAGTAACGGTGAAGGAGAGAAAGGGCGCCCAGAAGCGGTAAAAGGCAAATTGCATGAATACGGCAAAGCCCGGAAAATACAGCCAGTCAGTAGATTAACTGACCGGCATTACAGAATGACCGACTCTTTTTAAAAAGTTTTAAGCGAGTAAGAATTGCTCTAAATCGTCGCTGCCGCCGATATGACGTCCACCAATGTAAACCTGCGGCACGGTGGAACGGCCGGTAACGGCGCGCAGACTGACGGTAGTGGCATCCTGACCGAGCACAATCTCTTCATACTGAATGCCGCGATCGTACAGCATCTGCTTAGCTTTGGCGCAGAACGAGCAGCCCGGCTTGGTAAACAGCGAAACGGACTCCTGCACCTTGAATTCAGGCGCCAGATAGCGCAGCATGGTATCCGCATCTGACACTTCAAACGGGTCGCCCGGCTTGTTCGGCTCAACAAACATCTTTTCTACCACGCCGTTGCGTACCAGCATGGAGTAACGCCATGAGCGTGGACCAAAGCCCAAATCGGCTTTTTCAACCAGCATTTCCATGCCGCGCGTAAAGTCGCCGTTGCCATCAGGAATGAAGGTGATGTGCTCCGCATGCTGATCGGCTTTCCAGGCGTTCATCACGAAGGTGTCATTCACTGACACGCACAGAATGCTGTCCACGCCGTGCTTCTGGAAAACGCCCGCCAGTTCGTTATAACGCGGCAGGTGGCTTGACGAGCAGGTGGGCGTAAAGGCGCCGGGTAAAGAGAAGACGATAACCGTTTTGTCTTTGAACAGCTCGTCCGTGCTCACATCAATCCACCGGTCGCCCTGACGCGTATGAAAAATAACCTGTGGTACTGATTTACCTTCCTGAGTTGCAAACATAGAACCTCTGAATGATGGTGTAAAAGGAGTCGTTCGATTTCTGTGGAACATTATTGAGGCCCGCGCTTGATAGGGATAATCGTTGGTTGCTATCCTATTTATCGCTACGGACTATCGTGGCTCGGAGGATAAGATGAACATTCGCGATCTGGAATACCTTGTAGCGCTGGCGGAATTTCGCCATTTCCGCCGTGCGGCGGATGCCTGTCACGTCAGTCAGCCAACGCTGAGCGGGCAGATTCGTAAGCTGGAAGATGAGCTGGGCGTCATGCTGTTGGAACGTACCAGCCGTAAAGTGCTGTTTACCCAGGCCGGTTTATTGCTGGTGGATCAGGCCCGCACCGTATTACGCGAGGTCAAGGTGCTGAAAGAGATGGCCAGTCAACAGGGCGAAGAGATGTCCGGCCCGCTGCATATCGGCCTGATCCCTACCGTCGGCCCCTATTTGCTGCCGCAGATTGTGCCCATGCTGCACAAAACCTTTCCCAGGCTCGAGATGTATCTGCATGAAGCGCAAACGCAGCAGCTTCTGGCGCAGCTCGACAGTGGCAAACTCGACTGTGCCATTCTGGCGCTGGTCAAAGAGTCAGAGGCGTTTATTGAAGTGCCGCTGTTTGATGAACCGATGAGGCTGGCGATCTATCAGGATCACCCGTGGCACGATCGCGACCGTGTGCCGATGGCCGATCTGGCTGGCGAAAAACTGTTGATGCTGGAGGACGGGCACTGCCTGCGCGATCAGGCGATGGGGTTTTGTTTCCAGGCGGGCGCCGACGAAGACAAACACTTCCGCGCCACGAGCCTGGAGACGCTGCGCAATATGGTTGCCGCAGGCAGCGGCATTACGCTACTGCCGGCCCTGGCCGTACCAAAGGAGCGCGTACGCGATGGCGTTTGTTATCTTACGTGTCACAAACCGGAGCCACAGCGCACTATCGCGCTGGTCTATCGTCCCGGTTCGCCACTGCGCAGCCGCTATGAGCAGCTGGCAGAGGCAATTCGCAAGCACATGCAGGATAGCATGGCGTTAAAACAGCCGGTTCAGACCGTTTAAGGCCGCCACGCGATAGGCTTCGGCCATGGTGGGATAATTGAAGGTGGTATTAACGAAGTATTCGATCGTGTTGCCACCGTTTTTCTGCTCCATGATGGCCTGGCCGATGTGCACGATCTCCGCCGCGTGTTCGCCGAAGCAGTGAATGCCGAGGATCTCTTTGGTTTCACGGTGGAAAAGGATTTTCAGACTGCCCACGTTCATACCGATGATCTGCGCGCGCGCCAGATGCTTGAACTGCGCGCGACCCACTTCATAAGGCACTTTCATCGCCGTTAGCTGCTGTTCGGTTTTGCCGACGGAGCTGATTTCAGGAATGGTGTAAATCCCGGTAGGAATATCTTCAATCAGATGCGCGTTGGCTTCGCCTTTGATCAATGCCTGTGCGGCGAGGCGTCCCTGATCGTAGGCGGCTGACGCCAGGCTCGGGTAACCAATGACGTCGCCTACCGCATAAATATGCGGCTGCGCCGTCTGGTACATGCTGTTCACCTTGAGCAGACCGCGGCCGTCGGCTTCCAGACCCACATTTTCAAGAGAGAGCGAGTCGGTGTTGCCGGTGCGCCCGTTGGCATAGAGCAGGCAGTCGGCTTTGACTTTTTTACCCGACTTCAAATGCACGATCACGCCGTCGCTGACGCCTTCGATTTTCTCAAATTCTTCGTTATGGCGGATGACCACGCCGTTGTTCCAGAAGTGATAAGAAAGCGAGTCCGAAATCTCCTGATCGAGAAAGGCCAACAGATGGTCGCGCGTGTTGATCAGGTCAACTTTGACCCCCAGTCCGCGAAAAATCGACGCATATTCGCAGCCGATCACGCCGGCGCCGTAAATAATTACGTGGCTGGGTTCGTGATGAAGATCGAGAATGGAGTCGCTGTCGTAAATGCGCGAATGCGTAAAGTCCACTTCCGGCGGACGATAAGGCCGCGAGCCGCAGGCAATAACAAATTTCCCGGCGGTCAGGCGTTCGACGGAGCCGTCATGCGCTTTAATTTCCAGCGTGTTCGCGTCCAGAAAGCGTGCGTCGCCCTGATAGAGCGCACAGCGATTGCGTTCATAAAAACCCTGACGCATCCGGGTTTGCTGGCTGATGACGTTTTCAGTGTGGGTCAGAATATCTGCAAAGGAAGAGCGCAGAAGGCGGCTGTGATCGCTGTAGAGTGGATTCTGGTTAAATTCGATAATACGGCTGACGGCGTGGCGTAGCGCCTTGGAGGGGATGGTTCCCCAATGGGTACAGCCGCCGCCGATGTTGTGATAACGCTCAATGACAGCGATACGCGCGCCCTGTTTCAGCAGGCCCATTGCAGCACCTTCGCCGCCGGGACCGGAACCGATCACAATGGCGTCGTAATCATAAGAGTTTGACATACTCATGCGTCCTGGTTCTTATACAAATTTTCAACGAGATTCTAACATCTCCTTGACCACTTCCCAATTCAATCGCCTTTTTTTGCCATTAATTGTTCAGAAAAAAGGTTAACAGGGGCTCACAAAGTGATACCGCTGTTCGCTGAAATTTTTGTTATAGTGCCTGCATGAAAGCAATAACAGGCAGAATAATGGGCGTCAGAGCGCAGCAAAAAGAACGAACTCGGCGTACGCTGATTGAGGCCGCATTCAGTCAGCTCAGCGCTGAGCGAAGTTTCGCCAGTCTCAGCCTGCGCGAAGTGGCGCGTGAAGCCGGGATCGCGCCAACCTCATTTTACCGTCACTTTCGCGATGTTGATGAATTAGGTCTGACAATGGTAGACGAAAGCGGCCTGATGCTTCGTCAACTGATGCGCCAGGCGCGCCAGCGTATCGCCAAAGGCGGCAGCGTTATTCGCACCTCTGTCGCCACGTTTATGGAATTTATCGGCGATAATCCCAATGCGTTCCGCCTGTTACTGCGCGAACGCTCAGGGACTTCGGCGGCATTTCGTGCGGCGGTTGCCCGTGAAATTCAACACTTTATTGCTGAACTGGCCGACTATCTGGAAATTGAAAACCGGATGCCGCGCAGTTTTACGGAAGCGCAGGCCGAAGCGATGGTGATTATTGTGTTTAACGCTGGCGCAGAGGCGCTTGATATTGACGCCGCTCAGCGCCGCCAATTGGAAGAGCGGCTGGTATTGCAGCTCCGGATGATTTCCAAAGGCGCATATTACTGGTATCGACGTGAACAGGAGAGGCTGGCGGTTACGCTGGAATCCCATGACTAAAGGACAGAGACATGAGTTTAGCCCCAAATCGTGACAGAGGGACGCTGCTGCTGTCTTTTCTGGTCGGCCTGTCGGTTAATGGCACATTTTCCGTGCTGTTCAGTGCCTGGGTGCCGTTCTCCGTGTTTCCGCTTATTGCGCTGGGTCTGTCGGCCTGGTGCCTCCATCAGCGCTATCTTAATCGCTCAATGCCCAACGGCATGCCATCGCTGGCTGCGGCGTTTTTCCTGCTGGGCATTCTGCTCTACAGCGCCGTGGTGCGGGCGGAGTATCCGCAAATCGGCTCCAATTTCGTGCCGACGACCCTGATGGTGGCGCTGGTTTTCTGGATTGGCCTCAGGATCAGGTCGCGCAGAGGCGAATGAAACGTCAGCTTTTCCGCGTCAGCAGCACGCCACACTCCATATGGTGGGTGTAGGGGAACTGATCGAACAGCGCCAGACGCGTTACTTCGTGCGTGACGGCGAGCGTTTCCAGATTGGCGCACAGCGTTTCCGGGTTGCAGGAGATATACAGGATGCGTGGATACGCCTGTACCATTTTCACCGTTTCCTCATCCAGCCCGCTGCGCGGCGGATCGACAAAAATCGTTTCGCACTGGTAGCTGCTGAGATCGATGCCCTCCAGACGGTTGAACGAGCGTACGCCATTCATCGCCTGCGTAAACTCTTCCGCCGCCATGCGAATAATCTGCACGTTGTCGATATTATTGACCGCAATATTATACTGCGCCGAAGCCACCGACGGCTTGGCGATCTCCGTGGCCAGCACGCGCCGGAAGTTGCGCGCCAGCGCCAGTGAAAAGTTACCGTTGCCGCAGTAAAGCTCAAGGAGATCGCCGTTGGCGTCTTTTGTCACGTCCAGTGCCCACTCCAGCATCTGGATATTTACCGCGGCGTTAGGCTGCGTAAAACTGTTCTCTATTTGACGATAAACCATCTCTTTCCCGGCAACCGGCAGGCGTTCGTCAACAAAATCCCTGTCGAGGCAGATTTTGGTTTTGGTGGCGCGCCCAATTAAATGGACGTCGAAGCCCTGCGCACGCAGCATATCCCGCAACTGCGTTGCCGCCTGGCGCCACTCGTCGGTCAGCGCCCGGTGATAGAGCATCGATACGAGAATTTGATTGCTCATGGTAGAGAGATAGTCAAGCTGGAAAAGCTTGTGGCGCAGAACCGGCTCATCACGCAGCGCTGCGATCATCTGCGGCATCAGATCGTTGATTAACCGGCTGGCGGCGGGAAAGCGGTCTACCCGAATACGCTGACGGGTCTGCTGGTCAAAGATGATGTGATAAAGATCGTCTCCATCGTGCCAGAGGCGGAACTCGGCGCGCATCCGGTAGTGGCTGTCCGGCGAACGAAAAACCTCGACGTTTTGCGCAGTGAAAGGCGTCATCAGCGTTTTCAGCCGGACAACTTTCTCCTCAAGTTGGGCATCGTAGCGTTCTGTCGGCAGCTTTTCGGGGGTCATTTTCTGTCCTGATGGGTTGCGGCTTTATTGCCCGGCGATTGTAGGGATTCATCGGGCAATGTCCAGCGTTGTCCATGCGCAGCCCGCTTCCGACGTCTGGATTTTCCGCCGTTTTGAACATAAGATGCGCTGCCGGCCTTTTACGAGTTAAAAGGGAATCCAGTGCAAAGCTGGAGCTGACGCGCAGCGGTAGGGAATGTCGTGGTGATTGCTGATGCAGACACTGTCTTTCGACGGGAAGTCTTCGCCATTTATGATTCCGAGCCCGAAGACCTGCCGGCGTTACGTCGCACTTCATATGATTATCGCGTGCTATTGATCGTATGCCTGCGGCATCCTGCACGATTTTTTGGATGCTTTGTCACAATGAAAAAGAATAACACCACGCTGTTGGCATTCGGCGCAACGGCGATTTCCCTCTGGGCGCAAAACGGCTTCGCGCAGGATGCGCAG
Source organism: Erwinia oleae (assembly GCF_000770305.1). GTDB lineage: Bacteria > Pseudomonadota > Gammaproteobacteria > Enterobacterales > Enterobacteriaceae > Erwinia > Erwinia oleae. Next base: position 142,988 of record NZ_JNVB01000002.1, read on the forward strand.
GGAACGCTGGTCACCACCGCCAGCCGTTTCGCCGAACCGGTTTCTTCCGTGCTGGCGCCCACGTCCGTCGTTACGCGCGAAGAGATTGACCGCTGGCAGTCAAAAAGCGTGGCGGACGTGATGCGTCGCCTGCCCGGCGTCGATATCGCACAGAATGGCGGGCTGGGACAGCAAAGTTCGCTGTTCATTCGCGGTACAGAATCCCGCCACGTGCTGGTGCTGGTCGATGGCGTGCGCCTGAATCAGGCAGGCATTAGCGGCTCTTCCGACCTCAGCCAGATCCCCATTTCTCTTGTGCAGCGTATCGAGTACGTGCGCGGCGCGCGGTCTGCAGTCTACGGTTCGGATGCGATCGGCGGCGTAGTGAATATTATTACCGGTCGCGATAAGCCTGGTACGACGCTCTCGGCAGGTACGGGCTCTAACGGCTATCAGGCCTACGACGGTTCCACGCAGCAAATGCCCGGCAACGACACGCGCGTAACGCTGGCCGGAAACTACACCTATACCAAAGGGTTTGACGTGGTGGCGAATTACCCCGACGCCTTTGGCGATACGCCACAGAAAGACCGGGACGGTTTCATGAGCAAGGCGCTCTATGGCGCTATCGAGCAGCAGTTTAATGACGAATTCAGCGGTTTTGTTCGTGGATATGGATTTGATAACCGTACGGCCTATGACGGCAGCCCGACCTATGTTCAGCCCGATACGTTTGTGGATACGCGACAGCTTTACAGCCAGACGTGGGACAGCGGGCTGAAATACAGTAATGGCGATTACTCTTCCCGGCTTGTTGCCAGCTACAGTCATGCGAAAGATTATAATTACAGCCCGGATTTGGGGCGTTACGCCTCTTCCGCCTCGTTGGATGATTCTCAACAGTATAATTTGCAATGGGGCAACAATGTTGCCATCGGCAACGGCAGCGTAAGCGGCGGTATTGACTGGCAGAAACAAACTATCGAACCCGGCACGGCCTATGTGAATGACAGCCGCGAAGTTACCAACACCGGACTTTATGCTACTGCCCAGCAAAAAGCAGGAACGGTTACGCTCGAAGGCGCTCTTCGCGGCGATGACCATTCTGAATTCGGCTGGCATGAAACCTGGCAAACCAGCGCTGCCTGGGAATTCGTTGAAGGCTATCGTCTGCTCACCAGTTACGGCACCGCCTTTAAAGCGCCAACGCTCGGCCAGCTCTATGGTTCTTTTGGCGGCAACCGCGATCTCAATCCTGAAGAGAGCAAGCAGTGGGAAGCGGGCGTTGAAGGGCTTACGGGGCCTGTCAGCTGGCATCTTTCCGGCTACAAAAACCTCATCGACAGCCTGATTGATTATAATTCGGCAACAAATAATTATTTCAATGTTAATAAGGCTGCAATCAAGGGGCTTGAAGCAACCGCCTCTTTTGATACCGGGCCGGTAACGCATCAGCTCTCTTATGACTACATTGATGCGCGTAATGCTGAAACAGATGAAATCCTCCTTCGCCGTGCTAAGCAGCAGGTGAAATATCAGTTGGACTGGACGCTTTATGATTTCGACTGGGCAGTCAGCTATCACTATTCAGGACAGCGCTACGATCGGCAATATGCGCAAAATCCTGACGGTGATATCGTTAAGCTCGGCGGCGTGAGCCTGTGGGATCTCGCCGTTTCATATCCGGTCACGTCTCAACTGATCGTTCGTGGTAGAATCGCCAACCTGTTCGATAAAGATTACGAGACAGTTTATGGCTATCAAACTGCGGGACGAGAGTATTACCTTACCGGCAGCTATACCTTCTGAAAAACGCCCAACGGTGCTGGTTTTTGATTCCGGCGTTGGTGGGCTCTCTGTCTATGATGAGATCCGGCAGCTATTACCGGATCTTCATTATCTCTACGTATTTGATAATGTCGCCTTTCCGTATGGCGAGAAATCAGAAGCCTTTATCATTGAACGCGTTCTTGAAATTGTTGACGCCGCCAGCAAGCGTTATCCGTTGGCGCTGGTGGTTATCGCCTGCAACTCGGCCAGCACCGTGACGCTCCCTGCGCTGCGCCAGCGCTTCGAATTCCCCGTTGTGGGCGTGGTGCCGGCAATTAAACCTGCCGCGCGCCTGACGAGGAACGGCGTTGTCGGTCTGTTGGCAACGCGTGGCACGGTGAAACGCCCTTATACGCATGAGCTGGTGGCACGCTTTGCCAGTGAATGTAAAACCGAGATGCTCGGTTCCGCTGAACTGGTCGAACTGGCAGAAGCGAAACTGCATGGTGAAACGGTGCCTCTCGAAAGCGTTCGGCGCATTCTGCAACCCTGGCTGCGAATGAAAGAGCCGCCGGATACGGTTGTTTTAGGCTGTACGCATTTTCCATTATTGAATGAAGAGCTTCTCCAGGTGTTGCCTGAAGGCACGCGCCTGGTGGACTCCGGCGCGGCAATCGCCCGAAGAACGGCCTGGCTATTAGAAAATGCCTCGCCGGATGCTTGCTCCGCCGATGACAGTGTTGCTTTCTGTATGGATATTACTGAGCATACAGCGCGATTATTACCCGTATTACACCGTTACGGCTTTGTAAGGCTTGAAAAGCTGTCTCTTCAGGGCGGAAATGGGTAAAAAATGGCCGGTCAGACATTTTTTTGCAAATTGCGCTTGTCTGCCGCATGGAAGTCCCTATAATGCGCCACCACTGACACGGAACAACGGCTTAACGGTCGCCGGTTCAGGAAGAGAAAAGAGAAAAAACTCTTGACTCTTCAGCGGGAAAGCGTATTATCTGCACCCCGCGCCACACGAGATATGTGGCACTGCTCTTTAACAATTTATCAGACAATCTGTGTGGGCACTCGCAGGATTGATATCACAGCCTTCGGGCGAATGAACTATCAAGTCTTTGTTGAGTGAACACGTAATTCATTACGACGTTTTAATTCACAGAGCACCGCCATCCACGTGATGGCAAATCAGACTTTAATTGAAGAGTTTGATCATGGCTCAGATTGAACGCTGGCGGCAGGCCTAACACATGCAAGTCGAACGGTAGCACAGAGGAGCTTGCTCCTCGGGTGACGAGTGGCGGACGGGTGAGTAATGTCTGGGGATCTGCCCGGTAGAGGGGGATAACCACTGGAAACGGTGGCTAATACCGCATAATCTCGCAAGAGCAAAGTGGGGGACCTTCGGGCCTCACACTACCGGATGAACCCAGATGGGATTAGCCAGCTGGTGAGGTAACGGCTCACCAGGGCGACGATCCCTAGCTGGTCTGAGAGGATGACCAGCCACACTGGAACTGAGACACGGTCCAGACTCCTACGGGAGGCAGCAGTGGGGAATATTGCACAATGGGCGCAAGCCTGATGCAGCCATGCCGCGTGTATGAAGAAGGCCTTCGGGTTGTAAAGTACTTTCAGCGGGGAGGAAGGG
>NZ_JNVB01000020.1 GCF_000770305.1 Erwinia oleae
GGTGTGCGGTGATTTTTTTGTCGTTCCAGACACGCGAGACAAACTGCCTGTCCAGCTGATTCAGTACCGGGGCCACAGTCGGGTCGGATTTCGCCACTGCCGCCAGCACGTCGGGTATTTCCTGCTGCATGGAGGTTGGCAGAAAACCGCAGTCTGTGCGGGGGTAGGTGGTCGCTTTGTGGGTTTCGTAAAGGGACTGGGCAATGGCGAGCACATCATTTGCGCCCATGCCGAATTTTCGGGAACAGACCTGCTGAAGGGTGCCGAGGTCAAAACAGAGGGGGGCCGCCGTTTTCTCCCGCTTCTGTGTCACCTCCAGTACCGTAGCCCTGCCCTGCTGCTGACACAGCTGCCCCACCGCACGGGCAGCCTGGGGATTGATGCAACGCTTTTCCTCATCACAGTATTGCTCAACGGGCACCCAGCCTGCCCGGAACCGGACGCCCTCTTTTTCAATAAGCGCATGTACCTGCCACCAGGGCTTTGGCACGAAGGACGTGATTTCATTATCCCGGTTAACCACCATGGCAAGCGTCGGCGTCTGTACCCGCCCGACGGACAGCACTTCTGACACCCCTGAGTCACGGGCCTTGAGGGTATAGAGGCGGGTCAGGTTCATGCCGATGAGCCAGTCAGCCTGGCTCCGGCCCTTACCGGCATCATACAGCAGGGCTGTTTTTTCTCCCGGAAGAATACTGCTCAGTGCTTCCTTCACACTTGCCTCATCCAGGGCTGATAACCAGAGCCGTCGCACCGCGCCACTGTAGCGGCAGTATTCCAGCAGCTCACGCGCGATAACTTCTCCCTCGCGGTCGGCATCGGTGGCGATGACCACCTCAGATGCCTTTTTAAGGAGCTTACTGATAACGGTGAACTGCGATTTTGTCTGCTCCTTGACGACCATTTTCCAGGCCTCAGGCAGTACAGGCAGAACATCGGCACGCCACGGTTTGCCATACTGCTCACCATAAGCTTCAGGGCTGGCAGTTTCGAGCAGGTGCCCAATTGCCCAGGTCACCACGGTATCCCCCCCGCTGATGAAGCCCTGTTCCCGCTTGCTGATGCCCAGCACGCGTGCAATATCTTTTGCCTGGGAGGGTTTTTCACACAAAAAGAGTTGCATATAGTGCCTCCCGCATCAGCGTTTTTCACCTGCCGCAACCGCGCGGACATCATTCATCAGCTTCGTGACGCCGGAACCGGCCAGACGCTGTGATGACGATGAGCGATAGACGACATACAGCCTGCTGCCGGACCCGTTTTTCTCGATTTCGATATCCAGGTGATCACGCCCGTTCCAGTCTGAGCCCATTTTGTAGTAGCTGCCCGGCATGGCGTCCCAGACCGGATGTGCATCATCTTCAGCCGCCGCTTTCCAGCCCCCGTCATTTGAAGCCTGCCGCAGTGCCTCAAGCTCCTGCGTGGAGATAAATTTGTAATGCCGCTTCAGGCGGGCCGCTGCGGTATCCACATCGACCGGCACAGAGAACGTTTTATCGACGGACTGCATGGCCTGTTGCCCCGCCGGGCTCATCAGCGGCATGCTGCCACTCTCACCACTGCTGCTGCCACCCAGAGTCCTGGTCAGGTTTGCAGCTGTGTCACTGACCTGTTTATTAATCGCAGCCCAATCCGTTGTTGCGCACCCGCTTAATAAAAAGAAGGCGGCAGGAAGAAACAATAAGCGGATCATATTATTTTTCCTCTGGCAGGGGTTTCCGTAAAGGAGGAGAAAAAGAAGAACGCTTCTTACCGGAGAAGATTTCAGGATCGGGTGATCCCAGCTTTTCTTTGGCCTGAAGTGAGGCAGGCGTTTGGGCTGCAATGTCAGAACGATTTACTTTGACGGTCCGGTACAGTCGCAAAACGCCATATACTTTACGAATGAGGTGAGCACCATGACTCAGTAGTTCATCACGCTGGGTGCGGGAAATAAGACCATAATGAGCAGCCTGAAATGCTTTGAGCGCCATCTGATCATAGCCGACGAGTACCCAGACACATCTGTAACCCAGCGGGGAGCGGCTGAACACGCCTATATTAAGAGGTGATGTGGAAACAATATCGGAAAATGATACCGCGGGGGGAACAGACTTCAATATGACTTCAAGCTCTTCAACCCGTTGCTGGATATGCTCGCCAGCTGCATTCAAAAGCATCTCAACTTTATACATCGCCTCATCTGCCCACGGATTATCTTCAATAGAGTCCTGATAGATGACGCCTGAGCGCTTGATCGCCTGTGGCATGCTCATAATGGCATGCCGTCCTTTCTTTTCCCCCGCCTTTGACTGGGATTGCTGGCGACCTTCCCAGAGACGGATAGCATAATTTGAGTGGATCTCGATTTTCAGGGAGGAGGTGAGTCCTCCCGCTTTATCGCTTCGCGTTTCATTTTCTGTAGTCATACAGCCATCTCCTGTTAGATCCCGGTCAGGTTCGACCCGAGGCACTGATACTCTTCAGGTAAGATGTTCCGGACAACAAGAAACCAGATCCGTAAAGAAGTGAATTCTTGATTGAGAGAGGTGAAAAAATTGGTCAAAAGTAACCAAAACATGACTTTGGTGACCAATTAGATACATCCAACGGTAGCGATGTATATTTTTTACACAGTGCGGCTACTGGCGGTACTGTACAGTTTTTAGTCACTGCTGCCACTGGCAGCACTGTACGTTTTTTAGTCACTGCTGCCACTGGCAGCACTGTGCGTTTTTTAGTCACTGCTGCCACTGGCAGCACTGTGCGTTTTTTAGCCGCTTCTGCAACGGGTAGTTTTTTGTTACCGCTCAGCTTTTTAGCTTACTGCGAATATCCCTGACCAAATTACGGATATTTTCCTCTGATACCGGGCGGGCAGAGGTGCGTTGTTCTGGCTTCCACAGCTGCTGTTCAGGACGCCGGGCAGGTTTATGTCCTGCATGCTCAGGCAGATCATCAGCCTGACGGGGCGCATACAACCTGCCCTCACGGGCCTTTTTCATCACGGCCAGCAACCAGCCAACCGGATTACTGAGCCGCTGGCGTGACATCACTTTCTGCAGGCTGAGCAGCACCAGTTCCGCCTGCTCCTCGGGCAGTGCCTGCAGCTGGGCGGTCAGCATGGCAAGATCTTCTGCCGGAATAAGTTCCTTCAGGCTGTCAGGCAGCACAGATTTGCCCGGTACGTACGTATTTTTATTCACACTGTGTGTGATACTACGTACGTAATGGTTCGGTTTCCGAACCCGGGCATAACCGCCTGATTTTACTGGCAGTACGGATTCCGAACTCAGTGGATTTCCATACGGTTCCGTACTGAGTTCGGTTTCCGAACCCGGTGCAGGATGGGGTGTCGTCCTCATCCCATGCCTGGTTTACCTCACTTAACGGACGTTGCTGAAAAGGAACGGAGAAATTACCAGCCGCAGCCGCTTGCAGCAGCTCGCCGATTGAGGCAATCAGCCCGGCCTGCGACACGCTGCCCAGCCCACTTCCGATCAGAGTCAGCCCTGAAGAACGCAACAATTTGCTGTGCAGTGAAATTTCCTGCCCACTGAGCGAACCAATTTGCACAAATCGCACCGCCTTTTCGCCTCGGACAACGGCAGCCGTCATGATATCAAGCGCGCTCTGGCCCCAGAGATAATCCAGCACCACATCAATACCCTCAGCCATCAATGCAGGAAGTGCGGCGGGTAAGCTCTCCAGGGAAAGAGTGATATCCGCGCCTTCCGCATACAGCTTTTCCAGCGCCTGATGATTGCGCCCGGTCGCGATAATTTTCCCTGCGCCCAGCTGGCGTGCGATGCGTACTGCCAGGCCGCCTGAAGTTCCGGTCGCGCCATTAATCAACACGGTTTCTCCTTTTTGAAAATGTGCCCGACGCGTTAATGCCGCCCAGGAGGACATGCCGGGATTGGCGATGGCCGCAGCGAGTACCGGATCAAGCGTTGCGGGCAGCGGCACGATACTGTCGCTCGCCACCCACGTTTTTTCCGCCATGCTGCCCCACGGCGAACTGAATGCCAGAAAATAGACCGGCGCGCCACTGCTGAGATGTCCCGTGCCGTCAATGCCCGCAATAAACGGGTACGTCGATGCTGCGCTGTAGTGGGTTCCCGCCGCACGCGCTTTTGCCAACTGGCTCATCGCGGCAGCGCTCACCGTCACCATCACAGAGTTGTCATCAGTCTGAGTCTCCGGAAAATCAGCATAAACGGGCTTCTCTCCGGCGTGGTATACGACGGCTGCTTTCATTCAACGTTATCCTTTATCAATGAAAATACTATGTGTAAAATACACGCTATATTTCTGTTCAGGTGGCGTCAATGAAAAAAGTGCAAAATACACATAAAAATTCAAACATTGAGGATTTGCACGATACTTTCCTGACGCTGGTAGGTGCTTTTAACCGACCACAGCGGGATGTATTAATGATCGAAAAGTCAGGCATACAGCTCGATCGCGCGCTGTTCCCGTTGCTGGTGCAGATTGGCCGCTTCGGCCCTGTTGGCGTGGTCGAACTCGCCGATCGTGTTGGACGCGATTACACCACGGTCAGCCGTCAGGTGGCGAAACTGGAGGAAATTGGGCTGGCAAAACGGCAAAAGAGTCCAAAAGACAAGAGGATTAATGAAGCTGCAATTACCCCCGCCGGCAAAGCGATGACCGATAAAATTGATGTGACACGCGCAAAACTGTACGAAAATATTTTTTTGCACTGGCAGGCGCATGAACGCGCGGAACTTGAAAGGCTGCTTAAAAAATTCGTTGCAGATTTTATCGTAGTACCGGAACGCGATAAAAAAACCGACAGGTGAATTATCGCGACTACGCCCGCCAGGGTGAACTTGCGTTTGCTGTTTTTATTCGATTCAGGTGCTGAATTTTAATCAAATGCAACACCTGAATCAACGCTTCAGCTGATTCGTCCTCTTTCCAGGGCGATCTCCCCTTTTTCTTTCATCGCCTTTAGCGCGCGGCTTATTGAACTTTTCGATAGCCATGAACTGTTTTCAATAAGATACATAATTGAAAAGCGTCTTTTCAGATGATCGGGTATTTTACTCCACCACCCAATCAGTGAACGGACTTCTTCAAGCGCATTGGCTTTGTTTAATGCGATATAATTTATCAGTTCAGATTGCTGAGCAGACATAATCAACATGGCGTCGTCAAAGAGATCGAATTCAAATACCAGACGCCAAAAATCATCGTGAGGTAGATAACTAATTTTTCCGTAATCGACGCGTTCAAGATATAACGGCATCTTGCTCAGGCCTGGCACCACACCTGCGATGGAGGGTGAAGACAGGATATCGATTATTTTGTGGCCGTTTTGCGTACTAAGAAAGTAATCGCCTTCCTGCAAAAAATAGACGACGCATTGATCATTTTTACCGAACCGATAGCGCCTTTTTTTACGCGATATCTCGTCCGGCTCAGCATTAAGCATGAACGGCGAAAAGATATTAATAAATTTTCTGTAGCTCAACTCCAGTTCAGGACGCAATAGCGAACCTGTCTTTTCAGCTCTGCTGACGTTATTTTCCAGCGTTTGCTGAAATTGTCCGGCACTGGTGCAGACAGAACTCAAGGATTGGGCATTTGGAGTGGAAACATCCTCAGCGCCTGTGAAATATCGTTCCATAATCTTCCCCGTACGCTATCCATGTCATAATCAAAAGCGACCTTCGCCGATCTTAATTAAAAAATTTACAATAATTTTTTTCGCTATCCGTCAAAATCCTCCTGTAACCCGGTAAAAAGCCCGTCATTCATTCATGAAAAATCATTCTGATTTACCTGAGAACGGTGCATTTACTCTTCACTATTACATTTTTTCAGCCTGTGCAACATCGATATTGGCCGTCTTTGCGAGCCTTCTCTGAAGGGACTTTCTCATATTAACAGAAAAAAATGTGGGCGATGAATAAACAGAAGTGTTAACACACAGTTTCAAATGAGCATTGTAAAAAAACTACTAGCCTGCCAAAGCCATTAGCCCAAAAAACAAATAAAATTCAGCATAAAAAACCATAATTACGTCAGAAAAACAGTAAAAAAAACCAAGCAAGAACTACAAGGCATACTAAAACAACAATGCGATAATTTTCTATTCTTTCTTGCCAAGACAAATTCTAAGTGGAAGAATGCTTTCTGTTGTTTAGCTGAACCGGTAACAGGAACAGATTACCCGGCCATACAACACGCATATGTTGAAAGGGACAATCAACCACACCAGCAGGAGGGATCCTTGCCAGCTTTTATCTGTCCGTCAGATAAGGGTCCTGGCTTTCAAAAAACGCATGCACTTAAAAAAACGTCAATGCTTACAGCAATCGTCCAAAAGACGTCAGAAAGTTAAAGCCATTAACGTTCACATAAAAAACATCAGAATAACTTTATAATTGAGCATCACCAATAATAAGCATGGAAAGCATAATGGAAGAATTAAAGACTCGACTCAGGGTAGTGATTTTTTTCAATTTTAATATATTAGAAAAAGCAATTTGTGAATATATTAAGAAAGAAACAGGTGATATCGACATCGACATTAAGGTTTGCAGCGATCATGCTTCTCTGTATGCAGCACTTGAGTCCGGCGACACAGATGTTTTATTTACCGAGTATTATTTTTTACACAAAAATTGTAGTACCGGTGAACAAAAGCAATTAAAGATGCTGTGCAATAAGCGTAGTGTGAAAACACTAATATTTCTTCAACAAACCGATCCTCACTTAATCAATAAAGTTGTTCAAAGCGAGTTTGATGCACTCATCAGCGCCCATGACAGCATTGAGGAGTTCCATCATGCGCTGTGCCATTTGACTTCAGGCACTGAAAAAAGCTTTGTTTCAAAAGTTCTTCGCGAAGCGAAAGAGAATAACGTCAATATTTCTTCAGACGTCGCGCTCACGTCAAAAGAATGGGAGGTTATCTTTCTTGTGGTTCAGGGCCACTCGCTCTCCACCATTGCAGCAAGGAAAAATCGTGCGGTCAGCACCGTTGCGACGCAAAAACACAGCGCCATGAAAAAGCTGAATGTTACGACAAACGGCGAACTGCTCAAATATGCTTATCTGAATGGAATGTTGTAAGCAGATGAAAGTCGATAAAAAATCTTTAATCATTCTGGTTGCTCTCCTGACGGGAGGAAATGCTCAGGGTATTACTTTGCAACAGGCCGTTCTGGCTGCCAGCACGTATGACAGTGAGCTTGCCGCCGCCGCGAATCTGCACGATGCCGAAAGCCAAAAACGTATTCAGGGATTCTCGGGTCTTCTGCCTGAAATATCGCTATCAGGTAATTATTATAAGCAGGATCAGCCGGACGCCTCTTACGCAGCGGGCGTTAAACGTCACAGTTATACGCTGAATATGACGCAGCCAATTTTTGATTTGGCGAAATACGCCACCTGGCGCCGGGCCGATGCCTCAGCCGATCTGGCCGACATTACCTACATGTCAGCACAGCAAAAGCTGATTCAGGATGTCAGCAACGCGTGGTTCACCGTTATCTATTCCCGCAAACAACTTGCTACGTTACAGCAGGAAAAAAGAGCCTACGAGATCCAGTTAAATAAGGTTAAAACGGCGTTACAGGTTGGCGATGGCACACAGCTCGATATTGATGAAGCGCAGGCAAATTTCGATCGCGCCATCGCTGAAATGCTTTCTGCTGAAAATGAGTTGAACAATGCCCATATTAATTTTTCCCGTATGACCGGCCTACCGGCCGAAGACATTCGGGAAGATAATATGCAGTGTCTTTTCCGTTCATCGAATGAGTCTCTTCAGAGCGCCCTTGAGCGGGCGGTACAAAAAAACCTAAATATCGTTGCCGCACGTCATCAGCTGGAAGAAGCGCGTTCAGATATCATCGCCACATCAGCAGCCCATCTGCCGGTGGTGTCGTTGCAGGCCAGCTACGGTGGAAACTGGAGCAGGGGAGAAAATGAAAACGTCTGGGATTCAATTTTTGGCACCACCAATAAAACCAAAAATACCTATGTTGGCGTTAACGTCTCTATTCCCATTTTTGCCGGGGGAAGACAGCTATCGCAAAGTTTCGAATCGCTAAGCCGTCGCGATCAGGCATTGCAACTGCTTGAGGATGCACGCAGAAAAACCATTCAAAACACGCAGATGTCCTGGCTTGGCGTCAAAAATGGCCTTGAGAAAATCAATGCTTATAAAAGAGCCAGTGAATCGGCAAAAAAGAAACTGGCCTCAACCATCTTTGGTAAAGAGGTGGGCTTACGCACCCTGGTCGATCAGTTCAGCGCAGAAAGAGACCTGTTTAAATCTATGCAGGAGCTGACTGAAGCTGAAAATAATTTTCTTAAACAAAAAATTATATTAGCAGCCTCTACCGGTGATTTAGATTATTCGACATTAGATACCTATGTCTGTCATTAACAATAAATAAGCAGAAGAGATATGAGTAACAAATTATTCAGGGACGAAGCCCTCGAAGCAAATCGCTCCAAAGCTATAGGCCGCGTTGCGCTTTATTGCCCACCTTACAGATGGATTCAAATTGGGCTGGTTGCGGTTATCACGCTTGTTGTTATCGCATTTTGTATTTTCAGCAGCTATACCAAACGTGAAACGGCCAGGGGCTCTTTGCTGCCGGTTGATGGCGTCATGAACATTATGGCGATGAATAATGGCACCATTGTTGATCTGAAAATGCATGAAGGTCAGCTGGTTAAAAAAGGTGACGTGCTGGCGACGATTTCTTCAGAAGTAGAAACAAAGCTTGGGCAAACGCGTGAAATGATCGCCGAGCAGCTCAACAGACAATATGAGGGTATGCAAAATGAATTGAAAGACCTTCAAACTCTGCATGAGGAGACAGTGAAGGGGCTGAAAGTCAAAGAAAAAATGCTTCAGGATCAGCTGGCACAGTTGACAAAGATGCACACACAGCGCGTCGCACATGTTGATATTGCAAGAAAACAGGTCAATAAATTCATCCAAATGCGTGATAAAGGCTATGCCTCGAATACGCAGGTTGAACAGCAGCAATCAGCGCTTCTGGATGCAGAATTCAGGCTGCTGGATGTTAACAGGCAGCGTATTGATGCGCAGCAGCAGCTTACCCAGACCCGCCAGCAAATGCGTGAGCAACCTGTTAATACCCGCAACAAACAAAATGAGATTGAACGCCAGATCTCAAGTATTCGTCAGTCACGTGTGGAAAATGAGTCGCGCCGTTCAATTATTGTTACCGCGCCAGAAGACGCGCTGGTCGGCTCCGTGTTGGTAAAACCCGGACAGATAGTCAATGCGGGTCAGTCTGTTGCTTCACTTCTGCCTGAAAACGGCAATCTCCAGGCACGTATTATGGTCAGCAGCCGGGCGATTGGATTTATTAAACCGGGGCAAGCGGTCATCCTGCGCTATCAGGCGTTTCCGTATCAAAAATTTGGCCAGCAGTATGGAAAAGTCGCGGAAATTTCTCGCGTCTCACTCTCTCCGCAGGAAGTGTCTCATATCACCGGTGATTTGCAGGTTCAGGAGTCTTTTTATCAGGTCAGAGTAGAACTGGATAAACAGTCAATCAGCGCCTACGGCCAGGAAGTTAAATTACAACCCGGTGGTGCGTTAGAGGCCGACTTCGTTATTGATAAGCGTCATTTGTATGAGTGGGTTCTTGAACCTTTATATGCCTTGGGTCGTCACGCTTCTATTTAATTATTAAATTTATATTCAGGTTCAGACTATTATGAAATTTTTGAAAGACCTCCAGTTTTCATGGCGAAAGAAATTACCGGTCCTGCACCAGACGCAGGCGGCGGAATGTGGGTTAACCTGCGTGGGTATGATTGCAGGCTATTATGGCCATCAGACCGACATGATTACGCTGCGTCGGGCACATACGACGTCATTGAAAGGCGCCACGCTGGCCGATGTTATGCAGATCGCCAACAATATGGGGCTTTCCAGCCGCGCGCTGCGACTGGAGCTGGACGAGCTGGATAAGCTTCAGCTTCCCTGCATCCTTCACTGGGACATGAACCATTTTGTGGTACTGAAAAGCGTATCAAAAAACAAAATTGTTCTGCACGATCCTGCCCGCGGCAAGCGTGAAGTGCCGATGGATGAAGTTTCAGAATCGTTCACCGGCGTTGCGCTTGAGCTCTACCCAAACTGTAATTTCGAACAAAAAAGCGAAAAAACGCGCCTGTCGATGATGAAGCTGATTGGCAATGTCTCTGGCATTGGTTCGGCATTCGTGCAGGTCATGGTGCTGTCCGTCGCCCTGGAAGTTTTCGGGTTGATGTCACCTTTTTATATGCAATGGGTTATGGATCATGTGCTGGTGGCGGGCGACAGAGATCTGCTGTTCTTGCTCGGCACCGCGTTTATCTGTGTTATTCTGCTGCAAACAGCCATATCCGCATTACGTTCCTGGGTCACCACATGGTTTTCCAGCCTGCTTAGCGTGCAATGGTCAACCAATATCTGTACCCATCTGCTTGGCTTACCGATGTCCTATTTTCAGGAAAGGCATATCGGCGATATTATTTCGCGTTTTGGATCTATCGGTACGATTCAAAATACGCTGACGACGCGCTTTATCAGCTCGATCCTTGATGGCGTGATGGCAATAATCACCCTGTTTGTCCTGTTCAGCTACAACGTTACCTTGACCTACATCGTGCTGGCGACGGTTGCTATTTATACCCTGCTCAGAGCCATTTCGTTTCGTCCTTTCCGCCAGGCGAATGAGGATCAGATGATCGCGTCGGCTAAAGCGCAGTCGCAGCTTCTTGAGTCGATTCGCGGCATGCAGGCGGTGAAACTTAACAATAAAGAGGGAATTCGTGTTTCAAGTTATGCCAGCGAACTGGTGCAGGTCACTAACAAAGGCATAAACATTCAACGATTGTCGATATTCTTTGGCATCCTTCAGGGGCTGACATCGGGAATAAGCCGAATTGTTCTTATCTGGCTGGCGGCTATTCAGGTACTGGATGGCAATTTTTCTGGCGGTATGCTGGTGGCGTTTATCAGTTTTTCCGATCAGTTTATTGGCCGCATGACTGGCCTGGTTGACGCCGTCATTGATTTTTCGATGCTTCGTCTGCATGGCGAACGTCTGGCAGATATTGTGCTTACGGAAACCGAAGAAGATACTGAAAGTCTGGTAGCGCTGGAAAAAAACAACCAGCCTTGTCGTGTTGAAATCAAAAATATTAACTTTCGCTACTCTGAAAATGAACCTTTTATTCTTCATAACACCAGCTTTACTATTGAAGGCGGGGAGTCAGTCGCTATTGTTGGCCCCTCAGGTCAGGGTAAGAGTACGTTAGCAAAAATTCTTTTGGGGCTGCTTCGCCCGGAATCAGGCGAGGTATGCATTAACGGCACGGATATTAAAAAGCTGGGAATGAAGCATTATCGCGACCAGGTTGGCAGTGTCATGCAGGATGACATACTTTTCGCGGGTTCAATTATGGACAATATCTGCTTCTTTGATGCCAATTATAATGAAGAAAAAGCAATGAAAGTGGCGCAGCTTGTCGAGATTCATGACGATATCATGCATATGCCAATGGGCTATAATAGTCTGGTCGGTGATATGGGCTCATCTTTATCAGGCGGACAAATTCAGCGATTATTACTTGCTCGTGCAATCTACAGAGAGCCAAAAATCCTTATTCTTGATGAAGCGACAAGTCATCTCGACGTTGCCCGGGAAAGCGCCATCAACAAGGCTATCTCAGGCATGGACGTTACCCGAATCATTATTGCGCATCGCCCTGACACTATTAAGAGTGCTGACAGGATAATCTTTCTGGATAAAGGAATAATCCGAGAAGTATCCAAAGAGTCTCTGTTCCCGTGAAAATAGATTTTATTCTATTGCCCGGAATATTGCTCATCCATTAATATTCATACCGCAGCAAATAGTTTTACCACGAATAATAAATTAAGGAGATAAAAATGCGTGAATTGCAACTTTGTGAAATCGATAACGTTTCTGGTGGTTCTTTTTTTAGTTCAGTAGGGGCGATGATTCTTGGTGGTCTTGCTGGTGCAACAACCGGCATGATGAAAGTAGGTATCGCTGGTGGTAATACCGGTGGCATTCTGGGCGTAGGCGTTATTGGCGCACTGGTTGGCGTCGTTTTGGGCTTGAGTTTTGGCGCAATTCAGGGCGGCATGTATGGTTTGGTAAACGACTGGGATAAGACGTTGGAATTATTTAATAATCTTACCGAGCAGTGGATGGACCTGTTAAACAACAACCCTAAATAAAAAGAATATAAAATGAAATTACTTTCAAAATGTGATTCAAAAAAAGTTTCTGGTGGTAACCTGAGCAGCGACATCATGGATGCATTAAATCCGGGTCGTACACCATCTGAAAAAGGGGACTGGACGAGCCCTTCAACAATTGATTCTCCGGCGATTGGCCAGGGTGATGTATTCGGTAAGATTTTTGTTGGCGTCGCTGCTGTTGCCGTCTCAATTTTTGCCGTAGGTTTGGGTGGGATTTTTAGCCTGTTCAACCGCAAGTAATCATATCTGATTGGTAATCTTATCAGTCATGATATCGATAGTGTAGTAACGCAAGGACCCGGTCTCAGAAGGTTTTTCTGAAACCGTTTTAGTAATACTGAAAATATGTTTAAGGATTAACAAATGAAAAAGACTCTTGTCGCATCTCTCATGACTGCCGCACTAGGCGTTGTATCATTCTCTTCATTCGCAGCACCTGCACCAGCAGGCACCATTACTATCAATGGTAAACTGACCGCTGCAACCTGTACTGTAAAAGTTAACAACAGCGCAACTGGCGACGGCATCGTAAACCTGCCTACGCTGTCCACCAGCAAACTGGCTACCGCTGGCGCAACGGCTGGTGAAACCAATTTCCTGATCAAACTGAGCGCATGTAACCCACAGACCGGTACCGTTCGTGCCTATTTTGAATCTGGCGCTAACGTTGATGCTGCTTCTGGTCGTCTGAACAACGCTGCTGCATCCGGCGGCGCTTCAAACGTACAGGTTGAGTTACTGACCGCTAATGCTGATGTTCTTGCAGCGGGTAACACCAGCCAGCGTGATGTTGAATCCAACAAAGTAACGCTGAATGCTGGCGCTGCCGATATGTCTTATATTGCTCGCTACTATGCAACTGGCGCAACCACCGCTGGCGATCTGCAGACTGCTGTAACGTATTCAATCGATTATAATTAATTTATTAATTATTAATTGATCATAACGTTTAATCGGGGAGATCCTCCCCGATTTATTTCGCAAGGATAGCGATGAACATTCAAAGTAAAGTTAAATTAGCCCTCTCCATTATGCTTTTTTCACTCACTGCTCAGGTACATGCAACGGTTGTGCTTAACAGCACACGCGCTATCTATAACGAGAGTGAAAAAGAAGTTATTGTTAAAATTGACAATAAGGGCGAAAAGCCTTCTCTGCTACAATCATGGATTGACACAGGCGATAAAGATAAAAAAGTAAGCCAGATTGATGTTCCTTTCATCATTTCTCCGCCGGTGGTGCGTATTGAACCCGCTCAGGGGCAAAGCCTGCGTATTACATATACAGGGAACGAGCTGCCCGCCGACCGTGAAAGCGTTTTTTGGTTAAATGTATTAGATATTCCCCCCCAAGCCGAATCAAGCTCATCGAATGTCATGCAAATGGCCTTTCGCACACGTATCAAGCTCTTTTTTCGACCTGACGCTATCAGAGAAACCACATTTATCGATGCCACAGATTTGATTTCATGGCGTGATAGCGGAAGAAAAGAGGGTGCTTACAGTATTATCGATATTATTAACAGCTCCCCATTACATATGACCTTGTCTACCATTGAAGTCAGACAGGGAGAGAAGAAAACAGAATCTATCACTGGAAATATGGTAGCGCCATTTTTAAGCGAATCATACAAAATTAAAACGTCATCGCTGAAAAATGACCCGCATCTTTTCGCAAGCTACATCAACGATCATGGTGTAGTGACGCTAAAAGAAATCAAAAAAGATTAGACCAAAAAACATTCAGGGATGATGTCTATGAAGAAAACCTATAGCATTAATAACTCAAAAATTGCATTATTTGTCAGCTCTGTCATATTAATGTCTTTTTTCCAACATCGCCCCGCGTATTCTGAGGTGCAATTTAATCCAGATTTTATTAGTACCATGACGGGTACGAACGTGGATATATCCAGGTTTAACGGTGCTTATAAGCTTTATCCCGGCGTCTATGATCCCGACATTTATATTAACGGTCGATTTACGGGGCGAAATAAGGTTGTGGTACGGGAAGTGGGCAATATTTCCGTTATATGTATTGACAATCACCTTCTTGAATTGATCAAAATTAAGCAGCAGAAGCTTGTGGACGAGGGCAAAATGCTCTCTGCCGACGAGAATAGCTGTTCGGCCATGCATGATTTGATCCCGCAATCTGAAGCAAAACTTAACCTGGCCGATATGCGCCTGGATTTCTCTATTCCTCAGGCCTATCTGGAGCGACAAGCCAGAGGATATGTTTCGCCTGCTTTGTGGTCACATGGCGTAAATGGCGCTTTTACCAACTACACCACCAGCTTTTTTGAGCAGCACAACGGCAATGAGGTTAATCGATCTTTTTATGGTGACATTCGGGCAGGTTTAAATCTGGGGCCGTGGTTCTTACGCCATGCAGGATCTTTTCGCTGGAATGAACATCGCGATCGTGAATACAACGTGTTCAGCACTACGCTTCAGCGCGATATTACGCCCATTAGTTCACGCCTGCTATTAGGCGACGCAAATACGTCAGGCGAAATATTTGACAGTTTTTCTTTCCGTGGTTTGCAACTGGCCACAGCAGATCAAATGTTACCAGACTCAATGCGGGGTTATGCGCCCACCATAAGAGGTATTGCCAGGACCAACGCGCGTGTCACTGTCAGGCAGCGTGGCAACGTTATTTATGAAACCACCGTGCCTGCGGGTGAATTCATTATTAACGATCTTTATCCGACAGGCTATGGCGGTGATTTAGATGTTGAAGTCACTGAGGCGGATGGCAGCGTCTCAACTTTTGCCGTGCCCTATTCCTCGCTGGCGCATTTATTACGTCCGGGATTAAGTAATTATAGCGTAATTGCAGGCAAACTGCGTAATTTGAACGTGAGTTCTGCGCCGTGGGTGGCTCAGATGACATATAAACGTGGACTGAATAACCTGTTAACCGTTTATACGGGGCTTACCGGTACCGAAAACTGGAGATCCGCCGTGATAGGTTCAGCCATAGGAACCCCCGTCGGCGCATTTTCATTTGACGTCACCAGCGCTAACTTTCGCTATAAAGATGAAAACAAAAACGGTGCCAGCATCAGGGCCAGCTACAGCAAATTTATTTCAGCTACCAGTAGTAGTATTTCACTGGCCGCTTATCGTTTCTCGTCATCGGGTTATGTTGATTTATACAATTCAGTGTATCTGAAAGATCATCTTGACAGCGATAATGAAACGATGAGCTTCAATAACCTGAATCGACCAAAAAACCGCTATTCTCTGACCGTCAGTCAGTTACTCAGTGACGAGCTGGGTCAGTTTTATATTAGTGGATTCAGGGAAAACTACTGGAACAAAAGCCAGACCAATACGCAATATCAGTTTGGTTATAATAACAGTTATAAAATGTTGAGTTATGGATTGGCGGTAAATAAGAACATCACCCTTGCCGGAGCAGAAACGCAGTACATGCTCAATTTATCTTTTCCATTGGGAAAAAATGCCAGCGTACACAGTTATACAACATTTAATAAAGAAGGCTCAAATAGCCAGATTGGCATTAGCGGCATTGCAGGCGACCGGGATCAGTTAACCTATGGTTCGTCGATCAGTAAAGACGTTAATAATAACTACTCCACCGATCTCAGCGGCACCTGGACTCGTCCTCAAACAACGATGAGCGGAAGCTATTCACGCGGCAAAAGTTATTACGCGTTTTCAGGTGGGTTAAGCGGCAGCGTGGTAGGTTTCTCTGAAGGTATCGTGCTCAGCCCGTATAACAACCTGGATACAATGGCGGTTGTCTCTGCGGAACATGCTGCCGGCGCCACCATTGATGGTTATTCAGGCATTGTTCTCGACCACAAAGGCCACGCAATAGTGCCGTACCTGAACCCTTATCGTCTTAATCAGGTCAGTCTCAATCCTAAAGGCCTGTCGTACGACGTAGAAATAGAAAACAGTATTCAGCAGGTCGCTCCTTACCACGGCGCAATCGTGAAAATAGATTATCCAACGCGCCATGGCCGGATGTTATTGATCAGGGCGCAACTACCTGATGGTAACGCTCTTCCTTTTGGCGCGACGGTTAAAAAACGCAATGGTGAAGAGGCGGGTATTGTGGCTCAGGGCGGTCAGATCTATGTCCGACTGGATAATACCAGCGATTATTTATCCGTTCGTTGGGGTGAGGAAAAACAGCAAACATGCGGATTTGAAGTCAGCATCAGCGATAAACCGGTTGATAATAAATCGCGAAAATTTGAGCGACTCAATCGCGTTTGTCAGCCCCAAACCCCTGGCGGCGTTTCCGATACGTCTTCTGCTGTAGCCAGCCTGGCGACAACGCTATCATCCAGCCAGTAACAGGACTGAGTATAATACGATGAATATTAATACGTTAACGAAAGCGAGTAAATACTGTCTGTTCGTCCTGTTAATCGCAGTAAGCTCGTTTGTGCGCGCTGAATTAATTTGTGATTTTAATAGCAGTCGCTCGGATACGACAGGTCTGGACTTTAGTAAAGTACCGAACGAAGTCCCAACGAGTATGCCAATAGGTTCTGTTATTTATACTAACAATCTTCCTATATCAATATGGTGCGCCAAGAAAATCGGTAATGATATCGCGAAAGGGCCTGAAGATGTCTATATCAACACCTATAACATCTCTAATATATTAGGTTCTCAAAGTGGGCTGACCGTTTTTGTTACCGTCAATGGGGATCGTAACTACACCAATCGTCGAATAAAAACAGGTTTGTCTACGGAAGTCCCTTATCTGGGTACATCGATCAATACAGATAATTACCTTCAGTTTGAGGCATCCATTATTGTTGAGGTTGTCAAAACAGGAGAAAATGTCTCGCTCAACCCGACAAGAAATGATGTTGCACTCTTTAGTATCGGTTCTGAAGGCAGCGGCTCGCAGATTTTCTATTTGAGAAATACAAAGAAACTCGTTTTTACCACGCAAACCTGTGAGGTGTTTAATGGTGGAAACTACAGAATTATGCTGCCAGCTATCAGTTCCAGTAATATTACCGGCGTGGGATCAATTCCAAATCATAATACTGATTTTGAAGTAGGATTAACATGTAACTCAAACTTGTGGAGTAATATGGGCATCCACATGTCTTTATCAGGCGCAAACATTGCCGGACTGGAAAAAGAAGGTGTATTCTCTTTCAAAAATAAAGAAACCGGTGAAATTTCGACACAAATTGCCGTACAGATTTTTCATAAACAAGGTAATACCTGGTCACCTGTTGAAGTTAACAGTAAATTTAAAGTATCCGAATTTGGATTGGGCCTGAGCACTATTTGGGTTCCATTGCGGGCAGCCTACTATGCACTGCAAAAAGAACAAACGGCGGGTGAATATCAATCCATCCTCGTTTATACAATAAGCTATGAATAATAATTATTAATGGAGTCATTAATGTCCAGTTTAGATCTACACACAGTTATTTGTCCTGAAGGCTTGATTGCAGTACCTTCAGGCGCGGCAGTCCATACGATGAATATTATCGTCTTTCCTGATGGAAGCAGTATCACGGTAACCCGTGATACCATTCCACATGGCAGCACTTTTTCTGATTACCTGGCTGTACAAAAGCAAAAATTACAGTCTGGCCTGCAACACTTTACCGAACTGAAAACAGAAAACCCGGTTGAAAACCCGGTATTCAGCGAAGGTATAGCACTGGCTTTCACACATGCAGGCAATGGAACAAAGACCTGGCAATACACGTTTCTCGCTACGCCCGCAAACAACAACGGGCATGTCATGCTTTTTGGTTCTGTCTGCCAGACTGAAATCCATCACAATATCATGCGTGAAAAAATTATTGAGAGCGCAACCCGTTTTAGCCTGCATCAAGCCTGAAACCGATAAATAAATTCAGCCATTTCAACATGAAATGGCTGAATACGACCATCACCGATCTCATCTACGCGCTCCTTTGAACCCGTCATATTATTCAAAAAAAACCCGCTAACGCTTGTCGATTAACTCAAATGGTAATACTGTGTTTATATACAGTAAATCATGAGAGTTTATGATGAATTTTTTACGACCGACTGAGCTGCATGCCCTTTTCCATCTGCCTCTTTACCTGGAGCGAGTCCCGTGTGGCTCGCCCCTTCCGGCCTGCGGGGATATCGAGCAGCATCTCGATCTCAGCGAGTTGCTCGTCCGGCGGCCTGAAACCACCTGGTTTATTCGTGTCTGTGGAGAGTCAATGAAAGAAGCCGGCATTGATGATGGCGATCTGTTAGTCGTTGACAGCGCGCTAACCGCAGGTCATGGCGATATGGTGATTGTTGCGATCGAGGGTGAGTTCGCGGTGAGAAAACTTCAGCTCAACCCCAGCGTTCAGTTTGTCGACCTGCGTGTTGATCAAAAAACTATAGCCATCGACGCCGAGCCGGATATTTTCGGCGTTGTTACGTTCACCATTAAAGCAATGGAACAATGAGGGCCGCGCCAGTGCAGAATAACTCGTCTTTTCAATCCCGTGACAGCGAGCATCTTCCCGATTTACCAGAGAATTTTAATCATCCGGCCCGACGGGAGCTGACTTTTCTTTTTTGTAAACTCAAGGACATCGTGACGACCAACCATGACTGTTATCTGGCGGCCTGTAATGGCGTCTATTGCATTATCGATCGCTACCGTCCTGCAATAGCGGGCAGTAAGGTGCTTTTCGAACTGTCAGGGCGATATGACTGGGCGCAGGTTTATCGTAGCCCGGAGCGGCTCGTCACCGGCAGCGGGCACACGCTTGAAGGTAATTTGCTGGATGAGGTGACGATTATTGGCGTTGCGATCCGCGAGGTTATCCCCGCTCATCCTGCTTCCTGTGCTTAAAAATCAGAATGCGGCGGGTTCCGCCTGCATCCTGATCCTTCACAGAGCGGCCTGGCGTTATGCCGCTTTAATAAACGTTTTGATAAAGTCCTGCCACGAGACAGTAGGCTGTGCGATCAGTTTGCTCAGCGTCCGGCTGTCATCAAACAGCGCGCCCTTCGCTGCGCCAGCGTCCGAATCCGCCAGAAGATCGGCCAGGCCATCAGGCAGGCCAGCGCCCTTCAGCGCGACGGCAAACTCTGCCGCAGGCAGATTGACATAATTGATCTCTTTATTGCTCTGACGGGCAATCTCTGCGGTAAATTCTGCCAGCGTGTAAGCGTCGTCACCTGCCAGCTCAAAGGTTTTGTTTGCCACGTCACGGCCAATAAGCACCGCTACCGCCGCGCGGGCGTAATCCACACGGCTGGCGGACGCGATTTTCCCATCACCGGCAGCACCAATAAATGCACCGTGTGCGACAGCCGGCGCGATGCTCGCCGCATAGTTTTCGGTGTACCAGCCATTGCGCAAAATAGCGAAAGGCACGCCGGATTCTTTCAATGCTTTTTCAGTAGCACGATGTTCACCACCCAGCCCGAGCGGCGTGGTATCGGCATGAAGCAGGCTGGTATAGGCCAGTAGCTGCACCCCTGCCGCTTTCGCCGCGTCGATTACCGCCTGATGCTGCGGCACACGCGCTCCCGCTTCGCTGGATGAGATCAGCAGCACTTTTTCAGCACCACGAAACGCAGCCGGCAGCGTTTCGGGACGTGAATAATCTGCCTCACGCACCTGCACGCCAGTCGCGGCCAAATCGCGGGCCTTCTCCGGCGAACGTACGGCGGCAATGATTTCCGCCGCAGGGATATGTTTCAACAGCTCTTCAATCACTAAGCGGCCAAGCTGGCCCGTTGCGCCCGTTACAGCAATCATTTGTCCACTCCTGTTTTTCAAATAAGGGATACGTTTTCTGCTTTCAGAAAAGGATGCTAAGCCATATACTAACGAAAAGTAAGTACGCACAGGAATGTTAGTATGAAAAAAGATTCTGACTGCCTGCCTGACGAAAAATTTCGTCGCGGTGAGCTTCTTGACGCCAACTGCCCCTCCCGCGAGATATTGCGGCGGCTTACCAGCCGCTGGAGCCTGCTGGTGCTGGTTGCGCTTGAGGACAATACGCTGCGCTTTAGCGAGTTAAGGCGTCACATCGGCGGCATCAGCGAGAGAATGCTGGCACAGACGCTGCGATATATGGAAGAGGATGGTTTTGTCGAACGTACCGCGCTGGACGTGGTGCCGCCGCATGTGGAATATCACCTGTCACCGCTCGGCGCAGACGTACGCGGACAGGTGGTAGGTCTTACTGACTGGATAGAAACCAACCTGCACCATATTCTGGATAAGCGTCGTCACACATCAACGTGATACGCGCCTGCCGGATGTGACATTTCATACGCCTCCGGCAACGGTGCTTTTTACTTTCTCACCTTACTCCACGGCCTTGCCTGCACCAAGATCGATCGCCTGCACCCTTCTGGCGCTCATTTATAGTGCAAGCCGCGCAATAAATCATCACCAGCGCTGATTTTACAACCACTGAACGTTGGCATCTTCTTTGCAACTCATAAAATGGTACGCAATCCCATTTTATGAGACTTTCCAATGTCGATTCTTGAAACGACGGCCAATATTCTGAAGCTGATGGTGACGCTGCAAGGCGGCATCAAAATCAGCGATGTGATCCAGCATCTGGAGATGCCGAAAAGTACGGCTTCGCGGGTGATGAACCAGCTCGAATCTTACGGCTATGTGGAAAAGGACGCAGCCAGAGGCCTGTTTCTGCCCGGCCCGCTGCTTCTGTCCGCATCGCACCTGGCCAACCGTCAGGCGCCACTGAATGAGCTGGTGGACAATGCGCTACGCTCTCTGTGCGAACAGACTGGCTATACCGGCTACATTTCCATGCTGGATAACCAGGAGATCCTGGTGCTGCGGGTGATCCACGGCCGTCACTCGCTGCCCGCCGTCACCTGGCCCGGCTCGCGTTCTCCTGCGTGGGGAACCTCCACCGGCCGCGCGTTGCTGGCCCGTTTCAATCATGCGCAGCTTGACGCCTTTTTTGCCTCGCCGCTGATAGCGACGCAGATCGGCGGCACGTCGCACAATATCGCCAGCCTGTACGCTGCGGTAGAACGCTGCCGGGACAGCGGTTATGCCACGGCCATCAATGAATCCGTCTCTGATACCGCCTCGGTAAGCTGCGCGATTGGCGATCCCACCACCTTCGAAGCCGTGGCTTTTTGTCTCTCTTTTCCGCAAGCGCTGGCAACGCCAGAAGAGCTACAGCGCATTGCTGCCCTGTTAAAAGAAACCGCCCTGAACATTGCCCTGAAGACGGGTGACACGCGGGTAACACACCAGCCTTAATGTTGTTTCATTGCCAATACCAGGAGAATGACCTTGAGTAAAATTGCGCCTTCAGAAACACCGCGGCAGGATGTCACAGAGCATCCCCGCGTCTTCGAACCCGCTACGCTGCTGCTGCTGCTCGCGCTCAGCGTGTTCGGCGCTATTATCGGCGTGCAGCTTCTCACCACGCTTGGCGTGACGCCGAACACCTCGATTATCGGCGCGATGGTGGCGATGATCATCGCCCGTATCCCGCTGCAATCGTTCGCGCGCTTTCGCTCAATACATATCCAGAATCTTGCGCAAAGCGCCACGTCGGCGGCCACCTTTGGCGCGGCCAATTCGCTGCTGCTGCCCATTGCCATTCCGTGGCTGTTTGGCCGTCAGGACATGGTAATGCCCATGTTTATTGGCGTGTCGCTGGCGATGCTGCTGGACGGCTACATGCTTTACCGCCTGTTCAACACGCGCATTTTCCCGGCGGAAGGCGCGTGGCCGCCGGGCGTGGCCGCAGCAGAATCCATTAAGGCCGGCGATCGGGGAGGAAAGCAAGCAGCGCTGCTGGGCATGGGTATTGTGATTGGCGCAATCGGTTCCTTTTTTAAATTTCCAATGGCCGCGCTGGGTACGGCGTTTATCGGCAATATCTGGGCGCTGGGAATGCTGGGCATCGGTTTCCTGCTGCGGGGCTACTCGCAGCCGGTTTTCGGCATTGATATCAACCAGCTCTATATTCCTCACGGCATGATGGCGGGCGCAGGCGTGGTCGCGCTTTTCCAGATAATCAGGCTGATCCGCACCAGTAATGAGGAGGGGACAACCGCCACGCAGCACGACAGCACGCTACCGGAAAACCAGAGCACGCAAATCGGTAAGACGCTGCGCCTTGGCGCGCTGGGTTTTGTTGCCATCTCCGTTTTGATTGCGTTGAGCAGCGGCCTTTATGCGCACCTGACGCTACCGTGGCTGCTGGCCTTTATGGTCTACGCCGCTTTTGCCGCCTTCCTGCATCAGATGATCGTCGGACTGGCCGCGATGCATTCAGGCTGGTTCCCGGCGTTCGCCGTGGCACTGATTACCCTGCTGGTGGGTATTCTGATTGGCTTCCCGCCGGAAGCGCTGGCGATGCTGTGCGGCTTCTCCGCCGCCACCGGCCCGGCCTTTGCCGACATGGGTTACGATCTCAAAGCGGGCTGGATATTGCGTGGTAAAGGGGAATTCACCCGCCTTGAAGTCAGCGGCCGCCGCCAGCAGCTTCTGGCGGCGATGCTGGCCTTTGTGGTGGCGATCCCGGTCGTGCTGTTCATTTTCCGCGACTACTTTTCGCAGGGGCTGGTGCCGCCGGTCGCGAAGGTTTATGTGGCGGCGATCAACGCCGGCGTATCGATGGATATCGCCAAATCCTTGCTGATTTGGGCGATCCCCGGCGCGTTGATCCAGTTCATCGGCGGTCCGGGTCGTCAGATGGGCGTACTGCTCGCCACCGGCCTGTTGATTAACAATCCGCTGGCAGGCTGGGCGGTGCTGTTCGGTATTCTTATTCGCTACATCTGGATACGTCGCGGCGGCGAAGCCGCCCGTAATAATATGGAGGTGCTCGCCGCAGGCCTGATCGCAGGCGACGCCCTGTTCAGCTTCTTTAATTCAATTTTGCCCGGCGGCAAGAAATAACCACGCCAACTTTAAGGGAAAATCATGAGCTTACAACAGACTTTGCAGGTATTCGAA
Organism: Erwinia oleae; assembly: GCF_000770305.1. Classification (GTDB taxonomy): domain Bacteria; phylum Pseudomonadota; class Gammaproteobacteria; order Enterobacterales; family Enterobacteriaceae; genus Erwinia; species Erwinia oleae. The sequence goes on from NZ_JNVB01000020.1 coordinate 23,243, forward strand.
TTGCTGGACAGCGCCACCGCCAGCGGTGAAAAGGTCAGATCACTGCTGGCAGGCTATGCTGGCGTTGAGGTTACCGTTAAGGAAGTCCGCGGCCCGAAAGGCAAAACCGACTTCGTCAAAATTATGATCCCCGGCACCGCAGGCAAGCGTCAGGGCGGCACAACGCCCACTCTCGGCATCGTCGGGCGCCTCGGCGGTATCGGCGCGCGCCCCGGACGCATCGGGCTGGTGTCGGACGCCGACGGCGCGGTCGCGGCGGTTGCCAGCGCGCTGAAGCTGGCGGAAATGCAGCGCCAGGGCGACAGCCTGCCGGGCGACGTCATTGTCACCACGCATATCTGCCCGGATGCGCCAACGCGTCCGCATGATCCGGTTGATTTCATGGATTCGCCGGTAGAAACAGAAGACATGAACGAGCAGGAAGTGTCGGATGAGATGGATGCGGTGCTGTCGATTGACACCACCAAAGGCAACCGGATTATCAATCACAAAGGCTTTGCGATTTCGCCCACGGTAAAAGAAGGCTACATCCTGCGCGTATCGGAAGATCTGCTGCGGGTGATGGAGATGACGACCGGGCAGTTGCCGGTCACCTTCCCCATCACTACCCAGGACATCACGCCTTACGGCAACGGCGTTTATCACCTGAACAGCATTCTGCAACCGTCGATTGCCACCCGCGCGCCGGTCGTCGGCGTGGCGATCACCGCCGTCAGCGCCGTGCCGGGCTGCGGCACGGGCGCCAGCCACGAAGTGGATATCGCGCTGGCCACCAAATTCGCCGTGGAAGTGGCAAAAGAGTTTACCCGCGGCACCTGTCAGTTCTATAACACAGAGGAGTATCAGCGCCTGCTTGATCTGTACGGTTCGCTGGCACACCTGCAAAAACGTCAGCCGGAGGCATGAAAATGTCCGTAAGCAAAATAGGCACGCTGACCATCGGCCAGGCGCCGCGCAGCGATATCACCCCAATCCTTGAGGCGGCGCTGCCTGAGCATGTCACCTGCGTTCACGCCGGCGTACTGGATGGCCTGAGCGAGGAAGAGATTGCCGCACGGTTTCCGGTACAGCAGGGCCACGGCGTGCTGACGTCGCGCCTGCTCAACGGCAGTGCGGTCGTGATGGGGAAACCCGCCGTGGGCGCCGCGGTGCAGAAGAAGATTGACTGGCTGGCAGCCGAGGGCTGCCAGATTATCGCTCTGCTCTGTACCGGCGAGTTTCACGGCCTCAACTGCGACGGCGCCTGGCTGATTGAACCGGATCGTATCCTGCCGCCGACGCTGAACGCGCTGGTCGGCAACCGCCGCGCCGGGATCCTGGTGCCGCTGGAGTCGCAGATCGCCAGCGAGTTGACCAAGTGGAAAGGCGCGGCGGTCGCGCCGGTTTTCGCCGTCGCGTCGCCTTATACCGCTACCGAACAGCAGATCGCCGACGCCGCTCGCTCGCTGGAAGCCCAGGGTGCGGAGATCATCCTCACCGACTGTATGGGCTATACCGGCTGGCATCGGGAAATCTGTAGCCAGCACGTTGAACTGCCGGTGGTGCTGTCAAACCAGCTGCTGGCCGATCTGCTGCGTAATATGCTCTGAGGAGACACCATGAACTTACTGCTACTGAGCAACTCCGCGTCGCCCGGCGCAGCTTACCTGGAACATGCGGTGCCGGTTATTCGCCAGCATCTCGCACAGCGTCGCTCGGCCATTTTTATTCCCTTCGCGGGCGTGACCCAGAGCCGGGATGCGTATACCGATAAAGTGCGCCAGGCGCTGTCCGGGTTAAACCTCGACATCACCGGCGTGCATACGCTGGACGACGCGCCGTCGGCCATTGCGCAGGCGGAGGTGATTATCGTGGGCGGCGGCAATACCTTTAACCTGCTGAAAACCTGCCGCGAGCAGGGACTGCTCGGCCCGATTGCCAGCGCGGTAAAAAGAGGCGCACTCTACGTTGGCTGGAGCGCGGGCGCTAACCTTGCCTGCCCGACCATTCGCACCACCAACGATATGCCGATTGTCGATCCGGTCGGACTGGACGCGCTCAATCTTTTTCCGCTGCAAATCAATCCGCACTTTACCAACGCGCTGCCTGCCGGGCATCAGGGCGAAACGCGCGAGCAGCGAATTCGCGAACTACTGGCGGTGTCGCCCGAGCTGGAGATTATCGGCCTGCCGGAAGGTAACTGGATTGAGGTGACAGACGACGGCGCGCGCACCGGTGGGCCGCATCCCACGCTGCTGTTTAAAGCCAACAGCGAAGCCATCAGCCTGCCTTCGGGCCATCAACTGAGTTAACAGGAGGCACCATGCTGGGAATTATTCGGGTGCTGACGCACAGCGATCCGGAGTTCGTCAACGAGCACGGCAGGCTGATCGCTGCGGCGTGGGGGATTGCGTCGGTCAGCCGCTGTATTGACGACCAACCGCGCGGCATCTTTGATGCGCAGAGCGAAGCCGTAGCGGTGCCAAAGATCGTGGCGCTGGGCCGCGCGTTGAAAGTAGAGGGATGCCGCGCGCTGTTTCTCAGCTGCGCCGCCGATCCCGGCCTGCGCGAGTTGCGTCAGGCGGTCGCGATCCCGGTAGTCAGTGCGGGAAGCGCGTCGGCCAGCCTGGCGGCGGTGCTGAAGCGCCCGGTAGCGGTGATGGGCATCGGCGCCGATGCGCCAGCGCCGTTCAGAACGCTGCTGGGCGAAACGGTGCGTTATGCACGGCCTGAAGGCGTGCTGAACACTACCGATCTGCTGACGCCTCAGGGCCGCGAGGCGTCGCTGGCCTGCGCCGACGCGCTTTACCGTGAGGGCGCCGAGGTGATCGCGTTCTCCTGTACCGGCTTCTCCACCATCGCGCTGGCGGAGACGATCAACCAGGAGCTGGGGAAAATCGCGATTGATGCCGTCGGCGCAGCGGGGTTGTTTATCAGCCAGCTTGCGCCGCGTTAACGGCATAAAAAAAGGCCTTCACAGGAAGGCCTTAATTTTTACCTGGTCGGCGCGGCGTCAGGGTACATCGCCAACAGGCGACGCGTGACGCCGTTAGTCCAGCCGAAGCCGTCCTGAAGCGGATATTCACCGCCGCCCGCCAGCACCGGCCCGCGTCCGGCCACGTTATACTTCTCCACCATTTTGTGGTGCCGATGATAGGTTGCGCCCACCACCTGAAGCCAGCGCGTGGCAATCTCTTTTGCCAGCAGCTCTTCACCGTACTGGTTAAAGCCCTGAATCGCCATCCACTGCATCGGTGCCCAGCCGTTTGGACGATCCCACTGCTCGCCGGTCTCTTCCACCGTGCAAAGTATGCCGCCTGGCGCCAGTAAATGCGCACGAATCGCATCCGCCGTCTGGCTGGCCTGGCTTTCGCTCGCCATTTCAACATACAGCGGCGCAACCGAGGCGGCCGAGAACGCGCCCTTCTCCCGCTCGCGCCAGTTATAGTCACGATAAAGACCCGCCTGGACATCCCACAGGTATTTATCCACTGCGGCGCGGCGGCGAGTCGCTTTTTCACGATACAGCCCGGCCGCATCATGATCGTGAGCGTTTTCAGAAAGCCGGGCAATGGTCATTTCCAGCTTGTAGAGAAACGCGTTCAGATCGATCGGCACAATGCTGGTGGTCTGAATGCTCTCCAGCCGACCCGGCTCGCTCAGCCAGCGCGAGGAGAAGTCCCAACCGGACGCCGCGCCCGCACGCAGATCGCGATAGACTTCGCTGGACGGACGCGCCGAATTGCGCGCGGTTTCCACATCCTCTATCCACGCCTCGTCACGCGGCGTATCGCGATCGTCCCAGTAACGGTTGAGCACTTCACCATCGGCCATCATCACCACGTGACGGTAAGCTTCATTCGGCGTCAGCGCGTCGGTGCCGTCCATCCAGAAAGCATATTCGCTTTTGAGCTGCTTTAAATAGCGCTGTGCTTTATCAACGCCATCTTTTTCAAACAGCTCGACCATCATGGCGAACACCGGCGGCTGCGAACGGCTCAGATAATAGGTGCGGTTGCCGTTCGGGATGTGCCCGTAGGTGTCGATCATCCACGCAAAGTTGTCCGCCATGTTGGCCAGCAGATCGTGACGGCCGCTGGCGGCAAAACCCAGCATGCTGAAGTAGGAATCCCAGTAGTAGGTTTCGCCAAACCGGCCGCCCGGCACCACGTAAGGCTCCGGTAGCGGCAGCAGCGAAGAGAATTCCGAATGCTTTTCCGGCTGGCGTGTTAATACCGGCCAGAGAGAATCAATATGCTGTTCCATACTTTTTGCCGGATCGGAAACATAGCGGCTGTCGTGCACACGCGGCAGCTCAAAATTCTCCAGCACAAAGGTCAATAAATTAAAATCTTCACGCTCGCGCTGAATATAATAGCGATAAAGAATGCGTTCCGGCTCTGCTTTTGGCGCGCAGTCTGCAAACGTTTTGCTGTCGCTAAATATTTGCGACATTTGCACCGCTTCAAACAGATCCTGATAACGGTCTGAGGGCGTCAGAATATCCGATGCGGGCAGGCCGCGAATCGTCTCCGGCTGCGGCTCGACCGCGGCTTCCGGGCCAGACTCATAGTCGTGATACCAGGTTTCAAATTCAGTGTGATTTGGGTCAACAATCAGGTCGTTTTGATTAAAAGTGATAAAGCCTCCTGATGCCAATCTGAATCGACAGTGCGTTGTGTGCTGTTTAAAGAAGCCGGTCATTATAATACGCACATAATACAACGCAACCCGCCCTGTTATTTCCACCCATAAAAGGATATTTCAAAAAATAAATACAACCGTTTGCGCGCACTATTTTGGGGATATATTTGACTTAACGTTCATTTTGTAAAGCTTGCTTGACGTTTATTTAAAATAATATTCAGAGCATTCCCGTTACGAATAATTCTCTTTATTATTTATCATCAACATTTACTTAGCCTGCCGCGCTCATTAAGATTAAGCCAGACGCTTCGCACACACTGAGGAAATGCGGCAATCATGAGCGATGTTGAAAACCTGCACGCGATGGTTGTTTTCGCAAAGGTGGTGGAAACGCGCAGCTTCACCGACGCGGCAAAGGCGCTGGGCCTCTCCAAATCGGCAGTCAGCAAGGAGATCGCCGCGTTGGAAATCCGGCTTGGCGCAAAACTGCTTCAGCGCACCACCCGCCGTACAGAGGTGACCGGGGTCGGCATGACCTGGTATCAGTACTGTGCGCGCATTCTCAGCGAGGTCAAAAGCGCCGATCTGTTCATCCGTCAATATCACGAGGAGCCTACCGGCAGCCTGCGCGTGGTGGCGCCCGTCACCTTTGGCTGTCAGTGTATTGTGCCGGTACTCAACCAGTTCGTCAGCGCCAACCTGCACGTCAGCGTGGATTTGGATCTTACCGATCGCCCGGTCAATCTGCTGGAAGACAACGTGGACGTGGCGATTGTTATCCGCCGCGATCTGCCTGAACATGACCACTATAAGCCGCTGGTGGATATCAGCTGGGGCCTGTACGCCGCCCCTGACTACCTTGCGCGCTTCCCGACCATCGGCAGGCCGGAAGAGTTAACGCGTCATGATTTTATTCTGTTTCGCGGGCCGGCTCATACCCTCTCTTTACCTTTTCGTCGCGATAAACAGCGGCGAAATATTGACGTTCGCAGCCGCTTTCGCGCCAACAACAGCATGGCGCTGGTAAATTCCGCCGTGGCGCAGACCGGTATCGCCTATCTTCCTGACTATGTGGCGCAGGAGGCGGTAAAAACGGGCGCGTTGAGCAGAGTGCTACCGGAATGGGAAATGGATATCTATAAATCGTGGATGCTATATAAGCACGAAAGCTACATTTCGCCGCGAGTGCGGTTGTTTATCGAGGCGCTTCAGCGAGCGGTACGGCAGGATTAAGCGGGCGGCAAGAATACCGCCCGGCAAACAGTATCAGTAGTAGTTACCGTGACGGTAATCCCAGGTGGTAAAGGTGTCAGACAGCATCGACATAATTTTATCGACATCCAGCCCTTTGCGGATCAGCACCGGACAAGGCGTGATATTGCGCTCGCCTTTCTGCTCCGGCACCAGTTTGCCGCTCTCATCCACCATCGCCACCATTACGCCCTGCTCGTAGCGGGTTTTATCAGTTTCGTTCGGCTGAATAGATTTCACGTAGTCATTGGCTTCAATAATCAGGTCGGCCTGCGATTCGATACGCTCGCCGATGCCTTCCACCAGGCCACGGTTGCCCTTGCCTGACGGGTTGGCCGAGCTGGCAAACGCGAATTTACCGTGGTTTTCCCACAGCTCTTTCGCCAGTTTTTCGCCGGGGATGCCAAACTTGATCACAAAGCAGCTGGTCTGGCGGCCGTCCATCATCAACGCTTTTGAACCGTCGTCCGGAATGCGCGCCACGGCCTCTTCTTTCCACGGCAGAATGCAGCCCAACAGCACGTCTTTGTCCCAGTGCTGCTGATAAAGCGATTCAATTTCCGGATTCAACTGCGCCAGCTCTTTCAGCTGCGTCAGGGAGCCACACAGCACCACGCCCGGCTTGTTGCGGTTACGCTGCTTGGCATCAAACTTGCGCTCCAGCCCTTTAGCGTCAGAGGTCATGATGATATAGCCGACCTTGGTCGGACAGACGATCATGCCGCCATCAGCAGAGAGAATGTTAACCGCTTCCGGCTGCAAGTCGCCGTTCCAGTGAATCGTTTTGTTGCTCATCATCGCACCTGCCTGGTTCAGAAAAGGAAAGTCGGTTGTCGTTGCGTTCAGCCGCAGCGAAACCTGTTGCTGACCATCCTAACGCAAGTGCAATATTACACAACAGTTGTGGCACAACCACCCTGATTGTTTCTTATGAGAAACAGTAATTGACTGTTGCGCGTTTCTGTTCCGCGCAACAGATGAGCATCAGGCGGGGATCAGTTTTTCCGCTTTCAGCCGTTCAAAAAGATCGATAAAGGCATCGCGGGTGCACTGGTAGCCGGTGAAGCCCGCTTTACGGCTCTTGCTGATGTCAGTAAAGACCTCCATCGGCCGCCCCAGATCGGCATCGGTGTGCCACCATGAAACCAGACGGCTGATGTCGGACTCTTTCAGGCCGAACTGCTGCGCAATCTTCTGCCACTGCGCGGGCGCATCGTCCATTCGCCCTTCCAGCGGCTGTACCTCGTCCGGAAACGGCGCGGCTTCGATGCCGAAGTAGTCGGCAATTTCGCCCCACATCCATTTCCAGCGGAAAACGTCGCCGTTAACCACATTGTAATCCTGATTTTGTGCGGAAGGCGTGGTCGCGGCCCATTCCAACTGCTGCGCCAGCACGCGCGCATCGGTCATGTCCGTTACGCCTTCCCACTGCGCTTTTGAACCAGGGAACACAAACGGCTGCCCGGTTTGTTTGCACAGGCGGGCATAGACCGCCAGCGTCTGCCCCATGTTCATCGCATTACCCAGCGCAAAGCCGATAATGGTGTGCGGACGATGCACGCTCCAGCTGTAGCCATACTTTTCTGCCCCGGCGAAGACTTCGTCTTCCTGGGCATAGTAAAAGTTGTCTACCGGCTGGCGTCCCTGCTCTTCGCGAAACGGCGTCACAGGCACTTCGCCTTTACCATAGGCGTCAAACGGGCCGAGATAGTGTTTCAGACCGGTGACCAGCGCAACGTGTCCGCCTTTCAGGCCGTCGCCCAGCGCGTCAATAACATGACGCACCATGGCGCCATTGACGCGAATATTCTCTTTTTCGTTTTCCTGGCGCGCCCAGGCGCTGAAAAAGACCTTATCGACTTTCACCTCGTTGAGCGCCGACGCGACCGACGCCGCATCGGTTAAATCTGCCGTCAGCGCCTGACATCCTTCCGGCACGGCGGTGCGGCCGCGCGAAAGGCCGAATACCTGCCAGCCGTCGTGGTTGAGTTTTTCTGCCAGCGCCGCGCCGATAACGCCGCTGACGCCAACAATAAGTGCGCGTGGTTGCATAATTTCTCTCCATTTCAAGTAACAGCCCCAGTCTGGCAGAGAATAAAAGTCTTATCTCAGGTATAAATTCACATAATTTGTGAAAAAGAGTCATTAATCATGCAGAGTCAGGATCGTTTGAAAGGCATTTCGCCCTTTGTCGCCACAGCTGAACACGGCAGCTTTACCGCCGCCGCCGCGTATCTGCACCTGACGCCTTCCGCCGTCAGTAAAAGCATTGCGCGGCTGGAGGCGCGGCTCGGTTCACTGCTTTTTGAACGCACTACCCGCAGCCTGACGCTGACGGACGCGGGCCAGGCCTTCTATGAAACCTGCACGCGGGTGCTCAATGAGCTGCTGGAAGCGGAGTCGGTACTGGCGGCGCAGCGCACCATGCCGTCCGGCAGGCTGCGCATCGCCGTGCCTCATACTTTTGGCCGTATGCGCGTGATGCCGTTGCTTACCCCTTTTTGTCAGCAAAACCCGGATATCCAGCTCAATCTTGCCTTCTCGGATCGTTTTGTGGACGTGTTTGAAGAAGGCGTGGATATTGCGATACGCATCGGCGGCCCGACGGCGTATCCGCCTTCGCTGGCCTGGCGGTATCTCGGCGACGAGCAGCTGATTTTTTGCGCGGCGCCGCACTATCTGGCACAGCACGGCACGCCGCAGGATCTTGACGCCCTGAATGAACACCGGGCCATTGTTTACGATCGCGTGGACGGCAGCGCCAGTCCGTGGCGGCTGCCGCTGCCGGATGGGCGCACAGTAACGCGTAACGTTTCGCACCGCATGGCGCTGGGCGACGGCGAGGCGCAAATGATGGCCGTGTCCGCCGGACTTGGCGTGGCGCAAATGGCCACCTGGATGATCGAGAAAGAACTCCAGCGTGGCGAGCTGGTGCAGATCCTGCCGGAGGTGGCGGTCAGCGGCCTGCCGCTGTGTCTGGTCTGGCCGCGCAGGAAACAACTGACGCCAAAAGTTAATGCGTTGCTGAACACCCTGGAAGCATTGCGAATCGCCTGATCCTGCTTGTTGCATCTGTTCATTTGAACTAAAATAAACATCAAATGAACACGAGGAGGTTTTATGTCGCTCAGCGTTTTTACACCCGGCAGGCGTCATGCCGAAGGCTCGCTGCTGCTCTCGCTGAATCTGCCTGAGACGCTGCCGGAGGCGCACAGCCGCATCAGCGGCGGGCTGAGCGCGCAGATTTTGCGCCAGACGGCGTCGCTGTCGACGTTTGATGAGTCCTCGCTGCTGCGTATGTCTGGTATCGATCGCAACACCTACAGCCGCCGTCTGAAGAGTGAACAGGCCTTTTCGCCGGAGCAGAGCGGCAGAGTGTATATGATGATCCGCGTGCTCTCTGCCGCCGGTAAGCTGTTTAACGGCGATATGACCCGCGCCGCCGAGTGGCTTGATACGCCGGCGAAAGGGCTGGGCGGCAAAAAGCCGGCTGAATTTACCTCCACGCCGCCGGGCGCTGAAGCCGTGATCAACCTGATAGGGCAGATCGAGCACGGCGTCATCACCTGATGGCAACGGTGTCTTTTTATCGTCTGGTGAAATCGGCTTATGCGGATACCGCGTTTAACGGCTTTGGCGCACTGAACTACGGCGGCCGCTGGAATTCAATTGGGCATTCCTGCGTCTACCTCGCTTCCAGCCGCTCGCTGTGTGTGCTTGAGCTTCTGGTGCATTTGCGCATCAGCGATCTGGCCGGTCACTATTCGATGCTGTCGCTGAAGGTGCCGGAGAAGCTGGTTTCCGAACTGGATTTGAACGCGCTCCCTGCCGACTGGCAGCACGATCCCGCGCCGCTTTCAACCAGGGCAATTGGCGATGAGTGGTTAAACAGTCGCGATCAAGGGCTGGTGTTAAAAGTGCCGAGTACGATCACCGGCGACTGGAACGCGCTGTTCAATCCACTTCATCCTGATGCGGCAGCGGCGCTGGCAACGGTCTCCGTCGAACCCTTCTTTTTCGACCCGCGTTTTGCGCTGCAACAGGATAAAGAATGACGACAGCGCGCCTGCCCGGGGAATCAGGCAAGGTCGTAAAAAGGTAAAAAACGCCCTCCCTGGCGCGCGATGCTTTACTCTTCTTCCCGGGCTTCCCTTACTTCACCTCAATCAGCTTATCGATATCCACGCTGCCCTGCTGAGGCGTGCTTTTCCTGATTTTCGCCACGTCGGCGGCGCTCACCTGTTCTTTCGCCGTATTGCCCCAGCTGGTACGGATCAGATTTACCACATCCGCCACCTGCCGATCGTTCAGCCGCCAGCCAAAGGCGGGCATGGTAATCGATGACGGCGCGCCTTTCATCGCAGGCAGAGTCGCGCCGCTCAGTACAATGTGGATGAGCGATGTGGGATCGTCCGCCAGCACCACCGGATTGCCGCGCAGCGCCGGGAAGAAACGCTTGTAGCCGCTGCCGTCGGTTTTATGACAGGCGGCGCAGCTATCGACATACACCGACGCGCCCGCCCGGCTGTCGTCGCCCTGCCACAGCGCACGGGCCACCGCGTCATCCTCTGCAAAACCGGTTTGATTGGGATCGCGTGCCCCAAGCGATTTCAGATAGCGGGCAATCGCCGTCGCGTCCTCCGCACTCAGATGCTGAAGGCTGTGCTGCACGACATCGGTCATGCCGCCGAATACCGCGGTGCGATCGTTACGGCCGGTACGCAAAAACTCCACCAGCTCCGCTTCATGCCAGCGCCCCAGCCCGTCGCGGCTGTCGCCTCGCAAATTGCTGGCGGTCCAGCCGTCAACCGGCGCGCTGCTGCCGGAAAGGTAGTCGCTTCCTTCGCGGTCATTGAGCGCTTTTTCCTGCATGGTGAGGCTGCGCGGCGTATGACAGGCGCCGCAGTGTCCCAGCCCCTCAACCAGATACTGGCCACGCGCCAGCACCGCGTCTTCTCCCTCAACGGGCTGGAAGGCGTTGACGTCCGGCGCGAACAGACCGCGCCAGATAGCCAGCGGCCAGCGCATTGAGAGCGGCCACGGAATATCGCTCTGCTGATTTTCCTGCTCTACCGGCGCAACGCCGTGCATAAAATAAGCATACAGCGCGCGCATATCCTCATCGCTGACTACCGCATAAGAGGGATAGGGCATGGCCGGATAGAGCGTGTCGCCGTTTTTCGCCACGCCGTGACGCACCGCACGCTGGAAGTCGTCGTAGCTGTAGTCGCCGATGCCGGTTTTGTTGTCCGGGGTAATATTGGTCGAGTAAATATTGCCAATGGGCGTCGCCATCGACAGGCCGCCCGCAAAAGGCTTGCCGCCCATTTTCGTGTGGCAGGCCACGCAGTCGCCCGCGCGCGCCAGATATTCACCGCGGCTGATGAGATCCGCGCCGCTCTCGTCCGCCAGCGCGCCGAAGGCAGTTATGCCCAGCACGAGAGCCAGAAGTCGCTTTTTCATGTGATCGCCTTATGCCTGAACCAGCGGGCCGGGGTTTTTAAGATACTGCTCGCGGATGGCCTTTGCCGACCAGTACGTCAGCGCGGCCAACATGCCGGTTGGGTTATAGCCCAACCCCTGCGGAAAGGCCGACGCGCCGGGCACAAAGACATTCGGCACGTCCCAGCTTTGCAGATAGCGGTTTACCGCACTGGTTTGCGGATCTTCGCCCATGATCGCCCCGCCATTCATGTGCGTGGTCTGATAAGTGGTGGTGTCGAAATGGGTTCCCGGCTTTTTCGGCGAGCCGCTGATCAGCACAGGATTCATCGCTTCGGCGATGTTGTGCATACGATCGTGCATAAATTGCGACATAGTGACGTCGTTTTCCTGCCAGTCGAAGGTCATACGCAACAGCGGCTGCCCGAAGGCATCCTTGTAATTAGGATCAAGATCGAGATAGTTGTTGCGATAGGACTGGTGCGCGCCGTGGGCATCCATCGAAACGTGATGGGTGTAGTGATCGGCCACCGCCGCTTTCCACTTACTGCCCCAGTTCGGCGTGCCCGGCGGCGTCGGCAGGCCGGAGATGGGCTTGACGCCCGCCTGATTCACCCAGAAAGGCGAGCCGCCGACGAAGCCGTACTTGCCGTGATCGAAATTGTCGGCATTAAAATCGTCCACGCCAACGCCCGCGCCGCCTGCCCCGATGAAGTTATTGGTAAACACGTCTTTATTAAAAAACGCCTTAATGGTGGAGATGTTCTGGTAGGCGAAGTTGCGCCCGACGGTGCCCTGGTTGGTCACCGGATCGTAAGGCTTGCCGATGCCGGAGAGCAGCATCAGATGCACATTGTGGAACTGAAAAGCGGAGAGGATCACCAGATCGGCGGGCTGCTCAATTTCTCTTCCCAGCGCATCCACATAGGTAACGCCGGTGGCGCGTTTCTTGTCGGCAGTGAGATTCACGCGCAGCACGTTGGCGTTTTCGCGCAGCTCGAATTTTGTCTCCTGGCGCAGCGCGGGCAGAATATTCACGTTCGGCGACGCCTTTGAATACATATAGCAGGCATAGCCGCTACAGTAGCCGCAGAAGTTGCACGGCCCCATCTGCGCGCCGTAAGTGTTGGTATACGGGCCGGAAGTATTGGCCGAGGGCAAATCGTAGGGATGATAGCCCACCGCTTCCGCCGCGCGGGCAAACAGCTGCGCAGAGAACGTTCGCTTCTGCGCAGGCAGCGGGAAATTTTCTGAGCGATCCGGCGCGAAAGGATTTCCTTTGCCCTTGCCGATCACCTTGCCTTTTACGCTCCACGCCGAACCGGAGGTGCCGAACACCTTTTCGGCCTTGTCGAAAAAAGGCTCCAGTTCGTCATAGCTGACGCCAAAATCCTGAATGGTCATCCCTTCCGGAATGAATTTTTTGCCGTAGCGCTCTTCGTAATGGCTGCGCAGTCGCAGCTCGATCGGATCGACGCGAAAATGCACGCCGGACCAGTGCAGGCCCGCGCCGCCGGTGCCGGTGCCCGGCAGGAACGCGGCAAGCTGGCGGTAGGGCTGAGCGGTTTGCGCCGCGTTATGACGAATGGTCACGGTGCTTTTGGAGAGATCCTGAAACAGCTTTTTGCGGATATTGTAGGTGAGTTCGTCAATAACCTGCGGATACGCGCCGTCAGGCCAGGTATCACGATGCGGGCCGCGTTCCAGCGCCACCACGTTCAGTCCGGCTTCGGTCAGCTCCTTCGCCATAATCGAACCCGCCCAGCCAAAACCGACAATCACCGCGTCCGCTTTTTTCATTTCAGTCGCCATGATTATGTTCTCTCTCCGCGAAGGGATACCGGCGGGAATGGATAGCGCTCGCCGCGTTCCACCCAGTCCATAAAATCTGCGCGCGCACCGGGAAAGTTAATCAGCCGCCAGCCAACCATGCCCTGGTTGCCGCCGTGGATCGGATCGCTGAAGAAGCCTTCGCGGGTGTTTTGCAGCAGGAAGGTGAAAAAAACCTGCGCGGGGATCTGCCGGAAAGCAACGCTACCCGCTTCGAAAGCCTGAAGCAGCGCGTCCTGCTGGTCATCGTTCAGTTTTGCGAAGGCTTTGCCGTGCTGCGCCTTTGCCACCTCATCCGCATCGGCGAGGCCCAGCCGGTACACCTGACGCGGCACCAGCGGAAGCTGATAGCCGAGCAGCTTATCGGCATCGGGATGAAACGGTCCCTGCATATACCAGTTGGCGCCGGTGGCGTAAGGCGTATTCATCTGGCGGTCGATATACTCCGGCACGCCCGCTTCACGGGCGCCGGGGCCGCGCTCATCGGCGGGGATCAGGCGCGCCACGGCGGCTTGCAGAAACGCATACTCTTCCGGGGTAAACCATGTGGGCTGATAATCGCGCGCTTTTTGCGGGCCTGACGGTGCGGCGGTGGCAGGCGCCGGTGAGGCCAGCGCGCCAAGGCCGCTGCTGCCAATCGCCACGGCGGGCGCCAGAGTAATAGTTTTAAGCAGAAAGTCCCGACGGGAACTGCCTCTGTTTTCGTTTGACATGACATTGCCTTATAACGCGTCGCCTTGATGGGCGATCATGTTTATCGACCCGCCATCCACCGTGCTCAAAAGTGCGTCAGCGCCAGGTGAATGTTATCGGTAACAAAGCCGCATATTTTAACAGGTCTTAAGCAAAAATTTATTGTCATGAAACAAAAAAGCACAGATTAATTAACATCACGCACAAATCAGGTCGGGAAACGCTGCCGCCAGCGCAACCGGCGGCCCGGGCGTTTACTCAGGCGGCCCGGCAGCGATCGGCATTGAGGCGTTACCATCGGCGCCGTCCGGAAGAATCAGGCCAGCGGCTCCTCCAGCACGCACAGGCGGATTGAACACTTTCAGCCGCGTTTCCGCTGGCTGTGGTCGCCCGAAGTAGTAGCCCTGAAACAGCGTGCAGCCCTCGATTTTGAGCTGTTCAAACTGCTGGTCGTTCTCCACGCCTTCTGCGGTTATCTGAATATCCAGACTGCGGCTCATTCCGGTAATGGCTCTGATGATCGCCAGCGATTCACGGCTTTCGGTCATATCACTGATAAAGGATTTATCAATTTTGATTTTGTCGAAGGGAAACGAGCGCAGGTAGCTCAGTGACGAATAACCGGTGCCAAAATCATCAAGTGCGATACGCACGCCCAGCGCCTTCAGCTTTTGCAGCGTGCGGATATTTGTCAGCGCATTATCCAGCAGCACCGACTCGGTGATCTCCACTTCAAGGCGATGCGCCGCAAGGCCCGACTCTTTCAACGCGGCTTCCACCACCGAAACCAGCGCGCTGTTTTTAAACTGCAACGGAGAAAGGTTCACCGCCACGCTCTCGCCGCCTGGCCAGGTGGCGGCCTCGCGGCATGCTTCGTACAGCGCGTAAGCTCCCAGCGAGTGGATCAGACCGGTTTCCTCCGCGACAGGAATAAAATCAAGCGGCATAATCAACCCACGAGAAGGATGATGCCAGCGCATCAGCGCCTCGTAGCCCACGATCTCATGCCCGTTTTCATTGGTGATCGGCTGATAATAGAGCCTGAGGTGACGCCGGGTTATCGCTTCGCGCAGATCGTTTTCAATCATCCGCCGCTTGCTCGCCGCTTCACCCATTTCCGATGAGAAGTGCTCAAAGCGATCGCGTCCATTACGCTTCGCTTCGTAAAGCGCCATATCCGCACAGCGCAGGAGCTGATCGGCCGTGGACAGATCCTGATCGGAAATCGCGATGCCGACGCTCAGTCCAACCGACAGGTTGTGTCCGTCAACGTTGAAAACCGGCCGGGTCACATCGATAAGCCGACGCGCCACCGCTTCCGCCTCGTTTAACTGCATGATACCCGGCAGCACAATAGAGAATTCGTCGCCGCCGTTGCGCGCCAGCGTATCCTGTCCGCGCAGCACGCTGCTCAGCCGTCGGGCCACCATGCGCAGCAGTTCATCGCCAACCTGATGCCCCAGCGCGTCATTGACGTTTTTGAAATTATCCAGATCCAGACAGAGCGTGGCGGTGCGTTTCCCCACGTCACGATCGGCGCGCAGCGCCTCGTGCAGGCGCTGGCTGAACAGCACGCGGTTAGGCAGGCTGGTGAGATTGTCATGATGCGCCATATGGTGAATGCGCGCATCGGCGGCGCGCTGGTCGGTAACGTCATCGGCGATCAACAGCACATAATTGGTACGCGCATCGCTGCCGCGCACGATGGAGGCCGAGGCGCTGATAATCCTGTCGCCAGAGCGCGTCGGCAGCATCTGCTCATTCTTATGCAGTCCTTCATTGCGCTGCGCCGCGCGCGAGAGCTGTGAGAAGTACTCACACATCTCAGGATCCACGCAGTCAGCAAGCTGGCGGCCCGCTATCTCTTGCTGAGTAATGCCCAGCAGCTGCTCCGCTTTGTTGTTGATGAGCAGGATCTCACGCGACACCACGTCCTCCACCATCACGCAGGAGGGAATATTGGCGATAATGGTGTCGAGAAACTTCGACAGTGATGCCATTTTAACGCTGTTCTGCTCGGCGAGATCTTTTGCGTGCAGGATCTGCTGCTCGTACTCGCGCACTTCGGTACAGTCGCGGGTGATTTTTGAGAAGCCGATCAGCATGCGGGCTTCATTGTAAATCGGCTCAATCATCACGTGCGCCCAGAACGCGCTGCCATCCTTACGATAGCGCCAGCCCTGATCCTCAAAGCGGCCGCGGGTCTTCGCCATTTTCAGGTTGCTGTCCGGGATCTGCGCCAGCCTGTCCTGTGCGCTATAGAAACAGGAGAAGTGTTGGCCTACGATCTCATCGGCGGTATACCCTTTGGCGCGCCGCGCGCCCGCGTTCCAGTTCACCACCCGGCCATTAATATCAAGCATATAAATGGCGTAGTCGGTTACGCCTTCCACCAGCAGACGAAACTTCTGCTCCTGCGCACGCTGTTCTGCCAGCGCTTCTCGCTGTTCGGTACAGTCGCGGGTAATTTTGGCGAAGCCGATCAGCGTGCCGTCGTCGTCGCGGATGGCATCAATCACCGCATGCGCCCAAAACGCGCTGCCGTCTTTGCGGTAGCGCCAGCCTTCCACGTCGTAACGGCCGGTTTCGCGGGCAATCGCCAGACCGCGCTGCGGCAGGCCTTTTTCGCGATCTTCCTCGCTGTAAAAAAGAGAAAAGTTTTTGCCGATAACCTCATGCGGCAGATAGCCTTTGGCGCGCTGCGCGCCGGCGTTCCAGTTCGCCACGGTGCCGTCGGGTTCAAGCATATAGATTGCGTAGTCAATCACGCCTTGTACCAGCAGGCGGTACATCACATCGTTGTTCTCAATCATTTTTTTCGCCTGGAGCAGAATGGTGGTGCTGTTTTAAAAATTTTTGCACCTGCTTTACGCTGAAATAACGCTGCTTTCAGCCAGGGGACAGGTTGTAATGCAGCAACCTGTCTCCGTTTTATCGGCATAACGAAAAAAACATTCAGAAGAGTTTTTACATCGGGGGAGCGCTGGAGAGGAAAGAGCCGGGCGCCGCCGCGGGCAGCACCCGGAGGCGGCCTTACTTAACGTATTTTTCTAACGCGGCAAAGACCTTTTCCACCGCGCAGGCACCGGGATCTTTAACCCCGGTCAGACTCTCCTGATTCAGATAGGAGGAGCGGCCCGCCTGCGCCGAGGTCATCTGCGCGGTGGCATCGGCGCCTTTTTTTGCCGCCGCCGCCGCACTGGCCAGATCCTGCCCGGCCACCAGCGCTTCAAAGGCCGGATGCAGCGCATCAATCATCGTGCGGTGGCCAGGACGCGCGCCGCCATAGTGCTGCATGCGATCCAGCCCCCACGCCAGCGATTCGGCCAGCGGCTTGCCCTCTTCCACTTTCTGCCCCGCCGAGGTGAACATAATCGACATCAGCACGCCGCTGGAGCCGCCCATCACCACCGCCAGCTGTTCGCCGATCAGCGTCAGCAGGCTGGCTGTATCGTTCAGCGGCAGTTTTTTCGCCCGGAGTTCGGCCAGCACCTTGCCCGCCCCGGCCGCAAAGGTTGAACCGGTGTCGCCGTCGCCCACTCTGGCATCCAGCTGGTTCAGTTCGCTTTCAAGGTCAACCAACGTCTGACAGATGGTTTCGACTATCTGCGCCACCTGCGCGTTATCAGACGGCGTAACCGCCTGCTGAAGCGCCACCTTCTCTCCGGCGACCGGTTTCAGCGCCTGCACGCTGGCGAGCGGCTGCCAGCCCGCCGCTTCAACCGGCGCCTGAAGCGCTTCTTCAAAAGCAGGCGTCAGCAGCAGCGTGGAGAGCGAAAAGCCTTTCATGTCCAGCGCGCTGACCAGGGTGGCCGGGCCGACAAGGTACTTCACGTTTTTTCCCAGCGGCGAACGCAGCGTTTCACGGGTGAGCACCGCCATCTCCAGCGCGGAGAAGCCGCCCAGGTTATTCACCAGCAGCGCCACGCTTTTGCCTTCTTTATTATGCGCGGCCAGCTTTTCCGCCAGCGTGGCGACAATGTCAACGCTGTTTTGCGTCGCCAGCGTGGAGGCACCCGGCTCGCCGTGAATGCCCATGCCCAGTTCGCTGTGGCCCGCCTTTACGCGATCGTCACGCGCTTCGCCGGGCACGTGGCAGGTGGAGAAGGCCAGTCCGATGCTGGCCGTGGCACGGATCGCCTCGTTGGCCAGGGCCGTCACCGCCTCCAGCGATTTCCCCTGCTCTGCCGCATAGCCCGCCACTTTGTGTACCAACGCCGTTCCTGCGATGCCGCGCGGCTGCGGATTATCCGGCAGCGCAATATCATCGGTCACCATCACCAGCTCGACCTTCAGGCCGCGCGCTCTGGCTTTTTCCGCCGCCAGGCCAAAGTTCAGCCGGTCGCCGGTGTAGTTTTTCACCACCAGCAGGCAGCCTTTCTCACCGGTGACGTTCACGATGGCCGCCAGCACCGCTTCCACGCTGGGCGAGGCAAAAACGTCGCCACAGACCGCGGCGGTCAGCATCCCTTTGCCGACAAAACCAACGTGCGCCGGCTCGTGGCCGGAGCCGCCGCCAGAGATCACCGCCACGCGCGATTTGTCCCAGTCATTGCGCACCACCACGCGAATGTCCGCGCCCGCATCCAGCAGGCTGGTATTGTGATAACGATTGCTGAGCAGCGTCCCTTCAATGGCTTCGTTGACGAGATCGCTTTTCTTATTCATAAAAAACTGGCTCATAACGCTTTCCTCTGTCCTGATGTTGTCGGATCAAAATGATTTCAAGCGTTTAACTGTAGCCGATCTCTGAACCCTCAGCGAAAGACGCTGATCGCCTCCACCAGCCTTGTTGCCTGTCGCGCCATGCGGCCGGAAGCCTGCGCGCCCTCTTCCACCCTGGCGGCGTTCTGGTGAGTGATGCTATACAGTTCCTCAACCGCCAGGCTGATTTCACTCAGCGCCGACGCCTGCTCGGCGGTGGCGGCGCCGATTTGCGAAATCATCGAGGTGACGTTCTGTACCTGAGAAACGATGCTCTCCATGGTTTGGCCGGTATCGAAGGCGTGCACGCTACCCGATTCCACTTTCGCCACGCTGTTTTCAACCAGCGATTTGATTTCGCTGGCGGCTTTCGCGCTGCGCTGCGCCAGACTGCGCACCTCACCGGCCACAACCGCGAACCCTTTGCCCTGCTCGCCCGCGCGGGCAGCCTCGACGGCGGCGTTGAGCGCCAGAATGTTGGTCTGGAACGCGATGCCGTCAATCACGCTGGTGATGCTGGCGATCTTTTTTGAACTGTCGGCGATACCGGACATGACGTTAACCATATCTTTCATCGCCACGCCGCCCTGCGTCGCGACGTCACGCGTCTCTTTCGACAGGGCGTTGGCCTGCTGCGCCGTCCCGGCATTGCTTTTCACCGTGGCGGTCATCTCATTCATGGTGGCGGCGGTTTGCTGCACGTTGGCGGCAGCCTGTTCGGTGCGGCGACTGAGATCCTGATTACTCTGCGCTATCGCATCGCTGGCGCTGAGCACGTTAACCGCCTGCCCGCTAACGTCATCCACCAGCCAGCGGAACATCAGCCCTAACTGGCCAATAGCGCGCAGCGTCGTACCCACCTCATCGACCCGATCCATCTGCTCAACATTATGCGTTGCGCCGGTGGCGACCTTCAGCGCCTGCTTGCAGAGACGCTCGACCGGCCGGGAGATCTGCTGCTCCAGCCAGGCGGAAGCGAGAAACAGCAGCAGCGTCATGATGGCGGTGAAGATCGCCAGCGGCTGAGCCGCTAATCCTGACGCCCAACCAGCACCCGCGCTCAGCGGCAGAAGCGTCATCAGCGCGCTGCGGATGCGCCAGCGCAACGGCAGCGTTTTGAACAGGCTGCGCCAGCGCATCAGGCCGGTGCGCACCATCACGCCCTTATGGAAGCGCCAGCTCTTACGCTTGCCTTCACGGATCGCCCGATAGCACTGCTCCGCCTGCTGAATTTCCGCATCGTCCGGCCGCGTGCGCACCGACATATAGCCCTGAATTGTGCCGTTGCGCACCACCGGGATCGCGTTGGCCCTTACCCAATAGAAGTCGCCATTTTTACAGCGATTTTTCACCAGCGCCGTCCAGGGCTCGCCCTGCTTCAGCGTGGCCCACATATCAGCGAAGGCTTCGGCGGGCATATCAGGATGACGCACCAGATTGTGCGCCTGACCGGCGATCTCTTCAGGCGTAAAACCACTTACCTCAATAAAGGCGTCATTGGCGTAGGTAATGTGTCCGGCGGCGTCGGTGGTTGACATCAGGGTAGCCGTATCATTAAACGGATGCTCCTGCTGAGTGACAGGCAGATTTGTGCGCATGGAAACGTATCCTGGAGGCGAGAGTCAAAAAAAAGGAATGAATGTTTATCTCTTTTTATGGTTTTCGGCGGAAAGCATGCCGCCTTTAATCGCATTTCAAAAAAATGTGACAGAGATAAAAGCATGGAAAACGCGGAGAGCGGCGGAGGTGACGCTGAAAAAGACCCTGCAACTGCTAAGTCTTTATTATGAAGAGAGATTGTAGAGTCGGTGAGATAGCGCTTTACCAGAGCGGGCCGCCGTTGCGGCCCGCCGTCGATTAGCTTGAGGAGGCTAAACGCTTAATTTTTGACTCGTAGGCAACGGCCTGCTGCGCATCGAACTGGTTTTCCCATTTCGCAATAACCAGCACGGCCAGCGCATTACCCACCACGTTCAGCGCGGTGCGCGCCATGTCCATGATACGGTCAACGCCTGCAATAAACGCCAGTCCTTCCAGCGGAATGCCCACGCTGCCAAGCGTCGCCAGCAGCACCACAAAGGAGACGCCCGGTACACCCGCAATACCTTTTGAGGTAACCATCAGCGTCAGCACCAGCACGATTTCCTGACCAATCGACAAATTAATGCCGTAAAGCTGAGCAATAAAGATCGCCGCGATGCTTTGATAAAGCGTGGAGCCGTCAAGGTTAAAGGAGTAGCCGGTCGGCACCACAAAGCTGGTAATCGACTTGGGCGCGCCGTAGGCCTCCATCTTTTCCATAATGCGCGGCAGCACGGTTTCAGAGCTGGACGTGGAATATGACAGGATCAGCTCGTCCTTCAGGATGCGCATCAGCGTGGTAATACGCAGCTTGCAAAGGCGGGCAACCGTACCCAGCACAACGAAGGCAAAGAATAAAATCGCGGCGTAAACCAGGATCACCAGCTTGGCCAACGGCCACAGCGAGGCGAAACCAAAGTTGGCAATGGTAACCGAAATCAGCGCGAACACGCCGATCGGCGCGTAGCGCATAATCATATGCGTTACTTTAAACATAGTTTCTGAGGTTGAGCGGAATACCTTCAGCAGCGGATCGCGGTGTTCTGCGGGCAGAGAAGAGAGACCCAGGCCAAACAGCACCGAGAAGAAGATAATCGGCAGCATGTCGCCTTTGGCTATCGCGGCAAAAATATTCTGCGGGATCAGCGAAAGGACGGTGGTCACCAGACTGTGCGGTCCACCCTGTACCTGTGCGGTTGTCGCTTCATACTTAGAGATGTCCACCGTTGCCAGCGTCGACATATCAATGCCGTAGCCAGGTTCAAACACGTTCGCCAGGGTAATCCCTACCACGATGGCAATGGTGGTAATCACTTCAAAATAGACGATGGTTTTTACGCCAATGCGTCCCAGTTTTTTTGCATCGCCGACGCCTGCGATACCGACAATCAGCGTGGAGATCACGATAGGTACGACGATCATTTTGATCAGATGAATAAAGATGTCGCCAGCCGGGGTGAGTATGTTGGCAATCAACCATTCACGGTTTTCCTGCTGGTTATGCAATATGGCTCCGACGATGATTCCCAGTACCAGTGCCGTCAATATTTGCCAGGCAAGGCTGAATTTAGCAGCTTTCATATCTTATTTTCCTTAACACAACCCGCTTGCTGCATCTGTTATGCAGCAGAATTACGCTCAAGGGAGGCAGCGCCGAAATCGGCTAATTCACGGATAATGGATGGTTTGTGCCTTTTTACAGGCGCGTAATCAGTACCATTTTCACTGGCATAAATGCAACCCCGCGTGAAATACGGTTACTTTATCACCAATTAACAGCGTAAAGCTCTGTCAGGAGGCCGGGCATTTAACACGTTGTTATAATTAGTAATATTCCGCCGCGTAAAGCGCATAGCTATGCAGTACCAGCGTTTACTTAATCGTTTCTGTTCAGTTCAACTGCCGTAATTTTGTTCGCTAATAACGACAGAAGGCGCTTATGTGGCGCCTTTTTCACTAAAGTTCCACATACGTTTCGTTCCTGTTTCATTACATGCAGTTATGGCGTGATCTGTCGCGCAAAAAGCAAACAAAGCGGATCAGCAGGCTTCATTCAACCTTTGATTGACATACTATTAACATCTTCAAGGAGATTAGCCATGAGCCAACTACACAGACACCCTGTTCCTGCCGCCATTGCGGAAAACGCCCTGATTAACGCTCAGCAGTATCAGTCCATGTATCAGCTCTCTGTCCAGGATCCGGACGCGTTCTGGGGTGAGCAGGGGCAGATTCTCGACTGGATTAAGCCTTATACAACGGTAAAAAATACTTCATTCGCGCCGGGCAATATCGATATCCGTTGGTATGAAGACGGCACGCTGAATCTGGCGGCGAACTGCCTTGACCGCCATCTGCACAGCCGTGGCGATCATCCGGCCATTATCTGGGAAGGTGATAACGCCAGCGAAAGCAAAACGCTGACCTTTCGCGAACTGCACCGTGAAGTGTGCCGCTTTGCTAACTCACTGAAAGAGCTGGGCGTCAATAAAGGCGACGTGGTCGCTATCTATATGCCAATGGTGCCGGAAGCCGCGGTCGCCATGCTTGCCTGTGCGCGCATCGGCGCTGTCCACTCGGTGATTTTTGGCGGTTTCTCCCCCGAAGCCGTCGCCGGTCGCATTATTGATTCCAACAGTAAGCTGGTGGTCACCGCCGACGAAGGCATTCGCGCGGGCCGCACCATACCGCTGAAAAAAAACGTCGACGATGCGTTAGCCAATCCTAAAGTCACCTCGGTCACCAACGTGGTCGTATTCCGCCGCACCGGTAACGATATCGCCTGGGAAAACGGCCGTGACATCTGGTGGCACGAGCTGGTTAACAGCGCCAGCGCGCATCATCAACCGGAAGAGATGAACGCGGAAGATCCGCTTTTTATCCTCTATACCTCCGGCTCCACCGGTAAGCCAAAGGGCGTGCTGCATACCACCGGCGGTTATCTTGTCTACGCTGCCACCACCTTCAAATACGTGTTTGATTACCACCCGGAAGACGTTTACTGGTGTACCGCCGACGTGGGCTGGATCACCGGTCACAGCTATCTGCTTTACGGGCCGCTGGCCTGCGGCGCCACCACGCTGATGTTCGAAGGCGTGCCCAACTGGCCGACGCCGAGCCGCATGGCGGAAGTGGTGGATAAACACAAGGTGACGCTGCTCTATACCGCACCGACGGCCATTCGCGCGCTGATGGCGGAAGGCGATAAAGCCATTGCCGGCACCGATCGCTCCAGCCTGCGCATCATGGGCTCGGTCGGCGAGCCGATCAACCCGGAAGCCTGGGAGTGGTATTACAACAAAATTGGCAATGGCCGCTGTCCGATTGTTGATACCTGGTGGCAAACGGAAACCGGCGGTTTCATGATCACCCCGCTGCCAGGGGCTACCGAACTGAAAGCAGGCTCGGCAACCAGGCCGTTTTTTGGCGTTCAACCTGCGCTGGTCGATAACGAAGGCAACGCGCTGGAAGGAGCCTGCGAAGGCAACCTGGTGATTGTCGACGCCTGGCCCGGCCAGGCGCGTACGCTGTTCGGCGACCACGATCGCTTTGAACAAACCTACTTCTCCACCTTCAAAAATATGTATTTCAGCGGCGACGGTGCGCGACGCGACGAGGACGGCTATTACTGGATAACCGGCCGCGTTGATGACGTGTTGAACGTCTCCGGCCATCGCCTCGGCACGGCGGAAATCGAATCGGCGCTGGTATCACACCCGAAAATTGCCGAAGCCGCCGTGGTCGGTATACCGCACGGCATCAAGGGCCAGGCAATCTACGCGTATATCACCCTCAACAGCGGCGAAGAGCCGTCACCGGAACTGTACGCTGAGGTGCGCAACTGGGTACGCAAAGAGATTGGCCCGATTGCCACGCCGGACGTGCTGCACTGGACCGACTCGCTGCCGAAAACCCGCTCCGGCAAAATCATGCGCCGTATTCTGCGTAAAATCGCGGCGGGGGATACCAGTAATCTGGGCGACACCTCAACGCTTGCCGATCCGGGCGTGGTCGAAAAGCTGCTTGAGGAGAAGCAGGCCATATTGATGCCGTAATTCGTTTTATTTACCCGGCGGGCAGCGTAATAACGCTGCCTTTTATTAACGTACTCTTTAATAACAATAAATGACCCTACCGGCGTTACCGGCGCGTGCACTCTTTTTGCCCGCGTTCCGTCGCCTCTGCGCGACGGCCGGCGCCGCATAAATAACCTCTGGAGACCTGTGATGAATGACGATATTTATCAACGGATAGAAAAGAGCGCCCGCTTCAGACAACTGGTGAAAAAACGCCAGACGTTTGCCGCTTTTCTTTCCGCCATCGTGCTTATTCTCTACGTAGGCTTTATTTTGCTGATCGCTTTCGCGCCAGGCTGGCTGGGCACGCCGCTGTATGACGGCACCAACGTCACCCGCGGGATCCCCATCGGCGTGGGTCTGATCGTCATCTCTTTTTTATTAACCGGCGTCTACGTGCGCCGCGCCAACGGCGAGTTTGACCGCCTCACTCGCGAACTGCTGAAAGAGGTGAAAGGATGAAACTCCGTCTTCTGACCACCGGTTTTGCCACGCTGCTACCCTTTTCGGCACTGGCCGCCGACGCCATTAACGGCGCAGTGCAGCGACAGCCCACTAACGTTGAAGCGATTGTGATGTTTATCATTTTTGTCGCCGCCACGCTGGGCATTACCTGGTGGGCGTCGAAACGAACCCGTTCGCGCAGCGACTATTACACCGCAGGCGGCAACATTACCGGCTTTCAGAATGGACTGGCGATGGCGGGCGATTTTATGTCTGCCGCCTCGTTTCTGGGGATATCGGCGCTGGTCTATACCTCCGGCTACGACGGGCTGATCTACTCGCTCGGCTTCCTGGTCGGCTGGCCGATCATTCTGTTTCTGATCGCCGAACGCCTGCGCAACCTTGGGCGCTATACCTTTGCCGACGTCGCCTCTTATCGTCTGAAGCAGATGCCGATCCGCACACTTTCCGCCTGCGGCTCGCTGGTGGTGGTAGCGCTCTATCTGATTGCGCAGATGGTTGGCGCGGGCAAGCTGATCCAGCTTCTGTTCGGGCTGGATTACCTGGTGGCGGTGATCCTGGTCGGTATTCTGATGGTGCTCTACGTACTGTTCGGCGGCATGCTGGCCACCACCTGGGTACAAATTATTAAAGCCGTGCTGCTGCTGTTCGGCGCCACCTTTATGGCAATCATGGTGATGAAGACGGTAGGTTTCAGCTTCAATAATCTGTTTACGCAGGCGATGGCGGTGCATCCGAAAGGTATCGCGATTATGCGACCGGGCGGCCTGGTCAACGATCCCATCTCGGCGCTGTCGCTTGGCCTCGGCCTGATGTTCGGCACGGCGGGCCTGCCGCATATTCTGATGCGCTTCTTCACCGTCAGCGACGCGCGCGAGGCGCGGAAAAGCGTGTTTTACGCTACCGGCTTTATGGGCTATTTCTACATCCTGACCTTCATCATCGGCTTTGGCGCGATTCTGCTGGTAGGCGCCAATCCGGCGTTTAAAGATGCTACCGGCGCACTAATTGGCGGCAACAACATGGCGGCGGTGCATCTGGCAGATGCGGTAGGTGGAAGTCTGTTCCTCGGCTTCATCTCTGCCGTCGCCTTTGCCACCATTCTGGCGGTGGTTGCCGGGCTGACGCTGGCGGGAGCTTCGGCGGTATCGCACGATCTCTACGCCAGCGTGTTTCGTAAGGGACAGGCCACCGAGCGGCAGGAGCTGAAAGTGTCGAAAATTACCGTGGTGATTTTGGGCTTTGTCGCTATCGCGCTGGGCATTCTGTTTGAGAAGCAGAACATCGCCTTTATGGTCGGACTGGCGTTTTCCATCGCCGCAAGCTGTAACTTCCCGATTATTCTGCTGTCGATGTACTGGTCGAAGCTGACCACGCGCGGCGCGATGACCGGCGGCTGGATGGGGCTGCTGACGGCGGTGGTGCTGATGATCCTCGGGCCCACCGTTTGGGTGCAGGTGCTCGGCCACGCGAAGGCAATTTTCCCTTACGAGTATCCGGCGCTGTTTTCAATGGCGGTCGCGTTTATCGGCACCTGGCTGTTCTCAATAACCGATCGCTCAGACGAAGGAAAGCTGGAGCGACAACGCTTTAAGGCGCAGTTCGTTCGTTCGCAGACGGGTGTGGGGATCGATCAGGGCAAGGCGCACTAGCGGCGCGAAGAAGAAGGCGGACTGAACCATCCGCCTCGAAAAATCACGGGAAGGGAGCACGCTCCCTTCCCTGCGCATCAGAAATGCACAGCGGCGCCCACATACGGGCCGTTGGCAACCACGTTGTCTTTACGTCCGTCTTTGCCGTTCATCGCCATATATTTGTAGCCTACGCGCACATCAACCAGCGAAATGGGCTGAAAGCTGACGCCGCCTGAGGCTTCCTGATAGTCATCAAGATGGCTGGAGAATGAGTCCGGTGAGTAGTAATACTCGCCATACACGTTGAACATATTGGTCACCGGGAAACGAACCCCGCCACCCACCGCGACGGCGTAGCCGTCTTTGCTGTCGGTCGGATTAGTGGACATCACTTTCACGCCCGGCGACAGGAATATATCGCCAACCGCTACGTTGTAGCCCAGTCCGAGACTTTCCACGTTGCCGTCATGGTCGCTGCGCAGCCAGTCACCTGACAGTGCAAAACCCGGCGTGGTGGTGCCCAGGCCGACATGCACATCGGTGTATTTTTCGCCGACGCTCACGCCGCCTTCGATTGCCTGCGCCGTGCCTGCCAGCGTCAGAAGCGCCAGCGCGCCGGTAAGAGTTGCCACTGCTTTCATTTTATTCTCCTGGTCAATTTACTCACGCCATTGCTGGCGGCTTCGCAGAGTAAACCAACTGTCGGATGATTAACATGAGAATCCCGCCCGCCAGGACATATTTACGTAACATGAAATAACCAGCCTACGCCACTGCCCACAGCAGATGCCCCGTCACTGGCGCGATGATCACCGTCACAATACCGGACAGCATCATCACCAGGCTCGCTACCACGCCCTCCTCCTGACCGATTTCGTAGGCGCGCGCGGTGCCTGCGCCGTGCGACGCGGCTCCGAAACCGGCCCCTTTTGCCATTCCCTGCTTCACCGCCAGGCGGATAAACAGCACGTCACCGACCGCCATGCCAAACACGCCGGTTATCACCACGAACAGCGCCACCAGATCGGGCTGACCGCCAAGCTGCTCCGCCGCCGCCAGCGCAAAAGGCGTGGTGATGGAGCGCACGGCCAGACTGCGCTGGATCACCTCCGGCAGGGTGAGCAGTCTTGCCAGCCATACCGAGCTGCCGATCGCCACTGCCGTTGCGGTCACCACGCCCGCGCTCAGCGACAGCCAGTGGCGGCGAATAATTTCTGTGTTTTCATAAACCGGCACGGCGAAGGCCAGCGTCGCCGGGCCAAGCAGCCACAGCAGCCAGTGGCTTTCGCCGATGTAGTCCTGCCACGAAATCCGCGTCACCAGCAGCAGCGCCACCAGCGCCATTGGCGTCATCACCAGCGGCATCAACAGCAGCCGACGCCAGCGACGGTACAGCCGCTTGTTGATAAAGTAGATCAGCAGCGTGGCGAGCAGACAGAGCACGCTGAGAATGAGATCACGCATTGCGTTTCTCCTCACGGCGCTGCGCCAGCCAGATTTCCAGCCGGTAGACGCGATCGACTACCAGCGCGGTGGCGCTCAGCACCAGCAGCGTGCTGACAGCGATAACTAACATAATGCGCCAGCCCTCAACCCGCAGCAGCTGCGAATAGTTGACCACCGCCACCACCGCCGGAATAAAAAACAGCAGCATTTCCGCCAGCAGCCACTGCGAACCCGCCTTTACCCAGCGCAGTGGCAGCACGCGCAGCGCGATCAGCGCCAGCAGGAGCAGCATGCCAACAATATTGGCGGGCAGCGGCAGATCCAGCCATGCAACCAGCTGCTGCGCCGTTAAAAACAACGCAATATAGAGTACGACCTGAAGCGGAACCTGGATACGTTGCGTCAAACCTGAGCGCATCGTCATGACGTTAACTCCTGAAAAATGTCTGCGCACAGTATAAAGCGGTGACGGATAGTGAAAAAAATGACTTAATGTTATTCATACTATGCCCTACAGGAATAATTATGGACGTTCGAGCCCTGCGCTATTTCGTTGAGGTGGTGCGCCAACAGAGCTTTACCCGCGCCGCTGAGCAGCTGTTCGTCACCCAGCCGACCATCAGCAAGATGCTGCGCCAGCTTGAGGATGAACTGGGCTGCACGCTGCTGATCCGTGAAGGCCGTAAGCTGCATCTGACCGACACCGGCCAGGCGGTTTATCAGCGCGGCATGACGATTCTTCAGGAATTTAAGCAGCTTGAAGCGGAGATTTCGGATATTAACGATCTGAAAACCGGCGAGCTACGACTCGGCATTCCGCCCATGGTCGGCATGCAGATTGCCGGGTCGATCTCGGCTTTTCGCCAGCGCTATCCGGGCGTGGAGCTGAAAATCTCTGAATTTGGCGGCCTGACCGTGCAGCAGGCGGTGCTGGCCGGCACGCTGGATATCGCCATGACCGCCCTGCCGGTGGCCGACGATCTGCCGCTTAACGCGCTGCCGCTAATGAGCCATCCGCTCTGCGTGCTGGTGCCGCGCACCCGCGAATGGCTGCGCCGGACGCACATTCCGATCAGCGAACTGGCCGGGCATCCGATCCTGATTTACAACGAGGAGTTCTCCCTCAATCGCCAGCTAATGCGTGCATTTCAGGCCAGCGGCTTCACGCCGCAGATTGCGGTGCGTAGCGGACAGTGGGATTTTCTGGCGGCGATGGTTCAGGCGGGAATGGGCGTGGCGATCCTGCCGGAGCCGATTTGTCAGCGGCTGGATAAAAGCAATTTGCTGTGGCTGCCGCTGGAATCGGAGCTGGCGTGGAAACTGGGGCTGATCTGGCGTGAAGGCAGCTACCTGTCGAAAAGCGCGCAGGCGTGGATCGCCTGCTGCCGTGAGTTCTGGCCGGGCATGGCGCCGACGCTGTCGGTATAAATTGCTCGTCGGCAAATAAACATGCACCGACATGCTGGAAAAGGATTACCAATGTAAACCAGGTTCACACTTTTAACGTTAGCGGCTGAATCAGAAAGGGAAACAGAGTAGATTTTATCAGCACAAAGGCAATGATGCCGTTGAATTAAAAGGATTTTACGATGACTGATAACAACGTTGCATTACGTTTTCCGTTCACTATTTTCCACACCCAGCACCGCATGAACGACTACCGGGCCGATGATATGTACTGTGGCGATTTAACTGAATCAGAGTTAACTGGCAGATATGGACTAAAAACCATTTCCGATAATGTTGATCCCTGGCGCTCGGAGTGGAAAAACTTTCCCCGCAGTAATTATGCCGTGGTACAGCAAAAAATCAGTCAACAGGAACTGGTCAACAAGCTGTTTACCGAATTTCGTCGTGACTCGTGGATCTTCACCTTTTTTGGCTACCGCGATCTGTTTCTGGATATGGTTAA
Source organism: Erwinia oleae (assembly GCF_000770305.1). Lineage (GTDB taxonomy): Bacteria > Pseudomonadota > Gammaproteobacteria > Enterobacterales > Enterobacteriaceae > Erwinia > Erwinia oleae. The sequence goes on from NZ_JNVB01000020.1 coordinate 52,903, forward strand.
CCATTTCCAGTATGGCAACGGCCAGCCGTTCCGCAGCAGCAAGCTGAATTTTGCCTATAAAAGGCAGATAGAAACCGATTTTTCTGAGGATAGTTCGTTGCAGGCGATAAAAAAGGTGTTAACGAGAGCTATCAATACCGATAAAAAATTTTACCCGGATAACAAAAAGCAGCAACTTACCAATGCCGTTCAGGATACCGTGTTGCCTAAATTCACACGCTGGATCGATAAAATAAACGGGCTTTCCATGTCCGTACACGATATTTATGCGACAAAAATTGTACTGCAATCATTAAAAATTGATGGGAAAAATTACGAAGCGGTTATCCAATATACAAGTCAGGATCATTTCGGACTTGATGCGCGTGATATTTTAAAACCTACCTTCCATCGCCTGCATATATTTCGCATCTGGTTCGTGCTCCAGCGCTGGCAACACTTTGGATTTAAACCATTTTTTACCAACATGGAAGCCAAAATTGTTATAAGGGGAACAAAAAGTGAAGCTACGTAAAATTATAAAAACCGCAATGCTTTTAATCGCCATCACAGCTTCGGTCTGGTGTGCCGTTATCCTCATGCAACCTGTAGAGATCATCGCGGTTCATCGCAATAACACATCGAGCTACATTATTGTAAAAAACTTCCCCTTAATGTCCGGGGAAAAAATAAAATGGTGGAAAGAAAACGAACACCTGTTGAAAGAGAATTATCATATTCCAGAGCCAGATGACAGCGGCATTTTCACTGTGATCATTTACGATTACGGTGACGGCTATCAGGAACTTAAGCCCGATCCTGACAGCTTCTTCCCCAGCGACGATCTCGATTATCTGATCTGCTTCAAAGACATGCCGGTCAAAGCCAATTGTATCCGAAAAGAGAACTCTGTCCTTCATGTTGGCGGATCAAACAATGGGACAATGTATTACTGGGTTGATGGTGCAAGCTGGTATCAAACACCCGGCGGGCCATTAGTTAAAGAATACCAGGTCAGCATAAATTTTATGCCGTTTATGCGGTATTAAAGAGTTTTAGCAGTAAAGCGCCGTGGGAATATTTTAATGTTCGTCTTTTTTCGCTGGCAGCACCTTAGATTTAATCCCTTGTATAGCAATATGGAAGCCAGAATAGTGATATCAGGAGCGCAACAATGAAACTAATAAAATGGGCATTAATCATCACATTGTTTGTGACATGCTGTTCTACTGGCTACCTCTCTCTGAGGAAGACAGAAGTCATTGCTGTACATCGGGAAGGGAATTACAGCTTCATTATTGTGAAAAAATTCCCTCTGACCACCAGCGGAAAAATAAAATGGTGGAAAATAAATGCACACTCTCTCAAAGAGAATTATCACATTCCGGAGCCCGACGAAGACGGAATTTTCACTGTGATCATTTACGATTATGGCAACGGCTATCAGGAACTTAAGCCCGACGCCGATACCTTTTTCCCCAGCGACGATCTCGATTATCTGATCTGCTTTGAGGATATGCCGGTGAAAGCCAACTGTATCCGAAAAGATAGCTCGATCATTAGTATTGGCCGATCGCGTTACGGTACCATGTATTATCGGGTTAATGGCGCTGGATTTCATCAAAAACCTGGCGGCCCGCTAATCAGAGACTATTAAAGCAGGCATAAAATTGTATTCAGGCTGTTCATGCGGTGACCAGGATTTTCATAAGTAAAGCGGTATGGGCTGCTTTACTTATCAGCATATTTTTCTTATCTGGTTTGTGCTTCAGCGCTGGCAGCAGTTTGGATTTAAGCCTTTCTTTACCAACATGGAAGCCAACATCACTTTGAAAGGAACAAAAAGTGAAAATAAATAATATTATAAAAACTGTAATTATTTTGACTGCCATCATAACTGCCACCTGGGTGACCACGATATTTATGCGCCCGGTAGAGATTATCGCTGCTCATCGCAATCGCACATCAAGTTACCTTATCGTAAAGAACTTCCCCTTACTTTCCAGCGGAAAAATAAAATGGTGGAAAGAAAATGCACAGCTTCTGAAAGAGAATTATAATATTCCCCAGCCAAATGAGAGCGGCATTTTTACGGTAATTATATACGATTATGGCAACGGCTATCAGGAACTTAAGCCCGACGCCGATACCTTTTTCCCCAGCGACGATCTCGATTATCTGATCTGCTTTGATGATATGCCGGTGAAAGCCAACTGTATCCGAAAAGATAGCTCGATCATTAGTATTGGCCGATCGCGTTACGGTACCATGTATTATCGGGTTGATGGCGCTGGATTTCATCAAAAACCCGGCGGGCCGTTGGTTAAAGAATATTAAATAAGGCATAAAATTTTATTCAGGCTGTTCATGCGATGACCAGAATTTTTATAAGTAAATTGACATCATCCACCTTAGTTACCAGTATATTTTGCTTACCTGTTTGTTCTTCAGCGCTGGCAGCAGTTTGGATTTAAACCTTTCTTTACCAATATGGAAGCCAGAATAGTGATATCGGGGACGCGATAATGAAATTAATAAAATGGATATTGATCCTTGCAGCATTTTTGACCTGTTGCGTTGCTGGCTACTTCTCAGTGAGGAAGACAGAAGTCATTGCCGTACATCGGGAAGGGAATTACAGCTTCATTATTGTGAAAAAATTCCCTCTGACTACCAGTGGAAAAATAAAATGGTGGAAAATAAATGAACACTCTCTCAAAGAGAATTATCACATTCCGGAGCCCGACGAAGACGGAATTTTCACTGTGATAATTTACGATTACGGCGGCGGCTATCAGGAACTTAAACCCGATCCTGATACCTTTTTCCCCAGTGACGATCTCGATTATCTGATCTGCTTTGATGATATGCCGGTGAAAGCCAACTGTATCCGAAAAGATAGCTCGGTCATTCGTTTAAGTCGATCACGTTACGGCACCATGTCTTACCGGGTTGATGGCGCAGGATTTCATCAGAAACCCGGCGGACCGTTGGTTAAAGAACAGCGCGATCGGTGAGGGGAGATCCCCGCAAACCTGATGCGGTTTGCGGGGATCAGGCTTAACTCTCTTTCTCAACCAGCAGCGTTTCCAGCAGATCCAGATCGTGCAGCAGCTTCTGCATCGTTTCATTACTGATTTTTTGCGTGGCGCGCAGATGGTAAAGCTCGCCGCGTTCGGCGCGCAGCGCGGTCAGACGGAAGCGACGCTCAAGGTTTTCAGCGTACTGCGAACGCTCCAGATCGGCCTTGCCGTCCGCGCGGCGGCGCAGGTTGCCAATCACCCGCAGGCTGACCTCTTTCAGCAGGTCGGCATCAATGTTCTCTTCGGTGTCACTCACCAGCCGCTCTTCCATTTTATGCAGGCTTTCAATGGCCGTTTCCGCCATCACCACCTTCGCCATCAGCTCTTCGCGGCGATGTTCCGACTTGTCCGTACCGGCCACGCCGCGCAGCAGCAGCGGCAGGAGGATCACGCCGACCACCAGCGAAACCAGAATGACGCCGGTTGCCAGGAAAACAAGTTCGTAGCGCGCCGGATAGGGTTCGCCGTTACTCAGAAAGAGTGGAATGGAGAGCACGCCCGCCAGGGTAATCGCACCGCGCACGCCAGCAAAAGAGGCCACCAGCAGCTCGCGTGTTGAATAGTGGGTAAACTCCATCGGCTTTTTCTTCAGCAGGCGATTGCTGATCACCTGCATTGTCCAGAGCCAGCCAAAACGTACCACCATCAGCGCCGCATAAATCAGTGCGACCGAAGCGAAAAGCATCCACAGATCGACGTTCGGATCGGCATTGGCCTGGCCGATAGAGATCTCCAGAATGCCCGGCAGCTGAAGCCCCAGCATCAGGAAAACCATGCCGTTAAACACGAACTCCAACATATGCCAGACGCTGTTGGCACGCAGGCGCATTGCCAGAGGCGCCTGACGGATAATGCCTGAGCGGGAGATGGTCATCCCTGCCGCAACGGCAGCCAGAATGCCCGATACGCCAATATGTTCAGCAATCAAATAGGAGGCAAACGGCAGCAGCAGCAGCAGCACGGTTTGCGTGGCCGGATCGTCACCGCTCCAGCGGCTGAGCAGGCGCAGCGACTTGCCGTACAGCCAGCAGATGGCAATGCCCGCCAGCAGGCCGCCGATGGCGACCTTCAAAAACTCAATAGTGGCGCCGGAGACGGTAAACACCATAGTGCCCATCGCCACCGCCACGGCAAACTTCAGCGATACCAGGCCAGAGGCGTCGTTCATCAGCGCTTCGCCCTGAAGGATCGACATGATTTTCTTCGGAATGCGCCCTTCGCCAACGATACCGGAGAGCGCCACGGCGTCGGTGGGCGACAGCACCGCAGCCAGCGCAAAGGCGCCCAGCAGCGGGATACCCGGCACCAGCCAGTAGATCAAATAACCAATGCCGACAACGGTAATCAACACCAGCACCAGCGCAAGCCCGATGATTTCGCGCCCGTGATGCAGGAACTCACTGGTCGGCGTTTTCCAGCCGTCGGCGAACAGCAGCGGCGGAATAAACAGCACCAGAAACAGTTCAGGATCGAAGTCCACATGCAGGCCAAACGTCGGCCAGGCCAGCAGCGCGCCCGTGGCAATCTGCACCAGCGGCAGCGGGATCTGAAAGGGAATAATGCGTGCGGCAACGCCGGAAAGCGAAACCACAAGCGTCAGAATGAGAATAGTGAAGAAGATTTCCATGTTTTCCTTAAGCGTCTTCCAATGTTTTACACAGCGACCAAACGATTAAAACGACCATCAGCCTTTGATAGTAAAACAAAATTGTAAACCGATTAAAAACAGGATGTGTGTTATTCAGGAGGGAAAAAGCCGAAAAATAAAAAAAGGCCGGATAACCGGCCCTGTGCGATCAGATTGCCCAGCCGCCCGCGTAAAAGGCGATCAGCGCGACGGCGATAATCACCGTGCCAATATTCAGCTTACGCCACTCGCCCGCGAAGATGCGACCGATCACCAGCGAACCGAAGCCAAGCATAATGCCGGTGACAATGTTACACGTCAGCACGATAAACACCGCCGTCACCAGCCCCGCCATCGCATCAACAAAATCGTTGAAATCGATTTTTGAAACGTTGCTCAGCATCAACAGGCCCACGTACATCAACGCCGGTGCGGTGGCATAGCCCGGCACCAGATACGCCAGCGGCGAAAGGAACAGGATCAGCAGGAACAGAATGCCGACAACAATTGCCGTCAACCCCGTTTTGCCGCCCGCCGCCGTACCCGCTGCGGATTCAATATAGACCGCCGCAGGCGATGCGCCGACCAGGCCGGAAAAGATGCTGCTGAGGGAGTCGGTGGTCAGCGCTTTGCCGCCGTCTATAATCTGATTGTTTTTATCCAGCAGGTTTGCCTGCCCCGCCACCGCGCGAATGGTGCCGGTCGCGTCAAATACCGCCGTCATTACCAGCGCCAGCACGCTTGGCAGGACCGCCGGTTGCAGCGCGCCCAGAATATCCAGGCTGAACACCAGTGAATGGCCCTGCGCATCGCGCAGGCTTGGCATGGCAAACAGCCCCTGATATTTCACCGCCGGATCGAAGATCAGGCCGATAATGGAAATCGCAATGATGGTCAACAGAATACCGCCAGGCACGCGACGCTTCTCAAGACCGAAAATTGCCGCCAGGCCAAGCATCGCCATCATCACCGGAAAAGACGCGAAGTTACCCAGCGAAACCGGCAGGCCCGGCGCAGGATTTTTCACCACCAGTCCGATGCCGTCCGCGGCAATCAGCAGCAGAAACAGACCGATGCCGATACCGGTGCCGTGCGCCACGCCCATCGGCAGATTACGTAAAATCCACGCGCGAATGCCGGTTGCAGAAATAACGGTAAACAGTACGCCCATCAGGAACACCGCACCCAGCGCCACCGGCACGCTGATATGCTGCCCCAACACCAGACTGAATGCGGTGAACGCCGTCAGAGAGATCGCGCAGCCAATCGCCAGCGGCAAATTGGCCCACAGCCCCATTAACAGTGAGCCCAGGCCAGCGACCAGACAGGTTGAAACGAAAACGGCGGTGGGCGGAAAACCGGCTTTGCCAAGCATAGACGGCACAACAATGACCGAGTAGACCATGGCGAGAAAGGTCGTCAGGCCAGCCAGAATCTCCTGCCGCACGGAGGAGCCGCGCGCAGAAACGTTAAACCAGGCATCCAGCGAACCGCCGGCCTGAGGTGAAGGTGTCGACATAGTGAAAATCCCCTGAGAATTTTTATCGTTTATTAATGCGTGGCGCATGAAGCACAATCGGGTTCAACGCTTCCATCCTGGGGCGCTATGTTCACCGCTCGCAAAAAGCCCGTAGGCGGCGATCGGAAAAAAGCAAACGTTTACTTCGCTACGCAAAAGGCCGCATTGTTTTAAAAGGCAAACGATTATCCAGCGTTTAATAGTGCCTTTTCAACACCCGTTCATGGATATATTTCTTTTTCGCTTTGCGTTGTTCTCAGGAGAGGACAATTAGCTGAGCTGCACCTCACCGCCCTGCTCGATTGCGCGCTGCCAGGCGGGACGCGCCTGTACGTTCTTAAGCCATGCCTGAATGGCCGGCGAAACCGCTGCACCGCCGCGCGCGCTCAGCGCCTGAAGCGGGAAGCTCATCTGCACATCGGCAATGCTCATCTGCGCTCCCGCAAACCACGTATTCTTGCTCAGGTGCTGCTCGATAAACTGACGATGCGTGGCAAGTTGTTTATCCAGCCAGGCTTTTTGCACGCCTTTACCGAAGGCGTTACCAATGGGCCGCAGCAGCCAGGGGACGGGCCGCTGCCCCATGCGACTGAAAATCAGCTTCATCACCAACAGCGGCATCAGCGAACCTTCCGCATAGTGCAGCCAGTAGCGCGACTGAAGGTGCGCTTCCTGTCCGGTCGGCAGCAGCCGTTTTTCCAGGTCATATCGCTCGGCCAGATACTCCAGAATCGCGCCCGACTCGGCAACCACCTGCTCGCCGTCGGTGATCACCGGCGATTTTCCCAGCGGATGTACTTTCTTAAGCGCGTCCGGCGCCAGCATGGTCGCTTCGCGCTGATAGCGTTTAATTTGATAAGGAACCTCAAGCTCCTCCAGCATCCAGATGATGCGCTGCGAGCGGGAGTTATTCAGGTGATGAACCGTGATCATGAACTGGCCTTGTGTTGTGAAGAGGATCCTTATTATAGACGCTACGGCTCGCTACCCGGCTCTAACAAAATCGCGCCGGTGCCGCGCTCGCTGAGCCGGTCACCGGGGTTGCGTAGCGGGCAATCCGCCATCGACAGGCAGCCACAACCGATGCAGCCGTCCAGATCGTCCCGGAGCCGCGCCAGCGTTTCGATGCGCCTGTCGAGTTCTTCTCGCCAGCGTTCGGTCAGCACCTTCCACTCTTTTGACGACATGCGTTCGCCGGGAGGAAACTGCGCCAGGTGCTCGCCGATGGTGGCCAGCGGAATGCCTATACGCTGAGCGATTTTAATAATCGCCACGCGTCGCAGCACGTCGCGATGATAACGCCGCTGGTTTCCGTTGTTGCGAAAACTGCTGATTAAGCCTTTGCTTTCATAGAAATGCAGTGCTGAAACGGCTACCCCGCAGCGCTGCGCTACATCGCCCGGCGTAAGTTCGCGCTTGTTAAGGTTATTGCGACTTTTTTTCATTTGGCACTTTACCTCAAGTTAACTTGAGGAATTATACTCATCAGCCATCAGGAAGGCGAAGCTTCTCAACTCTTTTTTCAATTAATGACCCGTTCCCATCACTCAGGGAGAAAAGACGTATGCACGACGACATCATTCACACCCTTACCGACTGGATCGACAGCAATCTGGATAAATCCCTCTCCATCAATGAGGTCGCCGCGAAGTCTGGCTACTCCAAGTGGCATCTTCAGCGTATTTTCCGCTCGGTGACTAAAAAGACATTAGGCAACTATATTCGTGAACGTCGCCTGACCAGGGCGGCAGAAGCGTTGCGGCAGACGCAGCGGCCGGTTTTCGATATCGCCATGCAGTATGGTTACGATTCTCAGCAAACCTTCTCACGCGTTTTTCGTCGACAGTTCTCGCAGACGCCGACAGCTTACCGCCATACCATGCGCCGCCAGCCGCTACCGCACTATCATTTTGACTGCGGCGCGTCGGCTGCGAACTGGCGCGCAAACGACGACTGTTCTCAGGCCTGCTGATTGTCTCTTCGCCCCGATATTCCTCTGTGCTGTCGGGGCGGCGGACGCATCATTACCCTTCCTCCGCTTTAATTTCCCCGGCACGCGCTCGCTGATGCCTTTGTTACTACCATACCAGGTTCAAAATTTGTTCAAAATTTAAAATACGGTGATATAATGTGACCTGCGTCACACTTATAAGACAGCTTATGTCTGATTTTAACGCAGGCTTCCCTGGCAACCTGCCGCTCGAATCGCGTGACGTCATTTTTGTTGGGGCTGATATAGCGTGGAGTAGATAAAGCTTATGGGTACGTTGACCGCCGGCGTGGTGATGATGAGATGGGAACTGATTAGCGCCGTGATGATGTTTTTTGCCAGTACATTTAACGTTAAATGCCGCCAGACCAGTCACAACGTGATGGCATTCGTCTTTACCAGCATCGGTATCGGCATGTCCTGCTGGTTCGTCACCGGCCTGCTGGGGATCACGTTAAGCATGGCGAATTTACATCACATCTGGTACATCGTCCGCGATGCGTTTATTAACGTCATGAACAACACGCCAGCCAATTTTCCTATGCCGTGAGCATAAGGCGCCGCCGATCGCGGCGCAGTGTGTGTTTAAATTTTCTTCAACACGGCAGGGATCGTCGTGATATCCGCTGGCTGGTAATTTTGCGATGGCGTGTTTGGCTTATTTTCCTGAAGCCACATGTCGCCCATCAGCTTATCCAGCCCCTGTCCCAGACCCGTGACCATTCCCGCGCCGGGCGTAAAGGTCAGTTCGCCAAAGAAGATCTGGCCTTCGTTAATATACCAGTCAACGCGCACGTAATCGAAATCAGCCGCCAGCTTTTTACTCAGATCAAGCGCCCTTTCCAGGGTTTCCAGTTCACTGCTGATATCCAGCCCGGTATCACGAATTTTATAAAAACACTGGGTCAGATTGTTAACGTAAAAGTTCATCGATAACGGTGAGTTGCCACAACGGTTATAGATAACCTGAAGCACATACTCAAAGTTCCCATCTTTTTTGTTGAACATATGGAACTTATAGTCAATGGCGGCGAATTTTCCGTCGCCGATATATTGTTCCACCAGTATCCGCGGCTTGATATAACGGTAGTGAATTTCGCGTGCCTCATACGAGAAGTCGCGACTCAGCCATTCATCACAGCGTTTAATCAGCAACTGCTTCTGTATGCTGTCCGGTTCTTCAAGCAGTATTTCAACCATACCTGAACCGTGATTTGGCTTAATAACGGTATTTTTTAACGACTTGAGTCCAAGCAGCGTACGCGGATCGGCCGTTTCATGCAGCAGTGGTATTAAGTACTCATCACCGATAGTATGCGAAATATAGTCTCTGACTAAATACTTGTCTGAAAGTGCTCCGTATCGAACATAATCTCCCATGATAAATTTCCTGTAGAGAACTTTTTCATTGAAAAGCTTTGGTCGATGAAGGTTAGGCAGCTTTTTAAATCTGTGTAAATAATAGATTCGATCCTGATAAGACCATGGAATTTTCTTAAAAAGATAGAGTGCGCCTTTTCTCAATTCTTTTTTGAGATTAAACATTTTTGGCCTCATTTGTATATTTTGTAGTTTAGTGAGGAAAGCTGTATTTTAAGAATAATTGCATTCTTAAAGAAATAGTTCATTACGGTAAGAGATAAGAGTTCAGTAATAAGAACGCTCCAGGCTGCGCCTGTTAATCCCCAGGAACGGATGAAAAACCAGTTGGTTGCCACGCTAATTACCACCAGCAAGATCACCTTCACCAGCAGGTAATTAAAACCCCCTTCTTTCACCATATAGCGATATGCCACTGTTCCCATTGCCGATAAGCAGGTTGCCAACGACAATAACGTAACGAGATCTCCTGATTCTGTGTAGTCATGCCCGTAAAGGGTAGTGATGATTTCCTCGCCAAAAAGCGCAACGATCAAAAGCATCAAAAACGAAACTGCCATAACATAACCATTCAGCCTCGCGGCCAGTTTTACTGCAACATCCGCGCGCTCTCTGAAGATTTCAGAAAAACAGGATGTGATGATCGCCACAGGAATAAAGATCCATGAGGCCGAAATCGTATTCGCGGCGGTAAACAAGCCCAGTTCATGCGCTGAACCCACACCCACCAAAAAAAACTGCGCCAGCTTGACCTGAATGGAGATAAAGACGCTGGAAATTGCCAGCGGCAGGCCTGCGTGCAGCAGATAACGCAGATAGCTTTTTTGCTTTCGCTTTGGCGGAAGCGTAATGCTGTTGGCCTGATAAAACATGCTGCGTTTGATCAGGTATGGCACCAGCGTAACCGCAACAATCGACAGCGACAGCAGCAGCGGGCTGAGCCTTAACCAGGCCACGGCGAAGCTGATAGCAAAGCTCAGCAGCATACCGATGGCGTTGGCAATGGTGTTCATACGTGACGCCAGACGCGCGTTATTGTAAACGCTGAAAATATCCTGGGTAACGAACAACGCTGCGAAAAAAGAAGCAACGGCGAACACCAGAAAATTTTCTCGCATGGTCAGCCAGATGTACAGCAGCACCGGTGCAGAAAGTAACAATAACAGCGCCATACGGAGCCGTTTTGCCACAGCCATCAGCCGTATCCCTCGTGGTGCACTTTTGCTAATACTCTTAAACAGAATAGTTTCAGTACCAAATATGGCGACGGCCTGAACAATTGAAAAAAGTGATGCAGAAAATGCTATTTGTCCAAAAACGGATGGACCAAAGGATTTTGCAACATAGGATGTAACAAATATCACGCCGAATACGGAAACGATTTTTTCCGACATCATCCAGACGGCGTTGGACATAACACTGTGTTTCATCGAAGCATCCTTTGAAATTCTGTCTGCGTTTACCACATCCGTGTTTACTTCAAAAAATCTCGCCTGGCATTGGCCTGCGAAAAAAATGATACGGCTATATTATTTAGAATGTTGCGCGCAAAAAAATACCGCTCTTATTTAAAAGACGAATTTCAATGCTGCCTGCCTTAAAGATTAATCTTACTAATTCCTACCACCCTGATTCTATTCACCAAAAGCGTAAAATCCGTCAGATAGCATGGCACAGGATTTTTTGCACCGCAGGGTGAATCATTCTGAATTTTTCACTGGCCTTGTTGCTGGCGTGAAAAGAATTTATAACAAAAAGTGAGATATCGAAAGGTCACTCTCGGTATTACAAATAAAATCGGAGAAATCCCATGATGATATTTTGAAATAATCACTTAAGTTAATCCTGATATTTTTGAATGCGCTGCGACGCGCCGTTACGTCTATTTGATTTTAATCAGATCCATTCATTAATTTAGTCATTCCATTTTTGTGATAGTTAAGAAAGGTAATAGCATCTATGAGAAAGTCACGATATACAGAGGAACAAATCACCAGCGCGATTAAAGCATCCGAGCGTGGGGTAAAGGTTAAAGAGATATGTGAAGAGCTCGGCATCTCCGAAGCCACCTTTTATAGCTGGAAGAAGAAATATGCCGGACTTTCCTCCGAAGAAGGAAGAAAGATCAAGGATTTAGAAGAGCGGCTACATTACGTTCAGCGTGAAATGCAGACGCTGATGTCTGATAAGGAGATGCTACAAAGCGTCCTTAAAAACTTTTTTACCACTAATGACAAGCGACAGGCCGTTAATTATCTACAAGATACCTTTGAGATTGGCACCCGCCGGAGCTGCCGTTTGTTAGATATTAGCCGTAGTGTTTATCATTATCCCTACAATCTGGAAAACCAATAAAATGCGATTTAGTACACATTTTTAGCAATTTATGAATCCCCTTTAATATTCACATTACTAATTGAATATGAAGAGCAGTTTCTTGTAAAAGCGATTTTCATTGATGAATGATTCTATTTTTTTATCGCTTACCAGGCCAGAACTTCACACGCCACTGAATTAAAATCATTTATTTTCAATATCTTGAGCGCGCATCTATCTTTGTCTGCAAAGATAAATGCGCCCTTCAAGACTTAAGCCCTTTTTAATTATTGCTCAAAAATCATACAAAACACTTAAGTAAATTGTATGTTTATTTCTGATTAAATGATTCACAAATCTGCATCTTTCCGCAAAATTGCATTTATTATGCTAGTCCATTTTTTCAGGCAAACCCGCGTACAGCAGTACACCACCGCTTCACAACGGCATTCCACCTAAGTCAAACCGTTAAAAAAACTTTATGCTTTATGATAAATACCCTGTTTTAGGGTGCTGCCTTCTTACATGCCATACGAAAGAAACTAATGTGTTTAACGTTTTTTTGACGTTCAGGGAACGCGTGCGTGCGCTGATAATTTGAATTAAGTCTGGTTTACCTTTACTAAAGTCGTCTCAAATATATCTGATTGCTCGTTAATACGGTCTGCTTTATCCATCATTACAGAAACGCAGGACGCCTGAACAAGGTGTTTTTTATGCAGTTATAGCCCGGTAAAAAGCATAAACACATGCGGTAAAGAGTCTGAAAAACACGATATGGCTCACAGTTCTGAAAGGTAACAGACGGCCAGAAAGGCCATTTTTAATGAGAAATGACCAGAGGAAACCTGACAACAGGCTATTTTTTTGCGATGCGACGAATAACAGGCGCTGGTTTAATCAGCGTTGTCAGGACCACGCCAGTCAAAAGACAGAGGATGCCAACAGCGGTGATCGGCGGCGGCCAGCTCTGACGTAACAGAAAGGTATAACCCAACCCGGCAAGGATCTCGAAGACAATCAGCGGCCCCACCAGCACCGTCGGGAGTCTCTGGCTGGCTTCATTCCAGCACAGCGTGCCCAGCCATGAACAGAACAAGCCAATGGAAAGCATGAGCGGTAGAAAAATTTCTGGCTTTGGCCCCAGCGGCAGCGTGAAAGCAGGATCGGCGGTATGCAGTTGTAAGCTCACCAGCAGATACCCGATTAGCGCCAGCGGCAGCGTGGCGATGCCCTGCGCCGTGGCCCAGGTGGTGGCATTCTTTTCGGGATGCGCGCGAAGCCAGCGCGCGTTTCGCAACGGATACCATGTCCAGCAGATCAGGGCGCATAGGGCCAGCGCGATGCCCGTCAGATAGTGCGAGGCATCGCCGTGATGGTTAGCGCTTTGCCATTCCGCAACGTTAACCAGCCCCAGCCCCATCGCGATAAGCAGCAGTACCGGCAACAGTTTACGCCAGGGCAGTCTGCCATCGTGATGACCATAGAAATAGTTCGCGCTAATGGTGATTATCACAGGCAGCGTGCCGATGATCATGGTTGAAACGGGCGCGCCGGTGCGCTGAATCGCACTTGCCAGAAAGGTGTAATAAAGGAGGTTACCGACCAGAGCCAGTTTTAGCGCTTCATGCCAGTCGCTGCGGGTCAACAGCGCAAGACGGCGACGATCGCGCCAGGCAAGAGGCAGAGCAATAAGGCCAAAGGCGACGTAGCGCGCCACCGACTGCAACGCCCCCGGATAGTCCGGCACCAGTAGCGGCCCGACAAAAATCAGCCCCCACATCAGGCCTGCACAGAGAGCAAAAACAACACCCGCTAACATAGATAACCTGCATATCAATCAAACCGGCGGTGATTGTCACCCGCGCTGATGAAGAAAGATTGTAGCATGCAGGAATCTGCACCACCCGCTTTGCCTCTCTCGCAGCGCGGAAGATAAACATCATCTCAACCATGATGAAAAAGGCATTACGCCCTGAGCATGGTTGAAGTGAGGTTGAAATACGCGGTGATTCAATGTCTCTCCCACGTAGATTGATTACACAGGTTGAGCATGTCTGATACTGCATTAGTCCGCCGTCAGGAGAGTGGCCTGACCGTTTTTCTTTCATTGGTGTCCGGCCGGTTAAGGCCCGGTAAGCTGTGGTCAACGCGCCGTTATCGGGTGAAATATCTCTTCCGCTCGCTCATCTATCCCTCAGTGACCTGGAAGCTGGTCGATGCACTGGCCAGCAATGCAATAATGCGCGATATCCTGCCGGTTCAGTCCACGTTGCCCGCAAAAGCACATCGCCCCTATTTATATGGCGGCATGGCAACCGCCGCGCGTGCTCAGGCCATTATCGATCATTATCAGTTCGTCCGGTCGCTGACGACTCCACGCCTGCGCCAGGCGATGCTGACGGTCGCAGGCACCACGCTGGCACAGTTCCGGGGGAAAAATGACGAGGACGTTGCCATCACTCTGGCCTGTACCGGTACCTGTGAAAGAGAGGGCGAAGCAAACCTGTATATCACCTGCGACGGAGTTCGTCTGGCCATCCTGACCTTTACGGTCATGCAGGATCAGAAAGAGCAAGTGCTGATTATCGGCGGCATGCAGGGTGCGCACCGCGATACGCCGCATTCGCTGATCCGCGATGCAACGCGCGCCTGTCATGGGCTATTTCCCAAACGATTACTGATTGAACAACTGATGATATTTGCCGCTGAAAACCACATCGGCAAAATTTATGGCGTCAGCGATGAAGGCCATGTTTTCCGCAGCCTGCGCTACAGAATGAGAAAGCGGCGCGTGTTTCATGCCAGCTACAATGAATTCTGGGCATCGCTGAACGCGCAGCCACAATCGAAAAGCCTCAATTTGCTGCCGCAAAGCATTGAGCGTAAACCGCTTGAGGAAATCGCCAGTAAAAAACGTGCAGAGGCGCGCCGCCGCTATGCGCTACTGGATGCGCTGAGCGCGTCGTTTCCTCGTTAATTAAGGACGCGGCGCGAGGATTCAGCGCGTCTCTTCTTTTGCCACATCATCAATCAGCCAGCTGTCACCGACCCGATGCAGCGTCACCAGCAAACGCTGCGCATCATCAAAGCCGTTGCCTAAAATCACATCGCCGGACGCGGCCTCGCCGTTAACGGTGAAACGCCCGACGCTGACGTGATCAACCCAGTCATCGCTGTAGTCCTGATCCTGTAAAAAATAGTCATCATCCATACCATCAGGACTTTTAATCAGTACAGAGATCTTCTGCAATAGCTGCGGCGTCACGTATTTTTTCAGCAGGGGATCGTGCTCGTCGATAGGGCTCTCATCCTGACTCAGCGCCGTTAAATACCAGTTATAAAAATCCCTGCCGATTGCTTCAGGATCGGCTGCCGTCGCGCGCAGCGTAAACAGCATCAGGCTGCAAGCCAGTAACCCTTTTTTCATCAATGCCATCTCTGCTCATTTATTGCCCCGCTAATCTACCCTGTTGCACCGCTTTCCGTGCGTTTTTTTAGTAACCGTTTATGCATCATTGCGCAACCAGCGCGTGAGCAGAGCCGCCAGCGCCTGCGGCTGTTCCAGCGGCAGCATATGGCCTGAACCGGCAATGACTTCAAGCGTGGCATGAGGAATGTTATCGCAAAGGGTTTGTGACTCGGCCATCGTCCGCATGCGATCGTCCGCCGCCGCAACGACCAGCGTCGGGCAGCTTATCTGCCTCAGCAATGCCGTATCGCCACGGCGCGTCATCAACAGCTGGCGGCGGTAAGCTTCCCTGCCCATCCGCAGGCTCATGGCGCGAATGACGGCCTGTAGCGCCTCATCGTCGGCGCGCTTTGCGCTGAGCGAGAGCGCAATAGCCTTCTGGCCCAGCCCACGGAACGGGCCGCTGGTCGATGCCAGCGCCGCCGCCGTAGCGGCTTTCGCCCGGCGAGCGCGTTCGCTGTCCGGCTGGCTGGAGGTGGCGATCAGGATCAGTCGTTCGACCCTTTCCGGCACGCGGCGCAGGATCTCGCGCGCCACAAATCCGCCCATTGAAAAGCCAACCAGCGTGAACGTTGCGGGACACTGCTGAAGTACGCTTTCCGCCATCTCTTCGACGGAATTCCCCTGAGAGAGGTCGCCAAAAATCAGCGGGCCGAACGGCGAAAGATCGCTTTCAACTTTTTGCCACAGACCGGCGTCACACATGACGCCAGGCAGTAAAACCAGACCTGCCATTACATGAACTCCTTACCACTCAACGCGATAAGGATAGCAGCGCTGGCCGGTCTGTAACGCCGTTATTTTTCCGCCTGACGCAGTGTCGCCGCCGCCGCCGCCAGTTTCAGGCACGCTTCGTCCAGCACCGCATCATTAATGGCGTAGGCGATACGTAAATAGCCCGGCGTACCAAACGCAGAGCCGTGCAGCACCGCCACGCCCGATTCCGCCAGCAGCCAGGCAGCCACCGCGCGATCGTCCTCCAGCACGTCTCCCGCCGGTGTCACGCGTCCGATCAATCCCTGGCAGTTGGCAAACACATAAAATGCGCCTTCAGGCACGCGGGCGCTCATGCCGTCAATCTCAGCTATCATGGCCAGCACCCGCTGCTGACGCTGTTCAAGTTTGCCGATCCATCCCGCCAGAAAGGTGGGTGGCTGCACCAGCGCGGCTTCTGCGGCGGCCTGAGAAATACTGGAAGGATTCGACGTGCTTTGCGACTGAAGCACCTGCATGGCGGCGATCAGCCAGGCGGGCCCGGCTGCGTATCCCAGCCGCCAGCCGGTCATCGCATGGCTTTTCGACACGCCATTGATGGTCAGCGTTCGGCCAGCAAGTTCAGGCGCGGCGGCGGCGAAGGTAGTAAAGGCGGCGCCGCCGTAGCGCAGTGGCTCATAGATATCGTCTGCCATAATCATCACGTTCGGCCAGTCTGATAACACCTCCGCCAGCGCGCGCAATTCATCCATGCTGTAGAGCGCGCCGGTAGGATTTCCCGGCGAATTCAGGATTAGCCAGCGGGTTTGCGGCGTCAGCGCTTTTGCCAGATCGTCAGGCTGAAGCTTCCAGCCGTGTGCTTCGTGGCAGGGCACAATCACCGGTTCGCCCTCGGCGATAGCCACCATGTCAGGATAGGAGACCCAGTAAGGCGCAGGAATGATAACCTGCTGCCCTGGATCGACCGTTGCCAGCAGCGCATTAAAAATAAGCTGTTTGGCGCCGCTGCCCGCGATGATTTCGCTGTGGGTAAAGGTGAGCTGATTGTCCCGCAGGAACTTCTGCGCGATAGCCGTTTTCAGCGAAGCGGTGCCCGCCACGGCGGTATATTTTGTCTGTTCGCCGATGATGGCGGCAATCCCCGCATAAGCGATAGTCTGCGGCGTGGCGAAATCCAGCTCGCCTTCTCCCAGGTTGATGACTCTTCTGCCAGCCGCTTCGAGCTCGCGCACGCGATCGGAGATGGCGGCAGTGGGCGAAGGTCGTACCTGCTGCATGCGGCGCGCGATGTGGTTATTATTCATAAATCCTCTTTTGTCTTTAAAGCGTCAATCAATACAATCGTGAACACGATTTAACCCAAGGCTTACAGGAAACTTACCGTGTCGCTTACTTTCATTGTTGATGATACCCAACGCCCGGCCCGCTTTGGCGCCAGCGCGGTGTGCTGGTCTTCCGCTCACCGTCTGCCGCTGTGGAGCCTGCGCCCTGCGTTCGATGGCGACTATCCGGACAGCCACCAGCACGTGGTCAGCGCGGGCTACTGCGTAACCACCGGCCTCTACCGCGACAGCCATGCGCAGGAAGTGACGCACGTCGTGCAGCTGCCTGAAAGTGATGCCGTTGTCGTGCTTGCCGCTCGCGACCAGGCACGCATTGAACGTCTTCCCGGCGTCAGGCTCTTCAGTCGGGACGCGGGCGACCGCCTGGTGCTGAGCGATGAACACGGCCAGCAGCTGTTGCAGTTGCAGCCGGACGCTTTTGGTCGCTGGACGACGGCACCGTCTTCCCTTCCCGCGCCACGGCTGTGCATTGGCCTGCCGGGACGTGAAACCGATCTGCGTGAATCGCCCACGCTTGCCGCGCTGGGCGATGCGGCCCATCAGTTAAACATTGGCATAACGCTGCGCTTCCTGCCGCCGGACGGCCTGTCGGACGATGTCGATGAACTGAGCGGGCTGGACGCGCTGATCCTGCCGGGCGGTTCATCCATGCGCGTCGTGCGCGGGCAGATCCGTCTGGCGGCGGCCACTCTGCATCGCCCACTGCCGGTGCTCGGGCTGTGTCTCGGCATGCAGAGCATGGCGACCGCCGCCCTGCAAACGCAGGCCGGCTACGCCGACGCAATGCTGGCCGAAGTGTCGCCAGCTGCCGCGCTGCACAGCTTCATTGCCTTTGACGATCGTCGCCATCGCTGCGGTCTGCTTCCGTTTTCACCCTGCGCGCCGCTTCCGTCCGGGCCAGGCGTGATGGCCTACAATCACCGTTATCGCTTCAATCCCGCGCTGCGTTCGCCGCTTGCGGCAAGCGGCGTTGCGGTCAGTGCGGAAACCGATGGCATTGTGGAAGCCATCTCGCTGCCGGAGCATCCTTTCTGGCACGGCGTGCAGGGGCACCCGGAACTGCTGTCACGCCCGGATGCGCCCCATCCGCTGTTTACTGCTCTGTTGAACGCGGCGGTCAGCGCGCAAGCGTAACGCCGCAGCGCGGGTCGCGGGCAAGCGCAGCCATTACCCCGGCCAGCGCCGTCTGTGCGCTGTCCGATATCGGCTTGAGCGGCGCGCGAACCGTGCCGCCGTTGAAGCCGCGCAGCGCCATCGCCGCCTTCACTAACTGCGGCTGGCCGTGCTGGCGCGCCAGCGCACGATAGTCGTACCACAGCTGATGCAGGTCGCGCGCGGTGTCGGCATCGCCCTGCTCCAGCGCGCGGAAAGTGGCGAGGATCACTTCAGGCAGTGCGCCGCTGTTGGTGGTGCTGATGCCGTCAAAACCGCACATCATCGGGCCGAGAAAAGCCAGATCGGAGGCGCAGAACAGGCGCAGCCGCCCGCGAAGCTGGTTAGCGATCTGATCAATGGCCGTTGGGTTAAGATCGCCCTGCTTGATACCAACCACGCCGGGGATCTCCGCCAGCTTCACCAGTTGGGCAGGCGACAGCGTGATACCGATGCCCGGCGCGTTATAGATCAGGATGCCGGTTTTCGACAGCGGCGCCATCTCCTGGAAAAACGCGTGAATCTGCTCGTCGGTGATCTCACTGACGAATGGCGGGGTCACCATCGGCAGGCCGCCCAGATCGCCCGCCAGCGCGGTAAGCTCGCGTACTTCGCGCGGCGAGGAAGAGGCGCTGCACAGCATCACCGGCACACGATCGCCGACAACCGCCATCACCTCATTAAACAGCCGGCGACGCTCGTCCAGCGACATCACCGGAAACTCGCCGTAGGTGCCGCCAATTAAAATACCGTCGTAGCCCAGCGCAATTACCCGCTCGATATTTTCCGCCAGCGCGGCAAAATCGATGTCGCCCTGCGCATCAAAAGGCGTCACCGTAATGTTGAAAATGCCCCGCAGGCGTTCACGGCACTCGTTAATGTCTTTCATACTGGTTCCTTATAATAAAGTGAGAGGGCGGGCCAGGGTGCCCAACTGACGGTAGCCGGTGTCGGTAACCACCACGGTTTCACTGACGCCAACGGTAAACTCGCCGTAGATGCGCAGCGCGGGTGGAATGTGAAAGGTCATGCCCGGTTGCAGTTCAGTGGTCACGCCGCTGTAGAGGCTGAGGATTGCACCTTCGCCCCAGTCCGGCGCAAACGAGACGCCTACGGAGTAGCCGGTGCGTTTTTTGAAGTTGTCGGTAAAGCCCGCGCGATCGATAACCTGCTGGCAGGCAAGGTGCGGCGCTTCGCAGGTGGCGCCGGGGCGGATCGCGTCCAGCGCCGCCTGAAGCGCTTCCTGGCACACTTTTTCCATTTCCTGCGCGATCGCAGGCGGTTTGCCGAGCCAGGCGGAACGCATCAGCGCCGCATGATAGCGATCGTGCGCGGCAGCCATTTCAAGGAATACAGGTTCGCCGGACTGCAAGATGCGACGACGCCAGGTGCCGTGCGGAATGCCGGTGCGCGGCCCGCTGGAAACCAGCGGCTCCATGCCGACGTACTCCGATCCGGCGGCAATGGCCGAACCCATCATGGCCGACACCAGCGCATTTTCGTCCGCGCCCGCGCGGATCGCCGCAATGCCCGCCGTCATGCCTGCATCCACGTAGCGCGCGGCCATGCTGATTTTTTCCAGCTCGGCGGCGGATTTCACCGCGCGCAGCGGTTCGATAACGCCTGCCGCATCGGCCACCGTACCCAGTTTGTCCTGGAGGGTTTCATACACCGCAATCGGCAGGAACCAGCCGCGCTTATCAATGCCGATACGCTTTTTCAGCCAGTCGCGCTGTTGCAGCTTGCCGACTAAAAAATCCACCGGGTTGTCGCCGTCCTGATAGATGGCGGCGTCGCTGATATAGGTGTTGGCGATAAAATTGAAGTATTCCAGTTGACGAATAATAAAAACGGGTTCGCCCTCGACCGGCAGCAGCAGCGCCTGGAAGGTGTAGTAACCTGGCGTCTGTTGGCCGGTAAGCCAGAAGATATTTTCCGGGCCGGTGACGATCATCACGTCGATACCTGCCTGGCTCAGCCGCTCGCGGGTGCGATGGATGCGCTGTGCGTACTCGTCGGCCACAAAGGCAGATTCACTGCCCTGAATCACATTATCGGGGTGTTGCATCAGAAAAACTCCTGAAGAAAAGTGGCACGCGCGGCATCAAAATGCACGCCCAGACCGGGGAGATCGGGCACGCTCACGCAGCCCTGGTGGTAAAAAGGACCGCTGACCGCATCGTCAGTCAGCCCGTCGGCGCCGTAAAGTTCGGCAAAATCAGGTTGGATACGCTGGCAAAGCTGGATGGCCGCCGCCGTCGCAGCGTGGCCCTCATTCATCTGGCCGATCATAAACGGGACGCTGGCCGCCTTCAGGCGCTGTGCGGCGGCAAGCGTGGGCAGAATTCCCCCCAGCTTCACCAGTTTGAGATGCCCCCACAGCGCGCCGCCCGCTTCCGCCAGGCGGGCGATGGCGGCCTCGCTGTTGAGGCTCTCATCCAGCATGAGGGGGATGCCGCAGGCGGTGAGATCCGCCAGCGCCGCATCGTCCGCAACGGCAAGCGGCTGCTCAACATAGCTGAGCGACAGCGCTATTAACTGTGGTAAATACGCCTGCGCCTGGCTGACAGACCACTGCCCGTTGACGTCAATCGCCAGCGAGACAGCGTCGCCAAAACGCTCGCGCAGCAGCCTCAGCCGCCGCAGATCGGTGGCGAAATCCGTTACGCCCGCGCGCAGCTTGAGCTGAGTAAACCCGCGTTCGAGATAGGTTTCCGCCTGGTCGATCAACTGCGCGTCGGTGCCCCAGAACAGCGTCTGGTTGGTGGCGACAGGAAGCGGTGAGGCGCCGCCGCCCAGCCAGCGCGACAGCGGCTGGTTATGCTGACGCGCCTGCAAATCCAGTAACGCCATCTCCAGCAGCATTCGCGAGGGCGTCAGCAGGCCGCTGTCCGGCGCATGCACCGCCGCCAGCTGCGCGGCAATCTCCTGCGTCCCGTCCCGGCGCGCCAGGTACTGCTGAACGTTATTCAGCACCTGCGTTTCGCTGTAGCCATGCAGATACTGAATATTCAGTCGCACCTCGCCGACGCCCTGCGCGCCGTCATCGTCAAGCGTCAGCCACAGGGTATCCAGCGCGTTAATCGCCCCGGACGCGGCGGTATGCAGCGTGACGCCCGCGTAGTGAAGATCGCCCCGCCAGAGTCTGGCCTTCACGATGCCGCCTCCACGGGCAGCATCGCCAGCGCAATCGCCCGATAGATAGAGGCGGCAGCGATAAATTCCTCAATGGGCACGAACTCATCCGGCTTGTGCGCCACCGCCAGCGAGCCGGGGCCGATCACCACGCCTTTCGCGCCAAGCGTACGAAAGTGCACCAGGTCGCAGCCGCCCTGAAAACCAAACGGCCCCGGATCCGGCTGGCCATAGCGACGACAGGCATCGAGGCTCGCCTGCACAATCGCTTCCGCGCTGTCGGTTTCGGTGGCGCCGCCGGTGGTGGGTTGCCAGGCGACGATCTCCGCCTCCACGCCGTAGCGCGTTTGCGCCGTCTGCAACAGCTGTTGCAGTTCCGCTTTTACCGCCGCTTCGTCTTCTCCCGGCACCATACGACGATCGAGCAGCAGCTCGCAGCTTTCGGGCACCACGTTATCGGCATGGCCGCCATGAACCCGCGTAACGGTCAGGCTGGCATTGCCCACCAGCGGATGACAGCGGCAGCGAACCTGCTGGTGGTGCGCCTCTTCCACCAGCCCAAGCAGTTTTGCGGCACTGTAAATGGCATTGACGCCCAGCTCCGGCGTGCCCGAATGTGCGGAGACGCCTTTTACCCGCACGCGCGGACGCAGGCTGCCCTTGTGCGCCGAAAAGGTGGCGTTTGAGGTAGGTTCGCCAATTACCGCGAAATCAATAGTGGGCGGCGCGTCGCGCACATAATGCTTCGCGCCCTCGCTCGCCACTTCTTCATCGGCGGTGAACACGCCCATCAGCGTGCCGGACCAGCCGTCGCGCTGTGCGGAGAGCAGGCGCAGCGCCTCGATCATTGCCACCATCGGCCCTTTGGCATCACAGGCGCCGCGTCCATACAGTTTCCCTTCCCGCTCGGTGAGCGTAAAAGGATCCTGGGTCCAGCCTTCTCCGGCAGGCACCACGTCCAGATGGGTGTTAAAGGCGAAACACGGCCCGCTGCCGTTGCGCAGCACTGCCGTCACGTTGGTGCGGCCCGGCGCATATTCGCTGAACGACAGGTCAAAACCGGCTTCTTCCAGCCAGCCCGCGACGCATTCGGCCGCTTCGCGCTCGCGTCCCGGCGGGTTTTCGGTGTTGATCGCCACCAGCGCGGTCAGGTTCTGTTTCATGCGCACGCTGTCGACGTTACTGGTCGTCATAGTCACTCCGCTATTAATGTAAGATTTGATCGAGGAAGCGGCGCGCGCGCTCGCTTACCTGGCCGGAAAAGAAGTCGCTGGCGCTGGCCCGTTCCAGAATTTCACCCTCTTCCATAAAGAGGATCTGGTTGGCCGCGCGGCGTGCGAAGCCCATTTCATGCGTCACCACCATGCTGGTCATGCCCTCGGCGCTCAGTTCCGCCATCACGTCCAGCACTTCGCGGATCATCTCCGGGTCCAGCGCCGAGGTCGGTTCGTCGTAGAGCATCAGTTCCGGCTTCATCGCAAGCGCACGCGCGATAGCCACACGCTGCTGCTGACCGCCGGAAAGCTCGTCGGGAAAGTGATCGGCGCGGTCGGTGATCCGCACCTTCGCCAACAGATGTTCCGCCTGCTTACGCGCCTCAATGCGGTTGAGGCCGAGCACCGTCATCGGCGCCAGCATGATGTTTTCCGCCGCCGTGAGATGTGAAAACAGCTCATAGTTTTGAAAGACCATGCCGATGCGCTGGCGAAGCTGGTGCGGCGGCACTTCGCCGCGGCTGATGTTCTGGCGATTAAAGAAGACGTCGCCGCCGTCGGCGGGCGTCAGCAGATTGACGCAGCGCAGCAGCGTTGATTTCCCGGAGCCTGACGGCCCAATCAGCACCACCGTTTCTCCACGTCGAACGCTGAGCGAGCAGTTTTTCAGCACGGTTTGCCGCCCGAAGGCTTTATCAATACCGGCCAGTTCCAGCAGCGGTTTGTTATCAATACTCATGACGCCTCCCGTGCCGGTTCCGGCAGCGCAGTTTTACCGGACTGGCTTTTGCGCCGACGCTGTTTCGGATCCAGCGAACGCTCCAGCCACGACTGGAAAATCATAAAAAGGGTGGTCAGCAGCAGGTAGTAGATGCCCGCCGCGCACAGCGCTTCGAAGTAGCGAAAGCTGGCGCTGGCGGTCTGGTTGGCGATCAGCAGCAGCTCCTGCACCGCGATCACCGACACCAGCGCGCTGGATTTCAGCATGCTGATCATCTGGTTTCCCATCGGCGGCAGCACAATTCGCGCCGCCTGCGGCAGAACCACCTTGCGCATGATCTGCGCGTTGGTCATCCCCAGCGCCATGCCCGCCGTGCGCTGGCCGCTTTTCACCGCCTGAAGACCGGAGCGCAGTATTTCCGCCATGTAGGCGCCTTCGTTGAGCGAGAGCGCCAGGATGGCACAGGTAAACGCCGAGAAACGGATGCCAAAACCGGGCAGCACGTTGTAAACGAAGATGATTTGAAACAGCACCGGCGTCCCGCGAAACAGCCACAGGTAAAAGAAGGCCAGGCCGCGCGCGGCGCGGAATCGCGACTCCTGAAGCAGCGCCAGCACCAGACCCAGCACCACGCCGCACAGCAGCGCGCTGATAGTGATCAACAGCGTCATCCACGCGCCTTCAAGGAAGGAAGGTGAGATGACGTACTGCCACATTAACTCTATTGACATAACATTCTCCGGGTAGCGGCTTTAGAAAATGGCGACCGATTCAGGGAAGCGCCATTTCTCGATAAGCTGCTTATAAGTGCCGTCTTTCACCAGCGCCTTCAGCCCTTTCTCAAGCTGAGCGCGGGTTTCGCTATCGCCCTTGCGCACCGCAAACGCGATCTGCGTATCGGCTTCGAACTCCGCGCCAACCGCTTCAAACACGCCCGGTTTTTCGGTCAGCAGCGCTACCGTGCCCGGCGTGGAGAGAAACTCCGCATCGGCACGGCCCTGCGCCACCGCCACCGCGGAGTCGGTGGCGGCCGGGAACGTCATCACGTTGATGGCCTCTTTTTTCGCCGCCAGACATTTTTTATTGTCCTCGCGCGCCTGGCTCTCTTCGATGCCGCCCAGCGTCACCACCACGTTTTTACCGCACAGCGAGAGATCGCGGCCGGTGATGCCGGCCGGATTCCCTTTACGCACCACCACGCGGCTGCCGATCTTCAGGTAAGGCACAAAATCCACCTGCGAGGCGCGCGTCGGATTGACGTACATGGCCGAGTTGATGACGTCCAGCCGCTTGCCCTGAAGCGCCGGGATCAGCCCTTTGAACTCCATCTGCATGGGCGCCGGGGTCAGGTTAATGTGTTTGCTCAGCGCGTTAATCAGATCGATATCAAAGCCGGTCAGCTGTCCGTCCTTCACGTATTCGAAGGGCATAAAGGTGGCGGCGGTACCGTAGGTGAGCTTGCCGGGCGCGACGCTTTCGGCGGCCTGACTGGCGAACGGCGTTAATGCACACAGCACCAAACCCAGTCCGGCAACGTGACGAAACATCAGATTTTGTCTGGACATGCTCTTCTCCTGGCGAAAATTGATTGGTTTTTGTGGCTCATTAAATACAATCACTGCGGCAGCAAATGCCTCTTTTATGTGCAGCAGTGCGCGAAAATGGTGCAGCATTTGCTTTATTTCGCGCTGACTCCTGCCTGTGATATCGTACTTAATGAACAAATAAATACATTTCAGGACATCTTACTCATGCAGTCTGCCTCTTCCGCAAGCAGTCGCCGGATCGCCCGACAAATACTTGACCTGATCTATGAAGCAAGATTCGATCCAGGTCATCATTTGCGTGAACAACCGCTGGCCGACGCGCTCGGCGTTTCCCGCACGCCGATACGCGCCGGACTGAAAGAGCTCACGCTGCTGGGCGCGGTGGAAGCCAGGCCCAATCAGGGATTTTTCCTGTTAAAGAGCGGCGACGAACTTGAGCGCCTGGCGATTGAGCAGCCGATCAGTAACGATCAGGCGCTCTATGAGCAACTGGTGCGGGAACGTATCGCCGGCGCGCTGCCGGAAACGTTTAACCAGACGGAGATCGCCCAGCGCTACGAGGCGGATCGCGGCGTGCTGACGCGCACGCTGCTCAGGCTGGCGGAGGACGGGCTGATCGCCCGTAATGCGGGCCACGGCTGGCGATTTCTTCAGACGCTGAACTCCGAAATCGCGCTGCGCAACGGCTATGGCTTTCGCCTGATGATTGAGCCTGCCGCGCTGCTGTCTCCACAATTTCGGCTCGACAGACAAACGCTGAAGCGCATTCGCGCACGCCATCTGTGGCTGATTACGCATCCCGATATTACTCAGGTTCCGGCGAAGCACATCTTTGAAACCGATGCCTCTTTCCACGAGATGCTGGCGGAAGCAAGCGACAACCCCTTTGTTCTTCAGGCCGTACAGCAGCAAAACCGCCTGCGCCGGCTGCTGGAATTCGGCAGTTATCACAACAAACGCCGCGTCAAAGAGTGGTGCGAAGAGCATGTGGCCATCCTTGATGCCATACGCGCAAACAGACTGGATGAAGCCGCTATGCGCATGCGCGACCATCTGCAATCCGCTTACGATCAGGTGGTGGTAAAAGTCGCCAGAGACTAAACGGCACCCTTTTTGCATTATCTGCTTCTGAAAAAACAAACAGGAGAGATAATGGATCTGCAAATCAAACAACGCGTCGCGCTCGTCTGCGGCGCAGGGAGCGGCCTTGGCCGCGCTATCGCCCTTTCTCTGGCGCAGGAAGGCGCGTATGTCGCAGTGACCGGACGCAGCAGGGAAAAACTGGCGGAAACCGTCTCGCTCATTGAGCAGCAGGGCGGCACCGCCCATGCATGGACACTGGATTTGGCGGCACCGGCGGACTTTGACCAGACGCTGAACGCCATCCGCCAGCACTGGGGCGACGTGGAGATTCTGGTTAACAACTCCGGCGGCCCGCCGCCTGCGCGCGCGCAGGGGACAGATGCCGAGCGCTGGCAGCAGCAGTTTGGATTGATGGTGGGATCGCTTATCGAGCTGACCGACCGCGTTTTGCCTGCCATGCGCCAGCGCGGCTGGGGCCGCGTGATCACCACCACCTCCTCAGGCGTGATCGCGCCTATCGCCAATCTGGCGCTCTCCAATGCACTGCGCATGAGCCTGCTCGGCTGGTCAAAAACGCTGGCCAGTGAAGTGGCCGCCGACGGCATTACGGTGAATGTGATGGTGCCGGGACGCATCGCCACCGATCGCGTACATCAGCTTGATGCGATAAAAGCAGAGCGGGAGAACAGCACCGCCGGAGACGTGGCGGAGAAAAGTCGCCAGACCATCCCGGTCGGGCGCTACGGCGACCCGCAGGAGTACGGCGCCGCCGCCGCATTCCTTGCCAGCCAGCAGGCCGCCTACATCACCGGCAGCGTGTTACGGGTGGATGGCGGACTGATCCCTTCGGTGTTTTAAGAGGGGCCAACGCGGGCGGTTTACACCACGCCCGCTTCTGCGTTAGTGGGACAGAAGGTCGTTTAAAAAACGCCGGGCGCGCGCGTGCTCGGGCGCAGTAAAGAATTTATCCGGCGTTGATTTCTCCAGAATTTCTCCCTGATCCATAAACCAGATGGTATCCGCAACATCGCGCGCAAAATTCATTTCATGCGTTACGCACATCATAGTCATGCCTTCCTGCGCCAGCCCGCGCATCACGTTAAGCACTTCGCCAACCATTTCCGGATCCAGCGCCGAAGTCGGCTCGTCAAACAGCATGACCGGCGGTTTCATTGCCAGCGCCCGCGCGATGGCAACACGCTGCTGCTGTCCGCCCGACAGCTGCGCCGGATAGGCATCGGCTTTGTGTGACAGGCCGACGCGCTCCAGCAGTTCGCCCGCATGCTGCCGGGCAACGCTGCGCCTGACGCCCAATACTTTCACCGGCGACATGATGATGTTTTCCAGCACCGAGACGTGTGGAAAAAGATTGAAGTTCTGGAACACGAAGCCAATGCGCGTGCGTAGCTGATTCAGACGCGTGCTGCTGCCGTGAATATTGATGCCGTCGAAGAGAATTTCACCCTGCTCAATCGGCTCGAGCCGGTTGACGGTGCGGATCAGCGTGGATTTACCGGAGCCGGACGGCCCGCACACCACCACCACTTCGCCAGGTTTGATCTCTGCGCTCAGATTGGTCAGTGCCTGATAGTTGCCGTACCACTTGTTTACCTGATTGAACAGAATCATCGGACGCATGGTTGCTCCTTATTGCGATTGGGTTTTGGTGAGAACCAGCGGCGCGGCGATATCGCCTGCGTTCGGATGCGCATTACGACGCCGGGTGGCGATCTGCGTTTCGAGGCGGTTCGCCAGCCAGGTCAGGCTGAAATTAATGATGTAGTATCCCAGCGCGACGATGGCGAACACCTGAAAAGGTTTGGTTAACAACTGATTGCTGACCTGGTTGGCGGCGTAGGTGAGTTCGGGCACGTTGATCACATAGCCGAGGGTGCTGTCTTTAATGATCGAGACCAGCTGGCTGACCAGGCTCGGCAATGTGTTGTAGAGCGCCTGCGGCAGAATAACCAGCCGCAACGCCTTGATATGACCCATGCCCATCGCCCGTGAGGCCTCATATTGACCCTGCGGCAGCGCCTGAATACCACCGCGAACGATCTCGGCAATATAGGCGCTTTCATAAATAACCAGCGTACAGAGCATGGTGGCGAAACCGCTGATGTTGTGGCCGATCAGCAGCGGCACGCAGAAATAGGTCCAGAACACCACCATCAGGAGCGGGATGCCGCGCAGCAGGTACACCCAGCAGGCGGCGGGCCAGGCCAGCCAGCGCCACGGCGACAGCCGCAGCAGCCCCAGCATCACGCCGACCGGAAAAGCAAACAGCACCGCCAGCAGGGAGATCAGCAGCGTGCAGAGTACGCCGCCCAGTGGCCCGCTGGGATATTGTCCCATCAGGAACAGCATGCCGTTGTCGTGCAGAATGGTGAAGAAATCTGACATGCTTGTTACCTCGCATACGCGCGCTGGAAGCGACGCGCCAACAGCGCACCGATACCCATCAGCATCAGTGAAAACGCCAGATAGCCGATCGTCGCGACGGCATACGCTTCAAAGGTGCGGAAGGTCTGGTTTTCAATATCGCGCGTGACGTAAGTCAGTTCCGCCACGCCAATCACCATCGCCAGGCTGGTGTTTTTAAACAGCAGCACGGTGTGGTTGATAATCGACGGCAGCGCATTACGGATGCCCTGCGGCAGTATGACCAGCCGCATGGCGCGAACGTAGCCCATGCCCAGCGCTCTGGCCGCCTCGGTCTGCCCGTCAGGAATGGCGCGCAAGCCGCTACGAATATCTTCAGAAAAATAGGCGGATTGACACAGTCCCAACGCAAACAGTGAGAACAGAAACTCCGCGTTAAATTCATTAATCCACATCTGTACCGCTTCCGGCAGCAGCGTTGGAATGGCGAAGTACCACATCATCAGTTGAATCAGCGTGGGCACGTTGCGATGCCAGGAGACCCAGGCGGCAACAAACCACTGCGCGGCACGATAATGCGTCAGGCGGATGACCACCAGCAGCAGCGCCATGAACATGGCCAGCAGCCACGCACCTGCCGCCAGTTCCACGGTGGTCACTATGCCCTCAACAATTAGCTGGCTGAACGGGCCGGTCAGTACGGCGCTGAAATCAAGTGCCACAGGAAGTCCTCTTGTTGGAAGATCAGAGATCGCGATCGCCCGGCCGCATTGTGGATAGCCCACCGGGAACCTGTAGCGTCGGCGTGATCTCAATATTGCCAATGTTTACTGCCACCGGCGCCGCCAGCGCAAACGCCACGCAGTCGGCGATATCTTTTGCCTGCGGCAGTTCAAAGCCGTCAATGAAACGGCGGCGCGCGTCATCGTGATCGCCGGAGACGTTGCCGAAAATGTCCGTCGCCACGCGGCCCGGACAAATTTCAGTGATACGCACCCGCTTGCCGTAGCAGTCAACGCGTAGCTGTCGCGACAGCGCGTGTACGCCAGCCTTGGTGGCGTGATAAACGGAGTTGCCATTGAAGTTGTAGATGGCGGCGATAGAGGTAATGTTGAAGACATGCCCGCGATCGCGCGCCACCATGCCCGGCACCAGCAAACGGCACAGGTGCAGCACCGCGCGCAGATTGACGTCCACCTGCGTATTCACCACGTCTTCATCGGCATCCAGAATCGATCCGGGATGTGATAAGCCCGCGTTGTTGATCAGAATATCGACCTCGAGATCGCGACAGAGCGCGGTCAGCGCGGAGAGATCGGCAACATCGACCGCGTGAGGAATGCAGCCGGTGCGATCCGCCAGCGCCGCCAGCTGCTCCTGACGACGCGCCACCGCATGCACCGTAATGCCTTCCTGACACAAACGTTCGACGATGGCTTCCCCCATTCCGGCCGATGCGCCCGTGACCAGCGCCACTTTGTAATCTGAAAACGGCATGTTGCTTCTCCTGTTGTGGCAGTCGTTCTGCCCGTGCTGTGGGTTATTTGACTTTATTCAGTTATGTCCGGCGGGTATAAGACGTAAATGATGTGAGGCGATAAGGGGGTCTTATAACGACGTTTCGGTTTCGCTGCTCAGCGCCAACATCATGATCTCGCTACCATATTCCACCCGCTCAAGCGGTTCGACCTGGATGGCGACCAGCGTCCCCGCTGCCGGGCTGCGTAGCGGCAGGTAAAACGGCCCCACTTTCACCAGCGCCAGCAAATCATGCTGCTTTACTCGCTGACCGGGCTGCACATACGCCTCACCGTGGCTGGGATGGCAAAGAACGATATGACCCGGCATCGGCGCGCAAACCGGTGTTAATGTCGGCGAATCCGTCACCGGCGTCGCCTCTGCTGACGGTAAAGACGGCAGAAGGCTGCGCTCGGGAAATCGCAACCGGATCGATACGCGCCCGCTGCGCCACTCCAGCTCCTGCAAACCGGCAACATTCATCTTGCGCGCCAGCTGGCGTAACTCTTTTAAGGCAATTGCGTCTTGATTCATGGGGTTCCATCGCGTGCAGGTAGTGTCAGCGCGTGGCTCAGACGCGCGCCAGAGCCTTCACTCTAGCGTGCGCGTTACTGTGATCCGTAAGAGGGTTTCGCTTTAAGGTGATAAGCGCGTCTTATTATCCCGCCAACGCCAGCGGCCGGTTATCCACGGTGCGGTTCGCCATCAGCGACAGCAGGATCGCTTTTACCGCCTCCGCAGGCTGGGAGAGCGGCAAATGATCGGACATGCAGAAGGACAGCGACGCCTGCACGTCAGGCTCCACAATTTTCGCCATCCACGCATCGGCCGCTTTCAGCATCGCGCGCGCCGCCGACTCAGGCATGATCGTACAGCCCATTCCCGCCGCCAGCGCGGCGTTAAGCGTGGTCTGCGACTCAATTTCCGTTTTCACATGGTATTGCAGCCCTTGCCGTACAAACGCGTCGTCCACCACCTTGCGCATAATGTTGTAAATACGCGGCAGAAACAGATCGTACTTTGCCGCACTGGCAAGCGAAATTTCCCGCATTGGCTCGCCGAGCGCGCGCGGGCAGACAAAGCACAGATCCTCCTTCATCAGCGGGATAAAACGCAGGCCGTGAATATCGCGATTGTCATAAATCACTGCCATATCCATACGACCGTTCATGATCAGTTCGCTCAGCGTCGTGCCGAAATTTTCGTTGAAATAGAGCACGATGCCCGGATACTGGCGCTGCACTTCAACCATCAGCGGCAGTGCCAGCTGCTGTGCGGCGGTGCCGGGCGCGAGCCCGACGGAGACATGGCCGCTGAGGGCTTGCCCCGCCCCGTCAATGGCGCTCTGCGCCTGATCGCACTGGCGCAAAATCGCCTGCGCGTGGGTATAAAGGATGTTGCCGGCTTCGGTCGGCGTGACGCCGCGCTTGGTGCGAATTAAGAGCTGTTGTCTGACCTCGCCTTCCAGCGTGGCAAGCTGCTGGCTCAGCGCCGGTTGCGCAATATGCAAAATGTCAGCTGCCTGCGTCAGGCTGCCAACATCGACGATTTTAATGAAGTATTTCAGACGACGAAGATTCATGGACAGGCTTCCGATTCAGTGCGGGTCTGATTGTTAACGCAAGATCGGTGCCAGAAATGTCATTTACGTCCAAAGCGCCGTGGCGGTGGCGTTTCATCCCCTGGAGACACATTCAGCGCACGCCCATCGCACCATTCGGGTGCATTTTGCGGCCAGCAGCTATCGCATTGTGTTATGTCGCCACAACAAAGCACTATTAACGGCCGCACTCTGCCCCGCTCTATCCTCTGTTACTCCCTGCCGCGGAACCGCTTCGCCGCGCGGCTTTTTGCTGACCCTGCAACCCGGAATGCTGCCCCATGCCTGATATTGCCGATCGTCTGAAGAATGTTGCCGTCTCTGCCTCCGTCGCCATGACCCAAAAAGCGCGCGACCTCACCGCCCGGGGCGTGGATGTCGTGGGGCTTTCCACCGGCGAACCTGATTTCCCCACGCCAGAGCATGCAATTGAGGCGGCCTATGCCGCCGCACGTGCGGGTGATACCCGTTATCCGCCGACTGACGGCACGCCTGCGCTGCGCGCGGCAATCCAGCGTAAATTTCTACGCGATAACGAATTGCATTATGAAATCAATCAGATCCTGACCGCTGGCGGCGCCAAACAGATCATCTTTAACGCCATGATGGCCACCCTCAATCCGGGCGATGAAGTGGTGATCCCAACGCCGTCGTGGATCAGCTACGCCGATATTGTAAAGTTTGCCGGCGGCACGCCGGTGCCGGTCGCCTGTCGTGAAGAGAATGGCTTTAAACCGCTGCCCGCCGACGTTGATGCCGCCATTACGACGAAAACCAAATGGCTGCTGCTTAACTACCCCAGTAACCCCACCGGATCGGTGGCGACCCGCGATGAGCTGCTGGCGCTGGGCGAGGTGATGCTGCGCCATCCGCATGTGTGGGTTCTGACTGATGATATTTATGAACATCTGCTGTATGACGACGTGACGTTCTGGACGCTGGCACAGGTTGAACCGCGCCTGCGTGAGCGCGTGCTGACGGTTAACGGCGTGTCCAAAGCCTACTCGATGACCGGCTGGCGCTTAGGTTTTTGCGGCGGCCCGCTGCCGCTGATCACCGCCATGAGCAATGTGAATACGCAGAACAGCGGTGGCGTGACGACCCTGACGCAGGCGGCGGCGGTTGCCGTCCTCGACGGGCCGCAGGATCTATTAACGGCGCGTGCGGCAATCTATCGCGAACGTCGCGACTACGTGCTGGCGCGGCTCGCAGAGATACCCGGCCTGCACTGTCACCGCCCGCAGGGTGCGTTTTACCTGTTCGTCAATATGGCGGCGTTGATCGGCAAAACCAGCGCGGGCGGCCGTGCCATCCATAGCGACACCGACTTTGTCCTGGCGCTGATTGAGGAGCAACACGTGGTGACGGTGCAGGGCGCAGCATACGGCATGAGCCCGTACTTCCGTCTCTCATATGCCACCAGCATGGAACGCCTGCAAACCGGCTGCGATCGCATCGCCGCATTTTGTTCAGGCTGTCAGTAAATAACGGCAGCCGGCGCCGCATGCGGCGCCGGTTTACTGTATGAAGGGAAGGATTAACGGCGCTATTGCGCCAGTACCTCAGCCGCCGGGGCGACGCTGCCGCCACAGGCTTCGATTTCGCTACGCACTAACATTGCCAGCTCAACGGAACCGGGCGTATCGCTGTGGATCAGGACAGAACGCGCACGGATCGCCAGCGTATCGCCCCCAAAGGTGGTCACCGTGCCCTTCTCCAGGAACTGTCGCACGCGAGCGCGTACCGCCAGCTCCTCATTGATCACCGAACCGACAATGCCACGCGGCACCAGCCCTCCCTGCGCGTTGTAAGCGCGATCGGCCAGAAACAGCGTCAGACTTTGCAGACCGGCCGCTATGGCTGCGCGTTCAATAAGCGTGTCGGATTGAGAAAAAACGATCAGGCTATCGTCAATGCGCGCGAGCGTCTGCATCACCTGCCGCGCCAGCGCCGCGTCGCGGTTGATGATGTTGCCCATCGCAGCATGGAAGCTGACGTGCGCCACGCGCGTTTCTTCCACGCGGGCAATCGCGCTCAGCGCGCCCACCTGATAAGCCACCTGCTGGCAGATCTCTTCGGCCGAAAAGGGCAGTTCGCGGCGGCCAAAGCCCTGACGATCGGGCAGGCCGGGATGCGCGCCAATACCGACGCCGCGCGCTTTCGCCAGCCTTACCATACGCGTCATGATGGCGGGATCGCCCGCATGAAAGCCGCAGGCGATATTGGCGGAAGACACCACGTTCATCAGCGCGGCGTCATCACAAAGTTGATAGACGCCGAAGCCTTCTCCCATGTCGGAATTGACATCAATCTTCATTTTCGTTTCCTTATAAACCCACCACGTTTTTAAAAGGCGTAATACTGTCGCGCAGCCGTTGCAGCCAGCCCTCCATCGCTTTTCGCGCGGTAACGGCACCCTGCGCGTCGCTTTGCACCAGCTGGATGGACTGCCCCGGTTGAACCTGTCCCAGTCGCCACAGATCTTCTTCAATGACGCAGGCAATTTTCGGGTAACCGCCTGCCGTGTTGGCGTCACTGAGTTGAATAATGGGTTCACCGGCGGGCGGCACCTGAACAATGCCGGGGATCAGCCCATAAGAGCGTAGTTCCACGGTTTCCGCAGGCAGAACAGGTTCTCCCGAAAGGCGGTAACCGGTGCGGTTGCTTTGCAGGGAGACTTTCCACGGCTGCTGCCAGAAACGTTTCGCATCGGCGGCAAACAGCGCATATTCACCGGAAGGGATAGCACGCACCTGCACCCTTCCCTCGTCGCTGCGCGGGAAAGCAGCATGCAACGCCTGCTCCGGCGGCTCAATGCCCATGCCGCAGGCAGGCAGCGACCGGACAGCGCTTGTGCCCGCCTTCAGCACGTCGCCCTGCCGGAGCGTTCGGCCTTCCAGCCCGCCGAAACCGCCGCGCAGGGCGGTACTGCGCGATCCCAGCACCGTGGGTACGTCGATGCCGCCGGCAATGCAGAGATAACCTCGCGCGCCGCTGCGCGGATAATGCAGTTCCAGCGTCTGCCCTTCCCGCGCATTGCAGGCCCACCAGGCCGGCAGTTCGACGCCATCCAGGCG
>NZ_JNVB01000021.1 GCF_000770305.1 Erwinia oleae
TTTTCCGCATTGCCCAACAGAATATTGCCCGCACGCAGCGCCAGCGCATCCATCGCGCCGCTCACCGACACGCCCAGATGGCGCCAGGCGGTGCGACCTGCATCCTGCACGGTATTCAGGGCAGCGCTTTGCATGATCTCAATCACAGTTCAATCCTCTCGGGAACAAAACGAATCGTATCGCCCGGCGCCATCAGCGAAGGCGATGCCGCGAGGGGATCAAACACCTCGATCTCCGCATAGCCAATCGCATTCCAGCCGTTGGGGCCGGTCAGCGCCGACACGCCCGCCTGAGGGCCGCCAATGGTCACGGTGCCTTTCAGCATATGAAGCGAGGGCACTTTTTTACGCGGCGTCGCCAGCAGCGGGTCCAGCCCGTGCAGGTAGCCAAACCCCGGTGCGCTGCCAATCGCAAAGACGGTGTAGCATCCCTGATGATGTCGGCGGATCACTTCACGCGGAGAAAAGCCGGTATGGCGGCAGACCGCCTCCAGATCGGTAGCCTGCTCGCCGCCGTAACAAACCGGGATCTCAATCAGCTTGCCCTGTGGATCGATCGCTTTCGTGGTGCGCCAGGCATGGCGCAGGCGGCGTTCTGTGGCTGCCGGATCGTCTGGTGTGGCGCAGAACAGCACCAGCAGGTTGGTCACCCCGGGGATTAACGCTTCGATATCGTCGCACTGCGTCAGCGTTTGCGCCAGCGACCAGATACGCCGCTGCGCGGGGAGATCGAACGCGCCGGGCGCCTCGATCAGCCATGCGCGGCTGCCCATGGTCGACAGCCTCATCTCGTCTTCCCCTGTCGTCGCACGACGCGCCGTTAATTCATGCAGCACATCCATGATTATTCCAGCGGTTCGAATTTCAGGCTTGAAAGCGGCTGAACGCGCTCTTCCCTCACCATTTTGTATTCGGTATCGGGCCCAATCCAGCTGTTCCATATTTTGTCGATGGTGCCGTTGTCGTCCATGGCTTTCAGACTGCTGTTGACGCTGGCGAGCAGCTGCGGTTCATCACGCTTCATCCCGATGCCGATCGGTTCGAGCGCCATGGGTTCTTTGATCATCGCGAGGTTGATGCCGTCTTTTTTCGCCTGCGAAATCATTTTCATGCCGGTCATGGTATTGGTGACAAAACCGACGGCTTTATTTTGCTCCAGCGCCAGGAAAGCGGAGGCGGCGTCCTGGAACGTTACCGGCTTGCCGCCTTTCAACACGATAGATTGCTCGGAGGTTGTGCCCTTGGTGGCGCTGATGCGTTTATGTTTAAAATCCGCCAGGGTTTTGTTGGCGTTTGCTTCCTTGACCAACAGCATCTCTTTGGCAACGTAATAGGGATCGCTGAACTGAATCTGATTGCCGCGCGTTTTGGTGTAGGCCAGGTTAGCAATCAGCACGTCGGCGCGACCGGTGGCAATGACCGCGATGCGCGCTTCAACTGACGTCGGCATCAGTTGCAGCTTCACGCCCATCTGTCTGGCCAGCGCAGCGCAAAGATCAACGTCCATCCCCGCCAGCTGACGCGTTTTCGGATCGGGCGAAGAGAAAGGCGTCACGTCAGAGTAAACGGCGCATTTTAATTCACCACGCGATTTAATATCCGACAGCACATCCGCTTTAGCGGACGTCATCGCCAGGAACAGCGGCAATACCAGTGCACAGGAGCCATATTTGAGTCTCATTGCTGTTTACCCTCAATCGCTTTTACAGGATGAAAAATGACTATATCGACATTGGATCAGGCCAGGGTAAGAGGGAAAGCCTGTAGGGAGATACAGGATTTATATGACAGCCGATGAAAGACGGGTAATAAGTAAAATCTATCCGGCGAAAACAAAATACTCTTATCCGCTCCGCTTTTTTACCCTCTAAGGTAGCCCTTAATACGGTGTTGCAACCGCCTCTCCCCAATCCGAAGGTAAGCTATTCATGAATGCCAGAGTGGGCGTTTCCCTGAAAATAGTCTCTGCATTATGCGCAACATTAATGCTCGCGTGCGTTAAAGGTTTACAGGGCGCTATTCCAACCGGCGAAGTGATTTTTTTCCGCTCGTTTGTCGCCATGTTTCCCCTGCTGATCTGGTTAAAAATGCAGGGTAAGGTTCTGGAGAGTCTGAAAACACGCAATATTTTCGGCCACTTTATTCGCGGTTTTTCCGGCACCGGCGGAATGTATTTTAACTATCTGGCGCTGGTTTATATTTCGCTGGCGGATGCCACCGCCATCAGCTATGCCGCGCCGCTGTTTACCGTCATTATGGCGGCCCTGCTGTTAAAAGAGAGCGTTCGCCTCGCTCGCTGGATCGCCGTTGTGGTGGGTTTTTCCGGCATTATCATCATGCTTTCGGCAAATTTAACCGCAGGAAGCTCTTTTTTCTCTGCCGGTGGCGCGCACGCTGGCGCGGGAATTGGCGCCGTCTTCGCGCTGATCGCCGCGCTCTGTTCTGCCACCTCAAGCGTTCAGATTCGTTTTCTTAACGGCATGGAGAAACCCGGCGCCATTGTGTTCTATTTTTCCCTGATGACCACGCTGATTGGTCTGGCGACGGCGCTGTTCGGCTGGCGCATGCCTTCTCCAGCGCAGTTTTTATTGCTGACGGGCTGCGGTTTTTTTGGCGGCATGGCGCAGATACTGGTGACGCTCAGCCTGCGTTATACCGACGCCTCTTTGCTGGCGCCGTTTGATTACACCACGCTGGTATGGTCGATGGTCATTGGCTATCTGTTCCTGGGCAGTCTGCCAGGACCGGCAACGCTGGTGGGCGCCTCAATCGTCGCGCTGGCCGGGATCTTTGCTGTCTGGAGCGATCGCCGCCAGCGACGAGGCCATGTGATGCGCTCCACCTGACGCCCGTTATTCGTCATATCGCGCCCTGGCGGCGCGGAAACGATCGGCCGAACTGATGATCCAGTGCCAGAGCGGCAGCATCTGAATCAGTAATTCTTTACCCAGATCGGTGATGGAATAGACCACGCGCGGCCGCTTTTCCTGAAAATCGTGGCGGGCGATGAGGCCGTCCCGCTCCAGCTGGCGTAGCGTTCGCGTCAGCATTCTCTGCGTGACGCCTTGCAGCAAACGGCCGATTTCCGCGTGTCGCAGTGGCCCGCGGGTGCCCAGAAGATGCACCACGCCCAGCGACCAGCGGTTGCCCGCATGGGTGAGAATGTCCCGCTTCAGGCCATCATCGTCATCGCTTAATCCTTCACAAATCGCTTCAGAAAATTGCAGTACCGCTTCCTGATCCCACGCCATTTCGCCTCCGGTATCACTGATGTGCCTGATTGAACACGCTTTCATCACGTGTCAGGCTGATGTCACACAACAGGAGGAAGTATGACCTATTCAACTGAAAAATCAGCCATTGCTGTTTTAGTACTTGGTGCGGGCGAGCTGGGTATGCCGGTGTTGCGGGCAATGAGCCGCAAAGCACAAAGCCATTCACAGGTCACAGTCAGCGTGCTGCTCAGAACACCAGCCGCCCATGCTGCGTCCGGCTCGCAAAAAGCGCGGCGTGACGCGTTAGCGGATTTGAATATTTCGGTGGTAGAGGGCGATTTACAGCAGCAGTCAGTTGCTGAACTGAGCGCGCTGTTCCGCTCGTTTGACGCAGTCATTAATTGCAGTGGCTTTGTTGGCGGGCCGGGAACGCAAATAAAGATCACCCAGGCCGTATTACAGGCAAAGGTGCCGCGATATTTTCCCTGGCAGTTTGGCGTTGACTACGACATCGTGGGCAAAGGCAGTGGGCAGCAGGTATGGGATGAGCAGTTGGAGGTGCGCCACCTGCTGCGCGCGCAGCGCGAGACGGATTGGGTGATTGTTTCAACAGGCATTTTTACCAGTTATCTGTTCGATCCCGCTTTTGGCGTGGTGGATGCGGCGAACAAAACCGTTTATGCCCCTGGCGACTGGCAGAATGCGGTGACGCTGACCACGCCAGAAGATATTGGTGTGCTGACCGCCGAGATATTTTTCCACCAGCCAGAAATTCGTAATGAAGTGGTGTACATCGCGGGCGATACGCTGACGTACGAGGCGCTTGCCGATTTAATGCAGGCTCGCTGGCAGGGAGAGATCACGCGAAAGCTGCTGGATAAAGAAACGCTGCTCGCCGACGTGCAGGCGCGTCCCGATGACGTGGCGGCAAAATACCGCCTCGCCTTTGCGCGCCCTGACGGCGTGGCATGGGATAAGTCGGAGACCTTTAACGCACGGCACAAAATAGCGACCATTACCGCTGAACAGTGGCTTGCCGGTTAGCACGACAGCCAGCCTGCGCTCAGACAAACAAAACCCCGCCGAAGCGGGGTTGTTCAACGCGCATACGAAAAGCATTAAACGGGATCAGAACGGAATATCGTCGTCAAAATCCATTGGCGGCTCGTTACCCGCCGGGGCATTGTTCTGCTGCTGCGGCTGTTGCTGTGGACGGGACTGCTGCTGCTGACCACCGCCGCTGTATTGGTTGCTGCCGCCCTGCGGCTGCTGCGGCTGGCCCCAGCCGTTGTTGTTATTGCCGCCAGCCGGTGCGCCAGCGCCGCCGCCGTTCTGGCGTCCGCCCAGCATCTGCATGGTGCCGCCAATATTGACCACGACTTCAGTAGTATATTTTTCTACGCCAGCCTGATCGGTCCACTTACGCGTTTGCAGTGCGCCTTCAATATAAACCTGCGAGCCTTTACGCAGGTATTCGCCCGCGACTTCCGCCAGCTTGCCGAACAGCACCACGCGGTGCCATTCAGTTTTCTCTTTCGTTTCGCCGGTTTGCTTATCACGCCAGCTTTCAGACGTGGCCAGGGTGATGTTGGCAACGGCGCCGCCATTCGGCATGTAGCGGACTTCCGGGTCCTGGCCCAGATTTCCGACAAGAATCACTTTGTTAACGCCTCTGCTGGCCATGGTCGTGTCTCCGATGAATGTTCTGCTTTAAGTCTAAGCCGAAAATTCTAACATGCCATACCCGCACTTCCTACTTTGGAATAGCGCTCGGAAAGGGTTTATCGCGTTTGCAGCGTTGCAGGCCGCGTCCTGCCTCGGATCGTAAATTTCCGCTGATGTTGCGGCGCGTCTCATGCCTCGCCTGCAAAAGAACACTGTATATCCAATCAGGTTATTTTGTGCCATAATTACTGGCTTAATTCTGGCCGTGTCCGCACGGTGAGGCTCGTGTAACTCCGGGAAGTGTGAATGGATAAGATCGAAGTACGGGGTGCCCGCACCCATAATTTGAAAAATATCAACCTGATCATCCCTCGCGACAAACTGATCGTTATCACCGGCCTTTCGGGCTCTGGTAAGTCCTCGCTGGCGTTTGACACGCTGTACGCAGAAGGGCAGCGTCGCTACGTAGAATCGCTTTCTGCCTATGCGCGTCAGTTTCTCTCCCTGATGGAAAAACCGGATGTTGATCATATCGAAGGGCTGTCGCCTGCGATTTCGATTGAGCAAAAGTCCACTTCACATAACCCACGCTCGACCGTGGGCACGATCACTGAAATTCATGACTACCTGCGCCTGCTGTTTGCTCGCGTCGGCGAACCGCGCTGCCCGGATCATGACGTTCCACTGGCCGCGCAAACCGTCAGCCAGATGGTGGATAACGTGCTGGCGCTGCCGGAAGGGCATCGCCTGATGCTGCTGGCGCCGATTGTCAAAGAGCGCAAGGGCGAGCATACCAAAACGCTGGAAAATCTGGCGACGCAGGGCTATATCCGCGCTCGCATTGACGGTGAAGTGTGCGACCTTTCCGATCCGCCGAAGCTGGAGCTTCAGAAGAAGCACACTATTGAAGTGGTGGTGGATCGCTTCAAGGTGCGTGAAGATCTGCAACAGCGCCTTGCCGAATCGTTTGAAACGGCGCTGGAGCTTTCCGGCGGCACGGCGGTTGTAGCCAATATGGACGATGCCAGCGTTGAAGAGCTGGTCTTTTCCGCCAACTTTGCCTGTCCCGTCTGCGGCTACAGCATGTCTGAACTGGAACCGCGCCTGTTCTCGTTTAACAATCCGGCAGGCGCCTGCCCAACCTGTGATGGTTTGGGCGTGCAACAGTATTTCGATCCCGATCGCGTGGTGCAGAACCCGGAGCTGTCGCTGGCGGGCGGCGCTATTCGCGGATGGGATCGCCGCAACTTCTACTATTTTCAGATGCTGCGTTCGCTGGCCGAACACCTGAATTTTGATGTTGAATCCCCTTTTGATTCGCTGGATGACAAAGCGCGAAGCGTGATCCTTTACGGCTCAGGGAAAGAGAGCATCCAGTTCAAATATATCAACGACCGTGGCGACACCTCGGTGCGTCGGCATCCGTTCGAAGGCGTGCTGCATAATATGGAGCGCCGTTACAAAGAGACGGAATCCTCCGCGGTACGCGAGGATCTGGCTAAGTTTATCAGCAACCGTCCCTGCACCAGCTGTCACGGTACGCGTCTCAAGCGTGAAGCGCGCCACGTATTTGTGGAAAACACCACGCTGCCGGCCATTTCTGATATGAGCATCGGCCATGCGATGGCGTTTTTCCAGAACATGAAGCTGAGCGGACAACGGGCAAAAATTGCTGAGAAAGTGCTGAAAGAGATCGGCGATCGCCTGAAGTTTTTGGTTAACGTTGGCCTCAACTATCTTTCGATGTCGCGCTCAGCAGAAACGCTTTCAGGCGGCGAGGCGCAGCGTATTCGCCTGGCGAGCCAGATCGGCGCAGGACTTGTTGGCGTCATGTACGTGCTGGATGAACCGTCAATCGGTTTGCATCAGCGTGATAACGAACGCCTGTTGGAAACGCTGGTGCATCTGCGCAATCTGGGCAACACGGTGATTGTGGTTGAGCATGACGAAGACGCGATCCGCGCGGCAGATCATGTGATTGATATCGGGCCGGGCGCAGGCGTGCACGGCGGTCAGATTGTGGCAGAGGGAACCGTTGACGATATCATGGCGGTGAAGGATTCACTGACCGGTCAATACCTTAGCGGCAAGCGCGGTATTAAAGTACCGGAAGAACGGGTAAAAGCCGATCCGGGCAAAGTGCTGAAAATCACCGGCGCGAAAGGCAACAACCTGAAGGACGTCACGCTCTCCCTGCCGGTTGG
This sequence comes from Erwinia oleae, assembly GCF_000770305.1. Taxonomy (GTDB): domain Bacteria; phylum Pseudomonadota; class Gammaproteobacteria; order Enterobacterales; family Enterobacteriaceae; genus Erwinia; species Erwinia oleae. The sequence continues at coordinate 7,084 of NZ_JNVB01000021.1, forward strand.
CCTGTTCAGCTGCATTACCGGCGTGTCCGGCTCCGGCAAGTCCACGTTGATCAACGATACGCTCTTCCCGATTGCGCAGCGTCAGTTAAACGGCGCCACCATTGCCGAGGCGGCGCCTTACCGCGACGTAACCGGCATGGAGCATTTCGACAAGGTTATCGATATTAATCAGAGCCCAATCGGCCGCACGCCACGATCCAACCCGGCCACCTATACCGGCATTTTCACGCCGGTACGCGAGCTGTTCGCCGGGGTGCCGGAATCGCGTACGCGCGGCTATACGCCGGGTCGCTTCAGCTTTAACGTGCGCGGCGGCCGTTGCGAAGCGTGCCAGGGCGACGGCGTGATTAAGGTGGAGATGCACTTCCTGCCGGATATTTACGTGCCGTGCGATCAGTGCAAAGGCAAACGTTATAACCGCGAAACGCTGGAAATTAAATACAAGGGTAAAAGCATTCACGAAGTGCTGGAGATGACCATCGAAGAGGCGCGCGAATTCTTTGATGCCGTGCCGGCGCTGGCGCGCAAGCTGCAAACACTGATGGACGTCGGCCTTTCGTATATTCGTCTGGGGCAGTCAGCCACCACGCTCTCCGGCGGCGAAGCGCAGCGCGTTAAGCTGGCGCGCGAACTGTCGAAACGCGGCACCGGTCAGACGCTCTATATTCTTGATGAACCAACCACCGGCCTGCACTTTGCCGATATTCAGCAACTGCTGGAGGTTCTGCATCAGTTGAGGGATCAGGGCAATACCATTGTGGTGATTGAACACAATCTGGACGTGATTAAAACCGCAGACTGGATTGTTGATCTCGGCCCGGAGGGCGGCAGCGGCGGTGGGCAGATACTGGTTTCCGGCACGCCGGAAACGGTGGCGAAATGCGCAGAATCGCATACCGCCCGCTTCCTTAAGCCCTTGCTTAAACTCAAGTAAAATCCTCATGGGGCGACGTTTTTCGCCCCATTTACTGCACGGTTCCTCATCAACTTGCAGGATCAGGCAAGATTCAGACAGGTTTCGGTATACCCGCTTCGCCACTCTCTGACTATCCTTATGGTTCCGCGTTACCTCTACAACGCTTTCATAACTGGAGATACCATGAATATCACTCATGCCTGGGCTGCACAGGATGCAAAATCGAAGCTGGCCCCTTTTGACTACCAGCCACGTGAGCTGCGTGAACACGATGTCCAGATTGAAGTTATATACTGTGGCGTGTGCCATTCCGACCTGCATCAGGCCCGCAACGAGTGGAAAAACACCATTTTTCCGGTCGTACCTGGCCATGAAATCGTTGGACGCGTAACGGCTGTTGGCGGTCATACGCACAAATACAAAGTGGGCGATATTGTCGGCGTTGGCTGTATGGTTGATTCCTGTCGTAGCTGTGCCAGCTGTGATGAAGGGCTTGAGCAGTACTGCGAAAATGGCTTTACCGCAACGTATAATGGCGAAGACCGTCAAACCGGCGATATCACCTACGGCGGCTATTCCACTCAGGTCGTGGTCAACGAAGACTTCGTCCTGCGCATTCCTGAAAACCTGGATCTGGCCGGCACCGCGCCGCTGCTGTGTGCAGGCATCACCACCTATTCGCCGTTGCATCACTGGAAAGTGGGCCCTGGCAAAAAAGTGGGCATCGTCGGCCTCGGCGGCCTCGGCCACATGGGCGTGAAAATTGCCCACGCGATGGGCGCGCACGTGGTGCTTTTCACCACCTCGCCATCAAAAATCGAAGACGGCAAGCGTCTTGGTGCCGATGAAGTGGTAATTTCTAAAGACGCCGACCAGATGGCGGCCCACGTCAACAGCTTCGACTTTATCCTTAACACCGTTGCGGCTGAGCACGATCTGAATCCGTTTATCAACCTGCTGCGCCGTGATGGCAATATGACGCTGGTTGGCGTGCCGGAAAATAATCATCCTTCACCGGATGTTGCCAGCCTGATATTCAAACGCCGTAGCGTGGCCGGTTCACTGATTGGCGGCATCAAAGAAACGCAGGACATGCTGGATTTCTGCGGCAAACACAATATCACTTCAGATATTGAGATGATCAATATGAATGAGATCAACGAAGCCTACGAACGCATGCTGAAAAGCGACGTGAAATACCGCTTTGTTATCGACATTGATACGCTGCGCGGCTGATTGCGCAATCGGGGCGGCCTTGCCGCCGCCCCACCTGCTATTCCTTACCCTTTTCGGGTATTCAGCGCCTGCTGCCAGGACGCATCCACCAGATAGTAGATCTGCGAATCCTTCAGCGTTCCATCCAGTAATACCGTGCTCCAGTGCGACTTGTTCAAATGTTCGCTCGGCAACACATCTTTATGCTCTTCTCGTAGCAGATCGGCCAGCGCAGGGGTACTCTTCAGCGCCACGGCAGGACGTCCCTGCACCTCGTGCACCATTGCAAAAAGCACGTCGTCAATTTTGATCTGCGTGGCTTTCCAGTCGCTGTGCACGCTCTGTTCCGCGCCGGGCTTATCCATGCAGTAAGTGAGAAGATCCGATACGTTCATTGTTTATTCCCCTTGCAGCGTGGCGACAATGCGCCGCGCGCCGCCGTGAATACGATGCTCACCCAGCCAGATGCCCTGCCAGGTGCCCAGCGCCAGCCGACCACGGCTGACCGGCAGCAGCAGCGATACGCCCATCAGCGACGATTTGATGTGCCCCGGCATATCGTCGGCGCCTTCATAATCATGTTCGTAAGGTGCATCTTCCGGCACGGTACGCAGAAAATGCTGTTCCATGTCGCTGCGTACGGTGGGATCGCAGTTCTCATTCAGCGTCAGCGAAGCGGAGGTATGCTGCAACAGCAGATGAAGCATACCCGTTTGCACATCGCTCAGGCGGCGCAGTTCGCCCAGCACCTCATCGGTAATGAGATGAAATCCCCGGCTTTTGGGGCTTAAGGTAATGGTTTGCTGATACCACATCGTTGAACTCCTTAACGCAAATGTTTGTTAAGTGTGTAACATGAGGCGAAAAGATAAACCCGAAAAGGGAAAAAGTTATAGCAGCCGGACACGACGCCCGGCCGCAAGGGCTTACATGACGGCCGCGAAGGCCTCTGCGACCTGATGCACGTTCCTGCTGTTGAGTCCGGCCACGCACATGCGGCCGCTGGCAATCAGATAGATGCCAAACTCATTGCGCAGCCGTTCAACCTGCTGCGCGCTCAGGCCGGTATAGCTGAACATGCCGCGCTGCTTAAGCAGATAGTCGAAGTTTTTACCGGGCAACGCCGTGCTCAACACATCGACTAACGCGTGACGCATATCAATAATGCGCAGGCGCATTGCTTCCACTTCGGCCAGCCATTTCGCCCTCAGTTGTGGATCATTCAGCACGCAGGAAACCACCTGCGCGCCGAAGTTTGGCGGGCTGGAGTAGTTGCGACGCACGGTTGCCTTCAACTGACCAAGCACGCGAGACGCTTCTTCCGCATTGTTACAGACCACCGACAGCCCGCCAACACGCTCGCCATACAGTGAAAAGATCTTTGAGAACGAGTTGCTGACCAGTACGGGCAGTCCGGCATCGGCGATGGCGCGAATAGCGTAGGCGTCCTCCGCCATCCCCGCCCCGAATCCCTGATAGGCAATATCAAGAAAAGGAATGAGCTGGCGCGCTTTCAGCACGTCAGTTACCGCATCCCATTGCGCATCGGTAAGATCGGCGCCGGTTGGGTTATGGCAGCAGGGATGCAGCAGGACGATGCTCTGCGCCGGTAGCGTGTTCAGCGTTGCGATGAATGCGTCAAACTTAACACCGCAGGTCTCGTCGTCGTACCAGGGATAGGTATTTACCGTAAAACCTGCGCCGGAGAAAATCGCCACATGGTTTTCCCAGGTGGGATCGCTGACCCAGACCTGCGACTGAGGAAAATAGGTTTTAAGGAAATCGGCGCCGATTTTCAACGCGCCGGAGCCGCCGACGGTTTGAATCGTCGCGAGACGGCCCGCTTTTAACGCGGCATGATCTTCACCGAAAAGCAGCGGCGCAATAGCGCTGCGGTACGATGGCAACCCATCCATTGGCAGATAAAGCGACGCGCTATGCTCCCCGGCACTGAGGCGATGTTCTGCTTCAGCCACCGCCTGTAACTGCGGAATGGTGCCCTGTTCGTCGTAATATAGCCCGATGCTCAGGTTTACCTTATGCGGTCGCGTATCCTGTTTGAATGTTTCCATCAGCGTAAGGATGGGATCGCCAGCATAGGCATCAACGTTTTGAAACACGGTGCAGATCTCCGTTTTATTAATCAGATTGCCGCTGGGCGACAAAAGCAGGCTGCCACTATAACCCGTATTCAAGGTAAAAGGTCAGCCTCCGATCTGCATTACTGCGAGCCGACGCGGAAAAAAACGATTGCCGTTTCAGCAATTCATTTCATTTCTGAATCACGTTCGCACCGTTTTCTTTCAGTCGATCCAGCACCACGGAGGTTTTGACATGCGAGACGCTGTGATGCCCCGCCACCAACTGACTGATTAAGGCGCTCAGGCCGGGGAGATCCGCCACCGCCACCTTCAGTAAATAGTCAGCATCGCCGGTGGTTTTCCACGCGTCGACGATGGCGGGCTCATTGGCCACCCTGTGATGAAAGCGTTTTACGTATTCGGCAGTGTGGTTAAGCAGGCGAACTTCAATCAGGCCGATCACGCTCAGCCCTACCGCATCGGGCGAGAGCCTGGCGTGATAGCCGAGGATCAGTCCTGACTGCTCAAGGCTGATGCGGCGACGCGAGCACTGCGAGGCGGAGAGGCCAACCAGATCGCTCAGTTCCTGGTTGGTCAGGCGGCCGTTAGCTTCCAGTAACGTCAGTATTTTTACATCATGTTCATCAGTCTGGCTCATCTGCGATCCGTTAGGTTTTTCAGGCGGACAAGTGAGACAGCTAACGGTATTTTTCGTCCCGCTGTCCAACACTATTTCCCAATACCACAGAAGAGTGAACGCGCGCGGCAGCGGGGTTATTCGTCGTCGTACTGTGGCCCGGCATAGTTATCGAAACGCGACCACTGGCCGTTAAAAGTGAGACGAACCGAGCCGATCGGGCCGTTACGCTGCTTACCGAGAATGATCTCCGCGATCCCTTTCAGATCGCTGTTTTCGTGATAAACCTCATCGCGGTAGATAAACATGATCAGGTCGGCGTCCTGCTCAATCGAGCCGGATTCACGCAGATCTGAGTTGACCGGGCGCTTATCAGCGCGCTGCTCCAGCGATCGGTTAAGCTGCGAGAGCGCCACCACCGGCACCTGTAGCTCTTTCGCCAGCGCCTTCAGCGAGCGGGAGATCTCGGCGATCTCCAGGGTACGGTTTTCTGACAGTGACGGCACGCGCATCAGTTGCAGATAGTCGATCATGATCAGGCTCAGCCCGCCGTGCTCGCGGAAGACGCGTCGCGCGCGCGAGCGTACTTCCGTGGGCGTCAGGCCGGAAGAATCATCGATAAACATGTTTTTCTTTTCCAGCAGGATGCCCATGGTACTGGAGATGCGCGCCCAGTCCTCGTCATCAAGCTGTCCGGTACGAATACGCGTCTGGTCAACGCGCGACAGCGATGCCAGCATACGCATCATGATCTGCTCGCCGGGCATCTCCAGGCTGAAGATCAGAACGGGCTTATCCTGCGTCATCGCAGCATTTTCACACAGGTTCATCGCAAAGGTGGTTTTACCCATAGAAGGACGCGCCGCCACGATGATCAGATCCGAACGCTGAAGCCCGGCGGTCTTTTTATTCAGATCCTGATAACCGGTATCAACGCCGGTTACGCCGTCGTGCGGCGTTTGGTAGAGCGATTCAATGCGCGAGATGGTGGCTTCAAGGATCTGATCGACGCTTTTCGGGCCTTCATCTTTATTGGCGCGATTTTCTGCGATTTGAAAGACGCGGGATTCAGCAAGATCGAGCAGATCCTCGCTGGTGCGTCCTTGCGGATCATAACCGGCGTCGGCGATCTCGTTAGCCACGGCGATCATTTCACGGACGACGGCACGTTCGCGTACGATATCGGCATAAGCGCCTATGTTCGCCGCGCTTGGCGTATTTTTGGACAGCTCCGCCAGGTAAGCAAAACCGCCGACCATGCTCAGTTCGCCGCGCGTTTCCATCGATTCGGACAGGGTAATAAGATCGATAGGTTTGCCCTGCTCCAGCAGGCGCTGCATTTCGCCGAAAATCATCCGGTGCGGGCGGCTGAAGAAATCCTGCGCCACCACGCGCTCGGAAACGTTGTCCCAGCGTTCGTTATCCAGCATCAGCCCGCCCAGTACGGATTGCTCCGCTTCCAGCGAATGGGGCGGTAATTTTAGCCCTTCCATCTGCCGATCGCGCGGCTCGCGCTTATCAACGGATTTGTTGGTGGGTTTATTTCCTGCCATAGTGATGCAATACCAAAAATCTGAGTGGTCGGACGCGCAAGTATACCCGTTTGGTGCCCTGTCGTCCTCCCTCAATGACGCGGAATCAACAGGAGGGAATATGGTAAAACGTATACAAATCAGTCAGCATGGCGGCCCGGAAGTGATGCAGCTGATCGACGTCGATTTGCCCGAACCGGCCGCAGGTGAAGTGGTTGTTGAGAACAAAGCGATTGGTATCAATTACATCGATACCTATATGCGCAGCGGACTCTATCCGGCACAGTTGCCAACAGGACTGGGAACCGAAGCCGCCGGCGTGGTAAAGCGCGTGGGTGAAGGCGTAACAGCGGTGAAACCGGGCGACCGGGTCGTTTATGCCCATTCCGCTTTGGGTGCCTATAGCGAATCTCACGTGGTGCCCGTCGATAAACTCGCCGTGCTTCCCGACTGTATTACTTATGAGCAGGCGGCGGCCTCTTTCCTGAAAGGTCTGACCGTTCACTACCTTCTGCGTCAGACCTATGTGATTCAGCCGGATGAGGTTTTTCTTTTCCATGCGGCGGCCGGCGGCGTTGGGCTGATCGCCTGTCAGTGGGCGAAAGCACTGGGCGCACGTTTAATCGGTACGGCAGGATCGGCTGAGAAGGCCGCACGAGCAAAAGCGGCGGGCGCCTGGGCCACCATAAATTACCGCGAAGAGAACGTGGCCGAACGTGTATCGACACTCACAAACGGCAAAATGGTGCGAGTGGTGTATGACTCCGTTGGTAAAGATACCTGGGAGACGTCACTGGACTGCCTGCAACGGCGCGGGCTGATGGTCAGTTTCGGTAACGCTTCCGGCCCGGTAACCGGCGTTAATTTAGGTATTCTGAATCAGAAGGGATCGCTGTACGTTACCCGTCCTTCGCTGCACGGCTATATCACCAGCCGCGAGTCACTGATCAATGCCAGCAACGAGCTTTTTTCAATGATCGCCAGTGGTGCTATCAATGTGGACGTGCCGGACCAGCAGAAGTTCGCGTTAAAAGATGCGCAGCAGGCGCATAAAACGTTGGAAAGCCGTGCCACACAGGGTTCCAGTTTGTTGATCCCGTGATGCGCAGAAATGGCAAGGGCCTCCCGCAAGGAGGCCCTTTTTTCTTTTTTATCGTTCGCGCGGTTTGTAGGGTACGGCGGCGAATCTGGAGGAGCATCCTGGCAGAGTTCATAAGTAAAAAATATGGGTTATCACGGATTCATCTTATGAAGATGCCAGAATGTGATCGCGGCCGCATTCTCACCTGTAACTGTTATCACTTTCACGATTTCTACGCCGTGGCGGTCACTCTGTCGGCGACCAGGGCCAGCGCCTGTTCGACCGTTTCAATACTGGCGCCCGGCTTGTGAGCATTTTCGCTCAGGTAACGACGCCACTGGCGCGCGCCCGGAATGCCCTGAAAAAGGCCAAGCATGTGACGCGTGATATGGCCCAGGTAAGTGCCGTTCGCCAGTTCCCGTTCAATGTAGGGATACATTGCACGCACCACCGCAACCGAATCAACCGCAGGCTGGCTGCTGCCAAACAGTTCGCGGTCGACCTGCGCCAGTATGCCGGGATTTTGATACGCCTCGCGCCCCATCATCACGCCATCCACGTGTTGCAGGTGCGTTCTGGCCTCTTCAAGAGACTTTACGCCGCCGTTAATCGACATCGTCAGATGCGGGAAGTCACGTTTCAGTTGATAGACGCGTGCGTAATCCAGCGGCGGGATTTCGCGATTCTCTTTCGGGCTGAGGCCCGACAGCCATGCCTTGCGCGCGTGGATGATAAATGTCTCGCAGCCGCCCTGCTCCGAAACCTGACGAATAAAGTCGCAGAGAAATTCGTAGCTATCCTGTTCATCAATACCAATGCGTGTTTTCACCGTGACCGGAATCGACAGCTGGTCACGCATCGCCTTCACACAGTCGGCGACCAGCGCCGCCTCGCCCATCAGGCAGGCGCCGAAACGACCATTTTGAACGCGATCGGAGGGACAGCCGACGTTCAGGTTCACTTCACTGTAGCCGCGCGCTTCCGCCAGGCGTGCGCATTGCGCCAGCGCCGCAGGATCGCTACCGCCCAACTGCAATGCGACGGGCTGCTCTTCCTGGCTCCACGCCAGATAGTCGCCTTTACCATGAATGATGGCGCCGGTGGTGACCATTTCCGTATAAAGCAGAGCCTCACGCGTTAGCTGTCGATGAAAATAACGGCAGTGGCGGTCGGTCCAGTCCAGCATGGGTGCGATGGAGAAACGAAGGGCGGGCAGATGTTGGGTCATAGGGCGTGCTAACTCGATGGGTTCAAAAAATCAGCGTAATGATAACACGCGCCCCTGTCGCGATCATCTCAAGCTGTCGCGCAGGCGGTAAAAGGGGCGCACGGAGCGCCCCCGGACAATCAGAACGTAAAGTTCATTTGCGCTACCGCGCCCCAGGTGTTGTCGTCGCCCTTCATACCTGCAAGGTCGAGATGGACTTTATTAAAGGGTGATATGCCAAAACCGGCAGTCACCACGTTGGTGTCGTTAGACTTCATATCTGCACGGTAGCCGGCGCGTAGCTGGAGCCAGCTCAGCAGGCGATATTCGGCACCGACGCCCGCATACTGACTTTGATCCTGCGTTTTAAAGCGTTTGGTCGGCGTCGCATCAACATCCAGTGCGGTGGTCAGGCGGTCGGTATGGAACGAGACGCCGGGCGTGACCACAGGTCGGATCTGATAAGTGTCTTTGAATCCGCTGATCTCTTTGGTTTCAATATCGCGAGAAATCAGGTTTTGCGCACTGACGCCCAGCGTCCAGTTATCGTTCAGATCGGTTGCGGCGCCCGCATCGATGTTGAAACCGGTGTCGTCATTTTTGTAGCGGCCTTTTTTGAAGTCTGATTTGTCGTAGTTATAGACCGACGCGCTGTAGTTATAGAGATAGGTTTTCTGCAATTTCGGCGTCACGCCGAAGGAAACCGGCTGCCCTGCGATGGTGAACTCATGCGCTACGGCAACGCCATAATCGTAAACAATCGCGCCACGGCCCAGCCCGGCAGAGGTCAGCCTGTCTTCATCGCCAGGCAGCGGAAAAATAGTGCCGTCGGCCACGCCCTGAAGGTAATCAATATCGCTCTGGCTGACGGCGGCTCTGACATTCGCCGTGCCGTAGGCTTTGGTGACGAAGGCAAACGGCAGCACCTCATTGGGTACGGTCACAGCAAACGCAACGCCTGCGGTGCCGGAGGCCTGATTGCCCTTCATGCCGCGCAACTGGCTGGCAAGATCGCCAGCTGCGGCCTGCACGCGTGGATAATCGGCCGGAGTGAAGCTACCGCTATTAGCGATGTCCTGGTAACTGTCGACGCTGTCGGTCAAATCATCAATCTTATCAATCAGCTTGTGTTTGTCCGTGAGCTGAACGCCCGCCGCAGGAAGAATAATGCTGACGTTGTCTTCCGGCCGCGCTTTGGTCATTAACGCCGGGTTAGCCAGCACCGCAGTGCCGTAGGTGGATGACGCCACGCCCGTACCGCCCATTGCATCATTACGCGCATCGTAATAGTTGCCGGCTGCAAGCGCGCCGAGAGGGACGGAAAACAGGACAGTAAATACCGCAGGTTGGGAAAATCGTTTCGACATACTGATTTTTTTTGCCATTTTGCTTTAAACCCATCCATAAAAGAAGAGTGCGCGCTCATAACGTGAGCCCGGTGCGATGACCTGCATAATGAACATTTTTGGAACAATTCATTGCTGAGAAAACAGGAACAATTCACTGGCTTTTCTGCTCATTGACCCTTTATTTATCTGTTAACACGCTAATTAATAAAGTGGGCAACAGGGTCATTTTGGCTCGATTCCCTTCCCTGCCTGCCTCTGGCAACAAGTTTCATCTTTATTCACGCCAATGACATTAATATTATTTTAGTGAAAATTTCAGACACGAGCAGAAACAATGAGAAAAATCAGTTTTCATTAACGATAGCGCATTAGGGCAAATACCACCGGTTTCTGGAGTTTCGCTGGTAAGCAACCCTGTGGCAAAGAGGAAATATTTATGGGGAAGCGGAATTCGGCGTTTCAGTTATGCCGTGATAACATAACAATCACTATCGTGCGGAGGGCAATACAATGAACCTGAACAGTCCTGAAAAAATTCTCTCTCAGGCAGAGGTGCTTTGTCAGCAGCGTAATGTCAGATTGACGCCTCAGCGCCTGGAAGTTCTTCGTTTAATGAGCCAGCGCAGCGGCGCAATCAGTGCTTATGACCTTCTGGATCTGCTTCGTGAGTCCGAACCGCAGGCGAAACCGCCCACGGTGTATCGCGCGCTCGATTTTCTGCTCGAACAGGGATTTGTCCATCGCGTAGAGTCAACAAACAGCTATGTGGTCTGCCATCACTTCGAAGAACCTTCACACAGTTCAGCGATGTTGATCTGCGATCGCTGCGGCTCGGTTGCTGAACAGCATGCGGATGGCGTTGAAGAGATATTGAAAACGCTGGCGCTAAAATCAGGTTTTGTACTGGCGCATAGCGTAATAGAAGCGCATGGTTTGTGCGAAGAGTGTACAGTTGTTGAAAGCTGCACCGATCGTAAAGAGTGCAAGCATGATCACAAGGAATGGGTGTCAAAGAAACGCGGGCGCTGAGAAATTCGGGACGATAAGAGGGATTAAGCGGCACTGTCCATGTGCCAGGGTAGGAGTATCATCCTGAAACGCTTAAATGAGTGTCAATCAGGGCTGTCAGAAACGATGGTTGTTGTGGGTTTCCCATTCGCTTAATTCTTTCTCAGCCTGGTCTTTTCCATAACCGTAACGCTCCTGAATTTTACCAACCAGCTGATCGCGTTTGCCTTCAACAATAGTCATATCATCGTCGGTCAGCTTGCCCCATTTCTCTTTCACTTTACCTTTCAACTGTTTCCAGTTACCGCCGGCTTCGTCTTTATTCATCTTGTCTCTCCTCGACCTTAGGTGTTGTCCGCTTAAGTGATATCGTTTTAGCAATAATGCAAAAGCAAGATAATTCGCTTTAAATGCCTAACGTACAGATAATTGTAGTAGAAGATGAGAAATTTTCCGCCCAACCCGAGTGGATTACTCTTATTCCGCCATCAATCCTGTGGCAAAAATGAAAAAAGACAGGCAGATCAGCCGCTAACGAAACGGCAACAACATGTAAAAAAATGTGTCAGGGAAGCCACGTACCGTTTTGCCAGTGTCGTCGCCAGATCCCCCACAGCACCACTCCTCGCAGAACAAGAAAAACGGTTAACGCCAGCCATAAGCCGTGATTACCTAGCAACGGCACGCTGGTCAGCGCCAACCCGTAACCCAATGCGGCAACCGCCATTCCATTACGCATTTCGCTGGCGCGCGTGGCGCCGATAAACATCCCGTCCAGCAGATAGCACCACACGCCGCATACGGGCAGGATGATTTGCCAGATAAGGTAGTTATCTGCCTGCTGCTGTAGTTCAGGAATCGATGTAAGCAGCGCGACGATATTTGTTCCGACAACGGCATAGAAAAGTGAGAAAGCCAGCGCAACCATGCCCGCCTGGCGGCAGGCCGAACGCCATACCAACAGCAGTTGTCTGCCGTCGCGGGCGCCTACGGCTTCGCCGGAGCAGGCTTCTACGGCATAGGCAAATCCGTCAAGCGCGTAGGCGGTAAAGGTCAGGAACATCAGCAATACCGCATTAACCGCCACCACTTCGCCCCCCAGGCGGGCGCCGATAATGGTCAGCGACATAAAGCAGAGTTGCAGCAGCAGCGAGCGCAGCATGATATCGCGGTTCAGGCGCAGCAGTCGGCCAACATTGCCTCGCCAGGCCGTTTTTAGCAACGACAGCGTAATGCCGCGCAGTTTCAACACCTTCACAACCATTAACAGGCCGATGGCCAGCGTGCAGTATTCTGCGATAACCGTCGCTGTCGCGGCGCCCTGTACGCCCATTTTGAGACCAGGCACCAGCCAGAGGTCGAGGACGATATTCACCAGGTTACCTGTAATGAGCAAAATTATCGGTGCACGCGCATACTGCACGCCCAGCAGCCATCCCAGCAAAACTAAATTTGCCAGCGTCGCCGGGGCACTCAGCCAGCGGATGTTCATAAAGAGTGCAGCCTGATGCAGAACGTCGCGGTCACCGCCGACCAGTTTTAATGCCAGGTGGGTGAGAGGAGATTTGAATAAGATGAAGGCAAAACCTGCCACAAAGGCTATCAGCAGCGGTTGCATCAGCGCGCGTGCCAGCGCGGTTTTATCGCCGGAACCCAATGCCTGAGCGGTCAATCCTGTTGTGCTCATGCGCAAAAAAAGCAGCAGCATGAACAGAAAACTGGTTGCCGTGGTGCCTATTGCCACGCCGCCAAGGTAGGTAGGGCTGTCAAGATGGCCGATAACGGCAGTATCCACCAGTCCAAGAAGAGGAACGGTGATGTTCGAGAGGATCATCGGCAGCGCCAGCCGCCAGAGGTGTTTATCAGAGGAGGTGAAGAATCGCATCGGCTTCCACTACGCGACAGACGATAAAACTGCTCGCTGGCCGGGGCAAGTCAGCGAGCAGGCGAGGCGCACGCGCTATTCATCATAACGCGTTAATGAAGTCGGTCAGAGCCAGTTGCCGTTACGAATAACACCGACGGCAAGCCCTTCAATAGAGAGCGTCTGCTGGCGTAGATCGACCACGATAGGCTCAAACTCATTGTTTTCTGGCAGAAGATGAACAATGTTGCCCTGTTTTTTCAGGCGCTTAACGGTGACTTCATCGTCAATGCGCGCCACGACCACCTGGCCGTTACGCACATCCTGCGTTTTATGCACCGCCAGCAGGTCGCCATCCATAATGCCGATGTCTTTCATCGACATACCGGCAACGCGTAGCAAAAAGTCGGCGCCCGGTTTGAACAGATCGGGATCAACCTGGTAGCGCCCTTCAATGTGCTCCTGCGCCAGCAGTGGCTCACCGGCGGCCACGCGACCGATGAGCGGCAACCCTTCTTCTTCTTCCATCATCAGACGGATACCGCGCGATGCGCCAGAAATGATTTCAATCACGCCTTTACGCGCCAGCGCCTTCAGGTGCTCTTCCGCCGCGTTAGGAGAACGAAAACCCAGCCGGGCTGCGATTTCTGCCCGCGTTGGCGGCATGCCGGTCTGATTAATGTGGTCGCGAATCAGGTCGTAGACCTGCTGCTGCCTTGCCGTTAGTGCTTTCATTCCGCCCCCTGGTTGTTTATACAGTCGACTGTGAGTATATACAGGTATTTGCTGATTGAAAACCCAAAATATGGGAAATAACAGCGCGTTGTCAAAATCTGGAAAGATTATCGCATTTGCGGTATTAACAGCATTGCCCACACGAAGAGCGCAAACAGAATGGTTAATAGCACCGCCGCTGAGCCCATATCCTTTGCGCGGCCCGACAGCGGATGAAATTCACTGCCAATGCGGTCGACGACGGCTTCAATCGCGCTATTGAGGATTTCCACTATGATGACCAGCACCACGGAACCAATCAGCAACACGCGCGTAATAGCATCCACATCCAGCCAGCAGGCAATGGCGATAGCCACAACGGCGGCAATCGCCTCCTGACGGAATGCCGCTTCATGACGCCAGGCGGCGCTCAGCCCCTTCCAGGAGTAGCCGGCCGCTTTAATGATCCGGGTCAAGCCGGTGACGTTATTTGCCATGTTCAGGGAACCCTTTGAGATATTTAACGTCAATGTCCCGGTGGCGCACAAATTGCAACACCACAGATTTCACTGGCGCTTTCTGGTATGCTTGCGGCGCTTTGCTAACAAGAGGCTTCATGTTGTCTATGTCAGGTTGGCGTAAATTATATTATAACCTATTGAATTTACCTGTAAAAATACTGGTAAAGAGTAAGGCGATACCCGCCGAGCCGATTACGGAACTGGGGCTGGATACGTCGCGCCCTATTATGTATGTGCTGCCGTACGATTCAAAGGCTGATTTGCTGGCGCTGCGCGAACAGTGCCGTAAAGAAGATCTTCCCGATCCGTTAGAACCGCTGGAAATTGACGGCGCCGTACTGCCCCGCCATGTGTTTATTCACGATGGCCCGCGCGTTTTTCCTTACTTCGTCCCCAATCTTGAATCCGTAAAACTTTTCCATGAGTATCTGGATTTGCACCGCAGCAACCCGCTACTGGATGTGCAGATGGTGCCGGTCTCGGTCATGTTTGGCCGTGCGCCGGGCCGTGAAGTTCAGGGTGATGAGCAGCCGCATCTGCGGGTGCTGAACGGCATTCAAAAATTCTTTGCCGTCCTGTGGCTGGGCCGCGACAGCTTTGTGCGTTTTTCGCCGATCCTGTCGCTGCGCCGCATGGCGACCGAGCACGGCACCGATAAAAGCATTGCGCAAAAGCTGGCGCGCGTGGCGCGCATGCATTTCGCCCGCCAGCGCCTGGCGGCCATTGGCCCCCGACTGCCGGTCAGGCAGGATCTGTTCAGCAAGCTGCTCCAGTCAAAGGCCATTGCCAAGGCCGTTGAGGACGAAGCGCGCAGTAAAAAAATCTCTCATGAGAAAGCGCAACAGAATGCGATTGAGCTGATGGAAGAGGTGGCGGCGGACTTCTCTTACGAAGCCATTCGCCTGACCGATCGCATCATGGGCTGGACGTGGAGCAAGCTTTATCAGGGCATTAACGTCAACGGCGGCGAACGCGTTCGTCAACTGGCGCAGGATGGTCATGAGATCGTCTATGTGCCCTGCCATCGCAGCCACATGGATTATCTGCTGCTTTCTTACGTGCTTTACCATCAGGGGCTGGTGCCACCGCATATCGCCGCAGGCATCAACCTGAATTTCTGGCCCGCCGGTCCTGTTTTCCGCCGCCTTGGCGCATTTTTTATTCGCCGAACCTTTAAGGGTAATAAGCTCTATTCCACGGTTTTTCGCGAATATCTCGGCGAACTGTTCAGCCGTGGTTATTCGGTAGAGTATTTCGTTGAAGGCGGTCGCTCACGTACCGGTCGTTTGCTGGATCCAAAAACCGGCACGCTGTCGATGACCATCCAGGCGATGCTGCGCGGCGGCAACCGCCCGATTACGCTGGTGCCGATTTATATCGGCTATGAGCACGTAATGGAAGTCGGTACTTACGCCAAGGAACTGCGTGGCGCAACCAAAGAAAAAGAAGGACTGATGCAGATGGTGCGCGGACTCAGTAAGCTGCGCAATCTCGGCCAGGGCTACGTGAACTTTGGCGAACCGCTTCCGCTGGTGAACTATCTGAATAAGCACGTGCCCGAATGGCGCGACGCTATCGATCCTATTGAGTCCCAGCGTCCCGCCTGGCTCACCCCGGCGGTGAATGATATCGCTGCACGCGTGATGGTGAGGATCAACAACGCAGGCGCGGCTAACGCCATGAACCTCTGCGTCACCGCCCTGCTGGCTTCCCGTCAGCGCTCGCTCACCCGCGAGCAGTTGACCGAGCAGTTGGACTGTTACATGCAACTTCTGCGTAACGTGCCCTACTCATCCGACGCCACCGTGCCGGATATGACGCCGGAAGCCCTGCTCAGTCACGCCCTGAGCATGAATAAGTTTGAGATTGAGCAGGACAACATCGGCGAGATCATCATTCTGCCGCGCGAGCAGGCGGTACTGATGACCTACTACCGCAACAACATTCATCACATGCTGGTAATGCCTTCGCTCATCGCCGTTATTTTGATGCAGCATCGCGAGCTGAGTCGGGCAGAACTGCTGCGTCAGTTAAGCGTTATCTATCCGATGCTGAAAAGTGAACTGTTCCTGCGATGGAATAAAGAGGATCTGCCTGGGGTGGTCGACGCGCTGGTCAGCGAAATGGCGCGTCAGGGCCTGCTCACCGCCGACGAGCACGCGCTGCGCCTCAGTCCTGTTCGCTTCCGCACGCTGCAACTGCTGGCGGCGGGCGTCCGTGAAACGCTCCAGCGCTATGCGATTACGTTCTCAATCCTTAGCGCCAACCCGGCCATCAACCGCGGGACGCTGGAGAAAGAGAGCCGCACCATGGCGCAGCGCCTGTCGGTTCTGCACGGCATCAACGCGCCGGAATTCTTCGATAAAGCGGTATTCTCAACGCTGGTGCTGACGCTGCGCGATGAAGGCTACATCAGTGATACCGGCGATGCGCGCGTTGAGCAGACGCAGCGGGTTTATCAGATGCTGGCGGATTTGATTACTCAGGAGGTCAGGATGACCATTGAAAGCGCCTCGGCGCACGAGTAACGCGCTAAAAAAGGGGGACAAACGTTCCCCTTTTTTTGAATGAATCTTACCACCACCCCGCCAGCGGCGCCGTGCTCAGCGCAACGCCAACAAACAGAATCAATCCTACGTAATTGTTATTCAAAAAAGCCCGGAAGCAGGCATCGCGGTCGCGTGTGGCGATGATCTTTTGCTGTCGGATAAACAGCAGCCCCGCCAGTAATACCGCAACGTAATATATTCCGCCCAGCGCCAGCCGCCAGCCGATCAGCGTCATCAGGAGTAGCGTAGAGAGCTGCAACAGGCCGACGATGAGTTTCTCAAAGCGCCCAAAAAGAACAGCGGTGGATTTCACGCCGATTTTCAGGTCGTCATCGCGATCCACCATCGCATACAGCGTATCGTAAGCAACCGTCCAGCAGATGTTGGCAAAGAATAGCAGCCAGCAGGTAAGCGGCACCGTTTCGCTTACCGCCGCCCAGCCCATTGGGATCGCCCAGCCAAACGCTGCGCCCAGCACTACCTGCGGCAGATGCGTATAGCGCTTCATAAACGGGTAAACCCACGCCAGGGCCAGCCCGGCAAACGAGAGCCAGATGGTCATTGCGTTCATGGTCAGCACCAGACAGAACGATGCCAGCACCAGGCCGGCAAACAGCAGCCGGGCCTCTCGGGCCGTGACCGCACCGCCGGGCAGTGGCCGGGTGCGGGTACGTTTAACGTGACCGTCTATTTTGCGATCGGCATAGTCATTCACCACGCAGCCTGCGGCGCGCATAAAAAATACGCCCAGCACAAAAACGATCAGCACCTTCAACGGAGGAACCTGCATCCCAGACAGCCACAGTGCCCAGAGCGTCGGCCACAGCAACAGCAGCGAACCGATGGGTTTATCAATACGCATCAGGCGGCTGTAGGATCTTAATTTACTTTCCGGCAGGCTTCTTTCCATGGCACCAGGTTTCCTTCATTGATTGCGCATCGCCTGATAGAGCGGTGCAGGCGGTAAAAACAGTTCGGTAAGGAGCAGCGGTTTATCAGAAAGGCGCAATCGCGAGCGCCGCCCCCATAATCCTTCCACCTGTCCCGGTTCAATAAAATCGCGCGTCAGGGTGGAAGAGGAGAACAGGTAACGGCCAAGCGGCCGCGTTCCCAACTGCTGAAGCATCTGCTCCGGGCCCATTAAGGTGGATTCCGGCACCAGCGTGCGGCCAGCCAGCCAGGGCACGCCATCGCCGCACAGCAGGATTTCGCGCAGCCAGTATTTTGTTGACAGCGGCAGCAGTGTCGCCTCCTCGCCAGCCTCATCAGCACTGATAAAACCTTCATGCTGGATCTCAACGGTAACCTGACCGCAGTGGCGCTCAAAACGTCGGGTCATGGAGTCCTCCTCCATCAGCCAGTCGAGCAGCGGCGCGGTAAGCAGCGGGGAAGAGTCAGTCAGCCATGTCATGGCGCGCAGTTGCAGCAGCGCGTTATCAGCCATACGGCGTCTCCGGGAGAAATCAGGGTGCCATAGTGTAGCGCAGTCACGCGCCGGGTACACAGCGCCCGACGCGCAATTTTTTGATTTTTGGCTGTGTGCTACTCGCGCTTCAGCCGGTTACTGTTGGCGAGCCAGAGGGTAATGACGAGGATCAGGATCGCAATGGAATAGGCCAGCGTATCGAACGGATTTTTATGGTCGACAATGATCAGACGGATAATCGCCGTGATGCCGATATAGACAAAATAGCGCAGCGGGAAGTGATAGCCAGACTGAAAATACTTCACGATCAGCGCGATAAATTCAAAGTAGAGGAAATAGATGACAATGCCGTCTATCAACAGGTAGGACGACTTTTGTTCGCCCGTATTAAGCAACACGTTAGCAAGGTGAAACGTCTCCTTGCCCAGAAAAATAACCAGTATACCCGCCAGCACAATCAGCCCAATATTCAGCACCGTTTGTAACACCCACGCAATGCGTGTTGCAGTGATCATCGAAAACATCCTTAAAAATCGCACAGGTAGTCGCCAGAGTTGGCGCCGATCATGGCGTAGTTTCAGAGAGCTGGCAAGGCTCTCTGAAGGCCGCATCAGCGCTTTTTATCGTTCGCAGCGCCAGGGGCAGACCTGATGGCGTCGGCAATAATGTTAAAAAGACGATCCGCCCGCGGCGCAAAAGATGGCTGGTCGTTAAGCCAGCCGAGCGCAGCGATCAGCGCCATCAGATCCGCGCCATCGATATCTTTCCGCGCGCTACCTGCCGCCTGAGCGCGGCCTAACAGGCGTGCGCCGGATGATTTCACCTGCGTGCAGGACGCATGCAACGCAGAATTTTCGTCAGCCATTGCCACAGCCATCAGATCGACAATACCGCTGTATTTCTGCGTGAACGCGACCGCCGCGCGCGACCAGTTAAGCAGGGCTTCATCCGCTGCGTCTGAGGCTTCAAGCGTCTTTGCATGCTGCGTCAGCTCGTCCAGACTTGAACGGAGCAACGCCTCCAGCAACGCCTCCCGCGAGGGAAAGTGGCGATAGAGCGTGCCCATTCCCACATCGGCTTTACGCGCAATATCACGCAGAGACGCCTCCACGCCCTGCACGGATACCACCTCACCGGCGATGGTCAGAAGATGGTTGTAATTCTTTTTTGCGTCGGCTCGCATAGGCCTCCTTGACAAACGGAACAGTGCTCCATATATTTATCCGGAGCGGTGCTCCGTTCATTATGGCGCATCTTTCCGGCACGATCCAGCAATCGGTGCAAGCCGCACCGTTTATCTGACCGGCTTTTACGCGCTTTTCCGCGCAGCGAGGCCATCCACGAGATTGACAGGAGTAATGATGGGAAAGCTTGACGGTAAAATCGCAGTGATCACGGGCGGCACCAGCGGCATGGCGCTGGCGACCGCGCAATTATTTGTTGCGGAAGGCGCTTACGTTTTCATTTCCGGGCGACGGCAGGAGACGCTTGATAAGGCAGTAAAACTGATTGGCCGCAACGTTACCGGCGTGCAGGGCGACGCGGCCAGCCTGGACGATCTGGATCGTCTGTTCGATACGGTCAGGCGCGAAAAAGGCAAAATCGACGTGCTGTTCGCCAGCGCCGGGTCGGGTGAGTCGGCCAACATAGGCGACGTGACCGAAAAACATTTTGATACGGTGTTTGGTCTTAACACCCGCGGAACGCTGTTCACGGTGCAGAAAGCGCTGCCGTTATTTAACGATGGCGGATCGATTATCATGAACGGCTCAATGGCGGCGGTGAAAGGTTTTCCCGGATTCGGCGTCTACTCCGCGAGCAAGGCAGCGCTTCGCTCGTTTGCACGGACGTGGCTGAACGAACTTAAGGATCGCAGGATACGGGTAAACGTGTTGCATCCCGGACAGATCCGCACGCCAATTCAGGAACAGCTGTTTGATGCGGAAACCATAAAGCAGTTTGAATCGCTGATCCCGCGCGGAGAGATGGGCACGTCTGAAGAGATCGCCACGGCCGCCCTGTTCCTCGCCTCAGATGACTCGACCTACGTGAACGGCATCGAACTGTTTGTCGATGGCGGTACGTCGGCTATCTGAAGGAACAGAAACAACAACGCCATCCGCTCAGCGAGCAGGATGGCGTTCATCATTGATACCGGGCGATCTGCCCTGTACGGTTGTTATCAGCGGTAGTTGATATCCCTGTCGCTGGTCATGTCGTAGAGCTGATATTTACGGCCCAGCATCTGACCGCCGTCACGCGTCAGCGGCGTCCAGTTGACCTGCGCACGACCCCGCGTTGGCGAAGCGGTAAACAGATCCATAGGAATAGAGACGTAGAAGCCTTTGGTGAAGTCGCCTTCGCCGTACTCTTCTGCGGACACGTCGGTCTTAGTGGCGTAAGCGCCCACTATCACACCGCTGTCGAAACGACGGGAGATGTCCACCGTTGCCCCTTTGTCTTCTGCCAGATACTGCCCCACGCTGGCTTTCACCAGAACGCCGTTCATAAACCACGGATGCCAGTAGGCGGTCAGGTTGCCCACCTTCGCATCGTAGTTGTCAAACTGCATCATGTTGTCCCAGTCGCGACGCTTAACGTAGTTAGCATCCACGCCAACGGCCCAGTCAGCATCCAGCGGACGATAAAGCACTTCACCGCCCACGCCGCCGTACATGGTTTCCAGATAGCCGCCGTAGACCTGACCATAGAAGCCGTTACCCAGCGCATGCATGTAGTTGGCTTGCAGGTTGTTAACGTAAACGTTGTTATCCACGTAGTCGCGAATGTGCGTACGCACGCGCGGCAGCGAGGAGTCAGTCGGTGCGCCGTTGTAGTTAAACTTATCGTAGTTGTTGGCGATGTTGGCAAACACGCTGCCATCTAACAACAGATGGTCGGTAAGCCAGTAGTTGGCGTTCGCCATCACGCCCACCTGATAAAGGTAGAAGCTTTCCGGGCCGCCGACCGACTGGTTAAGCACCGGCGACAGGCTGGCGTTGAAGCGATCCGGCGCGATATGGAAACCCTGTTCGGTACGGCCCGGATCGCGCGGTTCAACCCGCTGCTGATCGAGCGACTTCTCTTTGCCCAGCGGATAGCCTTCCAACTGCTGGCGCAGGCTGTCGACATGCGTCACGGTGGTGACCTGCGGCATATTGTTGCGGGTTTCGGTTACGCTGAGCGTATCAATATCCGCTGGAAGATTGTTCATCATGATCACGTTCGCGCGATCGACGCCTTCCTGCGTATTACGATATTTGCTCTGCTGCCCGGTAGCGTAAAGCGTATTGCCTTTCACCTGAAGGTTCGGGCCGCTCAGGCCGGCATTGTATTTCAGGTCGGTAAGCTGGTTCGCCACCACGGTCGGCTCAAGGAAGCGATCCTGCGGCTGCGGTTTGTAAGCGGGCTTTGGCGAATCAATGGCGGCAGAGCGCAACTCGTTAAAGTTGGTGCGCAGGGTAAAACCGGCCATAAAGGTGTTGCCGCGCTCGTAGCTGACATTCACGTCCGCCCAGTCGGTCAGGCGATAGATCGCGCCGACGTTAACCTTACTGCGCTGCTCCAGGCGGCCAGCAAAGTCGCCCTGATAATCGTTGCCTTCATACTCCGCTTTCAGACGCAGCGGCTGCCACGGCGTCTGGTACTCCACACCGCCAAAGAGAGAGGCCGGTCCTTTAAACAGGTCGTCGCCGTTGACAGAACCCGCCTCGCCGTTGCCGTTGGAACGATTACAGTAGCTGCTGTCCGCCTGGCAGAAGGGGTTTTTTACGTTGCCGCTGTTGCCCAGATAGCCAAAGCCCATACCCAGCGTGAAGTCAAATGGCCCCCATGCTTTGGTGGCCGCGATGAATTCGCTGTCGAACAGGCCGGTGCCGCCGAGGTCGCGCGCGCCAACCGACACTTCCGGCAGCCAGAACCCTTCCTGCCAGAGGCGAAGCTTCAGATCGAACGCTTTGTCTTTATAGGTCTGGTTGCCGCTGAAGCTTGAATCGGCGCTGTAGCGACGGGTTTTCACGTCGGTGTAACGGATAGTCGCTTCCAGCCAGGGGAAAAGCTGTACCGAAGAGGAGTAGAAACGGTACTGATCGTTATAGCGATAGTTGAGGCTGAACTCGCCGTCCTTCGCCATACGCGCGGTCGGCACCTGAAGCAGGCCGACGCCGCCCATATCCGATTGTGACGGCGCGACCAGATCGTTGTCCGACGCGCTGGCCTGACATGCGCAGGCGACAGAGAGAGCCAGCAGGCTGAAAAGATATGTTTTTTTCATCACTCAGGGATCCGGTGCGTCAGAACAGAGACAATCTGCTGGTTAAGATCGGCATACTCGCCGGGAAGCGACCATGAAGAGAAGCCAAGGTAAATAATGCTGCCCGCTTCAGGCTCAACATGACGGCGGTTCCAGTACGCGATGGGCACCTCGCTGACCTTGCCGTCAGGGGCGATCAGCACCGCATTGTTGCGCTCCGCGCCTGCCAGACGTTCGCGATCGTTCACATAATCCCGCACGCTGCGCCCCGGCTGCCAGGACGTTTTGCCGCTGTCAGTGAGCAGACCGGCCATCGTCAGCGTGGTGGGTTTGGTTAACGTATAGAGGCCGTACTCACCCTCCAGCCGACGATTCGCCTGCGGCTGTATGCGTACCCGATCCGGATCGAGATCCGCTGTTTGTCGGCCGGTCACTTTTACCGCTGCGACCTGCTGATAAATGTTATCGACCCGTGCGGCTTTTTCACCGTCGTTATCTGCCCGCAGCGCGGCGCTCCAGCCTTTCAGGCGCGCCAGCAGTTGCTGTTGCTGCTGCACCGCCACGGCGGTGGCCTGCCTTTCGGCGATCACCGTGCCGGGCCACCAGGTTTTGCCCGCCAGTGCCGGATTCGTCACCAGCTGCGCCAGGTTTTGCGCGTTGCTGACCACCACCGTCTGTCCGGGAAGATAGACCGTGACCTGGCTTTGCGCATGCGCGCTCAGTGAGGCGCAAAGCGGGATCCCTGCGAGAAGAAGCGTTATTTTTTTCATGATTTCGCGGGCTTCAGAATAGTGGTTTCAATAGTGAAGGCGTTGCCGCCAGGGCGCTGTATTGACTGGCGAATCTGACCGTTGGTGGTATCCACCCAGAAGGTGTTGGTCCATGACTTACCGTCGGCGGTCAGCTCAACCTCTTCCTGCCACACGCGGCAGGCCACGCGTTTTCCGGCCAGCGTCAATACCTCGTCGTCCGTGCGTGTGAAGTGAGAAACCGCCGCAGCCGCGTGGAACTGGCCCTGTTCTGTCCAGCTAATCAGGCGTGTCCAGCTGGCGCCCTCGGTAAGATGCAACGGATTGCCGAGCGGGTCCTGCTGGAGATTGCTCACGTCAGTCAGGTTGGTTGCCAGCCCCAGGGTTTTAACCAGTCGGCCATGCTGCGTGACCACCATCGCTTTATCGCGCGTGATCCATTTTTGCTGACCGTTTTCATCAAAGCCCAGCACGACAAAAATCCGCTGGCCGTCGTTCAGGCGCAGATACATGCTGGCATAGGGAAGGTTTTCTACCTGCTCGTCAGAAACCTGAACATCATCCGGCCCCAGCAGGGCAAGCTTAACCGTCTCTCCCAGACCTTTTTGTGTTTGAGTACAGCCCTGGAGGAGCAGGCAAATCAACAGCAGTGACAAATTGCGCAAGGGTGTGTGTCCCTGAAAAGTCCGACAATGTCGAAAAATAACCACACAACCGTGTGGTTATGATTAAGTTTTGTACTTAGCGAGAAGTACTGGTCGTCGTGGTTGTTGTGGTGCCGGTATTAGAACCATTACCACCGCTACTTGCGGCCAGCGCAACGCCTACCAGTGCGCCAAGTGCGCCAACACCTACTGCGGTCGTCGTTCCCGATGAGAGCGATTCAGCAGAGGCGCCAGCTGCGCCAGCTTCTGCGGGCGCGGCCATCACAGCGGAACTGCCCGCCAGATAAGCCAGAGTTGCAGCAGCCCATAACAGTTTTTTCATACTTTTCTCCCTTCAATGAATGAATGGATACCTGCCTGAAGGGTTTCAGGCGGCTTCAGTATAAAGTAATAAATTACCAGAATTCAGCGGCGCTGAGAGGCTGCAACGGGCGTGTTTACGCTGCATGAAATTAATACAATTCAGCCGTATCAGGCCACTTTTAACTGAATAATTTTAAAAATTGATATTTATAACTGACTAAGAAGGAAGAATTAGCGCCATCCGCTATTAATAGCCGTTAGCATGTGATTTTTTGTGCTCTGCGGCTGCGTCTGAACGTAAAGAAGTAATTATTAGTATTTCAATCAGTTACCGACAGATGCAGATAAATCCGCTTCAGAAAGCTTTTTTGCATTTCAGATTTATCCGTCATCAAAAAGCCGTTAACCTGCGGTTTTTTAAGAATTTCCTTAGCCTTCGACCGTTAACTTGATTAATAAATGGGGGTAAATAATGGGTTATCCAGCGTGGGATCGGGGGTAACCGACGGGCGATACGGGAAGGGACGCCCCGCTGTGATTCGTCAACCCTGAGCCAGATCAGGATCAAACGGATCTACATTGAGCGCTGCGATCGGACTAACGTTATTAAAAAGGGCCGGCGAGAAACCGCCAGCCCTGACGTTCGCCTTTTACAGGCAGCTAAACGCCGTCGCTTAACCGCGCCAGTTTTTATAACGGTTGATTAAGCCGTTGGTCGAACTGTCGTGGCTGTTGACCTGCTCGCTGCCGGACAGCTCAGGCAGAATACGATTCGCTAACTGTTTACCCAGTTCAACGCCCCACTGATCGAAGGTGAAGATGTTGAGGATCGCGCCCTGCGTGAAGATTTTGTGCTCATACAGCGCAATCAGCGCGCCAAGGCTGTAAGGAGTAATATCACGCAGCAGGATGGAGTTAGTTGGGCGGTTGCCTTCGAACACCTTAAACGGCACCACGTGCCCGACAGATTTCACCTCTTTTCCGGCATCGGCAAACTCTTTTTCCACCACATCGCGCGACTTACCAAACGCCAGCGCTTCAGTTTGCGCGAAAAAGTTCGACAGCAGCTTGTCATGATGATCGCCCAGTTTGTTATGAGTGATCGCAGGTGCGATAAAGTCGCACGGCACCAGCTTGGTGCCCTGATGAATCAGCTGATAGAACGCGTGCTGACCGTTGGTGCCCGGTTCGCCCCAGATTATCGGGCCGGTTTGATAGGTCACCGGGTTGCCGTCACGATCGACGTTTTTACCGTTAGATTCCATATTGCCCTGCTGGAAGTAAGCGGCAAAGCGGTGCATATACTGATCGTAAGGCAGAATCGCTTCCGTTTCTGCGCCGAAGAAGTTGTTGTACCAGATACCAATCAGCGCCAGGATCACCGGCAAATTCTGTTCGGCTGGCGCGGTGGAAAAGTGCTGATCCATCGCGTGCGCGCCGCTCAGCAGCTGCTCGAAGTTATCAAAGCCGATTGACAGAATGATCGACAGGCCAATTGCCGACCACAGCGAGTAGCGTCCGCCCACCCAGTCCCAGAACTCGAACATATTGGCGGTATCGATGCCGAAATCGCCCACGGCTTTGGCATTGGTGGACAGCGCGGCGAAGTGTTTAGCAACGTGCTTTTCATCACCCGCCGTTTTCAGGAACCAGTCACGCGCGCTGTGAGCGTTGGTCATGGTTTCCTGAGTGGTAAAGGTCTTGGACGCAACCAGGAACAGCGTGGTTTCCGGACTGAGATCCTTCACCGCTTCCGCAATGTGCGTGCCGTCAACGTTGGAGACAAAGTGCATATTGAGATGGTTTTTATACGGACGCAGCGCTTCGGTGACCATAAAGGGGCCGAGATCCGAGCCGCCAATACCAATGTTCACCACGTCAGTAATCGGCTTGCCGGTATAGCCTTTCCATTCGCCGCTGATAATGCGCTCAGAAAACGCCTTCATCTTATCCAGTACGGCATTCACTTCCGGCATCACGTCTTTGCCGTCGACCTTCACCGGCGTATTGCTGCGATTGCGCAGTGCGATGTGCAGTACGGCGCGATCTTCGGTGCGGTTAATTTTCTCGCCGGAAAACATCGATTGAATCGCGCCTGCGAGGTCGGTTTCTTTCGCCAGCGCCTGAAGCTTGTTAAGCGTTTCAGCCGTCACGCGGTTTTTCGAAAAATCCACCAGCATCAGATCGTCGAAAGTAGCGGAGAAGTTCGCAAAACGGTTGTTGTCTTTGGCGAACAGCTCCGCGATGGTGACATCTTTCATCTGGTCGAAATGCTGCTGCAAAGCTTGCCAGGCAGCGGTTTGCGTCGGATTAATATTTTTCATAGCAACATACTCTTTCTATTTGGAAACCGTCATTCAGACCGGACGCCATATTACTCGCTGCAAGCGTTTCGCTTTCCTTTTCCTGCAACAGGCCGCAACTATCAGCCAGGGCGCCGGTACTCGCAATGTTTAAAGGGATAGCGGGATTGCCGCTCAGCGTTTCAGTATGACTATTCTTCACGCTTATAGGAAAAAATTTATGCGGCGAGGCCGCGCGCGCAGCCTGCTTATTGACGTAGCCAGCATGCGTTCGCCAGACGAGCAGCGCAGACAGCGCGCAGAAACGATTATTTTCCGGCGCCGTTTTTTCGGCATTGTCCTGGGTCACGATTAGCCCGCTTCCTGCTGTTAACCGGCAAAATAGCGCGTATCGCCCGGCAGTGATTGACAGCGCAGCCGGAAAACGCTATTTGTGGTCAGCTATTTGCGCATTTGATGCGCAAGCCAGAAGAGGCGCGTCGCCCAGGCAGTGTGTTGGAGGAACCGAATCCGTAGAAAACACATCAGGGGGAGCGACGCCGAGATGCAAACCATGCGGAGTGGCGCGCATCGGCTACAGGGGCTGAATCCTCTGGGTTGTCACCCGGCACGTTCGGCAGTCGGACGTCCGTACCCTGATTATCATGCCGTTACGCGGTGGATAAATGGGTATACAAGGTGGGGCGCTTCTGGGTGACTCGTAGTTATCCCTTTCTACGTCTGCCCCGTTTCTGCTCTTTCCTTGTGCCAAGGCTGATGGAATCTAACCTGACACGAGGTATGTTAAGACATGTCGCAACACCCTTTAATCGTGGCAAAATTTGGCGGCACCAGCGTTGCCGATTTTAGCGCTATGAACCGCAGCGCCGACGTGGTGCTGGCCGATCCCCACGTTCGTCTGGTGGTGCTTTCCGCCTCTGCGGGCGTCACAAACCTGCTGGTTTCGCTGGCGGAAGGCCAGGAGCAGACGCATCGCGCCTTCCTGTTGGACGAAGTACGCCGCATCCAGTACGCCATCGTTGATCGGCTCGCGCAGCCCGACGTCATTCGCGATGAAATCGACCGCATGCTGGAAAATATCACCATGCTGTCCGAGGCTGCCGCGCTGGCCACTTCCGCCGCCCTGACCGATGAACTGGTCAGCCACGGCGAACTGATGTCCACCCTGCTTTTTGTTGAGATCCTGCGCCAGCGTGATGTTGTCGCCGAATGGTTCGACGTACGTAAAGTGATGCGCACTAACGATCGCTTCGGGCGGGCAGAGCCGGACGCTGCCGCGCTCGCTGAACTGACCAGACAGCAACTGGCGCCGCGCCTGCAAAATGCGCTGATCGTCACCCAGGGTTTTATTGCCAGCGAAGCGAAAGGTCGCACCACCACGCTTGGACGCGGCGGCAGCGACTATACTGCCGCGCTGCTCGGTGAAGCGCTGAACGCCAGCCGTATTGATATCTGGACTGACGTTCCCGGCATTTACACCACCGATCCGCGCGTGGTGCCTTCTGCGCAGCGCATTGATGAAATCACCTTTGAAGAAGCCGCCGAGATGGCGACATTTGGCGCTAAAGTGCTGCATCCGGCTACGCTGCTGCCTGCGGTGCGTAGCGATATTCCGGTTTTTGTCGGCTCCAGCCGCACGCCATCGGCAGGCGGCACGCGCGTCTGTAACGAAACGGAAAATCCGCCGCTGTTTCGCGCGCTGGCGCTCAGACGTAAGCAAACCCTGCTGACGCTGCACAGCCTCAATATGCTGCATGCGCGGGGCTTTCTGGCCGAGGTATTCAATATTCTGGCGCGCCACAATATTTCGGTCGACCTTATCACCACCTCCGAGGTGAGCGTTGCGCTGACGCTGGATACCACCGGATCGACCTCGACAGGCGACAGCCTGCTGACCCAGGCGCTGCTGACCGAGCTGTCGTCACTGTGCCGCGTAGAGGTTGAAGAGAACCTGGCGCTGGTGGCGCTGATTGGTAATAACCTGTCGCAGGCATGCGGCGTGGGCAAGGAAGTGTTCGGCGTGCTTGAGCCGTTTAACCTGCGCCTGATCTGCTACGGCGCCAGCAGCCACAACCTCTGTTTCCTGGTCCCTGGCCAGGATGCGGAACCGGTGGTACAGGCGCTGCATCGCAATCTGTTCGAACAGGGCAACGCCGGTAATTAGAATTTTTATGATTGTGTTCAGGGAGCGCATGACGATAATCACCCTCCTTTAATCATAAGGATTGTGAGGACATCATGCGCAGATTAGCGGCTGAATTTGTAGGAACGTTTGTTTTGGTGCTGGGCGGTTGCGGCAGCGCCGTGCTGGCGGCAGCGTACCCGGAACTGGGTATTGGTTTTGCGGGCGTCGCGCTGGCGTTTGGTCTGTCGGTGCTGACCATGGCCTACGCGGTCGGGCATATTTCAGGCGGCCATTTTAACCCGGCGGTCACTATTGGCCTGTGGGCCGGCGGACGTTTCCCCGCAAGCCTGACCTTTGGCTACATTTTCATCCAGGTGATGGGCGGCATCGCGGCGGGCGGCGTGCTTTATATCATCGCCAGCGGCCAGGGATCGTTTGATGCGGCAGCCAGCGGCTTTGCCTCCAACGGCTTTGGCGAGCATTCGCCCGGCGGGTTCTCACTGCTGGCGGGCATGGTTATTGAGGCAGTGCTGAGCGGCATCTTCCTGATTATCATTCACGGCGCGACGGAAAAACGCGCACCGGCAGGTTTCGCGCCGATCGCGATTGGTCTGGCGCTGACGCTTATCCATCTGATTTCCATTCCGGTGACCAATACCTCTGTCAATCCTGCGCGCAGTACAGCCGTGGCGATATTCCAGGGAAGTTGGGCCATCGAACAGCTATGGATGTTCTGGCTGATGCCGGTTGTGGGTGCCGTCGCGGGCAGCCTGATTTATCGTTTCCTGCTGGCGCAAAAAGACTAAATCCCTCTTTATCTGGCGGAGCCGCCGCGCTTCGCCAGCTTTCCGGTTATTTTCCCACTGTTCGATGTTATGATCCTTTTCGCTTTTCTCCCGTTCCGGGAAAAGCGACGTTTATGGCAAATCCTGCACAAAAAAACACAACATCTTATAAGGAAGTCTGGCTATGCTCGCCACCGTTACCCGACTGTTCCCGCTGTGGGCGGTTCTGCTCTCTGTTGCTGCTTACTTTTCACCTGGTATCTTCCTCGGCATTGGCCCGTGGGTTTCATATCTGCTGATGCTGATCATGTTCGGCATGGGCGTTACGCTGAATATTAACGATTTTAAACGCGTGCTGATCCGCCCCGCGCCGGTTATCGCCGGCACGTTCTTGCACTACCTGGTGATGCCGCTGGCTGCCTGGGCGCTGGCGAAGCTGTTCCATATGCCGCCCGATCTCGCTGCGGGAATGATCCTGGTGGGCAGCGTGGCCAGTGGCACCGCATCTAACGTAATGATCTATCTGGCGAAAGGCGATGTGGCGCTGTCGGTCACCATCTCTTCCGTGTCCGCGCTGGTGGGCGTATTTGCCACGCCGCTGCTGACCCGTCTCTACGTTGATACCCATGTTGAAGTGGATGTGGTGGGTATGCTGCTCAGCATTGTGAAAATCGTGGTAGTGCCGATTGGCATCGGCCTGATTGTTCATCACACCCTGAACGGTCTGGTAAAACGCGTGGAGCCGTATCTTCCGGCGTTCTCCATGGTCTGCATTCTGCTGATCATCAGCGCGGTAGTAGCGGGCAGCCAGGGCTTTATCGGATCGGTGGGGCTGGTGGTGATTGCTGCGGTGATACTGCACAACGCGATTGGCCTGTTGGGCGGCTACTGGGGCGGCAAGCTGTTTGGCTTCGATGAGTCAACCTGCCGCACGCTGGCGCTGGAGGTGGGCATGCAAAACTCCGGGCTGGCCGCCACCCTCGGCAAGCTCTACTTCTCACCGCTGGCCGCGCTGCCCGGCGCGCTATTCTCCGTCTGGCACAACCTTTCCGGCTCACTGCTGGCAGGCTACTGGTCCGGTAAGCCGGTTAAGAAGAAGTAGCTGATGCGCTTCCCCGCAATGGATACGCGGGGAAGCACGGCGTTCTATTCTGCTTCGCGCTCGTCTTCCGGCTGCTCAAGCACGCTGTAGGCGACCGCGCAGAACAGCGAATTCAGCCGCTTCATGTCGCCGAGCAGGCCAAGGTGCAACGAGCTGGTTTCGATGCTCTGCACATTTTGCTGATGCAGGCGATCGACATGTTTATGCGAGTAGCGACGATTGGTGATGCGGAAACGGTGCTTGCTGCGGCGCAGCCGCTTCGCGCTGGCCATGTCCTGCGACAAAAACACCGAAAGCGCCAGCCGCAGGTTACCGGTGAGCTGCTCCATCAGCGTATCCAGCTCGGCAAGCCCGTCAACAGAGAAAGGCCGCCGCGCATTGAGCGATTTGTCGGCGACGTCGCCGCTCATGCGCTCAAGAATATCGCCCGCCATCTCCAGGTTCAGCGCCATCTCAATGATTTCCGCCCAGCGACGCGAATCCTCTTCGGGCAGATCCTCTTTCGGCATCTGCGCAAGATAGAGCTTGATGGCGGTATACAGCACATCCACGTCATCATCCAGCTTGCGAACTTCACGCTCTTGCCGCACTTCGCCGTGCATTACTTTGCTGAACGCGCCCAGCATCTGCTCCAGCACGTCGCCCATACGCAGCGTTTCGCGCGACGCGTTGACTAATGCCAGCGCGGGCGTGTCCAGCGCGCTGCTGTCCAGATGCCGTGGCTTCATACGCAGCTCGGTCTGCGGCTCTTCGCCAATCAGACGGCGACACAGACGCGCCATCGGGTCGGCAAACGGCACCAGGATCAGACAGCGGATCAGGTTGTAGAAAACGTGGAAGAAAATAACCAGCTCTTCTTCATTTACCGGAAGTTTATGCAGCCAGTCGGCCAGCGGATCGATAAACGGCAATACTGCCACCGAACCGATAAATTTAAACAGCAGGCTGCCGAGCGCCACGCGTTTTCCGGCGGCGTTGGAGGTGCTGTTATTCAGCATCGCCAGCAGGCCGCTGCCGAGGTTGGCACCAATCACCAGACAGAGTGCGACCTTGAATGAGATGACGCCGGTGGCGGTCAGCGTGGCGGTCAGCAGCACTGCCGCCAGGCTGGAGTAGCTGACAATCGCAAAGACGGCGCCGATCAGCGCATCCATCGTCACATCGCCGGTCAGCGAGGAGAACAGGACTTTCACGCCTGCCGCCTGAGTGATCGGCGTGGCGGCGGCGACAATCAGCTGCAATGCCAGCAGAATCAGCCCCAGACCGATGCTGGCGCGGCCAATCTGTCCGGCACGGGTCTGTTTACGCCCTAAAAAGAACACCACGCCAAAAAAGATCAGCAGCGGTGAGAGCCAGGAGAGATCGAAGGTAAGTAACCGCGCCATCAGCGCGGTGCCGACGTCAGCGCCAAGAATAATCACCAGCGCCGGCGTCAGGCCTACCAGCTCCTGCGCGACAAATGAAGTCACCAGCAGCGTGGTGGCGTTACTGCTCTGTACCAGCGCGGTAACGCCAATACCGGCAACGAACGCCATCGGCTTTTTCGCTACGCTGCGGCTCAGCACGCGCCGCAGATCGGCGCCGTAAACCCGCATGATCCCGGTACGCACGATATGCGTTCCCCAGACCAGCAACGCCACGGCGGAAAGTAAATTAAGCAGGGTTAACAATGATATCGACCTCATAACACAAAAACGAAAAAAGCTTCGGGTTAACGCCCGACGCATTAAGTTTAGCCGTCCTGTGAAAAAAATGTGTTGAATCAGCGCGATATATTACGAAGCATCGTCAACGTTTATCAGCGACAGGGCTCGCAGGACGCGTCAACAGCACGCGTCCTGCGGTTAACTAATCCGCATCGTAACCGAGGTTGGGCGCCAGCCAGCGCTCCACGTCACTGACCGTCATCCCTTTGCGCGCGGCGTAATCTTCTATCTGATCGCGCTGAAGCTGCGCAACAGCGAAGTACTTACTGTCCGGATGACTGAAATACCAGCCAGAAACGGAGGCGCCTGGCCACATCGCGAAGGATTCGGTCAGCTTCATGCCGGTATGCTTTTCCACGTCCAGCAGCGCCCAGATGGTCGATTTTTCAGTATGCTCCGGGCAGGCCGGATAACCGGGTGCCGGGCGAATTCCCTGATAGTTTTCGCGGATCAGCGCCTCGTTGCTGAGATTTTCCGTCGCCGCATAACCCCAGATGACCTTGCGCACCCGCGCATGGAGATATTCTGCAAACGCTTCAGCAAGACGATCGGCCAGCGCTTTTACCATGATTTTATTGTAATCATCATGCTGCGCGTCAAAGGCGTCGGCCAGCGCATCCTCCTCAAGACCACCAGTGACGGCGAACGCGCCCAGATAATCGGCTTTGCGGCTGGACTTCGGTGCGATGAAGTCGGCCAGGCAATAGTTAGCAAACCCCGTTTTTTCAGTTTGCTGACGTAAGTGATGACTCACTTCTAAAACATGCTGACGGGACGCGTCGGTGTAGATTTCAATATCATCCTCCACGCGATTTGCCGGAAAGATACCCACGACGCCGCGTGGTGTGAGTGACTGCTTTGCGCTCAACTCGTCTAACATTGCGTTGGCATCGGCAAACAGGCGCTTCGCTTCTTCGCCAACAATTTCATCTTCCAGAATGCGTGGATACTTCCCTGCCAGCGACCATGTCATAAAGAACGGCGTCCAGTCGATATAGTGACGCAGGGTTTCGATGTTAGCGCTCACTTCGCTCACGCCCGTTCGGTGAGGCGCAGGCGGCGTGTAGGTTTCCCAGTCAAACGCCAGATCATTGTCCCGCGCGGCCTGAAGCGTGACCGGCGGCGTTCGCGGCTTTTTACGCGCATGCTGAATACGGACGGTTTCGTACTCTTTGCGGGTGCGTGCGACAAAGTCGTCATATTGCGTGGCTGAGAGCAGCGCCGAAACCA
The DNA here is from genome assembly GCF_000770305.1 of Erwinia oleae. Classification (GTDB taxonomy): domain Bacteria; phylum Pseudomonadota; class Gammaproteobacteria; order Enterobacterales; family Enterobacteriaceae; genus Erwinia; species Erwinia oleae. The sequence goes on from NZ_JNVB01000021.1 coordinate 40,404, forward strand.
CGCCAACGGTGCGTGAGGCGTTCTGCACGTAAACCGTCGGGCCGCTGTAGTTCTGCTCGATTTTCACCGCCGTGTGCGCTTTGGAGGTGGTGGCGCCGCCGATCAGCAGCGGCAGCGTAAAGCCCTGGCGCTCCATCTCTTTCGCCACGCTGACCATTTCATCAAGCGAGGGCGTGATCAGGCCGGAAAGCCCGATGATATCGGCGTTGTGCTCCCGCGCGGTTTTAAGAATTTTATCGCCCGGCACCATCACGCCTAAGTCGATGATTTCGTAGTTATTACACTGCAACACCACGCCGACGATGTTTTTGCCAATGTCGTGCACGTCCCCCTTGACGGTCGCCAGCACAATCCTGCCGTTGGTGCTGCCTTTCTCCTTGCTGGCCTGAATGTAAGGTTCCAGGTACGCCACCGCCTGCTTCATCACGCGGGCGGATTTAACCACCTGCGGCAGAAACATTTTTCCTTCGCCAAACAGGTCGCCGACCACGTTCATACCTGCCATCAGCGGCCCTTCAATGACTTCGATGGGTCGGCTTGCGTTCTGTCGCGCGGCTTCCGTGTCCTCTTCGATGAATTCGGTGATGCCTTTCACCAGCGAATATTCCAGCCGTTTTTCCACCTGCCAGCTGCGCCATTCCGCCTGCGGCTTCGCGCTGTCGTCGCCTTTGTTGCCGCGATATTTTTCCGCCAGCGCCAGCAGACGATCGGTGCCATCAGGCCTGCGGTTAAGGATCACATCCTCAACCGCCTGTTTCAGATCCGCATCCAGATCGTCGTAAATAGCCAGTTGTCCGGCGTTGACGATCCCCATATCCATGCCGTTGCGAATGGCGTAGTAAAGGAACACCGCGTGGATCGCTTCGCGTACCGCGTCGTTGCCGCGAAACGAAAAAGAGACGTTTGACACACCGCCGGAGATCATCGCATAAGGCAGTTCGCGCTTGATGTCTTCGCAGGCACCGATAAAATCCATCGCATAGTTGTTGTGTTCGTCGATACCGGTGGCGACAGCAAAAATGTTGGGATCAAAAATAATATCTTCAGGCGGGAAACCCACTTCTTCAGTCAGAATCTGATAAGCACGACGACAGATTTCGATTTTACGCTCGCGCGTGTCGGCCTGCCCCACTTCGTCAAAGGCCATCACCACCATCGCCGCGCCATAGCGTCGCACCAACCGCGCGTGATCAATAAAGGTGTCCACGCCCTCTTTCATCGAAATGGAGTTAACGATCCCTTTGCCCTGAATGCACTGTAAACCCTTCTCGATGACTTCCCACTTTGAGGAGTCGATCATGATCGGCACGCGTGCGATATCCGGCTCGCCCGCAATCAAATTCAGGAATCGCACCATCGCCGCTTCAGCGTCAAGCATTCCTTCGTCCATATTGATATCAATAATCTGTGCGCCGCTTTCCACCTGTTGCAGTGCAACCTCAAGCGCTTCGTTATATTTCTCCTCTTTAATCAGGCGCTTAAATTTTGCCGAACCGGTGACGTTAGTCCGCTCGCCAACGTTGACGAACAGCGACTCCGCACTTATCGTCAGCGGCTCCAGGCCAGACAGGCGGCAGGCGATCGGGATGTCAGGCAGCGGACGCGGCGCAACGCCTTCCACCGCTTTCGCCATGGCCGCAATGTGCTCAGGCGTGGTGCCGCAGCAGCCGCCAACGATATTGAGAAACCCCGCCTGCGCCCACTCGCCAATCTGCTCCGCCATCACCCGCGCGTCCAGATCGTACTCACCAAAGGCATTCGGCAGCCCGGCGTTTGGATGCGCGGTGACGTAACCTTCAGCAATACGCGACAGTTCCGCCACGTACTGGCGAAGCTCGTCCGGGCCGAGCGCGCAGTTCAGACCAAAGGAGAGCGGCCGGGCGTGGCGCAGCGAATTGTAGAAGGCTTCGGTAGTCTGGCCGGAAAGCGTGCGGCCGGAAGCATCGGTAATGGTGCCGGAGATCATCAGCGGCAGCTCAATGCCGAGCGCGTCGAATTCGCTCTGCACGGCAAAGATCGCCGCTTTGGCGTTGAGCGTGTCGAAAACGGTTTCGATCATGATGATATCCGCACCGCCCTCAACCAGCGCGCGGGTGGATTCGCGGTAGGCCTCAACCAGCTGATTAAAAGTGACGTTGCGGAAAGCGGGATCGTTCACGTCTGGCGAGATTGAGCAGGTGCGATTGGTGGGGCCAAGCACGCCGGCCACGTAGCGCGGCCTGTCCGGCGTGCGCGCGGTCCATTCATCGGCGCAGGCGCGGGCCAGCTTCGCCGCCGAGAGGTTGATCTCCGCCGAAAGCGATTCCATATGGTAATCGGCCATCGCAATGGCCGTGGCGTTGAAGGTGTTGGTTTCAAGAATGTCTGCCCCGGCGGCCAGATAGGCGTTGTGGATCTCGCTAATCACATCGGGCCGGGTCAACACCAGCAAATCGTTGTTCCCTTTTAAATCACTTTGCCAGTCGGCAAAGCGTTCACCGCGAAAATCCTTTTCTTCCAGGCGATAGCTCTGGATCATGGTGCCCATACCGCCATCCAGCACCATAATACGCTGCCCGAGCTGCTGTCGAATTGCTGATAATTTCACACTTGCCTCTTTCACGTCATCCTGTGGCCAAAACGCCCGACATCCATACTGGCACAACTTTTGCCCTGCTCAAAGCGATGACAGACGCGCCGTTTTTACCGTGCCGATTCGCGGTAAAACGTTGAGGAAGATCACAGATGGGCGCAATGTCCGGCGGTTTTTATTGCGGACGAACGAAATTAGCATAACAATGTTACCGGTAACAAAAAACTCTCTCAGCCGTCAGCGCAGGCGATCGCCCGGGCAGTGCGGCATCAGCTACAGGAAGCCTCCGCATGAGCACTCTCAACGCCACTTTAGATGCCGTTACCCGGCGCATTATTGACCGCTCCACCGCCACGCGCCACGATTACCTCGCGCGTATTGAGGCCGCCCGCGCGCGAACGGTACATCGCGCCCGGCTCGCCTGCGGAAATCTGGCTCACGGCTTTGCCGCCTGCCAGCCCGATGACAAAGCGATGCTGAAAAATATGGTGCGCAGTGATATCGCCATTATTACCGCCTACAACGATATGCTCTCGGCACATCAACCTTATGAAAATTATCCCGAAAAGCTGAAGCGCGCGCTTAAGCAGGTGGGCGCGGTGGGTCAGGTGGCCGGCGGCGTGCCTGCAATGTGTGATGGCGTGACGCAGGGGCAGGACGGCATGGAGCTGTCGCTGATGAGCCGCGATATTATCGCCATGTCCGCCGCCGTGGGCCTTTCTCACAATATGTTCGACGGGGCGCTCTATTTGGGGATCTGCGATAAAATTGTTCCCGGCCTGATGATGTCGGCGCTGTCGTTTGGCCATCTGCCTGCGCTGTTTGTGCCGGCGGGCCCCATGAGCAGCGGCCTGCCGAATAAAGAGAAGGTGCGCGTCCGTCAGCTCTACACGGAAGGCAAAGTTGATCGTCAGGCGCTGCTGGAGGCTGAATCCGCCTCTTATCACAGCATCGGCACCTGCACGTTTTATGGTACTGCCAACAGCAACCAGATGGTGATGGAGGTGATGGGTTTGCATCTGCCGGGCGCCTCGTTCGTTCATCCTGACTCTCCCCTGCGCGAGGCGCTTACCGATGCGGCGGCACGGCAGATCACCCGCCTGACCGAAACCGCCGGGAACGCGATGCCGCTCGGCCGGTTAGTGGATGAGAAAGTGGTGGTCAACGGCATTGTGGCGCTGCTGGCGACCGGCGGTTCAACTAACCTGACCATGCATCTGGTGGCGATGGCGCGCGCGGCGGGCATCATCATCAACTGGGACGACTTCTCCGATCTTTCTGAAGCGGTACCGTTGCTGTGTCGCATCTATCCAAACGGCCCGGCGGATATCAATCAGTTTCAGGCGGCGGGCGGCGTGCCGCTGGTGGTGCGCGAGCTGCTCAGTCATGGCCTGCTGCATGAAGACGTGAACACCGTAGCCGGTTTCGGCCTGCATCGTTACACCCGGGAACCCTGGCTGAATAACGGCGAGCTGGCGTGGCGCGAAGGTGCCGACGCATCGCTGGACGATGGCGTTATTGCCTGCGTCGCCCGACCGTTTGCACCTCATGGCGGCACAAAAGTGATGTCCGGCAATCTGGGCCGCGCGGTAATGAAAACCTCTGCCGTGCCTGTTAATAATCAGATTATCGAAGCGCCCGCCGTGGTGTTCGACAGCCAGCACGATGTGCAGCCTGCCTTTGACGCGGGAGAGCTGGATAAGGATTGCGTGATCGTGGTGCGTTTTCAGGGTCCGCAGGCCAACGGCATGCCGGAGCTGCACAAGCTGATGCCGCCGCTGGGCGTGTTGATGGATCGTGGTTTCAATGTGGCTCTGGTGACCGATGGCCGCCTTTCCGGCGCCTCTGGCAAGGTTCCTTCGGCCATTCATGTGACGCCAGAAGCCTGCGCCGGCGGCATGCTGGCGAAAATTCGTAATGGCGATCCGATACGGGTTGATGGACGCAGCGGCGAACTGAGCGTGCTGATCGATCCGCTGACGCTGGCGGCGCGTGAGGCGTATCGGCCGGATTTACGCGCAGAACATATCGGCTGTGGCCGCGAGCTGTTTGCCGCGCTTCGCAGCCAGCTGTCCGGTGCCGAACAGGGCGCCTGCTCTATTCCCTTTTGAGGAGACGCTTTTATTCAAGCGTTGGATTCATATGGCGCAGGTCAAACGGCGTGATCTGATAAACGTAATAGTTCAGCCAGTTTGAAAAGAGCAGATTGCCGTGGCTGCGCCAGCTTGCGCGCGGCGGCAGCTCCGGGTTGTCCTGTGGAAAATAGTTACAGGGCACCTCAGGATTCAGACCGGCTTCATAGTCACGATGGTATTCACCGGACAGCGTCAGCGCGTCATATTCAGGATGGCCGGTGACAAACGCCAGCCGCTTGTCTTTACTGGCAAACAGGTAAGCGCCGGTGTCTTCGGATTCCGCAAAAATTTCCAGATCCGTATAATCACGTAACAGATGAGAGGGAAAATCGGCGTAGCGTGAATGCGGCGCAAGAAACGTATCATCAAAGCCCCGCGTCAGCAGCGCATGAGGATGCAGGATTTTATGTTCATAAACGCCTGAGAGCTTGGTTTCCCGCGTTTGCTTGGGAATACCATAAAGAATGTTCAGCGCCGCCTGTACCGCCCAACAGACAAAAAGCGTTGACGTAACATGTTCCTTTGCCCAGTGCAGAACGCGCTGGATCTGCGGCCAGTAGGCCACGTCGTTAAAATCCACTAACCCCAGCGGCGCGCCGGTGACAATCAGTCCATCGAAGTTATCATGCTGAATGTCATCAAAATTACAGTAGAAGTTGTTCAGGTGCTCCATCGGCGTATTGCGCGACTCACGGCTGTCGATACGTAGAAGCTGGATATCTATCTGTAAGGGCGAGTTGGAAAGCAGCCGTAAAAACTGATTTTCGGTTTCAATTTTTTTTGGCATCAGATTCAGTACCAGCACTTTTAGCGGACGAATTTCCTGCGTGCGGGCACGCGTCGAGGTCATCACAAAGACATTTTCGTTACGCAAAAAATTTACTGCGGGTAATTCATCGGGCACCCTGATTGGCATTATCTGCTTCCTCAACTAACCATTTATACGTTTAGACATCCAGACAGCCAAAGATAACGTGATGTCCGCGCGTTGTCGAGAACTCATCCGGCTGTTGAAAATATTTCATCTCAGACAGCATCAAATAGATCGACGAAAGGAAGCGTGACGGCGGCGTCCACGCCGGTGTGACGATAGAGCAGCCAGGTGCGGCTTTTCACCGCCGCGCCATTGAAAACAATCGGCGTGCGCGCCAGCGAAGCAGGCAGCGGCTGATAGCTGGACACGATGGCGTAGCCTAATCCCTTTTCCACCATCGCCAGGCAGACCTCCAGTTTATCCACGCGCATTGCCACGCGTGGCGCCGTGGCGTAGTTGGCATTCCACCAGCGCTCAATCAGTTCGGTAATATGGCCGCCGTGGTTGAGATTGATTTGCGGCAACTGCGGCAGACGCGCCAGCTCAACAGGCTGGCGGCTGATCACGTAGTAATCATCCTCATCAATCAGTTTTTTACCCTCTTTCCAGCCGTAGTCGTCTTTCACGATCGCCAGATGCACCTCATGGCGTTGCAGGCTGGAAAACATCTCTTCACTCAGCCCGCTGATCAGATTAACGTCAATGCCAGGGTGGCGACGGTTCAGGGCAGTCAGCCGATCCGGCAGGCGGTAAGCCGCATAGTTGCTGGTCGCACCAATCCGCAACTCGCCCTGCTGGGGCGATGTCAGGCTCTGCAAGGTGGTCTTCAGCTGTCGGTGCTGCTCAAGTACGATCTCTGCATGCTGCGCCAGATAGCGTCCCTGTGCTGTAAACGTCAGCCCACGTCCGCCCTGTTCAAACAGCCGAATACTCAGCTTGCGCTCAATTTGCTTCAGCCGATAGCTGAGCGCTGGTTGCGAGGTGAAAAGCTGCTCAGCCGCACGGGTAATATTTCTGTATTGCCACACGGCCCGAATGATTAACCAGTCTTTTTCGTTCATCGTGCTCCGCCTCTGCTGCCCCTTCCATAAAATATTTTTTGGTAATGCAAAGCAAGCGATAAAAAAGCTCAATTGGGAATCAGCGTCCAAAAAGCCTATATCTGTATAACACGCTGCTTTTACGGCAGTTAATTGCACCAAACCGGAGCCCCTTTATGGATGAACGCACCATCAGCGAGCAGAAGAATAAAATTATTTATGCCACTGAGGCTATCGCCGGTCAGATGCGCGCGCTGGCGCTAACGATCCATCAGTGTCCTGAACTCAGCTTTGAAGAGCATCGCTCTGCTGCCGCCCTCGCTGCGCCGCTACGCGAGGCGGGCTTTACGGTTGAAACCGGCATCGCCGGGCTTGAAACCGCCTTTCGCGCCCGCTGGCAAAATGGGGTCGGCGGCCCCACTATCGCGTTGCTGGCGGAATATGACGCGCTACCTGAACTCGGCCATGCCTGCGGCCATAACCTGATCGGCACGGCTTCCGTCGCCGCCGCGCTGGCGCTCAGGGCGGCAGATCTGCCTTTTAATGGCTGTATTGAGGTTATCGGTACCCCTGCCGAAGAAGAAGGCGGCGGTAAAATCATTATGGTCGAACAGGGCATCTTTGACGGCGTGGATGCCGCGATGATGTTCCATCCGCGCGAGAAAAATATGGTGATACGCGGCGCGCTGGCCTGCCACGACTCCACATTCAGGTTTTATGGTAAAGCTGCGCATGCGGCTTCGGCGCCGCAGCAGGGCATCAGCGCGCTGGACGCGGTTATTCATACTTTCAACGGTATCAATGCGCTGCGTCAGCTTTTTACCGACGATGTTCGCGTGCACGGCATCATCACTCACGGCGGCAGCGCGGCGAATATTATTCCTGCTTTCGCCGAGGCAAAGTTTATTCTGCGCGCCGCCACCGTAGGCGGCCTGGAAGCCGTGCGGCAAAAAGTGTATGCCGCCGCGCGAGGTGCTGCTGAAATGACCGGAGCACGTCTTGAGATCGACCAGGGGCTGATTTACGCCGAACGTAATAACAATCTGGCGCTTGCCGCCAGCTTTACGCGGAATCTGGCTCTGCTTGGCGTAGAGCATGAAGCGCCACCGGTCAGCGGTGGCGTTGGCTCGTCCGATATCGGCAACGTCAGCCAGCTTACCGCCGTCATCCATCCCTATTTGCGCATTGGCGACGTAACGCCGCATACGCCTGAATTTGCCGCAGCGGCAGGCTCGGACACGGCGCTGGATACCATGCTCGTTGCCGCTAATGCGCTGGCACTGACGACGTGGGAGTTATGCACCGATGCGGCGACGCTGGCAGCGGTAAAACATGAATTCACTCAATGGCAGTCAGACCGGAGATAATCGATGAACAGATTCCCCCTTACCCTGCTGGTTACGCTGGCGCTCGGCAGCACCTCTGCGCTGGCCGCAGGCGAGACGCTGCGCGTCGGCGCCGATCTCTCTTATCCGCCGTTCCAGTCCCGTGATGTTAACGGCACGCCGACCGGTTTTGAAATCGATATTACTAACGCCGTCTGCAAAGCGATTGATGTGAAATGCGAGTATGTGGTCAGCAGTTTTGATGCGGAAATCCCGTCGCTGCTGGCGAAAAAGGTCGATTTCATTTCACCGCTTGGCGCCACGGAAAAGCGCAGAAAATCGATTGGCTTCAGCGACTTTATTTACCATATCCCGACTCACCTCGTCGCACGCAAAAGCACGCCGCTTCAGCCCACACCTGAGTCCCTGAAGGGTAAGAATGTTGCTGTCCAACAGGGAACGATTCAGGAGATGTATGCAAAAAAATTCTGGGCACCAAAGGGCGTCGAAGTAAGACCCTATCCCGATCAGGACGCTATCTATCAGGATTTGGTGGCGGGACGGCTTGATGCCGCACTCAGCCCTTCTGTGGCCGTGACGTTTGGCTTCCTGCAAAAGCCGGAGGGCAAAGACTTTGCGCTGACCGGCCCTGAAGTTCGCGACGACGTGTTATTCAGTATTGGTTCCGCCTGGGGCGTGCGCAAGGAAGACAAAAAGACGCAGGAAATGCTGAATAAAGGCCTGGCGAAAATCATGGCCGACGGCACCTGGGAAAAAATCAAGCAACATTACTTTGGCGATATAAAGATGAAAGTTGAGCCTGCGGAGACGCATAATGCCGCTAAATGAGCCGGATGCGCATGCTTTGCGTCCGCTGATGAATGCGCTGCTTGATGATTTTGAACCATTGCATCGCCTCTCCGGCTGTCAGGATGCCGAGCAAGCCGCTGACCAACTGTTACAGCGGCTCTCCGCGCTGGGTATGACGCCGGTGCGGGAGCGGTGTACGCTTTTTCTCAGCGATCCGCTGGCTGCATCGCTTGAACTGATGGACTTTCCTCTCTGGACAGGCAAGGTGAAAACACGCTCGTTTTCCGCTCATTGTCCGGATGGCGTGTCGGGCGCGCTTTTTTACGATAAGCGTTCGCTTGAGGAGATCGCCGACAGGGATCGCGCCCGTTGGGAGGCATCGGTGAAGGGGAAAATCGTTATTGCCGATCAGGGTTTCGAAGACTATGTGCAGCGGCTGAATCGTGCCGGTGCGCTGGGCTTGATACACATCTGGGGCTCGGCTGAGGAGGCACTGCACGAAGAAACGGTCGGACCGGTATGGGGAACACCGGTGCCTGACGACGAGCAACTCTATCCGACCATCCCGGTCATTTCTGTGAATCAGGCTCAGGGACAAGAACTGCTGGAAATGTTAACGCAGCAGGCGGGCGACGCGACGGCACGTATGACCACGGAACTTCATGAGCATGTCGCGCAGTGTAGTCTGCCGGTGGTCGAGATCCCAGGCGAGCGCGATGAGTTTGTGTTGCTTTCTTCACACTACGATTCCTGGCATGAAGGGCTGACGGATAATGCAACCGGCAATGCGCTCTGTCTGGCCGTTGCGGCGCATTTTTTCAGCCAGCGCGCGTCGCTCAAACGCGGATTACGTATCGCATGGTGGCCCGGCCACTCCAATGCGCGCTACGGCGGCTCCACATGGTATGCCGACCGTTATCGTCAGCTTTTGCAGCAAAAGTGCGTGGCGCACATTAACGTCGACTCGCCAGGCTGCCGCGACGCAACCCGGATCGTCATCAACGCCAGCGGCGCGGAGGCACACGGCTTTCTTCACCAGGCGGTATATGATGTGACGGGTTTTCCGGCAAAACGCATTACGCCGCCGGGTAAAGGCGGCGATCAATCCTTTTGGGGCTGCGGTATCCCGCTGCATATCGCTTTTCGCGAAGAGCCTGAAGTAAAAAGCAGTCACTCTCCCGGCAGCGGTGGGGGATGGTGGTGGCATACTGAAGCCGATACGCGTGACAAAGTGGACAACGATCTGCTCTGGCGCGATACGCAGATCCATATTGCCTGGCTGAGCCATATGCTGGGTAAGGATGCGCTGCCGTATGCCCCCGACAGCTATCTGACGCAGCTTCTCTCTGAACTGGATGGGTTACAGAATGAATTGGATCCTCAGTTTGCGCTAAGCACAATCAAAGAAGCGCTGCTCGCGCTGCGGTGCCAGTTGCAGGAAATAACCTGGGAAAACAGTGAAGTGGGCCGGCAAGTGATTGGTCAGGCGATAGCGCTCTGGCACCGCGTTCGCTATATCTCTACTGATGATTTTCATTACGATCGTAGTTATCGCGGCGGCGCATGGCCCGGCTTGCAGGTTTTACGTGGTCAGTTGCAGCAGAACTCTTCCGCGCGCGCTTTTCTGATGATGACGACGCAGTTTACCCGCCAACGTGACCGGACGCTTTCGCTGTTATCGCAAAGTAGTGCGCTGCTTGAGACGCTGAAAAGTTGAACCGGTGTAATATGTCCTGGCGATGCATAAACGAAAAAAGCCTCATGCTTTCGCATGAGGCTTTTCCGTCTGTATGATGCCTGGCAGTTCCCTACTCTCGCATGGGGAGACCCCACACTACCATCGGCGCTACGGCGTTTCACTTCTGAGTTCGGCATGGGGTCAGGTGGGACCACCGCGCTAAAGCCGCCAGGCAAATTCTGTTATCCGGAACTCCGCTGAAAATTCTTTTTCGTCTCTCATTACCACCAGA
>NZ_JNVB01000022.1 GCF_000770305.1 Erwinia oleae
CTGCTGGTGCTGGGTATCGCATCAACGGCCGCGATGGCTAACCACTACCGCAACCAGTTGACTCAGGCGAAAGCGGAAACTGAGCAGGCAAAGCAGAACCAGAAGCAGGCAGAAGCCATCACCAGTAACGTGATTACTGCTGTCACCCTCTTCAATGACATCGCGAAGACTACCCATGATAAGAAGCAACAGAACAATGAAGAGAGCGAAACGCGTGTTGTATATATTAGGGAAGCGCTTAAAGGTGATGCCTGCGCTGTTCAGCCTGTTCCTTCTGCCGCTGTTGACCGCCTGCGGGAGCACAGAAACAAAATACGTTCCGGCTCCGGCAGTGCCGATACCAGCCGATCTGCTGGCTGACTGTGAAGTGCCGCCAATACCTGACCCGATGACATACGGTTACAGCCTTGAACTGAACGAGAAGCTGCTTACGTCTGTAGAGAACTGCAATCAGGATAAGGCGGCGATAAGGGATATAGTGAGGCACAAATAAAGATTAAATGGATCATATATTGGACGTAAGAAAAAAGCCGCCTAAAGTGACGCCATCAATTTTACTAATCTTTTTTACTTAGAAGTGCAGCAACCTTTTTTATAAGGCGCTCTTGGTAATCGTCAGGAACATGGCCTTCAAAATCTATTTTTCCCTGCTTTTCTGATTCAGTTACATAAACATCGCCTAATAAACCTGGTTCGCCATTCATACTATTGATTGTGGTCGACAGCACTGTTACAGCCACTCTCAAAGCATGTAGTTCAAGATATATATCATCTTGATTGGACTCAAGGTTGGCAATTTGACTTTTTAGGTCAGACATAAGTATTCCTCATTGGTTGAAGTAAAACATCACAAGGTTTATATGGCAAAGCTCACCGACAAACAAGAGCTGTTTGCCCGTGAGTTCATAAAAGATCTCAACGCCACTCAGGCGGCCATTAGGGCGGGATACAGCGAGAAGTCATCCCGCAACCAAGGCGCCAGGATGATGGCAAATGATGACATTTTGAAACGTATTGCTGAACTAAATCAGGAACGGTTAGAGCGCGTCCGGGTTGATGCTGATTATGTACTTAGGCAGGCAGTAAAGCTTCATGAGCGATGCATGCAGGAAGTTGAGCCAATTACGGATCGTCGTGGTGAAGAAATAACGGACGAGCAGGGCAGGACGGTATATGGCTTTAATGCAAAAGGTGCGGTAGCGGCTCTCAAGCTCATCGGCGAGCACGTCACTGTACAGGCATTCAAGCAGCAAACGTCAACTGAGATAACTGGTGCTGATGGCGCGCCGGTTAGGATAGACGTTACCAGCATGACAGCTCAGGAAGCAGAATCAGTTTATAAGAAAATGATGGGGTAAAAGGGGGCCGCTCCGCCCCCTAAAGGTGCAAGTTTCATTTGGTGTTAAGTGTTATCGCGAATATCTTCCGTTGAGGCATTATTCTTAACAGAACTGATCCCGTTTAACGCCCCCTGCTTGCTTGCGTACATTTCACTCGTTGCGATAACTTCACCGTTAGAAGCTTTGAGTACGAAATAGTACTTCTGATTTTGAGCAGTACCGCTTTTATTCAAAACGTAAAATCCCATCTTTCAAATTCCCAGAGTATGCCGTCGGTTAACGGCTTTTTTAGTATGGCGATAAAACGAAAGTAAAAATCCAAACTGGATCAAAATATGCCGCTTCCTTTCCCCTTCAACTTCAAGAAACCGGACTACGCTCAGGTTTTTGAGTGGCGGATGGAGAGGCTACAACGTATTCGTGCCAATCCTGAGATACTGCCTGCGCTGAAGGCGTTTTATCGCAACAACCCAGCGCAATTCATCATTGATTGGGGCATGACCACCGATCCACGTAACCTCGACTACGGATTGCACGTAACAATCCCCTTTCTGCTGTTCCCTAAGCAGGAAGAGTGGATTGATTGGATAATGGATCGACGCCGCAGCATGGAGAATGGCATCACCGAGAAAAGCCGCGAAATGGGGCTTAGTTGGACGTCTATCGGATTAGCTTGCTCGCTCTGCCTGTTCAACAAAGAAATGGTAATTGGTTTCGGCTCCCGCAAAGAGGAGTACGTAGACAGTACCGGTGATCCAAAGGCGCTTTTCTGGAAAGCCCGTAAATTCGTTGAAACGCTGCCTGTTGAGTTTCGTGGTAGCTGGAATGAGAAGAAGCACGCTCCTTATATGCGTGTGGAGTTCCCTGATAACCGGGCGCGATAACCCGACCGACACTTACATCCTGATTCAGGCCATTGACGGTCATCAGGCATTTGTGGCCGCGAAGGTCAACACAACACTGGCGGCGGGGTACACGGTGGCAGATTTACATGCGGCCACGATGCAGAGCTTCCAGCCATTTGGTGTGACGCAGGGAATTACTGCTCAGATGCCGGACACTGTATTCCCTCGCGGGCGTGTGATGTATGGCATGGCGCGCGACGTGATGAGCAACGTGGCTGACCAGTGCAATGCCAACTGGCAGATTGTGGATGGTCAGGCGCAGATGGTCAGCACTGATAGGTACATCCATGAGGCGATCGTGCTTAACAGCCGTACCGGACTTATTGGCATGCCTCAGCAGACCATGGGCGCTGGCGTTAACGTGCGGTGCCTGATTAACCCCAACATTAGAGTTGGCGGTCTGATAGAGCTGGACCAGGCATCTGTGTACCGCTCGGAGCTATCCAGTGACGAAGTGCAGCGATCGGGTGGTCGGATTTTTGAGACCGAAAATAACGGGAATCTGAGCGTCAACGGAACACTGCAACAGCCCGCAAGTATTGCGACCGATGGCGTGTATATCGTCCAATCCATCAGTTATACTGGTGATACACGCGGGCAAGCCTGGTATATGGATTTGATGTGCAGCGCCAGAGGTTCCGCAGACCTTCAAACTAACACGGCACTTAATAGGACTTTTTGACGTGAAATTAAAATTTGCGCTGGCTCTATCCGCTTTCATTATTACATCATTGCCGATGATGGCTTTAGCTAATTCTCAATGCGGGCCTTTTGAGTTGGGTACGAGCCAGCAAAATGACGGCTGGGCACGCATAAATGGCATCAAGCCAGTTAGCCAAAAAGTTACGTTCCTTAAGCAGCAGGGCGATTACGATAACATTAAAATGCAATGGATGGTTCCCCGCAACGATTACCCTGGCTTCTACGGCATGGACTACGTAAAGCGCAGCGGGAGGGCCGTACTTAATGTTGAGGCTTTACGCAGCAACACGGATCAGCCGCGGCATTTTGGTTCTTTTGATTGCATGAAGATCAACTGACATTTTATTAGTACGCCACGAACATCTGCGTATCATCAGATTTCTTTAACATTTCATGGCGACCACAGAGAAGAGCATGTTATATTTGCGATTGAAAAAATAACAACCTCTGGGGTTTTAAATGGACGGAATTTACCTAATCCTAATCATATTTGGTGCTGGAGCTTTATGCGCTGCGTTTGCTACATACAAAATATTAAACAGCAAAAGTTCTGAAAAAATAAAAAGAATTGAATCCGAAGCTAGGAGGTTGATAAACGAAACGATTGAAGAAAAAGATGAAGCTATTGAACGGTATAAAAACCGTGATGTCCTTCGAGAGGCTGAACACGGAAAGCTTTTATCTGAGCTAAATAAAACTATAGAGTTTCACAGAGATAGAAGTAAATCCATTTTCAGTAAGGCTGTTGACTTTGCCTTTGATTTTGAAAAGGTCTTTAAGGATCAGCATCAAAATGCTCAAAATGAAATTCAACGTGTGTTGGACGACGCTTATCGTTTCAAAAAGAAAACATTACTCAGCTCTGTTTCTCTGAGGAATTTTGAGAAAAAGCTTGAGGATATTAAGAAAGAAATCATTATATATAAGTCATTAATAACCCGGTATGATTATTTCGAACTTGTCGATAATTCTGATTGGAATTCCATTGAACGGGAGTTTCGCGATAAGGTTTTAGCTCTTCAGGCAGCCCAAGATGAGCGTGAAACCCAGAATGAGATTAAGCGTCAAATGCGTGAAGAACGCCAAAGGGCTGAAGAGCTTGAGAGACAACAGTTGGAAGCTGAAGATAGAGAGCAAGAGCTTGAGGCTCGTCGTAAAGCTGTAGAAGAAGCATTGCTGGCTGCTGATGAAGAGCATCAATTTGAGCTTGAGGAGACACGCCGCATGCTTGAGCAAGAAATTGAAGAAGTTCATAAGCAATATGAACGCGCTAAGTCATTGGCACAAATGACCAAGCAGGGCCATGTTTACATAATTTCAAATATTGGCTCGTTTGGAGAAAACGTATTTAAAATTGGCATGACTCGACGATTAGAACCTTTAGATCGTGTCAGTGAACTAAGCGGTGCAAGCGTGCCGTTTGAGTTTGATGTGCATGCAATGATTAGTTGTGATGATGCGCCAGCTTTGGAAGCTAAACTGCATAATCTGCTTAAATCTGACCGCATAAACAAAGTAAATTTGCGCAAGGAATTCTTCAAAACCGATCTGAATAAGATTATCAAATGTGTAGAGGATAATCATGGTCAAGTTGATTACGTTTCTGATCCCGCTGCTCTTCAATACTATCGCTCCATGGAAATAGACGACGAACAATATTCTGATGAAAAAAGTTCATTGGTTTTATAGGTCATAAATTAATAAAGTAAACCCGCTTCGGCGGGTTTTTTATTGGAGCAAATATGCCAGTTTCCTCACAATCACAGGCTGGCGGTGAATCGCAGGCCTATAAAGCGCTGTCAGATTCCATCTTCTCCATGCTCCGTGTCTCAATGCCGGGAATTATCGAATCATTCGATCCTATCGCCTGCACCTGCACTGTTCAGCCAGCTATTAGCGGGCAGGCCGCAGATGAGGCAGGTAATTTCAAATCGGCTCCGCTTCCTCTTCTGCTCGATGTGCCGGTAATTTTTCCGCGTAGTGGGGGATGCACGATAACCTTTCCGGTGAAGGTTGGCGATGAATGCCTGGTCATTTTTTCCGATCGCTGTATCGATTTCTGGTGGCAGAACGGAGGAGTTCAGGAGCCGGTAGACCCACGGCAGCATGACTTGTCAGATGCGTTTGCCATAGTCGGCCCGCAGTCGCAAGCAGCCGTAATAGGCAACATCAGTACAACCACAATGCAGATGCGCACTGATGACGGTGCGGCTTATATCGAAATTGATCCTAACAGTCGCTCGGTGAACATCGTCGCGCCGGGCGGCCTGAGTGTCATAACTCCACTGGCAAACTTCAGCCAGGCTGTGACCATCAAGGGCATGCTGACGTGGATGGGCGGCATGATCGGCAGTCTGGCTACCGGCACCGCCGCCAAAATAACCGGCGCAATCGAGTTTATCGGTACGCTTAAATCGAACGGTAAAGACATCAGCGACGCTCACACGCATAACGGCGTTCAGAGCGGCAGCGGCAACTCAGGTAAGGTGAACTGATGCGATACAGACGCGAAGATGCGGATGGTGATTACACCTTCGGCCAGGGTGATGATACCTGGCTAATTAACTCTCCCGAAGCTGTGGCGCAGGCTGTCAAAACCCGGTTCCTTCTCTGGTACGGTCAGTGGTTCCTCGACACCAAAGAGGGTACGCCGTGGGTTCAGTCAGTGCTCGGCAAGCAAAAGCCTGAAACCTATAACCTTGCCATTCGAAAGCGAATTCTTGAAACGCCTGGCGTAAATTCAATTACTGCCTTCGACACCAATCTTAATACCTCATCCCGCCGCGTGATATTCACGGCGACCGTTGACACCAACTACGGAACGACGACAGTCACAAGCGAGGCATAAATGGCTTTGAACCTCGACACGCTGGGGTTATCGGCAACGGTAACCGCCCAGGGGATCAGCGCGCCCGATTACCAGACAATACTCACCACCATCACGGGTTATTTTCAGCAGATTTATGGAACGGACGCTTACCTTGCACCAGACAGTAAAGATGGTCAGATGGTCGCGCTGGTTGCTCTGGCTATCCACGACAGCAATAACACGGCCATTCAGGTTTATACCTCTTTCTCTCCTTCCTCGGCCTTGGGTGACGCTTTGACGCGCAATGTGAAAATCAACGGCATTACGCGGAAATCAGCCACCAAATCTACTGTGGATTTGACGCTAACCGGCACGGCCGGCACAACCATCACTAACGGATCAGTAAAAGACCAAAACGGCGTTATCTGGAACCTCCCCCCCAGCGTAACTATTGATGCGGGAGGATCGGTAACTGTCACGGCCACCTGTGCTAATTCTGGTGCCGTGGCAGCGGTAGCGGGCAGCATCAGTCTGATTAATACTCCCACGCGCGGCTGGACGGCAGTTTCTAATGCCAGTGCGGCCACGGTAGGCACCGCAGCAGAAACAAACGCTCAGCTACGCGTGCGGCAATCTCAGAGCGTCGCGATTCCTGCGCTGACGCCTTTCGAGTCCGTTGATGGTGCGATTGCAAACGTAACAGGCGTGACACGGCACAAGCTGTATGAGAACGATTCTGGCTCTGCCGACAGCGATGGTATTTCTGGTCACTCCATTGCGGCAATTGTGGACGGTGGTGATGTGACGGAAATTGCGCAGACCATCCGTGGCAAAAAAGGCCAGGGCGTTGGTACTTACGGTTCGACAACGGTTAATGTACCGGATACTTACGGCAACCCTCATGACATCAGCTTTTCGCGTTCGGTTAACGTACCGGTTTACGTATTTATAGCACTAAAAGTATTTAGCGGTTATACGACACAGATCGGAGAGCAAATCAAAAAGGCCGTTGCCGATTATATCAACAGCCTGACGATAGGTGATGACGTCCTGCTCAGCCGGATTTATTCACCAGCAAACCTGGGCGTAGTGAGCGGTGGTAACAGCAGATATTACGACATCAACTCGCTGGCGATCGGCAAATCAGTTGCAACCACATCGGCCTCAAACATCAGCATCGCCTTTAATGAATCAGCGTCCTGCAATGTGGAAAATATCGCCATTACGGTGACGTCATGAGCAAATATATCGATCTGATTACTAACTATCACAGGGGCATGCCTCTGTTTGTCGATCATGTCGATCTGTCAACCCGGCCGCTGTCGAATCTGTCAGCGAGCAGGAGTCTGAGGAGGCATGGGCCTCTCGCTCCCGGGATGCCCAACTGGCCACCTTGTGCTTTCAGCAGAGTCAGCCGCTGGCTTCTGAGGCGGCGCTTGAAGAGAAACTGCATCAGGCGCAAAGGGATAATGCCGGTAAACCCATAGAAAAACCCCCTCGCTGGGGAGGCCTGCGCGTCATACCCCGTTCAATTGAGTTTTTAACCTTCCGGGAGAATCGCCTGCATTTACGCGAGTACTATACCCGTTCCGGGCAGCAGTCAGACTGGGAAAAGCAGCTGCTTCAACCCTGAGTCTGTCGGCGCTGTGTGCGATTCGCCTCAACGCCGCCGCGAAAAAGTGCCGGCCGCGGTGGGGCAGGGAACGCATGTTGCGCGCTGAACGCTCCTCGCTTCAGCCACTACTGAGGTGCCGCAAACGGGCGAAATCATGCGTATTTAAGGTAACGCCGAATGGATTCAGGCGGTGGTCGGAAGCGAGGTTTTACACGTTAGAGATATTTGTGCGATAAATAACCATTAAAAACAGTAAAATCATGACCAACATGGCGCCTTTTAAATCGAAACAGAGAACACAGGCGTGGCGATAAATTGTTTTCAGGCACCTTTTCTCGCCTGACGTGATTCTCCGCTCGACCGCGCATCAGACTCCATCTTGTCATGCTGCGGGGACGTGACGTAAAAGAAATTCAAACCATCCGTACCCCTGAGCCAGGTAGTGAAATTTTCATCAGACTGGAATGCCGGGGCTGACAAGCGCTCTGCGCTCAGGATGAGCGGTGTTTTTTTATACCGGTACTGACTGTTTAAAAACGATGATTGAGCAACAGACAGATCTGCCCTGCGTCAGGGCGGCACGTACCGCATCAGGCTGATATTCCGCGCATGCGCTTTAAGGGCCTGCACATTAAGACCCGCGATAGCACGACGGTAAGACAGGGGCCCGCATTCAAACGGATCGCGACGCAGGAGCTGCTTACTCAGCTCACACCTTCATCACCGCCGTGGGTTTCTCCATCCCCAGCGTACTGTAAACCTGTAGCCGTTTTTCGCCGCATACGCGGTTGGGCAGAAAACCAAAATATCGCACCATCCGGAAGTGCTTCTCCGGGATATGCTGCTTCAGGCGTGCCATCAGAAAGTCCTGTACTGCCTCTACGGTGAAAAGAAGTTTGGCGGGGCAGGGTGTATGCATGGGACAGAGTATAAAACGGAGCTCCGGCCATGCAAACTCCCGAAGCTGCGCGGCGCCGCTCACGCCACAGGCGTGCTACGTTCTCTTTGACTACGTTCGGCGTCTTCATGCCGCTGAGGGGCTATCAGAGAAAGAGAAAATTGCCTGGCATGCGTTTTCGTTCCGCTGAGCGCCAGCCCCCGGACTCCGTTTATGGAACTAAACCGGTTTTCGTATCACTCAGTCGCCTGAAAGCTTCGTTGTGTCCGCTCTCATGGAACAAATGACACACATCGCGCAGCAAAAAATGCCGGCGCGCCTCTCCCTGACACCCCGTATATCGTCAAAATGAGTATGTCGGCGACAGGGGCGCTACCGGATACCTGCATCAGTGACAAGAGGTAAAAAGCTTTGTTTAATCCCAATAAATATAACCAGTCTAATTATTCCGGTTACAGTTATGGCACAGGAAGCAATCAGACATCTGCACAGCCGGAAACTTACTCAGGAGCTCCGATCCAGCAGTCAGCATATTCTCAGTCATCTTCTGTGACGGCTCAGTCAACCTCCACCGCTCAAATGACAGGTCATTCGAGCCTGCCGCCCGGATGGGAATCGTCAACCGATCCGCAGTCCGGAAATGAGTACTATGTGCACTCCAGAAGCGGCCATACTCAGTGGCAAAAGCCGTCATCGCTACAGGCAGGATGGCATCATGCCATACATAAACATGGCAGCCAGAAAGGACAGCTCTACTATTACAATCCCAATACCAGAGAATCACGTGATGCCAGTCAGAGACCAGAGGTGATGCAGCTACCGGCAACTTCTGGTCAGTACGCGACTCAGCAGTATGTGGCACCTCAGTCGGGAACCATCGCAGCCGGTACATCAGGCCAGTCGGGGTTTTCTGTGGCGGGACCGTCCTCATCATCTTACGTACAGGGCAGCAGCGGGCAGCAGCGCGAAGTTTTTTTTGAGGTTCCCTCCAAACGGCAGGGCCGAATCTCTGATTGCTGGTATGCGGCCATGCAGATGGTGCTTTCGTGGCAGTCAGGTGAAAAAACGAAGCCTCAAGGCGATGCGGTTAAGAGCCACCGTAAGCTACCTGTTGTTGGCAACAGGCTGTCGTTCGACAGTGATACAGGACGTCGTATTCTTGAAGAGAATGGGCTAAGGCCAATGGGCTCAAAGCTGGATCTGAAGGACATCGGCTCGATTGCGAGAATACTGAATACTCACGGGCCATTTATAGTATGTGGTCAATTCAACGACCTCGGATTTGGACATGACCTGGTAGTTTGCGGCGTTAAACCGGACCAGGGGCTGGTCGCGTATATAGATCCAACTTATGGGGGTAAGGCAAAGTGGCGAAAATATGACTATTTTAACCTTGTCCATAAATATAAAGGCTCTGATAATCCTACAGAGGAATCCGTAATCGTCCTTAAATAAAATAATTACAAATCTAAACGAGCCGCCGTAGAGACTATCTCGGATCCATCCAGGGAGGCCAGTGACGTCACTCCCTGGAATCACCATCTTTACAGGCCGTCCTTGTGCTTCATGGGTGAAGGCGCGATTTCGGCAATCGCAGACGCGCCGACTTTGAATGCCACCTTGTATTCTGGATCAGCATGCCGGGCGTGATCCGATCGTAGCTGCCGCGCAGCGCCGCTCACGCCGCCGGCGTGCTACGTTCATGTTATGGGGGCGCCCCAAAAGTCCGTTGGGATTCTGCGCTGAGGAATTCATCGTTGCAGGCGGTATATTTTATTATTGCAGCCAGGCTGCTTGCCATGGATATCAACCCAATGCTGGGTTTTGATGAGCAGTCGCTGAATACCGCCTTTTTCCCGGACAGCAATATCCGCGTCAATAGGGTGTCAACGCCAGAATATGGCGAGCCGTCCACACTTTATGCTCGGGCTCCACGCTTTGGCTTTGAAGAAGTGAATCAGATTATATGAATACGGGGTTCAAAGCCCATTAGGGCGAAAATGCACCTTATTGAATGAACATATGTGATATGTCATAAAGATTTCTCCATAAAAACAAAACGCAAATTGGCCGTAACGGGTGTACCGAAGCGTGTGTCAGTTGATGGAAAGGGTTCAGTTTCACCTGTCTGATGATAACCGCGTCTTTCATACCATTTAATGAGCGAATCGCGAACTTCCAGCACCGTCATTTGTATCCTGCTTCCGCCACGGGAACGACACCATTGTTCTGCCGCTGTCATTAGTCTCCTGCCGTACTGTGCGTTTTGTAATTGTGGATCAATCGCAAGAGAACCCAGATACCAGATGCCATCGCTCACAGGCTCAAGCCAGACGCAACCTGTGACTTTTTCCTGCCTCTTCCATACCAGCAATGTTGCCTCTGATTTTGTTATAATTTCCTGCCTTAATGTCTCTTCACTTATACGATCCCCGTCGATGATACCGACTTCTGTCGTCCATCCGGCTTCCCCACCAACACACCGGTATGATCGGTTTAGCAATGATACGACGTCTGTCACATCCTCTTCGGTCGCTGGCTGCAACTCCGGAGAGGAAAGGCGGAAAGCACGTTCAGGAAGCGGCTCCGCCTCAAGACGTTTTTCCAGCTCAGCAAGTTGGTCAGGAAACGAACCGCTAAGACCTTCGGTCAGCTCCCGCACAACCGTATCAAGCAGTGGCCAGACAATCTTTTCTCCACGTGAAACAACAGATGCACCAGCAGCTGTCAGTGCCACAACAGATTTACGCTTATCACTATTATCAGCACGATTGCTGACCAGCCCTGCTTCAACCAGTTTGCTGATACTTTTTGTCATTGCAGTCTGACTGACCCGGATAGCGCGGGCAAGTTCGCCAATTGTCATGCTGGTTTCTTTTTTAAGGACAGCAAGTGTGGGATAGAGACCCGGAGGTACATGGGTATTGTTCGCACTGGCCAGCAGACTCGAGTCTGCTTGCATATGCTCTGCGAGCCGCTTCAGCCGGCTTCCGAGAAAAACAAAGGGCATTTCTGCAATAATATCCACGTCGTCTCCAGATAATAAGAATCATCAAAATTGAATAACCGGTTATATTTTCTTGCCGCCGTTCTGTCAATACGATTTTTCAGGGTGAGCGGTAAGTTATTCAGGAAAAATGCGGCCAGGCGCTGAATTGTATCTATCTGATCTCTGATTTATCTGCTTTCAGCACGACACGCATGCGCGCTAGCGGTGAGCTTTCCCGAAGTGGTGCTATTTTTTTAATCGCAGGTTTAAAGTCCAATGGAGCGACAATGTAAATTAAGAGTGTAATAGATTGTTTATACTGATTTTAATTGTATTTTCTTGAGTGGGCCGGAAAATCACGTCAATAGGTTTGAGAAGGTAGTTGCTCCGCTCAACCGTTTGACTCTGACCCGAAATCCTGCTCCATTCAGAAACAGAATTCCGGCATGATTGACCCACTCCCTTGAACGGAGGTAGTGGTCGACACTGCCTGCACCTGGGTAAAGCCGATCCGCGTCACCGAAGCTGACATCCTGTCTATAGATGAGCGAACAAACGCGCCACACTGATCCGCAATAAAACCTGGAAGGCAAATTGCCAGACTGAAAGCAAATAGCAGGACTGCAACAGTAGATCACTGAGCAGTGCCAAAAATTAATATAATGCCTGATTCGACACCAATACGAGTTAATACCCCAATGCACTTTTGATTAAGGAATGTTCATGAAGAAATTAATTTTATTGTTAGCTTGCTTATCTTCCGCATCTGCAATTGCTGATACATATACTACATACAAGCCAGTTGTTGAGCCGACAATTGGCTTTGCTAAATCGGTTGTCCAATATAATCCTGGTGAGGGCGCCTCTGGGGTGGGCGCAGTAACAAATAAAATCTTAGGCGCACCTGATGACCCAAATACGGGCGCGAATGCACCGTTCAATTTTCTATCTATGGGTATGGGTGGGAATGTAATCGTTGAGATGGATAGTCCATTGAGGGCGGATAGTACGAGCGCAAATGAATTATATGTTTTCGAATCGCGCTCATACGAAACATTTGATGTTTATGTTTCCGTTGATCAAACCACCTGGACTAAGCTGGCTATCACAAGCTCAGCAATCCAAAACGGTGCTGGTTCATGGGTTGGATTCAATCTGGATGGTCAGGTTACTCAAGGGGTTTTATATCCCTATGTACGTATTGTCGATACTGGCAAACAGGGAAGTACAGTAGCAGGAACATATGGAGCGGATATTGATGCAGTAGTTGCCACGGCTGCATCGCCCTCTCAGGCAAGCTATAAGTTTATCGATACAGATTCGCGTAATGGAAAAGTTTATGACCTGTATCAAAACACGGCTACCGGTGCTATAGGCGTAAAAATAATTGATAAAAACGATCAGGTTTCTTATATACCTTTCACTTCAGATGGTTCGATGGATGCCTTAGCGATTTCTCTTCAGGGTGATTTCAATTGTGACGACCAAAAGGACATCAACGTCCTTGCCACTCGAAAAGCAGATAACGTTCAGCTAAACATCATTAAGCAGCAGGATGGAACTGCTATCAAAACAATCGATAACAGCGTCACCAGGTAATCATCACAAGGCGCATTTGCGAGTGCGCCCGATGATGATCCTGGAATCAGAAAAATTATGCGATAATTTATGTGGCCAGGAGGTTTGCCACTCTTCAACTTGCTGGTCATACTCATCCCAACCAGCAAAACCTATGAGACGCTTAGGCTCATCTGGACGCTGTGTTTTTATCCTGACCAAAAGAACGCTAATTTGGGATACATGCTGCCCAAGCTCAACGGGGTTACCATCATCTCTGATACTGAATAGCTACGGGCAATCCAGACACTTTAATTATTCTGGCCAGTCATAAATCAAACAAATCATGCTTTAGTCATTGGCTTTTTTGGGAGTACTTTTTTCACACACGCCATTGCGACCAAAAGAATCATGCACTCAAACAAGAATAACACTCTGTCAGCCGAAGCATAGACTGTCGGTGAGAAACCGATCATAATCACAGTGGCGGGAGCAAAAATAACCGTAAAAACGGTAACGTAATCATTAACAGTATTAAATACTCTGCAAATAATATATATTATACATACATAAAATATCAGTGCTACTGTGTATCTTAAATAAAATGAAAAGTTTATCCAATCTCCGGGTTTCATGAATTGGACGGGTAATAAATTATTCATTTTTGCGATTTGAAATACAAGAATTATCGTGCAGACGATTGTTCCAAAAACATCCGGATGGAACCTCACTTTTTTGAAGTATAGCAGGATTAGTAATGCTGAGCTTATTAAGAGTAAGCTATTGCTGGCGTTTATAACCACGCCAAGCCTGTCCATGCCTAAGCCTATTTTATCTATTATTCCATAGTCTGCAAATTCTGGGATTCTTCTTGACTCTCCCAGGAATCTTAATTTGTTTCCGGGGGCAAGCATTAAGATTAGAAATGATAATAATGTTACTGTAAGGAAGGTTGTTTTATAAGCGTTTATTTTTTTATCAATAATTAAATTAGTACCTAGTAAGGCTATCATTGTTACTGCCATTTGCTCGTTGGAGCAAGCGACAGGTAAAGCTAAAATAGATGTGAATAATTTAAAATTGCTTTGTGATCTGTAATGAATAACAACAGAGATCGCATATATTCCAAATGATACAGGTAAAAGGTAGTTGTAAAAGCCAGTCACCCACCAGGCGCCTTCCGTCAATGTTTTGGATGGCATGCTATGAAATAAAATCAGGCAGATTAAAAAGTATTGTGGATGAGTTTTTTCGCCATTATCAATGGTTTTACATATCGAATAGCAGAGTAAAAGCAGACATAATGGGATTGAAATTCTCCACACCATATGATGATTTATTGTAGTAACAAGTATGTATTCAATGAAAAATCTTCCACTCCATGTCATATACCGCATGTGCAAAAAATCAAAGAGGGATGTGTTATCCAACGCCTTTACAAAGTAAACATCATCGTCCATATAAGTACGAAGATCCAGCGAGGCCCCAATGCGATACAAAATAATTGCCATCACGACAAAAATTAACGTAGTGTAGATCTTATTGGCACTTATATTTTGTTTCATGAATTCTGCCATCCATATCTTCAACTGAAATTATAACAGACAGGTTGTCTGTTGAACTGTCAATTCGCGTTGCACCATAAAAAGCTGACATTCCATGTTTTTTTCCTTCCCCGAACAAACGTTTGAGATCGTCTGATTTCAATGTTTTTTTATAAACAGGAAATAGCTCGCCATTTGTTTCAAGGTATAGCCGGGTAAGTTTCTCCGGGCTTCCCTTCGTCAAGATAGCCCATCCTCTAATCACAAATACACCATTCTTTAAACTGCATTCATCAATTGAATAACGTATATCGTTCAAATGATCAGGCATGTGATGCGCTATTTTAGGGTGCGTGTTATGGAAATACAACGCAATAGTAAATAATGCGATAGCAAGTAAAGCGGACGAGAAGAGGATGTTTAGTATACGACTATTCATTATCTCTGGCCTTAAGAAGATATTTCGGGCGTTGTTTTACTTCTGTATAAATTCTCCCTGTATATTCGCCCAATACACCTATCCCTATAAGCTGCACACCACCTAAAAAAAGTACAGAAACCAGAAGTGATGGATAGCCTCGTACAGGGTTACCGAACGCGAGAGTGTTAATTATCATCCATGCCCCATACAAAAAGGATAAACCAGCAACAGCCAATCCTATGTAGGTCCATATGCGTAAGGGAAAGGTGGAGAAACTGGTAATACCCTCAAGTGCTAAATTCCAGAGCTTCCAACCATTAAATTTTGATGTGCCTGCAACGCGTTCTGCACGCGTATATTCTACAATCTGCACTCGGCCGCCTACCCATGAAAGAATTCCTTTCATGAACAGGTTACGCTCAGGCAGTAATTTGATGTGCTCGACAATTTCCCGGGACATCAGGCGAAAATCGCCGACATTCTCTTCTATGGTCGGTGAGCTAATTTTGTTGTGCAGGCGATAAAACCACTCTGCGGTTTTGCGCTTCATATGACCGTCAGTGTTTCGGTCAGTGCGCTTTGCCAACACTACGTCAGCGCCTGACTGCCAGCGTTCAATGAGTTGAGGAATGATTTCGATGGGATCCTGCAAATCAACATCAATCGGAATGACCGCATCGCCGGTAGCATGTTCTAAGCCGGCAAAAAGTGCAGGCTCTTTGCCGAAATTACGCGTAAAGGATAGCGAATTAACCAGCCGATCGGCGACAGACAAGGCATTGATAATTCCCTCAGTACCGTCTTTGCTACCATCGTTAATGAATACAATTTCCACCTCATAATCGTTCAGTTTACTTCGCACTGTCTGGTAAAAAATGGGAATGGCTTCCTCTTCGTTGAAGACGGGCACAACCAGAGATATTTTCATTTCGCTTCCCTGAACACGATAAATTTAGAATATATGAAGCCACAGACCAGGCTTATCAAGGAAAAGACCACAAGTGTTACAAGGGGAGGGAGTACGCATTTATCAGCTACCCAGCCCACAACAGATGCAACTACGCCCATGAATGCGACGTAAAGCATATAACGTAGAGCAGTAGTCTCAGATTTGAATGTCCATTTGGCATTCACAAAAAATGAGAATGTCACTGCGATGCAGAAGGCACCGAAATTCGACATCGTTTGATTCGCGCCATAATAGAACATGACGGCAAATACGAACCAATGTATCAGCGTGTTTATAACGCCGACGGACGCGTATTTAGTAAACAGTTTTAACATGCTATTTATCAATAGTTGAAAGTGAAGCGATCGTGACATCAGGCAATGTAAATGGCAAGGAATCATCATGAAAGAACAGGCTTTTTAGGTGCGATGAGCAAAAAATACCCGGCGAGGGAGCCATGAACAAGCCGCGCCATTTTCCGTCAGGTTCACGGGATGCCGTAGGTGAAGCAAAGCTCCTGTAACCCCCATCAAAATAATTTACTTCATACTTCGACGCCATATCAGAACTGTGCAAAAAGCCAGTGTTAAGCATGAAGCCTGAAAGTGCTGTATGTAAAAACAGTAACGAGAGCGGGCAAAACTCATGGCAAAACGAAACGAGATTACAGGCGCATTTGCGAACAGCCTCTATCACGAATCAACGGTCGCCGCTCGGGTTAGTACTGTGGATCTTTTGCGTGAACTAATGAGGTCAATCACCGGGCAAGGCGCAAAGCGCATCGGGTAGAACCGCCCGCTTTCGCTTCGTGGAGAATACTGATGTTCCGTTGGTTGGAAAAACGCTTCTCATGAGATGGCCTCACAGGGCTTATGAAGGCATGACTCACAGCGGGGAGGAGGTCAGCAGGACTCAATTAACTCTACTATACTGTTTTTTCACTGATTAGATTGTCTACAATTTGGAGAAGCCATAGTTTAATAAAAATTAAGCGTTGGTATGGGGGGAAAGAAAAGGCGTATGCTTTTTGCCGCAAAATTGTATTATTTACCCGGGTCCAAAACCACTCAGTGGTTAAAAATAAAATTGCTTTAATATCAATATCTTGCATTGAATTGACAAGGTTTTGCCATAGGCATATTGGTTTGTGCGAACCAGGGCGGTAGCGTGGCTGTTTATTCATAGTGAATAAAAATTGACCCGCAAAATGTGTAACAGATTGTTCAAATTTGTTAGAGGATATGGAATGTTACTTCCCGTAATTATGGCCGGAGGAACTGGCAGCCGCTTATGGCCTCTTTCCCGCGAACTTTACCCCAAACAGTTCATCTGCCTGCATGGCGAGCACTCAATGCTTCAGGAGACGGTTAACCGTCTTGTTGGTATTGAAGCGCGCGCACCAATGGTAATTTGCAATGTAGAGCATCGCTTTTTAGTTGCTGAGCAGTTGCGACAAATTAACAAGCTATCCCATAACATTATTCTTGAACCGGTAGGGCGCAATACTGCTCCGGCCATTGCGCTTGCCGCGCTGAACGCAATAGAGCAAGGCGACGATCCGGTACTGCTGGTGCTGGCCGCAGACCACGTTATTGAAGATCGTGCCGCGTTTCATCAGGCTATTAACATTGCAATTGCTCATGCTAAACAGGGCAAGCTGGTTACCTTTGGCATCGTGCCAACCGGCCCGGAAACCGGATATGGTTACATTCAGCGTGGAGAAGCATTGCCAGGCGGCGAGAGCGGCCCTTATCAGGTTCAGCGTTTTGTCGAAAAACCTGATCAGAGCACTGCGGAGGAATATCTTGCGTCCGGTGAGTACTACTGGAATAGCGGTATGTTCATGTTCCGGGCAAAACGCTATCTTCAGGAGCTCGAAAAATTCCGTCCTGATATCCTTGAAGCATGTCGTCGCGCTATGGCTGACGTTAAAGAAGGCAATGACTTTATCAATATAGATAAAGATGACTTCACCGCCTGTCCGGACGAGTCGGTTGATTATGCCGTAATGGAGCAAACCGATGCTGCCGTTGTGGTTCCATTGGCTGCGGGCTGGAGTGATGTCGGCTCCTGGTCGGCGCTGTGGGAAGTGAATGATAAAGATACTTACGGTAACTCTTTAAAAGGCGATACCTTCCTTCATAACACCAAAAATTGTTACATCAATAGCGAAGATCAATTGGTTGCAGCAATCGGTGTAGAGAACCTGGTTATCGTTAATACCAAAGATGCTGTTCTGGTTGCTCGTAAAGATCAGGTTCAGGATGTAAAGCGCATAGTGGAGTTTCTCAAAGGTGAGTGCCGAAGCGAATATCGCCGTCACCGCGAAACTTACTGGCCGTGGGGACGCTGTGATCTGGTGGTTAATACCGGACGGTTCAACGTCAACCGCATTACGGTTAAACCGGGTGAAAAATTTGAGTTGCAGATGCATTATCACCGCGCCGAGCACTGGGTAATTTTGTCCGGCACGGCAAAGGTCACTATTCAGGATAAGACACTGTTGCTGACAGAGAACCAGTCAACTTTTATTCCAATCGGCCATCTACATACTTTAGAAAACCCGGGAAAAATTCCATTAGAGTTGTTGGAGATCCAATCGGGTTCCTATCTCGGTGATGACGATCTCATTTTAATTAAACAACTACTCGAAAGTAAGTAAGGACCGTCAAGATCATGGCAACGCTGACCTGTTTTAAAGCTTATGACATCCGAGGCGAATTAGGTACAGAACTGAATGACGATATTGCTTACCGCATCGGTCGCGCTTATGGTGAATTTATCCGACCCAGGACGATAGTGCTGGGTGGAGATGTACGTCTAACCAGTGAATCATTAAAAGTGGCACTGGCAAACGGACTCAGGGATGCGGGTACTGACGTTCTGGATATTGGCATGAGCGGAACGGAAGAGATCTATTTCGCCACTTTTCATTTAGGTATTGATGGCGGCATCGAAGTAACAGCCAGCCATAATCCGATGAACTATAACGGCATGAAGTTAGTACGCGAAGGTGCTCGTCCTGTTAGTGGTGATACAGGATTGCGTGACGTTCAGCGACTTGCGGAAGCCAATGATTTTGCCCCGGTAGATGAGAGCAAACGCGGTAGCTATAAGCAAATCTCTGTCTTAGATGCTTATATTGATCATTTAATGAGTTATATCGACCTGAAGAATTTCACCAAACCGATGAAGCTGGTAATTAATTCAGGTAACGGTGCTGCCGGCCACGTGATCGATGAGATTGAAAAGCGCTTCCGACAGGCAAACGTACCGATTATGTTTATCAAAGTGCATCACGAGGCCGACGGTAACTTCCCGCATGGCATACCTAATCCATTACTGCCAGAATGTCGTCAAGACACATCTGAGGCAGTGCATGATCACCAGGCAGACATGGGCATTGCCTTTGACGGCGATTTTGATCGCTGTTTCATGTTCGATGAAAAAGCTGAGTTTATTGAGGGGTATTACATTGTTGGTTTATTGGCTGCCGCTTTTCTTAAGAAAGAACCTGGCGCAAAAATCATCCATGACCCTCGTTTGACCTGGAACACTATTGACGTAGTGACCAAAGCGGGGGGCATTCCAGTGATGTCTAAAACTGGCCACGCCTTTATCAAAGAACGAATGCGTGAAGAAGATGCGGTATATGGGGGGGAGATGAGTGCACATCACTATTTCCGTGACTTCGCCTATTGCGACAGTGGCATGATTCCGTGGCTACTGGTTGCGGAGCTGTTGGCAGTGAAAGACGTAACGCTTTCAGAGCTGGTATCAGAAAGAATGAGAGCATTTCCATGTAGTGGCGAGATTAATTTTAAAGTTAAAAGTATCTCAAAGATTTTAAATCGCATCGAAGTCAAATATTTGAAGACTGCGCTTTATGAAAATAAAACTGACGGACTTAGTATTGAATATGAAGATTGGCGTATGAATATTAGAAGCTCCAATACTGAGCCATTATTAAGATTAAATATTGAGACGCGTGCCAATGAACCATTGATGTTAGAAATGGTCAGGCAATTGATTGCAACAATTAAGGAATGAGAAATTGTTCATAGTTAACGTAACAAGGGCTCTGGTCCAGTATCGAAGTTTTATATTTGGAAGCATTAAAAGAGAATTCCAGACTAAATACCAAAACTCATTACTTGGGGCCGCGTGGAATATAATTAATCCGCTTTCTATGATAGTGGTTTACACATTGATCTTTTCACAAATAATGCGGGCTAAGCTCCCGGGTATTGATAATGCTTTCGCATATAGTATATATCTTTGCGCAGGAACACTGACCTGGGGGCTGTTTAGTGAAATTGTCGGGCGAGGTCAGATGGTTTTTATAGAAAATGCGAACATCATTAAAAAAATAAATTTCCCCAGACTCTGCTTACCTGTAACCATTGTAGCTAATGCGTTACTTAACTTTATAATTGTATTTGGACTGTTTACGCTATTCCTAATAGTTAGTGGTAATTTTCCCGGTTTGGTTTACTTTGCTATGATACCTGTAATAATAACGGTGGTCATCTTTGCAATAGGGCTTGGGATTACACTGGGAGTAATGAACGTTTTTTTTAGAGATGTAGGTCAAACGTTCAATATAATACTACAGTTTTGGTTTTGGTTTACACCAATTGTTTATCCCATTAACATAATACCAGAGAAATTTCATGAGATAATGCGATTCAACCCAATGGTTGGCGTTATTGAAGCTGCACAATCTATTCTTGTTCAAGCTGTTATGCCCAACTGGATCAACCTGTTACCTGCATTAACAGTAGGAATAATATTAATGTTTCTGGGTATGCGGCTTTTCAAAAATAATGTTGGCGAAATGGTGGATGAATTATAATGGCCGCAATTATAGTTGATAATATAGGCAAAGCCTATAAACAATACTCCAGCAAGTGGAAGCGTTTAGTTGAATGGTTTGTGCCGGGAGTTAATAAACAGCACCACCTAAAATGGATTTTACAGGATGTTAGTTTTACCGTTGAGGCTGGAGAAGCAGTAGGTATTATTGGCATTAATGGTGCTGGTAAAAGTACTTTATTAAAAATGATTACTGGTACAACCCAACCGAGCCTGGGAACGATAAAGCTTAATGGACGTGTTGCAGCTTTACTTGAATTAGGCATGGGGTTTCATCCTGATTTTACAGGTAGACAAAACGTTTTTATGGCAGGTCAGCTCATAGGGTTTTCGGTAGCAGAAATACAACGCCTGATGCATGAGATTGAAGAGTTCGCCGAGATAGGTGACTATATTGATCAACCTGTCCGGGTTTATTCAAGCGGTATGCAAATGCGTCTTGCTTTTAGTGTAGCGACTGCCGTAAGACCAGATATCTTGATCGTTGATGAGGCTTTATCCGTTGGAGACACATATTTCCAACATAAGAGTTTCGAAAGAATAAGAGAATATGCGAAAAAGGGAACAACCTTACTTATCGTTTCTCATGATAAGCAAGCCATCCAAAGTATATGCGATAGAGCTATTTTGCTAAATGCTGGCAGAAAAGAGTTTGAAGGTAATCCAGAGGCGGTCATGGATTACTACAACGCACTTTTGGCAGATAAAGAAAAAAAGAACATCGTCCAGAAAACTTCTCAGGATGGGAGAATTCAAACTATCTCAGGTACAGGCGAGGCCAAAGTACTTGAAACACGTCTGCTCGATAAGCATGGCGAAAGGTCTGAATTCTTGAACGTTGGGGAAGAAGTATCACTCGAAATGGATGTTGAGATATATAAAGATATACCTCGGCTGGTTTTAGGGTATTCGATAAAAGACCGCCTGGGGCAGGTAATCTATGGCACAAATACAGAGTTAAAGAAACAGGCTATAACCTCTGTCCAAAGAGGTAACAAGTATACCTTTAAATTTTCATTTAAACTTAGTTTGGGTGTGGGTAGCTACTCAATACAAACTGCTTTAGTTAGCAGTGAAAATCATCTTGTGAATAATTATGAATGGCGCGATTTAGCCTTAGTATTTAATGTTATTAATACTGACAAAGATCACTTCGCAGGTCTTGCGTGGATAGATCCCAGCATTGAGATTATCAAACTATGAAATTTATAAGTTATTCACAGAACTTTGAAGATGTAATGCTATGGAGAGCATTGAACCATATAAAAAAAGGTTTTTTCATAGATGTTGGGGC
Source organism: Erwinia oleae (assembly GCF_000770305.1). GTDB lineage: Bacteria > Pseudomonadota > Gammaproteobacteria > Enterobacterales > Enterobacteriaceae > Erwinia > Erwinia oleae. The sequence goes on from NZ_JNVB01000022.1 coordinate 21,899, forward strand.
GGCCTGGCCTGATAAAGACTCAGTAACCAAAGTTTTCTACGATTCCGGTTGGAACGGAATTAATATTGAGCCGAATCCTTCATTGTATGAAGAATATAAGTTAAAGCGAGAAAGAGATTTAAATTTGCCCTATGCAATATCTGATTACTCAGGTACAGAGTCAATGAGTTTCATCCCAAATACTGGCCTGTCAACACTAAGTAATGATGTTGTTGCAATGCACGCTGTACAGGGCTATGAAAGTTTTGAGAAAGAAGTTGAAATCAAGACGTTAAATCAAATATATGAGAATTATGTTAAACCAGAACAGCAGATACATTTTTTAAAGATTGACGTAGAAGGTTTAGAGTTCAATGTATTGAATGGCTGTGATTGGAAAAAATGCCGGCCCTGGATAGTCGTTGTTGAATCAACTATACCCATGACCCAAAAGGAGAACTACGAGTTATGGGAGTATTTACTAACTGATTCAAATTATCATTTCGCATATCGAGATGGCTTAAACAGATATTATGTTGCAGATGAACACAAAGAGCTTATTAATAAATTTAAAAATCCACCAAATGTTTTTGATGGGTTTATTTTGTATTCTGAACAAAAGAAAAAAGATGAATTAAGTGAAGTAAAGAAAAAAATCAAAAGACACCTTGCCACTGAACGGCAGCTCAGGAAACAGGTAGCAGATAAAGAGCATGAAGCATGGCTTGCCAGACATCAATTAGAAAGCATCTATTTAAGTAGGTACTGGAAGCTTACTACACCTGTAAGATACTTTTTCTTATATGGCAGGAAGCTTTTTAATTTCATTAAATATTTTGATAAAGAAAAATCTCCCAGAGCATTGGTAAACTTCATATTCATAAGATTAGAGCGTCATCCTTCTATAAGTAATAAGTTGAAAAAAATACTAAAAAAAGTTGGGTTACATAACTTTGCTTCTAAAGCACTTCATAAAAGTATTTCCCCGCCGACTCATTATCAGTTAGATAGTCTTTCTAATGGGGCGAAAAAAATATACAAACGCTTTAAAGCATTCAACGATATAAACAAGGATTGAATATGCGCTTAGTAATTGACATGCAAGGTTGGCAGGGGTCAAGTCGTACAAGGGGAATTGGCAGGTATACAATTTCTATTGTTAAAGAATTAATTAAAATAAATAGAGACAACACTGTTATTTTAACTTTCAACGGAAGCTATACTGATTCTATTAGAGAGTTTAAGGATCTTGTAAAGATTGAGGGTTTCCAAATCGAAGTTTGGTACCCAGTCGAACTCACATCTTTTATTTACGAAGCTAATAAATGGAATAGAAAAGTTTCACAAACATTATATGAAGAATTCCATACTAGTTTAAAACCAGATTTCTTATTAATGACGAGTATTTTCGAAGGTTTAATTGACCATTCTGTTATTAGTATTTCAGAGAAAAAAAATTATCCTGTTGGCGTTATACTGTATGACCTTATACCCTATATTTATAGAGATATATATCTGACTAACGATATTTTAAAAGCATGGTATGATACTCAATTGGAGTTCCTGAAAAAAGCTGACTACCTCTTTAGCATTTCATCTTCAGCGGGAAAAGAGGCAGTTGACTATTTGAATTGGGATGTAAGTAAGGTAATCAATGTATCTACAGCAGCAGATGAAATATTTTTCCCGACAAACATCAATGAAGAAAAGAAGTTAGATATAAATAAAAAATATCAGCTTCAGGATGACTTCCTCATGTACACGGGGGGAGTGGATCATCGTAAAAATATGGAGAAGTTAATTGAAAGCTATAGCTTATTACCCAATGATTTAAAGGAAAAACATCAATTAGCTATTGTTTGTTCAATGCCAGATCACGTTAAATTGGATCTCTATAAACTGGGCGAATCTTTTGGATTAGTGGAAAATCAGCTGGTTCTAACGGGTTATGTAAGTGATGAGGAGTTAGTTTGTCTATATAATCTCTGTTATGCTTTTGTCTTTCCTTCGTGGCATGAAGGTTTTGGACTTCCTGTATTAGAAGCCATGCTTTGCGGTAAACCCGTTATAACCAGTAACGTATCAAGTCTCCCGGAGGTTATAGAATTCGAAGATGCCCTCTTTGACCCAAGAGATGTAAACGATATAACTAAAAAAATTACGCAAGTCCTGAACGATGATGATTTCAGAAATAAACTTTTAATACATTCTCAGAAGCAAGTTAAGAAATTTGGATGGGATATTTCTGCAAAAAAACTTTTAGATGGAATTTCTTATTTTACTGAAAATCATAAAAATGAAACTGACAAAAATGGAGTTGATGATAAAAAGCAGTTGGCTTTAATTTCTCCACTTACGCCTGAAAAAAGCGGTATAAGTTATTATTGCGCTGATTTGCTTCCTTATTTGTCCAAGTATTATAAAATAAAAATTGTCAACGATAATATTGATGTAAAAATTCTATGGAAAAAACACTCTGTAGAAGTTATTAGTGTTGAAGAGTTTAAAACACAGCATCGAGAGTTCGATAGAATATTATATCAATTCGGTAATTCACATTTTCATAGCCACATGTTTGAACTGTTAAATTTATTTCCGGGTGTTGTAGTAATGCATGATTTTTATCTCTCGGGGGTAATTAATTGGATGTTGCACACAACAAATGGTAGTGCAAAAATAAATGACATTTTATATGATTCTCATGGCTATAATGCTGTGAGATTTAATAATGACAGAATGACAAATGATGATGCGATACTTGAATATCCATGTAATAAAGATGTATTAGAAGGCGCTAAATCTATTATATTTCATTCAAAGAGCACTATTAAACTGGCTGAGAGTTGGTACGGTAACTTATTTAAAAGCAAATACAACCATGTTCCGCTTTTGAGGGAACCCGTTTTGGATGTCAATAAAAAAAATGCCCGAAAAAAACTTAATATTGCAGACAATGAACTGCTAATAATAAGCCTGGGTTTTGTTGCGGTAACAAAACTCAATCATAAAATTATTGACGCTTTTAATAACTTACATAACCCTGACGGATCGGTAAAGTTGGTTTTTGTTGGACATAACTCTAAGGGCGATTATGGCCAATTAATAGATGAAAAAATCTCAAAATCTGTCTGTAAGGACTGTATTAAGATTACAGATTGGGTAAGCGATGATGAATACAAACTATGGTTGAGTGCAGCCGACATCGGTATACAATTAAGAACCTTGTCGAGAGGAGAAACATCAGCTGCTGTATTGGATTGCATGAATTATGGCCTGGCGACAATTGCTAATTCTAATGGAAGTATGAGCGATCTCGATCCAGAGGCAATAATTTTGCTGGACGATAATTTTGATAATCAAGAATTGACAGTACAACTTCAACAACTTGTGGCAGACAGTACCAAAAGAACTACTCTTGGATCCAGGGCCAGGAATGTTATCCAAACCTTGCATAGTCCATCGGAATGCGCCAAAGAATATTTCAATATAATTGAAGGTGCTTATAAAATCGAGGATAAAAGTAAGCTTCTAAACTTTGAAAGCTATAAAAACGAATTGCTGATTGCTGATGATTCTAAGCTAAAAAGTCTTTCACAATCAATAAGTAACAGTCTTCCCGTTGATGCATCTTCGACTATATATATAGATGTTAGCGTTGTATATGAATGTGACGATTCTCTTGAATTAAATGATGTTGTTATGAATCTTTCAGACTCTCTCCACCGTAATTTTAGACTTGAACCTATTCACTTCGATGGTCATAATTACAAGAAGGCAAAAGATTATGCGCAGGACTTGTTTGCTCTTTCTGATTTTAATATTCATGACGAAATTATTGATGTAGTTAAAAATAGCCACTTTATAATATACAATCCTACAGCAGAACATATTTTGAAAATTGCTGATGCGTGTCATTTTATTTCGATAAATAATCGCATTACGTTTATGCTTTGGGAGGATGATGTAACTTCTCTCGAAGGTGTATTTTCTGAGTTAGGTGAGGATGAAAGAGAAAAGATAATTGATATTATGAGCTGCGGAGATGTCGTTTTCTCTGACAACATGCCTGAGGTCACTCTGGACTCCTTAAAAAATCGTTTCCCGGGTGCTCAAAAATGGGTGGTGAAATATTTATCACCTGAAATGTATATAAAACAGCTCTTAATGCTGTGAAGTTAATAAGCCTGATTACTCATTGAAGAAGGTAAGAAATGACTAATAAAATTGCAATAATAACAGGTATCACAGGTCAGGATGGCGCATATTTAGCTGAACTACTACTTGGTAAAGGCTATAAAGTATACGGTACTTATCGTCGTACAAGTTCTGTAAACTTCTGGCGTATTGAAGAATTGGGCATTAAATCTGATCCTAATCTTCACTTGATAGAATATGACCTCACCGATCTCTCATCAAGCATACGCTTACTGCATGAAAGTCAGGCGACGGAAGTTTATAATCTTGCTGCTCAGAGCTTTGTCGGCGTCTCATTTGATCAGCCATTAACCACTGCTGAAATTACTGGTCTTGGGCCGGTAAATTTGCTGGAAGCCATCCGCATTGTCAATCCAGGAATTCGATTTTATCAGGCCTCGACTTCTGAAATGTTTGGCAAGGTACAAGCTATTCCACAGAAAGAGGATACTCCCTTCTACCCACGGAGTCCTTATGGGGTCGCTAAGCTCTATGCGCACTGGATGACGATAAATTACCGCGAGAGCTATAATATTTTTGCTTCAAGCGGCATTCTTTTTAATCACGAATCGCCACTTCGTGGGCAGGAATTCGTGACCCGTAAAATTACTGACTCTGTAGCCAAAATCAAACTTGGTAAGCTTGATGTATTAGAGTTAGGTAATATGGATGCTAAGCGAGACTGGGGCTTCGCAAAAGAATATGTGGAAGGCATGTGGTTAATGTTGCAGGCCGAGGAGCCTGATACTTTTGTGCTGGCGACCAATCGTACTGAAACGGTTCGTGACTTTGTCTCAATGGCATTTAAAGCAGCCGGTATTGAGCTTCGTTTTGAAGGCATGGAAGATCAGGAAGTCGCCATTGATGTTGCAACTAACAAAGTTGTCGTGAAAGTTAATCCTAAGTTCTATCGGCCGGCTGAAGTCGAACTGCTCATCGGTAATCCGCAGCGCGCGAAAGATATTCTGGGCTGGGAGCCTAAAACAACGCTGGAAGAACTGTGTGCTATGATGGTTGAAGAAGATCTACGCCGCAACAAACAAGGGTTCTCATTCTGATATGACTAATGGCAAAAAAGCACTGATCACTGGGATCGAGGGCTTTACCGGCCAATATATGGCAGCGGAGTTATCCGCTGCCGGATATGTAGTTTATGGTTTCGGTTCATCCCCCGCCCGCGAATCCTCAAATTATATTCAGGTCAATCTCACTAACGCAGAACAGGTCAAGCAAGCTATTGATGCAGTTCAACCTGACGTTGTTGTTCATCTTGCTGCCATTGCTTTTGTTGCACACAGTGATCCTAAAATATTTTATGACGTAAATCTTTGGGGAACGCGTAATTTATTACAGGCTTTAGCCGAATCAACAAAAACGCCTGAGGCAGTTTTGATCGCAAGCAGCGCAAATGTTTATGGCAATAACACACCGGGTAAATTAGCGGAGACAACGCCGACCAGACCGGCAAATGACTATGCGGTAAGCAAATTAGCGATGGAGTTTATGGCGGGCCTGTTCTATGGAACGCTGCCAATTATTATTACACGACCGTTTAACTACACGGGCGTGGGTCAGGCAGAAAACTTTCTCATTCCAAAAATAGTTAAGCATTTTCGTGAGCGAAAAGAGATAATTAAGCTGGGAAACATTGATGTCTGGCGTGATTTTTCGGATGTGCGAGACGTGGTGAAAAGCTATTTAACATTACTCAAATCCTCTTCTTTTGGCACCGTTGTCAATGTTGCTTCAGGCAAGATGTACTCTTTACATGAAGTAATAGTGCTCTGCAAAGAGTTGACTGGTCACGACATTCGTATTGAAGTCAATCCACAATTCGTCCGACCGAATGAAATTAAAGAACTCTGTGGCGATATCACGTTACTGAATAATATAACGGGTAATGATTCTCCAAAAATCCCACTCAGAGACACACTCAAATGGATGCTGGAAGCAAAAAAATAAACGTCGTTTTTTCTACGGATTGCATTAAATACCCTTTAACCGGTATTGGCCGTTACGCGTTTGAACTTGCAAAACAGCTTCAGAGAAAAGAAGAGCTGATGCTGACGTATCTTCATGGCACAAAAGTACGTGATTCACTGGTTGTCGCCAGTGAATCAGCTCAATCGGTTCAATCTCTCAAACGCACGTTACAAAAAAGCAAAGCCGTTAGTGAGATCTACCGCCTTACTTTTCCAGCTATGAAAACACTGGCACTAAGAAATTTTAAAAGCCATATATATCACAGCCCTAATTATTATTTACCTCCTAAAGTTAAGCACTGTGTTGCGACCTTTCATGATCTTTCAGTTTTTCATTGGCCACAATTTCACCCAGCCGGTCGTGTTCATTTAATGCAAAAAGAGTTAAGAAAAACAGTTTCCCGTGCAGCCATGTTGATTACTGACTCGTACTACACCCGGCAGGAACTGACTGATTTTTTTGGTATTGAAGATAAAAAAATTGTCGTTGCTCCTCTTGCCTGCAATGAACAGTTTCACTGCCGCACTAAAATTGATGTGCAAAATGTACTCAATAAATACAACCTTCAGTGGCGAAGTTTTTTTCTCTATACGGGTACAATTGAACCGCGAAAAAATATACTTACGCTGTTGCAGGCTTATGACAGTCTGGCCTCCCGTGATAAAGCCGCATTTCCTTTAGTCATTAGCGGTTATAGAGGATGGGAAAATGAGAAGCTTTTCAAACTGTTCGACAAGGGCGAAAGGGAAGGGTGGCTGAAATATCCAGGTTTTGTCCCTGAAAAAGATTTGCCTGCTCTTTTCAGCGCTGCTACAAGTTTTGTCTTTCCTTCGATATATGAAGGTTTCGGATTACCCGTGCTTGAAGCAATGGCATCAGGAACAGCTGTAATTTGCTCTAACAGTACTTCACTGCCTGAGGTGGCGGGGGATGCTGCATTAATGCATGATCCAGAAGATATAGATGCCTTAACTAACTATATTCAAATGATGATGGGTAACGCTTATGAAAAACAACATATGATTGATAAAGGCCTCGCCCGCGCCCGCCAATTTTCCTGGTCATTGTGTGCGGACAAAACCATTGAAGCTTACCAGCAGGTCGCGAAATACATATGACTCGGGTTCTCCATTGTTATAAAACATACTATCCTGATACTTTTGGTGGTATTGAACAGGTTATATATCAGCTTGCGGAAGGTGGAATCAAAGAAGATATCAGGTCCGTGATTTTCACCCACAGTCCCAGTTTTGAAAATAAAAAAGAGGCCCTGGATAATCATGTTATTTATCGCGTAAAAACACTCTACGAGTTCGCTTCAACGCCATTTTCTTATTCAGCGATAAGACAATTCAAGAAACTCGCACAGGATTCAGACATTATCCATTACCACTTCCCTTATCCCTTTATGGACTTTATGCATTTTGCAGCAGGGATAAAAAAGCCTTCGGTGGTAAGCTATCATTCTGATATTGTAAAACAAAAGACGCTGCTGAGGCTATATACCCCCTTAATGAATCGCTTTCTTTCCAGCGTAAATCATATTGTTGCGGCCTCGCCGAATTACGTTGAAAGTAGTCCTGTTTTGCAGCGATTTAAGGATAAAGTCGAGGTCATTCCTTATGGTCTTGATAAAGAGTTCTATCAAAACAACGATCCCGCCGTTTTACAAAAATGGCATGCCATATTCCCGAATGGCTTCTTCCTGTTTATCGGGACGTTTCGCTACTATAAAGGCCTGCATATTTTAATCGATGCGGCCAGGAACAGCCGTTATCCGATTGTTGTAGTAGGGGCCGGTCCGATTGAAGCTGAACTTAAGTCTCAGGCGCAGCGGTTAGGTGTGAACAATATCCATTTTCTCGGCGCATTAGAAGACAGCGAAAAGTCCGCCTTACTGCAATTATGTACTTGTCTGGTTTTCCCCTCGCACCTGCGTTCAGAAGCCTTTGGAATTTCGCTACTTGAAGGGGCTCTGTATTCTAAGCCGCTCATATCCAGTGAAATTGGCACGGGTACAACTTTCATCAATATTGATTCTGTAACGGGTTTGGTGGTCCCACCATCGGATCCTGCTGCTTTGCGTAAAGCAATGGATGAAATATGGAACAATCCTCAGTTAGCCAGCAGTTACGGCGCGGCCGCCCTGGCCCGCTTCGAGTCGCATTTTACCGCAAATAAAATGGTAAAAAGCTATAACAGGATTTATAAGTCATTGTTAAATAGGTGATTTTTATTATTAATTTCATCTGGCTATCAGACCAATTATTATCTTTAATAAGCTATTCTGAGTTAACCTACTCATCTTTTTAAAATGGTGTTACTTGTAACACCCTGCGAGACCATAAACAGGAGTATGTAATGTCCAAGCAGCAGATCGGCGTTGTAGGTATGGCAGTCATGGGGCGGAATTTGGCTCTTAACATTGAGAGCCGGGGTTACACTGTCTCTATCTTTAACCGTTCGCGTGAAAAGACCGATGAAGTCATCGCTGAGAACCAGGGCAAGAAACTGGCCCCTTTTTACACCGTTGAAGAGTTTATTGAATCGCTGGAAAAACCACGCCGTATCCTGCTGATGGTTCAGGCTGGTGAAGCGACCGATAAAACCATTGCATCGCTGACGCCACATCTGGATAAAGGTGACATTCTGATTGATGGCGGTAATACTTTCTATAAAGATACCATTCGTCGTAACAAAGAGCTGTCTGAACAGGGTTTTAACTTCATCGGTACGGGCGTTTCCGGTGGGGAAGAGGGCGCACTGAAAGGCCCGTCGATTATGCCTGGCGGTCAGAAAGAAGCTTATGAGCTGGTCGCACCGATCCTGAATAAGATTGCTGCACGCGCTGATGATGGCGAAGCCTGCGTGGCTTATATCGGCCCGGACGGTGCAGGTCACTATGTTAAGATGGTTCATAACGGCATCGAATACGGCGATATGCAGCTGATTGCTGAAGCCTATGCATTACTGAAGAATGCGCTGGGGCTGAACAACATTGAGCTGGCTGAAACGTTCACCAACTGGAATAACGGTGAGCTAAGCAGCTACCTGATCGACATCACCAAAGATATATTTACCCGGAAAGACGAAGAGGGTAAATACCTGGTTGATGTGATCCTGGATGAAGCGGCGAATAAGGGCACGGGTAAATGGACCAGCCAGAGCTCACTTGATCTGGGTGAGCCACTGTCACTGATTACTGAATCCGTTTTCGCCCGTTATCTTTCTTCGCTAAAAACTCAGCGTGTTGCGGCCTCTAAAATACTGAGTGGCCCGCAGGCTCAAGCCTTCATCGGTGACAAAGCGGAGTTTATTGAAAAAGTGCGTCGTGCGCTCTACCTGGGTAAAATCGTCTCTTATGCCCAAGGTTTCTCACAGCTGCGTGCGGCTTCAGAAGAGAACAACTGGGATCTGCATTACGGTGAAATTGCTAAGATTTTCCGGGCTGGTTGCATCATCCGCGCGCAGTTCTTGCAGAAGATTACGGATGCCTATGCTGAAAATGCGAGCATTGCTAACCTGCTATTAGCACCTTACTTTAAAGGTATCGCTGACAAGTATCAGCAGGCGTTACGTGATGTCGTCTCCTATGCGATTCAGAACGGCATCCCAACGCCAACATTCTCGGCGGCGATCGCTTACTACGACAGTTACCGTTCAGATGTGCTGCCAGCAAACCTGATTCAGGCGCAACGTGACTACTTCGGTGCTCACACCTACAAGCGTATTGATAAAGAAGGTGTGTTCCATACGGAATGGCTCGACTAACCACTAAAAATGCTTCCCAAGGGAAGCATTTTTTTTCACATCAGAAATCCACGCTCAAATTCCGCCCCGCCATTATGTCCGCCATCGCAAACTTCTCTCTGAATGTCGTATACAGAATATCCGTCTTGCTCTGTCAATTAGGGCGTAATCTTCACAACATCATTATTAGCGAGCACTCCGGCCGCTTCAACGAAATTCGTATAGTCACCCATACTCATAAATACATATTCATTATTAAAGTTGGAAATATCATATAAGCCATTTTGGGCGGGGGCGTTATTGAAGACAATACGCCAACGTTCACAGGGAAAATGCCCCTTTGCAGGGGCAAGTTTATTCAGCGCGGAACTTCAGAGACTTTTTCGACTTCATTCTGATTTATCTGCTGTTTGGTGCCATTGGCATCAATGTAACCCAGTAAACCGGCTTCAGTTCCTTGTGGTTTACCATCGCTAATAATCGTGCGCCCATCTTTTGTGTGGATAGCGTAATTGCTGTGTGAGCAACCGGCCAGCGCAGCCACGGCAAGTAATGCAGCAACGGACATGCTTAACGTCTTTTTCATAGATACCCTCGTGATTACTTGTTTAAGAACGAGTTAAGTATAGCAGAAGATGGTTGAACATGATTTTTACCCCCGATAAGACTGTGAAGAATAAGGACGGCAGTTCTGCGGAAACGGTGCTTAACTTATTATTCATCTACCGGGGAGACGAGTTATGAACCGAGCTAAACTTGCAGAAACGTTGGGCCTGACTGAGGAAGAAATTGAAGTGCTGGGGCTGCAATCCACGGACTTACAGGAGGATGCAGATAAATCAGGTGAGACATCGTACTCATACTATTTCACCGTACCGGAAACCACGCCTCAGCGCATATTGGGCAAAAAAGGGTGGTCGATAGGCGACCGTGTCGACGTAGACCCTGCGCTATTTCGCGAGCCCGATCGGGAATAAAATCAGCTAATCGGTAATATCACCTGTCTGTTATCACGAGGCGCATTTTCAGGTGCGCCGATGATGCATGAAAGCGATAAATCCGGCTTAAACACGAACGAATCACTATTAAATCACCTCACTATTGACTGATTCAGATTACAGAGTTAACTAATTTTATTTCATTGTTAATCAACAGGTTATGTAAATCGATCGTTTTAAACGATCAATTCAGTGCAATCGATCGGTTATAACTGTTTGTTAAGTTTTTTTATTAAAACTATTGTCTGGAAAGCGTCAGTGTACCCGAGCATGGCACGTAGAAATTGCGCCAAACCGACCAGGGCTTAGCGCGCCTGCCACTGACAGATAATCCTTATGCATTTAACTGATAGCAGCACGACTGAACCCGCCGTTATCATTGACCGGCGTTTTGCCGGTTTTTTTTGCCTGATAGCAGGGCGCGTAGTCGATAGATGCAACGGAAATGTGCAGGCGAATAAAAGAGAGTGGGCCACAACAGTGTGTGGCCCATTACGCATAAATCAATTTTTTTCCGGCCAGGCCACGGCGGGAAGGCCATTCAGTTTAGGGCTGGCGAATAATGCGCCCTGAAAATTATAAATACCTGCCGCTTCCAGCCACATCCACTCTTCGGGTTTCTCCACGCCTTCGGCGATAACGGAAATCTCCAGCGAAGAGCAGCACTTAATAATCGCCAGAATAATTGCCTGTTTAGGGCCGCTTTTATGTACGTCATTAATAATGTGACGATCGATCTTTATTTTTTCAGGCTGGAAACGGGTAAGCAGTAACAGGCCAGCCGAACCGGCACCAAAACCATCAATTGAAAGGCTGATACCGGCGGCTTTAAGCTTTTTAATTGCCGTTTCGAATGCATCAACGCGTGAAATGGTATCGCTTTCGGTAAATTCGACCACAATCTGCTCGGGCACGAAGCCCTGTGCGTCGATCTCCGTCAGCAGAAACTCAACGGCGTCTGGCACCATCACCAGCGACATCGGCAGCAAATTAATCGATAAGGTCAGATGCTGAATATCCAGTTTTCGGGCCTGTGCAAAGGCCAGCTTTTTGGATTTCAAATCCGTCTCGTAGACGTTTTCGCGCGGCAGGTTTGAAAGATAGTCTTCGGCTGAACGCCCGTCCTGGCCTTGCATGAGCGCTTCGAAAGAGACAATCTGTTGAGAAAAGGGATCGATGATGGGCTGAAAAGTAAAGCAAAAGTCCTCAGAAGCAGACAACGTTGAATCGCCTTCGCGCATCTGATTGTCATCCGCTATAAACGCCCATGAATCGGCCGGCGGCACTTCGTAATAGTTTTCCTTCTCCCTGGCCTCAACAAAGGTGCGGAGAAACTGAAGAGCGCGATCATCATAGGTGAGCTGAAATTTCGATGTTCCTTTATCCAGCACTGATTGAAGCACCGAATCCTTATCAAAATCTCTGAGATCGAAGAGCTCCATGCCGACATTGCCAAAGCGACGTGAAGGCGCATAATCGCGCATTAATTCAACGACGTTGTGATGCCGTTTGTCTTCACAAATGCGGCCATATATGGTGCGAACGGCTTCTTCCGGCCCTTCAAGCACCTGAAAAAAATGGGTGCCGTTAAAAAGTAGAATACCGGTGATGTCATATAATTCATTGACTTTATTGGCAATAACTACCATTTCTTCCAGTTTTTTAACCGGAACCTCATCGCAGAGATGACTGCGATAGACGATTGTTGACAACATGCAGCATTCCAAATGATTACCTTTATGTCACATACATTACCAGAAGTGCTGCTAGGGTTGTCCAGATCAATATCAGTAAATAATACAAAGCACGTTGATAATAATAGGAAAAGTGCGCGTAAAATCAGAGAAATTAATGTTCAAATGAATAATAAACAGAAAAGCATTGAGAAAATTTGCGGTTGCCAGATTTTATACTACGCGTAAAATTGCCCCTTACACCTACCAGGGTTAAAGCACATGAAGAACGTTATCCTTAGTATGCTGGCAAAAATTTCCAAAATTGATGCCGAAAATAAAAAACTTTCTGCGCAGGTTGAGGCGCAGTCTCTGTTGTTAAGTGCATTGGTATTGACCGTAGGAAAAAACGGCGGCGTAACTGAAATGGTCGAATCAGTTAACAAAGCCATCAACTCAGTCCTGGACTCTTCTGACGAAATGATGAAAAGCGACGCGCAGTTGCTGTTAGCCGAATTTCATCAACTGCTCTCGATGACGCAGCTCATCGGAAAAGCGGATTCAGAAGTGGATAATGCAGCATTAAACGATCTGGCGAAAAACGCGCCCGACGCGTAATTCCGGCCATTGCTGATGCGCGCGTCTGACGATCTCTTTCACCGGCTGTCGCAGTCCTCCTTTCGGCAACGCTTCCATCTTGGCCGGGCGGAGTACGATTATTGTCTGGAAAAGGGCGAGGCGCTGACAGGCGAACATGCCGCAGCGTTTATCCGGCAGCGTCTGGCACCCGGCGAACCCGCTAACGACGGCAAACAAACGCCGATGCGTGGGCATCCGGTATTCATCGCCCAGCATGCCACCGCAACCTGCTGTCGTCGCTGTCTGAGCAAATGGCACGGCATCCCGCAGCATCAACCGCTGACCCACGAGCAGCAGGCGTGGGTGGTGGCGGTGATAATCCGCTGGCTGCGCCAGGAGATGCAGCGACCTGCGCCGAAAGCAAAAGCGCCCCGGTCGCGCGCCAACCCTGATAATCCGCAGCCTGACCTTTTTTGAATGCGCCATTTACGGCGCATGCTACGATAGCAACAAAATGCTGAGGTCATTGCTATGAGAACCATTGTGCCCGTTTTGTCGCTGCTGCTGTTAATCACAGGCTGCACCTCTTCCGTCGGGAAAAATTTTGATGAAGCGCAGCTGGAAAAAATCCATAAAGGCGCCTCGACCAAACGCGATTTGGTCGCGTTGTTCGGCCACCCCACCTCTGAGACGCCATACCCGGAAGATCGCCTGATCCTGCTCTGGACCTGGGCGCAGGCGAGAACGCTCGACACCACGGAAGGAAAAACGCTGACGGTTGAACTGGATAAAGGCAGGGTAAAAAGCTATACGGTGAGTAAATCCTGATGGCAGGCGGGTTGCCGCCTGCCTCACTGTTACTTGTTCAGTGCGTCCTGCGCCTCTTTCAGTTCATCGCGCGCTTCATCCAGCTTCTCCTGCTTTTTGGCGATTTTCTTCTGGCTGCCGCTGTTTTGCGCTGCCATCAGTTCGCGTTCGCGCTCCGCCACTTTGCTCTGCTTCTCTGCGACACGCGCCTGGCGCTGCGTCAGCAGGCCGCTGTCGGTGCAATGGTCGTTCACTTCCGCCAGCGCCTTTTGCAATCCGGCGAGACGCTGCGTGTTGCCATGCTGCTTTGCGTAATCAATCTGCTGTTCGATATCCTGTTTTTTCGCGGCGCAGCCGGTGGGTGCGGCGCTGGCGGGCAGCGCAATAAAGGTGAAAGCCAGCAGGCCCGCGGTATAAAAAGCGTTGGTTTTCATGTTCTCAGCTCCATTGGGGACGTGGTGGCGATTATAGTGAAGTATCTTAAGAGTTTCTTAACACAGGACAAAACAAGGTGTTTTAACCGGATGTAAAGTGGTTCGGTTGCTGGTTTTACAGCCTGCTGCTACTCTGTCGCCGCGCTTTTTCGCACCACTCAGGAAGGACAATGCATGATCTGGCTGATGCTGTTAACTCTCGCCATTGTATTTTTTATCGGTTTTCGCGTGCTGCACTCGCGCACGCGGCGCGCGGTGAAAGCCTTAACGCGTAAGCTGAATATTGACGTGGTTTGGGTTGAATCGCTGATCGCCATGATGGGCAAAAACGCGGGCGAAGAGTTTGTGGATTATCTTACCGACGATAACGACGCGCACCTGGCAAATGCCGCCAGCGTATTGCTGATTTATCAGACCTTTATCGTTGATGAATCGGAAGAAAATCTCATCGCCTGGCAGGCGGTGATGCGCAAGGCACATTTGCCGGCGGCATTGAGCATCGGTCACGTGCGGCTGGCGCTGAGTTTTCTGCGAGAAATCGAGCCCGATGCAGAGGAGATGCACGCTTTCCGCCAGCGCTACAATGCCCGCTTTGCGCCGGAAGAGGAGATACCCGCCAACGGCAACGTGTTTTCAATCCATTCCCGCCTGCATTAACCGGGCGGGCCGCCGGTTTAAAACAGCGCGGTTTCTGGCATTTCCTCGCCGCTGTGCCAGGTTATTTAGCGGAGGAGATGAAATGAAAAGAGATATTTTAAGCGAAGACGATTACGACGAAGTTTGCCACGTGGTGGGCGATGCGGTGATCGTACTGGCCGAGAGCGGCTATGAGACGCCGCGCGGCGTGATCGCCGAACTGCTGAAAAAAACGCGTCAGCAGCGCGCCGACAGCGAGCGTGATGAGCAAAAGATCCTCGAACACGCTATCCGCCTGGTGAAGCCGTAAGCGCTTAACGACGGCGTCAGATCGTTGTGGCCTCGTTGCGGGTGATGATCGCCAGCGCCAGGCCGCGCGTCGGCGAGTAATTATCCGTCAGAAAGTTAATCGACGTGTGCTTAAACGTAAAGGCCAGCGTTCTCGCCCTGGCCGTTTCCCGCGCGTATTCGCAAAATGTCGGGCTGATATTCCACGGGCAGTCAATCACCAGCGTTGCCGGATTGAGCAACAGCATGATCTGGCTCAGCGCTTTGCCCAGCGCCTCGCCGGCCTCGCGCATAATGGCGTGGGTAACGTCGGGTGCTTCGTCGCGTTTTTCCCAACTCAAACCGGCCCGCGCGCGGGCAAAGCGCTGACGGATGGCCGGAATACTGATGATGGCCTCCAGACAACCCTGCTGGCCGCAGCGACACTGCGGTCCGTCGGCCACGGTAAGATGTCCGGCTTCGCCCGCCGTCCAGCTACTGCCGGTAAAGATCTCATTGCCGTTTAACAGCGCGCCGCCGGTGCCTTCGCCGACGCGTAAATAAAAACAGCTGCGCGCTGCGCCCTCATTGTGTCGGGGCAGTGACAGCAGCGCGGCGGCCCTGACCGGGTTCATCACCCTGACCGGTGCGCCAACGTCGCGCAGCGCCGACTGAACGTCAACGCTGTGCCAGTTAAGGTGAGAGGAGAGGTGAAGATAGCCACGTTCGGGATCGATAATACCCGGCAGCCCGACGCCGATGCCTAACAGTTCAGGATGCTGTGCAACCCGCTGGCGACAGAGGGCGTTGATTTCGCGCAGCACGCGTTGCGGATCCTGCGTATCCATCGGCCACGTCTGCGTATCAATCACCTCAGAGAAGTAGTCGCATACCGTGAGCTGCGCGCGCTCGCGCTCAATCAAAATGCCTGCGGCCTTCATCTTCTCCGGACGCAGAGCGATCTGGATCTTTGGCCGCCCGGCACCGGCCACCTGCTGTAAACCGCGCTCCTGCACAAGGTCGGCAGCGATCAGCTCCTCAACGATCAACGAAACGGTATTTTTACTGAGCGACAGCGCCTGTGACATATCCTGCCGCGTTGTAATGCGCTGCTGCCGCAGAAAACCCAGTGCCCGCTTGACGTTGTGCACGCGGAGCAGCGCGGGGCCTTTGCCAGATTCTTTCATCTCTTATCCACCCGAATTGCCTCCGGGCTAGTCTGGCAGGCCTGACGCGGGTTGTCATCCCACAACCTTGCGTCCCGCTTTGTAGGTCGCGCGCAGCGAGACGCCATGCGCCTGCGGCGAGAGCAGCAGGAAATCAGCAGGCGCACCGGCACGCAATCCCTGCTGCTGCGGAAGATTGAGCTGTTTTGCCGGCCGCAGCGAGGCCATCGCCAGCGCCTCGCCGACAGAGGCCAGATCGTTCTGTAACAGGTGGTTGACGCCGTGCAGCAGCCCACGCGCTGAACCGGCGAGCAGGGCAGGCGTTTCCGTCACCGCCAGCCGCCCGGATTCACTGAGCGTCACCCGGCCGCCGATCGGCGTCTGGTATTCGCCGGGCGGCATTCCGGCAAAGCAGGTCACGTCGCTGACCAGGAATGCCCGTTCTCCTTTGGCCCGCATGAATACTTTCAGCACCGCCAGCGGCAAATGATCGCCATCGGCGATCATCGCGCAGGCCAGCTCATCCTGCGCAAGCTGTTGCCAGATGTAGTTGGGATGACGCGGCAGATGCAGATGCGCACCGTTGCCCAGATGGGTGGAAAGCGACGCGCCTGCCGCAACGGCATCTGCAATTTGCGCCGCGCTGGCGCTGGTATGTCCGATGGATATCATCACGCCTTCGCCAACGCAGCGTTGAATAAACGCCGTGCTGTTCGCCCACTCTGGTGAAAGCGTCAGTAGCCGAATGCCGCCGCGCGCCGCCTGCTGCCAGCGTCTGAAGCGCGCGTCATCGGGCGCGCCGATATGCGCAAGCGGATGCGCGCCGCGCGGGCCATCTTCCGGCGAGAGAAACGGCCCTTCCAGATGAAAACCCGGTACGGCGGCCGCCACCACGGGTTGCTCGCGTGCGGCAGCCAGGGTGGACAGCGCCTGCTCAATCGACCTGTCGCTGGCGGTGATCACCGTGGGCAAAAAGGTGGTCACGCCCTGCTGCCAGAGCTTTTCGACCACGGCCGCCACCGCTTTCGGGCTGAAAGGATAATGGTTGAAGTCGATACCCGCGTAGCCGTTTACCTGAAGATCAACCAGCCCCGGAGCAATGAGCGGTAAAGGTTCCGTCGTATCGAGCGGCACAATCTTCTCAATCACCCCGTTGGCGGCGGTCAGCCTGATAGCCTGAAGCGAATCAGCGTGCCGTGCGTCAATCACGCAGTCAGCCATGGGGCGGTTCCTCAAACGCATCGTTATCGGTATAAAGCGTACAGTCGGGATGGCGGCGCAGAATCGTTGCCGGGCAGGCGGTGCTGACGGGCTGATGCAGCGCGTCGCTGACCGCCTGGCGCTTGCTGCGGCCCGGCACCATACAAAACAGTCGGCGAGCGGCCATCAGTGCCGGAATGGTCAGCGTCAGCGCATGGCGCGGCACCGCGTCCAGGGTGGCGAAACAGCCGTCGTTAACCTGCTGCTGGCGGCAGAGCGCGTCAAGCTCCACCACCTTCATCAACTGCGGGTCGTTGAAGTCGGCCACCGGCGGATCGTTAAATGCCAGATGGCCGTTTTCGCCTATGCCCAGGCAAACGATGTCGACGGGCGCTTCAGCGATTTTCGCCGCATAGTCACAGCATATCGTCTTAGCATCACCCTCGGCGGGGATCGGCCACACGTCGCCGGGCCGCACGACGGCAAACAGATGCTGCGCCAGCCAGGTGCTGAACCGCTGCGCAGGCGGGCAGGCGGCACCCAGGTACTCATCCATATGAAAGGCGGTTACGCGCGACCAGTCGATGCCGGGTTCGCCGGCAAGCGTGGCCAGGAACTCAGTTTGTGACGGCGCGGCGGCAAAAATCATTCGCACGCGTGGCTGGTTATTCAGCAGATGCCGCAGATGTGCGGCGGCAGCTTTGCCGGCCTCGTGGCCGAGCGTGTGGCGATCGGCATACACCGCCACCTTCAGACGGTCGTAATGGCGGACAGGATGTGGCGTATTCATCAGTCTCTCCTTTCAGTTTGTCTCGCGCGGCGTGGCGGGCGCGTCCTGATTCAGCGCGTTCAGCAGCGTATCCACCTCCGGCGACACCGGACTGCGGCGCAGCACGCCGCACAGCATGTAAACCGCGAGCGAGGTAAGCACCGGCGAGGCGACGACGGTGGCGGTGGTGACGTCGGCCAGTAAAAATTTCACCGTGAAAAAGACCGAGACGCCGCAGGCCCACGATGCGATGGCGGCGGTGCTGCCGCATCGGCGAAACCACGGCAGCAGCCCGAGCAGCATCGGAATCGAAATGGGGCCGACCAGGCCGCCAAACCAGATAATCAGTAGCGACAGAACGCCGCCGAAGCGCCCGGCATTCAGCGCAATAACCAGCGTCAGCAGGATAAACAGCGTGGTGGTGATACGTGCCGCCAGCAGCGAAGGCGTGCGCTGCGAGAAATAGCGCGGCAGCACCACCGGTAAAATATCGCGTGTGACCACGGCGGTGATGGCGTTGGCGTCCGACGACGTCATCGACAGCGTATGAGTGAACATGGCGACCAGCACCAGGCCAGTCAGCCCTTCAGGCAGCAGATCCATTGCCATCACCGAATATGACCGTGACGGATCGGCCAGATCGGGATAGAGCAACGGCGCGGCCCACATCGGATAGAACAGCACCAGCGGCCAGAGCAAATAGAGCGCAGCGGAGAGCAGGGCTGCCTTGCGCGCCGACTGACCGCCGGGCGAGGCGATAAAACGCTGCGCCAGATTCCAGGTGCCGCCGTTGTAGCTCAGCGTGTAAATAATGAAACAGGCAAGAATAAAGCCTGTCGTGTAGGGTTCCTGCACAATAGTGGTGTGCTGCGGCGGCAGGCGATCCCAGATGGTCAGCAGTTCGCTGAAGCCGCCGAGGTGGATGGCGACCGCAATCACCATCACGATGGCGGCGACAAACTGCACAATAAACTGGCCGAAGTCGTTACAGGCATCGGCCCACAGACCGCCCATTACCGAATAGAACAGGCTCAGCGTGCCGGAAATCAGGATGCCCATCAGCGGTGAAAAGCCGGTAAAGACGTTGATGATCACCGCGATGGCTGCCCACTTTGCGCCGACGTCAAACACCTTCAGCAGTACGCCGCTCCAGGCCAGCACCTGCTGCGTCGACACGTTATAGCGGGTGGCGAGGTATTCCATCGGTGATTCAATATTCATATGAATACGCAGGCGCGCCCAGCGTGGCGCAAAGATCCACGCGCCAAGCAGCACGGCGATGGAGATGGGAAACGCCCACCAGAAGTAGATGGTGATCCCCGATTTATAGGCGACGGCGGCGTAGGCCACAAACACCGCCGCGCTGTAGCCGGACATATGGTGAGAGACGCCGGAGAGCCACCAGGGCATTTTTCCACCTGCGGCAAAAAAATCTTTTGTGCTGCCGATACGCCGCATCGCCCAAAACGTAATGCAGACAATCATGATGGCATAGAGAGCCATTACCCCGTAATCAAGCGCGTTCATAGCAAACCCCACAGTGGTCAAATCAGATTGCCGGTCTTACCGCTCACCGACGGACAGTGTCACGTGCTCTCACAACTCAGTTGATTACTTTTTAATTAATCCTAAATTAGGACAAATTAAAAATAGCATTCTCTTATTGTTCGAAATGTGTGCAGCATCACTGTTTTCTTTTTTTAATTTCCTTTTTTTCCCAAAAAAGGAAACGAAGCCGGGAACCGTCGGTGGCGCCTCACCACACATAAACACGCACGGAGTGTAAAATCATTCAGGAGAGAACATTGTGTCGTTTGTGACCAGGAATTTTATTTCCGCATTTGGCCTGCACAATACTCAACGCGCCAGCAGTGCATCTTCAACGCAGCGGGGACAGGGCGTTCTTGCCCAGCAGCCCGCAGCACCACGACAATCGGGCGGGGGAACGCCGATCGCCACGGCCGGCGAACACACCTTCGCGCCAGGCGAGGGATTGCACCAGGATCGCGGGACGCGGGCCACCGCCGGCGATCGCTTTCGCGCCTTTATCCACAAGCCGCTTTTTCGTAATAAAAATGCCTCTTCACGTCCATCCGCGCCCGCGGATGAAACACACAACATTGCCATGCGCACGCTTAGCACGCCCGCGCCACAGCTTCAGCTTAATCTGCCCGATCGTGACACGGAAGGATTAGGCCAGGCGCTCGACCGGGTATGGAGTGAGGCTTCCACCGCGTCACCCAACAGCGAAGACGGTGCCTCGCTGCGTCGCTTTGATTCATCGCGCCGTGAAGACAGCCCGCCCGATTCGGCGCGGAGCAGCACCCGCGACGGATCGCGCGCATCGGGCGAAACGTCCAGCGCGTCCCTTCGCAGCGAAGACGGCGGCTCGCTGCGTCGCTTTGATTCATCGCGCCGTGAACACAGCCCGCCCGGTTCGGCGCGGAGCAGCGCCCGCGACGGATCGCGCGCATCGGGCGAAACGTCCACCGCGTCCCTTCGCAGCGAAGACGGCGCCTCGCTGCGTCGCTTTGATTCATCGCGCCGTGAACACAGCCCGCCCGGTTCGGCGCGGAGTAGCGCCCGCGACGGGTCGCGCGCATCGGGCGAAACGTCCACAGCGTCCCTTCGCAGCGAAGACGGCGCCTCGCTGCGTCGTTTCGCATCGTCGCAGCGGGAGGCCAGCCCGGTCAATTCTGAACGGAACGGCTCGCGCTCAGTCGCGTCCAGCCAGCGCGCCTCCAGCGAAGTATCTACCGCCGCGCCCAACAGCGAAGACGGGATAGAACTGCGTCGCTTTGGTTCTCCGCGCCCGCCCGTCACCCAGGCTGCCATGCCGCGCAACGAGGCGGCGGTTAAACTACGCCTGGACGAGGGTAAAGCAACCCTGCTCCGTGGGCCTGCCATACGGGTTGAGCTGCTGAAGCAAACGATCGGACGTGATAAGCAGCACTACCAGGACATCGCGTCAAGCAGCGATAACCAGCAGCATATTCTGCTGGAGGACAGCGGCAGGCTGCTCGCCGTTCACTCTTCCACTGATGCGTTGACGGGCGTTGCCTCCAGTAAAATAGAGGGAAAATGGCAGCGCACCCCGACGCCCGGATTGGCGTCCTCGCGTTCCACTCAAAGAGGAGCAACCGATCACACGCTGAAGCTCAGCAATGACAACAACCAGGTCGAGGTCAGTCAAAAGGGCGTGCATACACGCGTTCCTGCCAAAATGAAACTGCCTGACGCTGCCATTTTGAGCCAGCTCACCGGCGTGTATGCTCAACAGGACGGGAAACAGTCGTGGCGTATTCATGACAAAAAGGCCTATCAGATGGCGCCGGGCGGGGAAGCATGGAAAGTTGCCACGCCGCCCGGCCTGGAAGCGGATAAAGATATCGCCCAGCTGAGCCGACAGGGCGACAACCAGCTCTATTGCGTCCACGACAGCACCCGGCTTTGCAACCTTGAGACGCACATCCACAGTGAAAAAATGGACGACAAGATCGGCAAGGCTGCCGTCGCGCCTGACGGTAAGGCGCTGCTGCTGCTTAAGAACGAAACCACGCATAAGCAGAGCCTCACACTGCTTCCCCGGCTTGATGCACCGGCGAACATGCATCAGACGCTGACCGTCAAACCAGCAGATATCGAACTGGCCGCCATCGTCCAGGATCAAAGCCACGTTTTTGCCGCCGATTATCAGGGTAAACTGCGGGTGGCCAGCCATGCCGATGAGAGCGGCGAGCTGAAATTCAGTGAGGGTGAAGCGCTAACCTTACAGAATCGCCTCAACAATCAGATAAAAAACGTGGTTGGCGACACGTTTCACGTGGAGGACGTGGTGCATGGCGACGATCGCCAGCTTCACGTTATCGTTAAGGATCGCCAGGATCGCAAACATGCGATTGCCTTAAATCATCCGCACGATATACGGCACGTGCCTTCGACATGGAATCTGAGCGACAGCATGGTCATGGATTTTCAGAAAGGGCTGCCGCAGTTAAAACCTGAACCACAGGATACGGTAAGCGTGGGGCAGGGCGGCCTGGTGACGCTACATGACGATAAAATACACTTTTTCAACGACACCACCCAAAACTGGGAGGCGACAGAGGTTAAAGCGAAAGCGGTACGCTGCGGGCAGGATGGTCAGGCCTGGATACGTACCGAAAGTAACGAATTGAAACGGCTGAAGATGAACTTCACCAGCAACAAAATCAATGCTGAACAGAACGCGTTTGCCCTGAGCCAGGTGAAAAAAAGCTTCAGTGAAGATCTTGCCATGGCCGGACTGGATAAAAACCTGGAACTGGTGGCGATCGGCGCGCTCGATAACGGCCGCTTTGCGGCGCTGGAAGAGAACGGCAACCTGCATATCCGCCACGTTAATGCCGACAACCGTCGCGATCGCCAGGCGCCTGTTGATATCAACCATCAAAGCCTGCAACAGGCGATGATCGGCGCAGAAACGCGAGGCAGTAAAAAACAGGGGCCGGTCGAGGCGCATAAAGCCAAAGATATGGCGATTGGCACGGACAACAGCCTCTTTTTGCTCAGTGATAAAGGCAAAATATTCAGCGTTGCGCAGGCGGACTGGCTGAAAGGCGACCTCAGCAAAATGAAGATGGAGGCGCTTCCTGCAAAAATCGGCAATAACGCCAACCTCGAAGATACGATCGCCGACAAATTTATTGTCAATCAGCGCAACCGCTTACTGGCTAAAACCACTGACGGTAAGCTTATCGCCTGTGAGAGAGATAACGATAAAAAAACCACCAAATGGAAAGAGATTAATGAGAAAGACATTTTTCCTGCCGGGGATGGCAAAAATTACGCAAGAAAATATTACGATCGTATCAGTTCTGCCACGCCCGAGGGGCGGGTGGGGACATCCGGCCTGACTTACAAACAGGAAGTTAATACTTTCGGTCAGACCGGCCACGATGGCTATAAAGTGCACACGCCGTTCCGTACCCGCCTTAACACCTTTGTATTTCGCCCGGTGGTTCACGGCCGTCCGGTAAAGAATATGGTGGATCTGATGCAGCACAGCTACGGCGGACGCCAGGGATTGAACGCTATCTATCAGGAGCAGGGTAAACAGCTTAACGCGCTTGAACATCACCTCGCCCATCCTCCGCGACGCATCGACGACCAGCCGCTGGATGAGCAGATTTCCGCCCTGTCGATTGCAGGCGCACCGGCATGGCTGGCCGAGGTGCAAAGCTTTAGCACCGTGCTGGCGGAGAGTGCGGCGCGTCATGCAACGCAGTTGAAAGATCACTACGGGCAGGATAAAAATGAGGTCAGTAAAGGGTTCACTGCGATGACCAATCACCTGAACCCGGCCAGCACCCGCAACGGCGAGTTAACCGATAAACTCACCCGGCTTTTTGGAGAGTATCCGGCCAGCAATAAAAAACACGCCCATGCGGCCCTGAATACCTTGCACACCAAAAACGTCAAACTCTCCCATCAGAAAGCGGGGAACGTGCCGCTGGGGCTGCATCGCGATAAATACGATGAAACGGGACTGATCAAATCGCGTCTGATCCTCGACGGCGTGACCTCTGCAAAGCTGCACGACTTAACCTTTCGGGTGGGCGAGGCAATGAAAAAGCAGGGCGAGGCGAAGACGAAAGAGCTGGCGTCGCTGGAGAAAGAGTTTACCGCGCTGCGGGATAACGGCTGGATGGATAACCCGATCACCCGCATCACGCGGCAGGGCTTTGGCGACAATGACCGGCTGGAGGCCAACTACGACGCCATGAAAACCATGATGAGGGCATTCAGCGAGGAGAACCACGCCGTCAGCGTCACCGCGCGTACCGTCACGCGCTCCGCGAATAATACGGAGCTGGCAGAAAACCTGCGAAAAACCATTCTGTCGATGGAGAAGGATGAAAGCATCTCGTTCAGCCGCGCCTACGGCGTGACCAGCACCGTGACCGGCGTGCCCAGCATTCCCGGCAACGAAGTCTTTGTCGGCGTTGGCGGACGCGGGAGCCTGGACAGAGGTTATAACCTCAGCCTGACGCGTAGCGAAGGCGGCATCAACGTCAGCTTTGGCCGCGACGGCGGCGGCAGCGTGACGGTGATTGGCGGCGCGGGTTACAACATTCTCACCGATCATATGAAAAGCCATCCGGTACACATCGACAGCAAACGCGAGCTCTCACCGGGGGTACGCTTCGGCGGTGGTATCTCCGTCACCCCGCTGGATCTGAAAAAACAAAACGGCGTCAGTTTTGAAATTACCGAAGCAGAGTTTCCGGCATTTATTCAAGGTCTGGCCGAAGGAAAACTCGATCCGCTTTCGCTGCTTGACCGCGGCATCAACCATAGCGTCAGGCATGGTAACGTGATGAGCGTGAGCCTGGACGCCAACCTGGCCGGTATGGCCTCAGTGGGTCTACCGTTCACCTCTAAGGCTGAAAAAGAGACGCCCGCAAGCTTTCGCGCCGGCCTGGGAGGTTATATGTCGGCAAACCTGGCCTACGCATCACGCGAACGCGAAAGCAGCCGTAAAGAAGACGGTAATGCGAAAGGCCGCAGCAATAATCACCTTCAGGCCTTCAACAGAGGGGCAATCGGCGGTAACTTTGCTTTGCCGACCGGCGTGATTATCCAAAACGATAAAGGCCGCATGCCCGTTTTCTCCGGGCCGGCGGCCAGTATCCAGCGCAGCGTGGACAGTACCACCAGGCACAATCTTTCTATGGGGACCAAAGTTCCCCGACCGCTGGCAGGGACAGATATGGATAAGCTGACCGAGTCGATGGGTAAAAGCTTCACCGATCCCAAAACGGCAAAGCTGATGGAAGATTTAAAAGATCCGAAGAAAGACGAAGACAAAACGGCGATGACGCCAAAGCAGAAGCTGGACAGGCTCGACGCGCACTTTACCCCGCGCAATTATGACAGCCGTAACAATGCGCAGCGGGGCGCGCTTCGCGATCTTGATAAGCATATTCGCCAGCAGAAAGCATGGGAGGAGGGCAACCTCCTGCTGGACAGCGGTGAGCACAAAGTCACCTTCTCCAACATGAACAAAGTGACCGGCGACAGCCTGAAAGACAACCTGGCGAAGCTGCTTGGCGGCCTGCTGGCCTCTGAAGCGGTAGAAAAGGTGATTCAACTGGCGGAAAACGACGAGCGGCTAAAGGAAACGCTGTCCTCGCTGAAAGACAATACCAGCGCCACGGCGGTAGTGACGCTTGAGATGAAAGATGACGCGCGCGACGATCTTGAAGATCGGCTGTTGAACGGCGGTAAGGTGCCGGATGATTTGAGCCAGGAGCTGGTCGATTATTCAAAAATGCGCGTCAAATCGATCGATTTCACTAAAACCCAGACCAAAAGCGATGGTTTTGCCACGCCTGCTTTCCTGCTGGGCGGCTCAAACAGCGCTTCGGTGGCGATGAAACGCAGCCTGGGGAAAATCAGTTTCAGCTACGGCAAGGATCAGGATCTCCCGACCGGCTACACGCTGGATGGCCGCATCGCCAAAATCAACGACCGTCTTGCCGACACGCTGCGTCAGGCACAGCAGGCTGACTTCGTGCTCAGGTAATCCCTCAAGGAGAAAAAATGTCCATCACCGATAGCGTTAATCAGTACCTTGCCGCCTGGGGACGTCGCCACAATACGACGCTCAGCCTCAACGACGGCGTTTGCGCGCTGGTCAACGGCGACAGGCAGGAGGTGGCGGTGGTTGAACTGCCTGCCGACAGCGACTGTGTGCTTTTTCACTGTCAGTTAGAGAATATGCAGGCTACCGCGTCAGAAAATCGTCTGCGTATGCTGCTGGCGCTGAATTTTGAGATGAACGCCATGCGCGGTTGCTGGCTGGCACTGGACGGAGACGACTGCCTGCGGCTGTGCAGCCAGCTCTCCGTCAGCGGGCTGGACGCGCGCACCTTCAGCCAGATGCTGGAGGGGTTTATCACTCAGGCGCAGGAGGTAAGCGAATTCCTCAATGAGATCCGCGAGGCAGCC
The DNA here is from genome assembly GCF_000770305.1 of Erwinia oleae. Classification (GTDB taxonomy): domain Bacteria; phylum Pseudomonadota; class Gammaproteobacteria; order Enterobacterales; family Enterobacteriaceae; genus Erwinia; species Erwinia oleae. Next base: position 48,326 of record NZ_JNVB01000022.1, read on the forward strand.
TGACGCACGCATCACAATCCATTCATAATGTAATGAAAGCGCTAAGGAATGATAAAGTACCGTAAAATAAAGGGTTTTAGGACAAGGAGTGGTATTTTTTCAGTAAGGAGTGAACGATAGTGAGCCTCAGCGGCGTACCTGAAGCCGCGTGAAAATTGAGGATATCACCATGAAAAAGACCACTGTGGCATTTCTGATTGCGGCTGTTACCGCAGGTTTTTCCGGCGTAACGCAGGCTGAAGGGCCTCCGGGCCAGCCGCAGTTCAGGCATCAGGCGCAGGGTGGCCACGACGCCAGTTCGGATCGTGGTGGCCCGCGCGGCGACAGTCGTCACGACGAGCGCCGTCATGACGACCGCCATTATGCGTCACGCGACAGTTTTGCGTGGCAGGGGCAGGATTTCCGTCGCGGCCATCGTTTGCCTGCGCATTTCGACAGCGCGCCTTACCGCGTTAATGACTGGCGCGACCGTGGCCTGGGCGAACCACCGCGTGGTCAGCACTGGGCGTATATCGACGGGAATTACGTGCTGATCGCTGCCGCGACCGGTGTAATCACCTCAATCCTGTTGCATAACGCCCTGTAATACAGGTGAAACGGCCGCCTGTTTCTCGCGCACAAAATCGATAAATGCCTGAAGCGGCGCGGGGATCAGGCGGCGATCCGGGTAATAGAGCCACGGGCCGGAGAAAGTAAGCCACCACTCCGGCAACACCGGCACCAGCCTGCCGCTGTCGAACGTCGGTTGCAGCCACTGCTCAAACAGATAGATAATCCCGCCGCCCGCTATCGCCGTTTCCACCCCCAAATCTACCGCGCCGCCAATGCTGACCAGCAGCTGTCCGCCCGGCTGCACGTTGACGCTTTCGCCCGCTTTCTCAAACTCCCACTCCGGCACAATGCCGCTGGCGAAGCGCCCCTGAATACAGCGATGGTGTATCAAATCTTTGGGATGTTCAGGGCTGCCGTGTCGCGCAAGGTAATCAGGCGAGGCGGCGAGGGCAAAGCGTTGTTCACGCGGGCCGATGGGAATGGCGATGACGTCCTGCTCCAGCCGTTCCTCGTAGCGAATGCCCGCGTCGCAGCCGTCGCGGAACACATCCTGCACGTTGCTCTCCGCCACCACATCGAGCCGGATATCCGGATAGCGGGCGAGGAAACCAGGCACCAGCGCCGGTAATACCAGCCGCGCCGCGCTGATTGGCACGTTCAGCCGCAGCGTTCCGGCAGGCGTATCGCGGTAGCGGTTAATATCATCCAGCGCAGATTCCATTTCATTCATGGCAGGAAGCAGTCGCTCCATCAGCATTCTGCCCACCTCGGTGAGCGCCACCGTGCGCGTGGTGCGGTTGAACAGCCGCACGCCCAGCTGCTGCTCCGCGCGGCGTACCGCGTCGCTGAGGCGAGAAGGGTTGCTGCCGGTAACGCGCGCCGCTTCGCGAAAACCGCCTGCCTTTGCTACCGCCACCACCGCATGCAACAGGGCCATATCCAGCTTCATTGTGCGTCTCCTCGTACAGCGTGTCATGATTTTGCCGGATAGTGACACAGCCTGACGCCCTGTACAATCATTGAACACTCACTGAGGAGGTCTGCGATGTCGGAACATACACTTTCCTGGACGTTGGGCGATCGTACAATCAGCCGGATGGGCTACGGCGCCATGCAGTTGGCCGGTCCCGGCGTTTTTGGCCCGCCAAAAGATGAACAGGCGGCGGTGCAGGTGCTGCGCGATGCCGTCGCGGCTGGCGTGACAATGATCGATACGTCCGATTTCTACGGCCCGCACGTGACCAACCGCCTGATCAAAAAGGCGCTGCATCCCTATGCCGATACGCTGTGCATCGTCACCAAGGTGGGCGCGAAGCGTGACGAGCAGGGCAACTGGCTGCCCGCATTTTCCGCCAGTGAGCTGACCCGCGCGGTGGAGGAGAATCTGGAAAATCTGGGGCTGGAGACGCTGGAGGTGGTTAACCTGCGCAGCATGCTGGATATGGCGAAGCCGGTTGAAGGGTCGCTCGACGCGCCACTGCGCGCGCTGCTGGCGTTACAGGAGCAGGGGCTGATCCGCCACATCGGCCTGAGCAACGTCACCGCGAAGCAGGTGGCGGATGCGCAGGCGATCGCGCCGATTGTCTGCGTACAAAACCTCTACAATCTGGCGAACCGGCAGGACGACGCGCTGGTTGACAGCCTGGCCGCCCGGGGGATTGCTTACGTGCCGTTTTTCCCGCTCGGCGGTTTTTCGCCGCTTCAGTCGGCGGCGCTGAATGAGGTCGCGCACTCGCTGAACGCCACGCCGATGCAGGTCGCGCTGGCGTGGCTTCTCCAACGCTCGCCCAACATTCTGCTGATCCCTGGCACCTCATCAACCACCCACCTGCGTGAAAACCTGGCGGCGGCGGATCTGGTTCTGCCGGAAGCGGCAGTGAAA
>NZ_JNVB01000023.1 GCF_000770305.1 Erwinia oleae
ACCAAGGAGATATTGAACCGGAAGACGAGGAGGATTGGTCTAAGGCCCGTTATTACCAATCCTGGTTCAAAACATCACCGCTTGGCGGGCCGGATGGATATTCCCGCTGGAATTATCCTCGTGATACTCCATGCCGTGGAGCTTATTTTGCCTCCGTTCTTTGCTGGGACTAAGCACCCCACCCACCCCGGCATCCCGCCAGACTAAGAGGTCAGTTATGGAAGCGTACTCACTTACGCTCGATGAGGCCTGCGCGTTTCTCGGTATTTCCCGCCCAACCGCCAGCAACTGGATTCGTACCGGGCGACTCACCGCGACGCGCAAAGATCCGAGCAAAACCAAATCACCTTACCTCGTTACCCGGCAGGCGTGTATTGCCGCCCTCAATAATCCGTTGCACACTGTCGCCGTGAGCGCGGCAGATGCACATGAGGAGAAATCAACATGTCGATCTTCCGCAGGGGCTCCGTCTGGTACGGGAGTTACACGACGCCGGGCGGCAAGCGAATTAAAGAGTCTCTTGGCACAGAGGACAGAAAGCAGGCACAGGAACTGCACGACCGCCGAAAGGCTGAGTTGTGGCGAATAGATCGTCTGGGTGATTTCCCGGACGTGACCTTTGAAGAAGCCTGCCTTCGCTGGCTGGAAGAAAAAGCGCATAAAAAATCGCTCGATGCAGATAAGGGCCGGATCGGATTCTGGCTGCTGCATTTTGAAGGGATGCTGCTGAAGGACATTACCGAAGCGAAGATATATTCGGCTGTCAGCAGGATGACAAACAGGAAGGCAGAAGAACGCTGGCGGCAGCGCGCGGCAGGGATGTTGAAGAAAGGGATTGATATGGGAGCCTACAGGCCTGAGCCGGTTTCCACATCGACGAAAGCAAAGCACCTGGCGCTGATGAAGGCCATGATGCGGGCCGCAGAGCGTGACTGGAAATGGATTGAAAAGTCGCCAGTCATTAAGGTGCCGCAGGAGAGAAATAAGCGGGTGCGTTGGCTCGAACCCGCTGAAGCTCAGCGACTGATTGAGGAATGCCCTGAACCACTTAAGTCTACCGTAGAGTTCGCGCTGGCGACAGGCCTGCGCCGCTCCAATATTGTTGACATGAAGTGGCAGCAGATTGACATGCAGCGAAAAGTGGCATGGATTTACCCGGAGGAAAGCAAGTCAGGCAGAGCAATTGGCGTTGCCCTGAATGACACCGCTTGCGAAGTTTTGAAAAGGCAGATCGGCAGGCATCACAACTGGGTATTTGTTCACACTGAAGCAGTAAAGCGAAATGACGGCACGGCTACAGCAGCGGTCAGAAAAATGCGTGTCGATTCGAATACCGCCTGGCGGGCAGCATTGAAACGCGCAGGCATTGAGGACTTTCGTTTTCACGACCTGCGACACACCTGGGCGAGTTGGTTGATTCAGGCTGGTGTTCCACTGTCAGCGCTTCAGGAAATGGGTGGCTGGGAGAGCATTGAAATGGTTCAGCGTTATGCGCATCTGGCACCCAACCATTTAACCGAGCACGCACGGCAGATCGACGCGATTTTTAACAGTCGTGTCCCAAATCTGTCCCATGTGGAAAAAATCGAAGCAGGAGGAAAGAAGTAACTCGTTGATTTTTAATGGTACGCCCTACAGGATTCGAACCTGTGACCTACGGCTTAGAAGGCCGGTGCTCTATCCAACTGAGCTAAGGGCGCATAGTGAACTGCGTCGAATTATACGGTGCGAGCCAGTCGAGTCAACGATTTTACTCCGATGTCCGCTCCGTTGCTTAACGGGTGAGCAGTCTGCCGGCAATCTCTGCCTGACAGCAGCGCCCGCTTCTGACAAAATAGCGCCCTGTTCCCCCATACTCACTCAACCAGATGGATCCCCTCTGAGATGGCAGCAAAAATTATTGACGGTAAAACGATTGCGCAGCAGGTACGGCAGGAAGTAGCTGCGAAGGTACAGCAGCGTCTGAGCGCCGGTAAACGCGCTCCCGGTCTGGCAGTGGTGCTGGTCGGGGAAAATCCGGCATCGCAAATTTATGTTGGCAGCAAACGCCGTGCCTGCGAAGAAGTGGGTTTTATCTCACGCTCTTACGATCTTCCCGCTACCACCAGCGAGGCCGAACTTCTTCAGCTTATTGATAAGCTGAACGGCGACGGCGAGATCGACGGCATTCTGGTGCAGTTACCGCTGCCGGCGGGCATCGACAACGTCAAGGTTCTGGAACGCATCGCCCCGTCTAAAGATGTGGATGGTTTCCATCCCTATAACGTCGGTCGCCTGTGCCAGCGTGCGCCCATGCTGCGCCCCTGTACGCCGCGCGGCATCGTCACGCTGCTGGAGCGTTACCATATCGATACCTACGGTTTGAACGCGGTCGTGGTGGGCGCCTCCAATATCGTGGGTCGACCAATGAGCATGGAACTGCTGCTGGCAGGCTGCACTACCACCGTCACTCACCGCTTCACTAAGGATCTGCGTCATCACGTTGAGCATGCCGATCTGCTGATCGTCGCCGTTGGTAAACCCGGCTTTATACCCGGCGAGTGGATAAAGCCGGGCGCAATCGTCATTGACGTTGGCATCAATCGCCTCGACAGCGGCAAAGTGGTGGGCGATGTGAATTTCGAAGAGGCGTCGTCTCGCGCCGCTTATATCACGCCGGTTCCCGGCGGCGTTGGCCCGATGACGGTCGCCACGCTGATACAAAATACCTTACAGGCATGTGAAGAATTTCATGATGGAGCGACAGGCTAATGGCAACGTTTTCTTTAGGTAAACATCCTCACGTCGATCTCTGCGATCTGCTTAAGCTGGAAGGCTGGGTGGAGAGCGGCGCAATGGCAAAATCGCTGATCGCTGAAGGGCAGGTCACGGTGGACGGCACGGTGGAAACCCGTAAACGCTGTAAAATCGTTATCGGGCAGACCGTTGTATTTGATGGCAACAGTATAAAAATCGTCGCCTGACTCTGATACCGCCTGCGCTGAGTATGCGCAGGCGGTAAATCTTATTTACGTCGCCAGCTTGTTCCCTGCGGGCCATCCTCAAGTACAATCCCCAGCGCGTTCAACTTATCGCGCGCAATATCAGCCTGCGCCCAGTTTTTCTCCTTGCGCGACGTAATACGCATCTGCACCAGCGCTTCAATTTCCGCCACGTCGTCATCGCTCTGGGCGCCGCTTTGCAGGAATTGTTCCGGATCCTGCTCCAGCAGGCCAAGTACGCCAGCCAGTTTACGCAGCGTCGCCGCCAGCGCGTTGGCCGCCGTCATATCGTCAGCCTTCAGGCGGTTGATTTCCCGCGCCATATCAAACAGCACAGAATAGGCTTCAGGCGTGTTGAAATCGTCGTCCATTGCCTCGCAAAAACGCGTCTCAAACGCCTCAAACCCCGATGCCTCTGCGGTAGCGTCGGTGTTGCGGATAGCGATATAGAGGCGCTCCAGCGCGGCGCGCGCCTGCTTCAGGTTGTCTTCGCCGTAATTCAACTGGCTGCGATAGTGACCTGACATCAGAAAATAGCGCACCGTTTCCGCATCGTAATGCGCCAGCACGTCGCGAACGGTGAAAAAGTTATTCAGCGATTTAGACATCTTTTCCCGATCGATCATCACCATACCAGAGTGCATCCAGTAGTTGACGTACGGGCCGTCGTGCGCGCAGCTGGACTGGGCGATCTCATTTTCATGATGCGGAAACATCAGGTCAGAACCGCCGCCATGAATATCGAAGTGCTCACCCAACTGCTTGCAGTTCATGGCCGAACACTCAATATGCCAGCCAGGACGCCCTACGCCCCACGGCGACGGCCAGCCTGGCTCGCCCTCTTTTGACATTTTCCACAGCACAAAATCCATCGGGTTGCGCTTGACGTTTTCCACCACGTCCACGCGCGCGCCAGCCTGAAGCTGCTCAAGATCCTGTCGCGACAGCTTGCCGTATTCGGGATCGCTGTCGACAGCAAACATCACATCGCCGTTACTGGCAACATAAGCATGGTTGCGTGAAATGAGTTTTTCGACGATTTCAATAATTTCGGGAATATGATGCGTCGCGCGCGGCTCCCGATCCGGAGGCAAAATGTTCAGCGCGGCAAAGTCAGCATGCATGTCGGCGATGGTACGCTGGGTCAGCGCCTCAATAGACTCACCGTTTTCATGCGCGCGTTTAATTATTTTGTCGTCAATATCGGTAATATTGCGGACATATTTCAGCGTATAGCCGCGATAACGCAGATAGCGCGCAACGACATCAAAAGCAACGAAGGTTCTGCCGTGACCAATGTGACAGAGGTCATAAACGGTGATGCCGCACACGTACATGCCGATTTCACCAGCATGAATAGGTTTAAATTCCTCTTTTTGACGACTCAGGGTGTTGAAAATCTTAAGCATTGAGACATTCCGTTTTATACGTGTGCGGGATACGGCCATAAGCCTTTATTCTGCCGTATTCTTAACGTAAGCGCCACGCAAAGCAAGGCCGGCGCGGTGGTCGTTTATGCGCCAGGACTAACTCGTCATCAGAATTTGTGATATAAAAGCGGCTTGTTAAAAGCGGTGGACTCCCGACGCCAGCTTACCGATAAACATTTCAACCTTTACAGGATGAGAACATGGTCACTTTCCAGACTAATCATGGCGATATCGTCATCAAAACCTTTGACGACAAAGCGCCAGCAACCGTTAAAAATTTCCTGGATTACTGCCGTGAAGGCTTCTACGACAACACCATTTTCCACCGTGTGATCAACGGTTTTATGGTTCAGGGCGGCGGTTTCGAACCCGGCATGAATCAGAAAGCAACGAAAGAAGAGATTCGTAACGAAGCGAATAACGGTCTGAAAAACACCAAAGGCACGCTGGCGATGGCCCGCACCCAGGCTCCTCACTCGGCGACCGCGCAGTTCTTTATTAACGTTGCGGATAATGATTTTCTGAACTTCCGTGACGAAAGTCTGCAAGGCTGGGGCTACTGCGTATTCGCTGAAGTGGTCGATGGCATGGACGTGGTTGAGAAAATCAAAGCCGTTTCTACCGGCCGCAGCGGTATGCATCAGGACGTGCCAAAAGAAGACGTTATTATTCAGAAAGTGACCGTCAGCGAATAATGCCCCACACGCTGTTCATCGCGGATCTGCATCTGAGTACGACAGAACCGGCAATCACTGCCGGTTTTCTTGCTTTTTTGCGCCGTGATGCCCTACACGCCGATGCACTTTATATTCTCGGCGATCTGTTCGAAGCGTGGATTGGCGACGACGATCCCACCCCGCTTCATGCGCAGGTTGCTGCCGCCCTGAACGATCTGCACCAGCACGGCGTTCCCTGCTATTTTATTCACGGTAACCGCGATTTTCTCCTCGGCAATCGCTTTGCCGCTGCCGCTGGCATGACGCTGCTGCCGGAAGAGCAGGTGCTGGAGCTGTATGGCCAGCGCGTGTTGATTATGCACGGCGACACGCTTTGTACCGATGATGAAGCCTATCAGCAGTTTCGCCGTCGCGTTCATCAGCGCTGGCTGCAAAAACTGTTTCTCGCCCTGCCCCTTTCACTTCGCCAGAAGATTGCTGCGCGTATGCGTGCGGACAGCAGGCAGGCGAACAGCGGCAAATCGCTGACGATTATGGACGTAAATGATAACGCGGTGTACCAGGCCATGTCGCGTCAGCGCGTTCACTGTTTGATCCACGGTCATACGCATCGTCCTGCGGTTCATCAATTTGATATCGACGGCCAGCGCGCCGAGAGGCTGGTGCTTGGCGCATGGCATGAGGAAGGCTCAATGGTCCGCCTTGACGCCACCGGAGCGACGCTCATCACCTTTCCTTTCTGACAATATAAACACGCTTTTTTGCCGTAATTACCGCTGCGCAACCGTTTTCCTTGCTGCCTGGTCATGCTATTCTCTTTGCCCTTCCTGGCCGACATCCATTTTTATTAAAAAGGATGTTCCGACAACGTTTTTGTAATCACAGGAGTCAGATCCGCATGTCATCTACTGCCGCCCCGGCCCGAATTGCTATCGTTATGGGTTCCAAAAGTGACTGGGCAACCATGCAATTCGCCGCGGAAATCCTCAGCAGCCTGGCCGTGCCTTTTCACTGCGAGGTGGTTTCCGCACACCGCACGCCGGACAAGCTCTTCACCTTCGCTGAGGATGCCGAAAAAAACGGTTTTCAGGTGATTATCGCCGGTGCGGGCGGCGCGGCACATTTGCCGGGCATGCTGGCGGCAAAAACGCTGGTACCGGTGCTTGGCGTTCCGGTGCAGAGCGCGGTGCTCAGCGGCGTTGACAGCCTTTACTCGATCGTCCAGATGCCGCGCGGCATCCCCGTCGGCACGCTGGCGATAGGCAAAGCGGGCGCGGCCAATGCGGCACTGCTGGCCGCCCAGATTCTGGCGCTGCACGATACCGAGCTGGCGTCACGCCTGGCAGGCTGGCGACAGGCGCAAACTGATGACGTGCTGAATAATCCGAATCCGCAGGAGGAAGCATGAAGCCGGTTTGCGTATTAGGTAACGGTCAACTGGGGCGCATGCTGCGTCAGGCGGGCGAGCCGCTGGGTATCGCCGTTTACCCTGTTGGGCTGGATGCCGAGCCGCAGGCGCTGCCGATCCAACAAAGCGTGATAACAGCGGAGATCGAGCGCTGGCCCGAAACCGCTCTGACGCGCGAGCTGGCGAGCCACCCTGCCTTCGTTAATCGCGATATTTTTCCTCTTCTCGCCGATCGCCTGACGCAGAAGCAGCTTCTCGATCGGCTGGGTCTCGCCACCGCGCCATGGCAATTGTTGGAAAATACGAGCCAGTGGCCGCAGGTTTTCGCCTCCCTCGGTGAACTGGCTATCGTTAAACGCCGCACCGGCGGCTACGACGGCCGGGGCCAGTGGCGTCTGCGCGCCAATGAAACCGAAACGCTTCCCGCCGACTGCTACGGCGAATGTATCGTTGAACAGGGAATTCATTTCTCTGGTGAGGTTTCGCTGGTTGGCGCGCGCGCGCATGACGGCCGTACCGTCTTCTATCCGCTGACGCATAACCTGCACCAGGATGGCATCCTGCGTACCAGCGTAGCGTTGCCGGAGCCGGACAGCGCACGTCAGCGTCAGGCCGAAAAGATGCTGTCAGCCATTATGCATGAGCTTAATTACGTTGGCGTGATGGCGATGGAGTGTTTCATCGTCCCGGAAGGATTGCTGATCAATGAACTGGCGCCGCGCGTACACAATAGTGGACACTGGACGCAAAATGGCGCGTCGATTAGCCAGTTTGAACTGCACCTGCGTGCCATCCTTGATCTGCCGATGCCCAAACCTGTAGTGAGTTCCCCTGCGGTGATGATCAACTTAATCGGCACGGCGGTGAATTTGCAGTGGCTGGCACAGCCGCTGGTCAACCTTCACTGGTATGAAAAAGAAGTTCGCCCCGGACGTAAGGTCGGTCACCTGAATCTTTGCGATCCGTCGGCAGACGCCATTACCCGGACGCTGGACGCGCTGGCAACCACGTTGCCAGCGGAATATCACCATGGTTTGCAATGGGCGCAGGCGCGTCTGCAAGACGAAATGATAAATAAAAGTGCATAACTATACTTAAGTATGGCTATCTTCGGGCGTCAGAACACCGTATTGTATCTGCAACAAGAAAGACAAATACCTTTTATAATTATAACGTTAAGTTTTTAATTGCCAACTACCAGGGAAATCATTTAAACAGACACCACGTCAGTTTATCTTAACAATAAGAGGGAGCAGCCAGTCTGCTCCCTCTGTTTTTCCCCTCTCACTCACCTCTCCTCCCTGTCCGCCCCTTTCCAGCGCGGGTGTGTCGTAAGCTTGCCATTTTCATCACGCCATCAGGTTACATAAGTTTCCCTATGCTGTTAGATGAATTTTGAAAGTTATGATAAAGTTGTTAATCGTTCAGGAAAGCATTCACCTTTCAGGGAGGCAGTACCGTGTTGAAATCATTTTTTGCCGATAATGCAATCAATGCAGCGATAAAGGAGGATCTTGAAAGCGAACTGGCGACCTATCCGAACATCAAATATGCCTACGCCATTATGAATAAGCGTAATCCTGCTGATTTTTCTATTATTTCAAACAGAAAAGAGTGGTTTAAGGTTTACGTTGAGAACAACTTTCAGTTTATCGACCCTGTTTTGATTACTGCGCTTTATCGGTTAACGCCGTTTTCATGGGATGAAAACCTCCAGCTTAACCAGGGCGTTAAAGTGCCCAAACTTTTTGATATGGCAAGAAATCACGGCATTATCAATGGTTATACTTTTGTCGTGCATGATAATAATAATAATCTTGCCGTGCTTTCAATTATGCTGGATAAAGACTGCGATGATAATGCAGAAGAAACGATTAAAAGCCAGAAAGATCGTCTTCAGATGATATTAATCACCACGCATGAAAAACTGACGAAACACTATCAGGAACAAACCAGTAAAAAAGATTTTGAAGAGATGAATGCCAGAGAAATCTTCTCTAAACGTGAAAATGAAATTATTTACTGGGCGAGCCTGGGCAAATCCTATCAGGAGATTGCGATAATTCTTGGCATCAAGCTGACCACCGTGAAATTTCACGTTGGTAACGCCGTTAAAAAGCTGGGCGTTACCAATGCAAAACACGCGATACGGCTTGGCATTGAGCTACAGCTGATCAGACCCGTCCCTCTTGATGGGAAATGAGAGCGGCCAGCCATCAAGTTTCGCGCTGCACGGTAATGCTCTGGCTTTAACCAGCTCAATCAGCGTACGCTGGTTGGCATCATCAACCGGCATAAAGATAAGGTGAATCTTTTGATCTTTCTCCGAAAGACCCTCTTCAACTTCTGAAACCGCCCAGCCGGAGCGTTTAAAAATAATATACATCGGATGGCTGACAATAGCGTAAATGCCCTCATAACCAAAATGGCGCGCGTAATTTATCATTGACAAAAAAAGCAGCGCGCTAACCGGCTGATGCTGTAAAGCAAGCGACTTAATCCTTCCTTTATCAATAAAAAGACGACTGGCTTCAACATAATTCCCTTCAGGCAGTTCTATTTTTTTGAAATAGCTTTTGAAGGTTCCAAGGATCATATTATTAAACTGCAATTCAATGAACCTTACACCGCACACGGACAGATTGTTGTATAACCCGAGAATATAATTTGTACGATAATTATCATATTCGTCATATTCCATGTTATTTTCACTGTTAACGATCCAGTTGAGACGATCCTTGAACACCTTCTTCCTTAATGTAAATAGCTCTTTTGATCTTGCTTCAGATAATAAACCATGATTTACATCAAATAATTCAAGCATTTCAATTTATTCCATTCTCAATTTTATCATCACTGGGTCGTGATTCCCCTGTGGGAAAAAATGTATCAGATAGTTATCTTTGAGTAAATTTGAAAACGCTTTTTGGAAGCAGAAAACTTAAGTTTTACTTTTGTTTCAACCGCTAGCAGTCATAAAAAACGGGCCGTTACGGCCCGACATTTATGATGCGTTATAGCTACGGAACAGCGCTTTGCCTTTGATCAGCCGCCCGCCCAGCCAGCCGCCGCACAGCGACAGCAGTATTGCGCCGGTTAACGGCAACGCCAGCCATAACACAAAATCAGGCTGCCAGGGGAAATCGAAAACTTTACGCTGCAACCCCCACAGCGCCGCTTCTGCGCCGGCGGCAGCGGCCAGGCCGGCTACGCCGCCCAACAGAATAAACTCCCACCAGAGGGTGCCGCGCAGCAGTTTCTTCCCTGCGCCCAGCGTGCGGTAGACCACCAGCTCCTGCCTGCGCTGACGCATTCCCACCTGAATTTGCGCCAGCAACAGCAGTATGCCGCAGGCGGTCACCAGCACTACCATTACCTCCAGCGCCTGGCTGACCTGCGCCATCACCTGACCCGTTTGCTTCAACAGGCTGCCAATATCAAGCAGGCTGAGCGTCGGGAAAGCGCGATTAAGCTGGGCCAGCAGCGCCGTGTTGCCATCAAGCCGGAAGCTGGTAAGCCAGGTCTGCGGCTGCGCATCCAGCGCGCCGGGAGGGAAAATAAAGAAGAAGTTAGGCCGCAGGCTTTCCCAGTCCACTTTACGCAAGCTGCTGATTTTGGCAGTAAAGGTTTGCGTATCACCGGTAAAGGTCAACGTGTCACCCAGCTTCACGCCCAGCCTGTCAGCCAGTGCTTCCTCCATCGAAACCTCGCCCTGTTTCGGCGGCCAGCGCCCTGCGGTTAACGGATTATGCTCCGGCCTCTGCGCCTGCCAGGTGAGGTTCAATTCGCGTTGAAGCGCATTATCCAGCGACGGATCGGCCTTCCGTTGATTGATTTCAGTTAAACGTACGCGCGCAATCGGGTAAAAGGGTTGCGGCTCAACCTGATGCTTTTCAAGGAAAGTTTTGACCTGCGGCACCTGTTCGCGCGTCAGATTAAGCAGAAAGTAGTTCGGGCTCTCCGGCGGAAGCTGCTGTTGCCAACGATCGAGCAGATCGCCACGCATCACCAGCAGCAGCGCCAGCAGCATAAAGGACAGAGAGAAAGTCGCAAGCTGGCTGAGCGTGATCCACGGCTGGCGCAGCAGACGATTTACCGCCAGACGAAACGCCATGTTGCGCACCACCAGCCGCCGCAAAATGAGTAGCCCGCCCCAACCCAAACCGCCCAGCAGAAGCGAAAGCAGTACGATGCCCGCTATCAGCGCCCACAGCATTTTGCTGCCGCCGACCAGGATTGCCAGCAGAGCGACAATCACCAGCGCCATTACCGGAAGACAGACCTTCAACGGCCAGACGTTAGCGACCGCGTCCCGCCGCAGCACGCGCAGCGGCTGTGTGGCAAGCAGCAGTTTATAAGGACGCAACCCCACCAGCAGCGAAATAATAAACAGCGAACCGCTCGCCCATAACCATGGCCAGCCGCTGGCGGGCGGAAGCTCGCCGGGCAGGACGGGCCTCAGCATATGCAGCAGCACAATTTCGAATCCCTTACCGCACAGGCTGCCAAAAGTGGCTGCCAGCAGCAGCACGGCCAGCCACTGTCCGACAATCAGCTTTCGCAGCGCGGCGCGGTTGGCGCCCAGCGTTTTCAGCACCGCAACCAAATCATAACGGCTGCGGCAGTAGTGATTCATGGCCACCGCCACCGCCGCAATGGCCAGCATCAACGTCAGCAACGCCGACAGCAGCAGGAACTGGCTGGCGCGCTGCATGGATTTGCCCAGCGCGTCCTCTGAGTTCTCAATGCTTATCCAACGCTGATCCGGTTTAATATTCGAGGCGATAAAACTATCGTAGCGGCCGAGCTGTTCGGGTGTCCCGGTAAACTTATAGCGCCATGTCAGGCGGCTGCCGGGCTGAATTGCACCGGTTTTTTCCACGTCGGCAAGGTTCATCAGCAGCCGCGGCGCGGTCTGAAAGGGATTAAAACCGGCGTCAGGCTCCTGAATAACCTCGCCCGCGATACGCAGCGTAGTGTCGCCTACGTCAAGGTTTCCGCCTGATTTAAGATTGAGCAGCGCCAGCAGCCTCGGCGCCGCCAGTACCGTTCCGGCTTTGGGTTTCAGGCCCGCTGGCGCCGTACTCAGCTCACCAAACATCGGATAGAGGTCGTCTACGGCTTTAACCGAGGCCAGCTGCGGCGTATCGCCTGCGAAGGTCATGGTCATAAAGGTGAGCTGTCTGGCTACGGTCAGTCCCGATTGCCGCGCTTCATCCAGCCATGCCTGCGGAACCTCACGCGAGCTTTGTAACGTGCGGTCGCCCGCCATATAGTCGCGGCCCTGCTGCGTCAGCCCTTTTTCCATGCGGTCACTGAGCGACCCTAACGCCAGCACGCAGGCAACCGCCAGCGTCAGCGCCAGCCAGACAATCAGCAGTGACGGCGATCGCCACTCCCGCCAGAACCACCGCCAGATCATGCTTCCTCCCATAGCTTGCCGTCACGCACCCGCAGCCGCCGGTCGCAACGCGCGGCCAACTGCTCGTCATGCGTCACCAGGATCAGTGTGGTGGCGAAGTCTCTGTTGAGGGAGAACAGCAGATCGGCTATGCGATCGCCGGTTTTGCGGTCAAGATTGCCGGTCGGCTCATCGGCAAACAGTAGTGCAGGCCGGCCGCTGAAGGCGCGCGCCAGCGCTACGCGCTGCTGCTCACCCCCCGAAAGCTGAGAAGGTAAATGCGTTAAACGCTCTGCCAGACCAAGCTGCGACAGCAGCGCTTTTGCCTGGTCGCGGCTCTGCTTGTCACTCTCGCCGCGCAGCAACGCGGGGAGCTGTACGTTTTCCAACGCATTAAGCGTTGGCACCAGCATAAAAGACTGAAAAACAAATCCTACGCTTTGCGCCCGTAAATTCGCACGCTGTTCTTCATCCATCTGATGCAGCGGTGAACCGAGCAAAAAGACCTCGCCTTCGCTCCCGTCATCCAGTCCGGCAAGAATACCCAGCAAGGTCGATTTTCCCGACCCCGATTCGCCAATTAGCGCAATAGTTTCAGCAGGTTTGACAACCAGCTCAACTCCGGTAAGGATGGAAAGCTGATGATCACCCTGACCGACGGATTTACTAAGACGATGAACTTCAATACTGTTTTCCGCTGGCATTTTCCTTTCCTGTTATTATTGGCTCTGTTTACAGTGCGTGCGGCGGCGGCTGAGACGCTGCTGGTGCTGGGCGACAGCCTGAGCGCGGGGTATCGCATGTCCGCAAACGTGGCGTGGCCGGCATTACTGAATGATAAATGGCAAAAATCGCCGGTCATCGTCAATGGCAGCATTAGCGGCGATACGGCGACGCAGGGGCTGGCGCGTCTTCCCGCGCTGCTGAAGCAGCATCAGCCTCGTTGGGTGCTGATCGAACTGGGCGGCAACGACGGCCTGCGCGGCTTCCCGCCGCAAAGCATTGAGAAAGATCTCAGCGCAATCATTACCCAGGTTAAGGCTGCGAACGCGCAGCCGCTGCTGATGCAGGTGCGTTTACCGGTGAACTATGGCCGCCGCTATACGGAATCGTTCAGCGCCATGTACCCAAGGCTGGCAAAAACTTTTTCGATCCCGCTGCTGCCCTTTTTCATGGAGCAGGTCTATCAAAAACCGGAGTGGATGCAGCAGGATGGCATTCATCCGAATCCTGATGCGCAACCGTTCATTGCCGACGTCATGGCAAAAGAACTGGCTCCTCTAGTTAAGCATGAGTGACCCGTTAACTGACGGATTCACAGGTAAAGTTATGCAAAAAAATATTGTCATTACCGGCTGTTCGAGCGGAATTGGCCTGGTCGCCGCCAACGATCTGCTGCGTCGCGGCTATCGCGTCCTGGCCGCCTGTCGAAAACAGGAAGATGTTCAACGCATGAATGCGCTGGGCTTTACCGGCATCGAGCTGGATTTAAACGACAGCGCCAGCGTGGCGCGTGGCGCCGCAGCGATCCTCCGGCAGTGCGATAACCGCCTCTACGCGCTGTTCAATAACGGCGGCTATGGCGTTTATGGCCCGCTGGCGACGCTGTCACGCGAGCAGATGGAACGGCAGTTTGCCACCAACGTTTTTGGCGCACACCAGCTCACTATGCTGCTGCTTCCCGCCCTTAAAGCCAGCCCACAGGCTCGAATTATCAACACCAGCTCGGTGCTGGGGCTGATTTCCACACCCGGTCGCGGCATGTACGCCGCCAGCAAATACGCGCTTGAGGCCTGGTCTGACGCGTTGCGTATGGAACTGCACGGCAGCGGCGTGCGGGTCAGTCTGATTGAGCCGGGCCCGATTAAAACCCGTTTCACCGATAACGTTAGCCAGGGCGAGCAGGATAAGCCAGTGAAGAATCCCGGCATCGCCGCACGTTTCACTCTGCCGCCTGAGGCAGTTTTGCCGAAATTACGCCATGCTTTAGAGAGTAAACATCCGCGATTGCGCTATCCCGTAACCCTCGTCGCCCATACGATGTCGATATTACGCCGTTTGCTTCCGGGCTGGATGCTGGATCGCATTTTGCGCGGGAAATAGCCACACAGCGGCAAAAAGACTTGAAGCGCGCCGTGGCGCCCCCATAAAGTAACAAACTCTGATTGCGAGACGAATGCATGTCACCACAAGCTGCCATTATTACTATTGATGAAACCAACCTGCACGAGACGCTTGAGCAGTCCATGCAGGTGCCGGTCCTGTTCTATTTCTGGTCTGCACGCAGCCAGCACTGTCAGGAGCTGACGCCGGTACTTGAACGCCTGGCGCAGGAGTATGCCGGACAGTTCGTGCTTGCCGAGCTGGACTGCGACGCGCAACCGGCCGTTGCCCAACAGTTCGGCCTGCGTTCAATCCCCACCGTCTATCTTTTCCAGAACGGTCAGCCTGTCGATGGTTTCCAGGGGCCGCAGCCAGAAGAGGCCATTCGCGCGCTTTTACATAAGGTTCTGCCGAAAGAGGAAGAGCTGAAGGCGCAGGAGGGCATGAAACTGATGCAGGAAGGCAAGGTACTGGATGCCCTGCCGCTACTGAAGGATGCCTGGACGCTCAGCAACAAAAACAGCGAAATGGGCTTTCTTCTGGCAGAAGCGCTTATTGCCCTGAATCGCAGTGACGAAGCCGAAACCGTGCTGGCCGAGGTGCCGTTACAGGATAAAGATACGCGTTACCAGGGGCTGATTGCGCAGATCGATCTGTTAAAGCAGGCCGCGGATACGCCTGAAATCCAGCAGCTTCAACAGCAGAGCGCGGCGGAGCCGGAAAACGCGCAGCTTGCCACGCAGCTGGCGCTGCAACTCCATCAGGTTGGACGAAACGAAGAGGCGCTTGAGCTGCTGTTCAGTCACCTGAAAAAAGATCTTGCTGCGGCAAACGGCGATGCACGTAAAATGTTGCAGGAGATCCTTGCCGCGCTTGGCACCGGTGATGCGCTCGCTGCAAAATATCGTCGGCAGCTCTACTCGCTGCTTTATTAGCGCTTCCCCGGTTCGCTCAATATCGCCAGCGAGCAGATCGTCGCGCTAAAGACAAGTGACAGGGGCCAAATGAGTTGGCCCAAGGCTTTTAACAATTGGGAGGTTAATTTATGCTCGCTGTGATACCGGTTATTATCGTTCTGGCCCTGATCGTCGTCTGGTCAGGCATAAAAATTGTTCCTCAGGGCTTTCAGTGGACGGTGGAGCGCTTTGGCCGCTATACCACCACCCTCCAGCCTGGCCTGAATCTTGTTGTGCCGTTTATGGATCGCGTGGGCCGCAAAATCAATATGATGGAGCGCGTGGTTGATATTCCCTCGCAGGAGATCATCTCTAAGGACAACGCCAGCGTCACCATCGACGCCGTCTGTTTTATTCAGGCCGTGGACGCCGCTCGCGCCGCCTATGAAGTCAGCAACCTTGAGCTGGCGATCATCAATCTGACGATGACCAATATGCGTACCGTACTCGGTTCAATGGAGCTGGATGAAATGCTGTCGCAGCGCGATAACATTAATTCGCGCCTGCTGCGTATCGTCGACGAGGCCACCAATCCATGGGGGGTGAAAATTACCCGTATTGAAATTCGCGACGTGCGCCCGCCCGCCGAGCTGATCGCCTCAATGAATGCGCAGATGAAAGCCGAACGAACCAAGCGTGCTGACATCCTGGAAGCAGAAGGCGTGCGTCAGGCAGCAATCCTGCGTGCAGAGGGCGAAAAGCAATCGCAGATCCTGAAAGCAGAAGGCGAACGTCAGTCGGCGTTTCTTCAGGCAGAAGCCCGTGAGCGAAGCGCGGAAGCCGAAGCCGCCGCAACCAGAATGGTTTCTGAGGCAATTGCCGCCGGTGACATTCAGGCCATTAACTACTTTGTGGCGCAAAACTATACTGAGGCGCTGAAGAAAATCGGTACGGCAAACAACAGCAAAATGGTGATGCTGCCGCTTGAGGCCAGTGGCCTGATGGGCTCCATTGCCGGTATTGCTGAGTTGCTGAACCAGTCCGGTAAAGAGCGGAGCCGCTAATGTTGAGCGACCTGTTAGCCAATCCCTGGCGGCTGTGGCTGACGCTCGGCGGCGCATTGCTGGCGGCAGAAATGCTGGGTGCCAGCGGTTACCTTTTGTGGAGCGGCATCGCGGCAATACTGGTGAGCCTGCTGGTCTGGCTGGTGCCGCTGCCGTGGGAGTGGCAAGGCCTCAGCTTCGCACTGTTAACGGTTTTGTCCGCGCTCTGGTGGTATCGCTGGCTTAAGGGCCGCGCTGGCAGGCAACCGCAGTCCATGCTTAATCAGCGCGGCAGCCAGCTTATCGGACAGCAACTGACGCTGGATGAAACACTGGTTGACGGTTTTGGCCGGGTGCGCATCGGCGACAGCGACTGGCGCGTTCAGGCCGCAGAGAACTTACCGGCGGGAACGCCCGTTACCGTGGTCGGGGTGGAAGGGATCACTCTCCAAATCATCAGACGCAACGGCTGAACGAGGAGCAGTGACTGCCTGTACTCCGCCTGCATGTCCGGCGCGGCAGCAGCCAGCCAGATTGTTGATAATCGGACAATCGGCGCTGTCGTCGCCAGGGCAGCTCTCCGCCAGCATCAGCAGCCGTTCGCGCATTTCACTAAGCTCGCGAATATGGTTTTCGATTTCCGCGACTTTATCCAGCGTGCGCGCTTTTACGTCCGCGCTGTGTCGCCGGGGATTATTAAACAGCGCGATAAGTTCGCGACACTCTTCGAGGTTGAAGCCGACCTGGCGTGCCTGACGCAATAAAGTCAGCTCCTCAAGGTGCCTGGCGGTATAGCTCCGATAGCCGTTTTCACTGCGTAGCGGTGCGGTAACCAGCCCTTTTTCTTCGTAAAAACGAATAGCTTTGCTGGTCAGGCCGGTTTTTCGGGCGACGTCGCTGATGTTCATTCCACTCTCCTGCACTTGCGCATTTTACACCCCGTAAACAACACTCACTCAAACCACGAGTCTGCCTTAATGGCATTATATAATAATTAACGCATTCCTGACATGTTATTAACGACTATCTTCACCCTTCCAAACGCAAAAAAAATCAAAACTCAACAAGTTAAAAAACCAATTACACCATGCAACCTTGCATTAATTAAAAAATAAATTACCGGCCTGTTTTTATTTACCGAGATTGCGACTTCATTATAAAATACATTTCTGGGAAATTAAAAACGGTAAGTATTTCATACAGGAGTTTTTTATGAGCAATATGGCTTTCTGCCGCGGCTGTGGAAAAGAGATACATAAAGATGCGGCAGCCTGCCCCGGCTGTGGAGCGCCACAAAAAACAGCGGGCACAAAGAGTAAATTAACCGCAACACTGTTGGCTTTCTTCTTTGGCGGTTTAGGTGCGCATAAATTTTATCTGGGTAAAACGGGCCAGGGCATACTCTATCTTCTCTTCTTCTGGACGTTTATCCCGGCTCTGATTGCTTTTGTCGAATTCATTATCTACCTCTGCACTTCCGAAGAAGATTTCGCCCGCAAGTTTGGTTAAGAAAACCCCGGGAGCGTTAATGAGTCTCGCGATATTGCGGGACTTAATTTCAAAAAAGTTAATAATAATTATTATAGGGGACGCCGATTTTACAGCAGCGATACGGGATAAAATATTGACCTTCCCCTTGATGGAAGGTTTATTCTGTATCACTACTGTAAAATACTTCCCGGGTTACCCCGGGATCGGGAGTCCTTATCATGTCACAGACGACGCTGCTTACGCTTGATGGCCTGTCCTGCGGGCACTGCATCAGGCGCGTAAAAGAGGCGCTGGAACAGCGCGACGACGTTCAGAACGCCGAAATCACCCTGACCGAAGCCACCGTTAACGGCAGCGCCAGCACAGAAGAGCTGATCGCCACCGTCGAAGCGGCTGGCTATCATGCCACTCTTCTTCAGCATCCTTCTCACCCAAAGCCTGAACCGCTGGCAGACTCACTACCTCAGCCGGAAGCGCTGACAGCGGCCACTCAACAGCTTCCGGCGCAGGAGAGCGAAAGCTTCCATTTACTGATTGAAGGCATGAGCTGCGCCAGCTGCGTCAGCCGGGTGCAGCATGCGCTGCAACAGGTATCGGGCGTGCGTCAGGCGCGCGTCAATCTTGCCGAGCGAAGCGCGCTGGTGATGGGAGATACTTCGCCGCATGCGCTGACGGAAGCAGTTAAAAAAGCCGGTTATGCTGCTGAAATCATCGAAGATGATGCCAGGCGTCGTGAAAAACAGCAAAAAAAGGCCATGCAGGCAACGCGTCGGTTTCGCTGGCAGGCTGCGCTGGCGCTGGCAGCTGGCATCCCGCTTATGCTGTGGGGGATGATCGGCGACAATATGATGCTGACAGAAACCAACCGCAGCGGCTGGCTTGCCGTGGGGGTCCTCACGTTTTTCATTATGATTGTCGCAGGCGGTCATTTTTATCGCAGCGCGGCCAGAAGCCTGCGCAACGGTACGGCGACTATGGATACGCTGGTGGCGCTTGGTACTGGCGCGGCCTGGCTCTATTCCATTATTGTTAACCTCTGGCCGGCGGTTTTCCCACTTGAGGCGCGACATCTTTATTACGAAGCCAGCGTAATGATTATCGGGTTGATCAACCTGGGTCACATGCTGGAGCAGCGCGCGCGCCAGCGCTCGTCTCAGGCGCTGGAACGCCTGCTGGATCTGACGCCGCC
Organism: Erwinia oleae; assembly: GCF_000770305.1. Lineage (GTDB taxonomy): Bacteria > Pseudomonadota > Gammaproteobacteria > Enterobacterales > Enterobacteriaceae > Erwinia > Erwinia oleae. The sequence continues at coordinate 18,620 of NZ_JNVB01000023.1, forward strand.
CACTACGCTTGTCGTCAGTGATGCGGGCGAAAAACAGTGCAGCCTGAGCGAGGTGGTGCCCGGCATGACGCTGCGCCTGCGTACCGGCGACCGCGTGCCGGTTGATGGTGTGATCGGTCAGGGCGAAGCCCTTCTCGACGAGGCCATGCTGACCGGTGAAGCCATGCCGCAACAAAAAACGCCGGGCGATCACCTTCACGCAGGCACGGTGATCCAGGACGGCAGCGTGCTTTTCATCGCGCAGGCCGTCGGGAAAAACACCACGCTGTCGCGCATTATTAACCGCGTACGCGAAGCGCAAAGCAGTAAGCCAGAAATCGGTCAGCTTGCAGACCGCATTTCGGCGGTGTTTGTGCCCGCCGTGGTCGCTATCGCGCTGCTCAGCGCGGCAGTCTGGTATGTCTTCGGCCCTGCGCCGCAGGCCGTGTACACGCTGGTTATCGCCACGACCGTGCTGATAATTGCCTGCCCCTGCGCGCTGGGCCTGGCAACGCCGATGTCGATTATTGCTGGCGTGGGGCGCGCAGCGGAATTTGGCGTACTGGTACGCGATGCCGATGCGCTTCAGCGGGCCAGTACGCTCTCAACGCTGGTGTTCGATAAAACCGGCACGCTGACTGCAGGTGAGCCGCAGGTGGTTGATATTACCCTGTTTAACAACGTCAGCGAGGAACAGGCGTTACGCTGGGCGGCCGCGCTTGAACAGGGCTCACATCATCCACTGGCGCAGGCGATCCTGGCGCGTGCAGGTCAAGCCGCGCTGCCGGATACTGAGCAATTTCGTACAATACGCGGGCTGGGTGTCAGCGGTAATGTAGACGGCGTTGCGATTTTGCTGGGCAGTCGTGCCCTGATGGTCCGGCAGCAGATCGCCACTTCAGCGCTGGATGACCGTCTGGCAGAACAGGCCGGTCAGGGCATAACGCCCGTGCTGCTGGCCGCTGACGGCAAGGTTGTCGCGATGTTTTCTGTCCGCGATCCGTTACGCAAGGAGAGCGTGACCGCGCTGGCGCGTTTGCGAGAGCAGGGATATCAACTGGTGATGCTGACCGGCGATAACGAATTAACCGCCGGAGCAATTGCCCGCGAGGCCGGACTGAATGACGTTATTGCGGGTGTTCTGCCGGAGGAAAAAGCGGACGCGATCAAGCGTCTTCAGCAGCAAGGCAGGCAGGTGGCGATGATCGGCGATGGCATCAACGATGCGCCCGCGCTGGCGCAGGCGGATGTGGGTATTGCGATGAGCAGCGGCAGCGACGTGGCGATAGAAACCGCTGCGATGACGCTGATGCGCCACGATCTCAACGCGGTGGTGGATGCGCTGGCGATCGCCAAAGCGACGCTGCGCAATATGAAACAGAATCTGGCAGGCGCTTTTATTTATAACGTTATCGGCATTCCGCTCGCCGCTGGCGTGCTCTATCCCTTCACCGGCACGCTGCTCAGCCCGGTAGTGGCAGGCGCGGCGATGGCGCTCTCTTCAATTACCGTGGTGAGCAACGCCAATCGCCTGATACGCTTTAAGCCGTAAGCGCCCGCAGCCAGAGCCGTTTTCTCCTGTTACTCAGCCACTTAAACCGTTAGCATGGCTGAATAACAGGCTGGAGACGGACACTATGGGAAAAATATTACGCATCCTCAAAGCCTTCTGGCGCGGACAGCCACGCTATGCTTATCCGGCGCAGGATATAAGCGTCGGCGACAGCGAGTTTCATCTGGTCGGCAGCATCCATATGGGTACGCAGGGCATGATGCCCTTGCCCGCCGCCCTTCAGGCACGTCTTGCCCGCGCTGACGCGCTGATCGTGGAAGCCGATATTACCTCCGGCGCTTCTCCCTTTGGCGAAAGTGAAATTTGCCCGCCGCTCCGCACGCGCTTAACAGCGGAGGAGTTGTGTCGCCTTGAACGCCTGTGCGAAACGGTGGCGATTGCGCCTGAAGCGATCGATACGCTTTCCGGCTGGCAGATTGCATTGATGCTTCAGGCGCAGCAGGCGCAGCGCCTTGGTCTGCGGACAGAATACGGCATTGATATGCAACTCCTTAACGCCGCCCGCGCGCAGCAGAAGGCGGTGATTGAACTTGAAGGCCCGGCAGCGCAGCTGGCGCTGCTTCAGGCGCTGCCCGATAACGGTTTGTCGCTGCTGCGCGATACGCTGGAGCACTGGGACACCAATGCGCGGCTGCTACAAACCATGATGAGCTGGTGGCTGGAAAGGCCGCCTCGCGGCACTGCCATGTTACCCAGCACCTTTAATAATGCGCTTAACGACGTGCTGATGCTTCAGCGTAATCAGCGCTGGAGTGAAATGTTACCAGCGCTGCCCGCGGGAAACTATGTCGTGGCCGTCGGCGCGCTACACCTTTATGGCGACGGCAATCTGCCTGAATTACTGAAAAATAACGGGTAAACAGCGTAAGGATCTTCACGATGACGCCAGCGGTAAAACTCCTTGAAAAAAACAGTATTCCCTTTCAGCTTCACGCGTACGAACATGACGCAAACGAAGCAAATTTTGGCGATGAGGCGGTGCGAAAATTGAACCTCAACGCCGAACAGGTTTATAAAACCCTGCTGGTTGCCCTGAACGGGGACAATAAAACGCTGGCCGTGGCGGTCACGCCGGTCGCCGGCCAGCTGGATTTAAAAAAGGTTGCCAAAGCATTTGGCGAAAAAAAAGTGGAAATGGCCGATCCGCAGATTGCCCAGCGCACCACCGGCTATTTGCTGGGCGGTATCAGTCCGCTGGGGCAGAAAAAGCGTTTACCCACCGTGATTGATGCGCCCGCGAAGGCCTTCGCCACTATTTTTGTTTCCGGCGGCAAACGCGGCCTGGATATTGAACTGTCGCCGCAGGATCTGGCCCGTCAGTTGAGCGCCCTTTTCGCCGACATCTCCCGCCGCGATTAAACCGGCTGCTGGGCCAGCAGATGATCGATCATCCAGCGACCCGCCGGGCCGGGCGGCGTGCGGCGGGACCAGGCCGCGTCAAGCGCAATGTGCTGCGGCCAGCCTTGCAGCGGTAGTTCGCGCAGCACGTGGTGCCCGAAGCGGGTAACCATCCATCGCGGCAGTATGCTCCAGCCAAACCCCTGTTCGGCCATCTCCAGCAGCAGCAGGTAGGAGGGCGCAGACCAGATCTTACCGGTTTGTCGTCGATCTTGCTCAACCCACGTATTCAGGCAGAGCTGGCGCACCGTTTTCAGTGCCGCTTCACTGATGCTCTCCTGCTGTGCCAGCGGATGCGCCTGATGCAACCAGATCGCCATTTCCGCATCTACCTGAAGCCGCGCGGTCGCAATATCGCCGGGGTAAAACGGCTGCGCGCCAATCACCGCCAGGTGCGCCCTGCCCGACTGGAGAATATCAATGGCGTCGGCATCTTCAGCGATCATGCATTCAAACTCGATATCCGGGTAGCGCTCAGCAAAGCGCGTCAACAGCCGCTCGTGATAAACCGTCTGCCAGAAATCGGATACCACCATGCTCAGGCAGGGTTCCACCTCACCCGCCAGACGTACGGCCAGCGTATCAAGCTGCACGCTGGCCGACAGAATTTCACGTACCTGCGCCAGCGCGCGTTTGCCGTTTTCCGTGAGCAGCGGATAGCGCCCCTGGCGATCAAACAGCGTAAAGCCCAGGTCGGCCTCCAGATTTGCCACCGCCGCGCTGATGGTGGACTGGCTTTTACGCAGCGCGCGTGCCGCAGCGGAAAAAGAACCGCTTTCGACAGTTTGAACAAAGGCTTCCAGAGATTCAGGAGAGTAACGCATGAACATATCGCTTTTATCGATGGATATTCGTTTCATCTTAGCAAAAAAGTGGCAGAGAATGGCAGGCCTGACTTATCAGGAGAAATTATGCGTACCTGGAATATTAAAACGCGCGTTATTCACGCCGTTGGCTACGAGAGCGTGGCGATTTTGCTACTGGCGCCTGCTGCGGCCTGGGCTCTGGATAAGCCGCTTTTTCAAATGGGTTCACTGGCCGTCATGCTCTCCACCGTGGCGATGATCTGGAACGTTATTTATAACGCCGGATTCGATAAACTCTTCCCCCGTGATAAAGTTACGCGCGGCCTTGCGCTGCGCGTGCTACAGGCGCTGGGCTTCGAGGGCGGATTTATCCTGATCGGCCTGCCGATTGCCGCCGCGATGCTCGGCATCTCACTGGGGCAGGCGCTGTTAATTGAGATCGCATTTTTCCTTGCCTATCTCCCTTATACCGTTTTTTATAACTGGCTTTTCGACCTGCTCCATGCGCGATGGCTTAAATATAAGATGTGCCGTACGCAGTAAAGCAAACGGCCCTCTCCAGGAGGGCCGTTTCATCAGATCAACGCATCGCGGTGAATATTTTTGGCAGATGCCATTTTTTGTGCGGTGCAGGCTTCTCTTCCCCCTGCTGCGATTTTTCCTGATAAACAATTTCGCCTTTCGGCTCAAATGCACTGGCATCCAGCGGTGAGTGGCTCTGAATATATTGCTTGAGCACTTCAGCATCGACAAAGCCGGTGTTCACATAGCCAGGCAGTTTATTAATGGCAGGATAGCCGTCGCCACCGGTGGCGTTGAAGCTGAGCGTCGCCATGCGGTAAGTTTTTTCATCTTCAAGCGGTTTACCGTTGATCTTCACCGCGCTGACGCCCGTTCCATCGGCTACCAGGCTGACGTTGGCGAATTGCGCATAGCCTCCTGAATCGACCTTAATATTCGCCACCACGCCCAGATACTTTTTCACCTCGCTGCCTTTCATATCGGCATAGGCCACGGTGTTGCCAAACGGCTGCACTTTGAGCACGTCCTTATAGGTGATGGGGCCCGCCTCAATAGAGTCGCGCACGCCGCCGCCGCTCATTACCGCAAAGTCGGCGTCGGTTCGCGCCATTTGCGCAGCCAGCAGCACGCGCGCCAGATTAGTTTGTTTGAAACGCACTTTGCTGCGATCGCCTTCCAGATAACCGTTAACGCTGCCGATCTTCACGCCCAGTTGCGCTTCACCTTTTTTCTGGAACGGCGTCAGCAGCTTCATCATCCCCGGATTTTTGGCGATCTCCTGCGTGTAGTTAATCCAGCTGCTGCTGCCATCGGCGTTTTTCACCTTATGGCGCAGGTTAATCGGTACAAGTTCATAATGTTCAAGCGTCAACTTGCCGTTGAGGAAGGTGAAATCGGCGCGGCCAATGTATTTCCCCCACTCATGCGCCTGCACAATCCAGGTGCCGTTTTGCTGGTCCGGCTGGCATGGCGTGCCCGGTACATAGTCAGCCTGCTTAACGTTTGGCTTCGCCATGCAGACCGGATCCTGGGAGTGTCCTCCCACAATCATATTCAGATAGCCTGCCGGCAGCGCGCGGGCCATTTCCACATCGCCAGGCGCATTGGAGCCATGCTGGCCGTTGTCGTAATGCCCCATATGGGTGGCCGCGATGATGACGTCCGGCTTCTCTTTTTTCCGCAACGCCTCGACGACGGATTTGGCTTCATCGGCGGGTTTGCGGAATTCCATATCGGTAAAGAATTCCGGGTTGCCAATTTTGGCCGTGTCGTCGGTGGTCAGGCCGATGACGGCGATTTTGAGTCCCATACGGTTAAACAACGCGTAAGGCTGGAACAGCCGTTTTCCGGTGCTTTTTTGATAGATATTGGCGGAAAGCAGCGGGAACTTTGCCCACTTTTGCTGTTGACGCAGCACCGTGAGCGGATTGTCGAACTCGTGGTTGCCAATCGCCATGGCATCATAGCCAATCAGATTCATGCCGCGAAAGTCAGGTTCGGCGTCCTGTAAATCGGACTCCGGCACGCCGGTATTGATGTCGCCGCCAGAGAGGATCAGCACCTGCCCACCGTGCGCCTGCACGTCGTAGCGGATCTGATCCATCATGGTTTTTTGTGCCGCCAGCCCATACTCGTCGTGTTCATTATTCCAGAAGCGGCCATGATGATCGTTGGTGTGCAGCACGGTGAATTTGTAAACGTGATCCTTTACCCACGCGTGTGCCGCCGCCGGAACGCTGAGCGCAATCACCAAAACCAGCGACATTTTTTTCATCAAAAACACGGTAAATCTCCTTGTTAATAAAACGACAGAGCGAAAAGCATGACTGAAATTTAACACTATTCTCTGAATTTTATTGTGACACTTCGGCGATTATGATGCAGGATTATCTGACGAGAGCATAAAAGAAGTGCTTTTGACCTCGCTGTTTCTGCTTTAAGTGCTTCATTTGCACCAAATCCTCCCTTACAAGGCCTGACCTGACATAATTACCGTTTTACTGTCTGCCCGCTGTGAAAATCTACCGTTCGCCCTGTGGATAATTGCTCTTCGTGCCCTGGCTTTCACTGGCGTCATCAAGCCTGCCTGGCGATAAGATCGAAAAATCCCTTTCCCGATCGTTTCTTCGTTCATTGATTGTTTTTTTAACTTTTTAGCCGTTTAAGTCAAGCGCCGCTGGCGAATATGCCTTACACTAAATAATTACAATCAGACACATTTGCATACACAAGGAGACAAGCATGCATCATACCACTCCGCTTATCACCACTATTGTTGGAGGGCTGGTTCTTGCCTTTCTCCTTGGCATGATCGCCAACCGTCTCAGGATATCGCCGCTGGTGGGATATCTGATGGCCGGCGTGCTGGCGGGCCCGTTTACCCCCGGCTTTGTCGCTGATACTAACCTGGCGCCGGAACTGGCTGAGTTAGGCGTGATTTTGCTGATGTTTGGCGTTGGCCTGCACTTCTCCCTGAAGGATTTGATGGCGGTAAAGACGATTGCCATTCCCGGCGCAATTGCGCAGATCGCCGTGGCGACGCTGCTGGGAATGGGGCTGTCGGCCGCGATGGGCTGGCCCTGGCTGACCGGGCTGGTGTTTGGGCTGTGTCTTTCAACCGCCAGTACGGTGGTGCTGCTGCGCGCTCTTGAAGAACGCCAGTTAATTGACAGCCAGCGCGGACAGATTGCCATTGGCTGGCTGATTGTCGAAGACCTGGTGATGGTACTGGCGCTGGTACTGCTACCCGCCATTGCCGGGATGTTTGAAGAGGGCAACGCCAGCCCGGGTCTTATCCTGTTCGATCTGCTGATCACCATTGGTAAGGTGGCGGCCTTTATGGTGCTGATGATGGTGGTGGGCCGTCGCGTCGTGCCGTGGATTCTGGCACGCAGCGCCGCGACCGGCTCCCGTGAACTCTTTACCCTTGCCGTGCTTGCTCTGGCGCTGGGCATTGCGTTTGGCGCGGTAGAATTTTTTGATGTTTCCTTTGCGCTCGGCGCGTTTTTTGCCGGTATGGTGCTGAACGAATCTGAACTGAGCCATCGCGCCGCGCACGATACGCTGCCGCTTCGCGATGCGTTTGCCGTGCTGTTTTTCGTGTCGGTGGGCATGCTTTTTGACCCGATGGTGCTGGTAAACGAGCCGCTGGCGGTGATGGGCGTACTGGCCATTATTGTTGTCGGCAAATCTCTTGCCGCGCTGCTGCTGGTGCGCCTGTTTGGCCATTCAAAACGCACCGCGCTGACTATTTCGGTGAGTCTGGCGCAGATCGGCGAATTCGCATTTATTCTTGCCGGGCTGGGGATCTCGCTGAAGCTGCTGCCTGATGAAGGACGAAACCTGGTGCTGGCGGGTGCGATCCTCTCGATTATGCTCAATCCCATTCTGTTTGCCGTGCTCCAGCGCTATCTTGATAAGACCGAAACCATTGAAGAGCAGACAATGGAAGAGGCGATCGAAGAAGAGAAGCAGATCCCGGTTGATATCTGCGGACATGCTGTGGTGGTAGGTTACGGGCGCGTCGGCAGCCTGTTGGGCAAGAAACTGCTTGAGCAGGGCGTGCCGATTGTGGTGGTCGAGAACAGCCGAAGCCGCGTCGAGGCGCTGCGGGAACAGGGCATTAAGGCGGTTTTAGGTAACGCTGCACGACCAGAGATCATGGAGCTGGCCTGCCTGAACTGCGCGCGCTGGCTGCTGCTGACCATCCCGAACGGCTATGAAGCCGGTGAAGTGGTGATCGCCGCACGCGAAAAATACCCTACCATCGAAATTATTGCCCGCGCGCACTATGACGATGAAGTTGACTACATTACCGAGCGTGGCGCCAACGGGGTGGTGATGGGCGAACGTGAAATTGCCAGCAGTATGCTGACGCTGATGAAGGTGGATGCGACGTACGATCCGCAGCAGTGCCCCATCTGACGGTTCCGTCCCCCGCCGGGGGACGGACTCTCCTGTTACCTTTCCCAGTAAGACTCTTCCAGGCTGTCTTCCCGCTCCGGCAGGCCGCGCGTCAGGCGCGGCGAATGCTGGTTGAGCACCTGATAGCTGACGCGATTGGCGTACTTGCACACCTGCGCCAGCGATGAGTAGGTCAGATAGTTACGCCCATGCTTGCTCGAATTCGGCACGTTTGAGCGGTGATAGTTGTTGGCGGTGATATCGTGGAGCAGTGCCGCCAGTGCACCGTCGCCTGCGCCATTGGTATTCATAATTTTCTCCGGGCCGCCCATATACGGCGCGATATGGGAGAAAATACGCAGCGGCTGCTGACAATCCTGATGGCGCATGGCGCGGCTGAACTCATACTGATTGAATTCCGGGATCGCGCCGGGCAACAGCGGATGCTGCGTTTTCCGTTTCCCCTCTTCTTCGGTGAAACCCGCCATATAAAGGCCGTTCGGCCCGGCGGTGCACAACACCAGATCCACCCAGTCCAGCGCAAGGTTCGCCGCCTGAAGCGGATCGCTGAGGCCGGTGAGCGCCTCCGCCTCCTCTTCGTTCATTGCCACAACGGAGACGTGCTCGCGCAGAAACTCGCGCCAGAAGCCCGGATTATCGCCGATCACGTATTTCGTGCCGAGCGTCAGCACCACCGGCACGTTGTATTTTTTCGCCCAGGCGATGGCCTGCATAGTGGCGTCCGGCATCGGCTCGCCCGGCTTGCAGCGCACCAGATAGGAAGTCAGTACCAGCGCCGATGCGCCGGCAATCACCTCTTCAGGAATGCTTTCACGCCGGAGCTGGTTCATCATTCCCGGACTGATCGCAAAGGTACGTTCGCCTTGTTCGCCAATCAGCGTAAAACAGCGCCCTATCGCGCCCTCGACGCCCTGAAGGTAGTTCAGATCGGTACGGCTGGAGGTGTTGCAGAGATAGCGGTAGGCGTAGCCACCGATCTGCACGTTGCTGCACATCACGCCCAGCAGCACGGAGCGATCGTCCGCCAGCACCGAGTAGTTGTGCAGCGTATTGCCAATGGTACCGCCCGCGAACTGATGCGTAATCAGTTTCTCGCGCGTCAGTTCGGCGTAAAGCGCTTCCGCCACGTCGTCTTCAATCACCAGCGAATGGCCCGGACTGAGTCCATAACGGGCAATAAACGCGTCGTCCACTTTGGCTTCAATATCCACCAGCGTCTGATCGATGCCGACAATCCAGCTGTTCGCCACTTCGCTTTCGGGCAGGGCCTGCTTGAGCAGCGGATCGCGCGCGCTGACCGGAAAATAGTGCTTTGACTTACGCTTGCCGGGAAATTTCATACTGCTTTCTCTGATCGTTTACCAGGTCGACCATCATGTCGATATGCAGCGCGTCGTCATTGAGCGCCGGAATATATTCAAATTTCGTGCCGCCCGCATGCAGGAAGAACTCGCGGTTCTGCTCGCTGATCTCCTCCAGCGTTTCCAGGCAGTCGGCCGAAAAGCCAGGGCTCATAATCTGTACGTGTTTAATGCCTTTCGACGGCAGCGACTTCATGGTTTCATCGGTGTAAGGCGTCAGCCAGGGCTCACGGCCAAAACGCGACTGGAAGGTCAGCATCGCCTGCTCGCTGTTCAGCCCCAGCGACGCCTTCAGCGCTTCGCTGGTGTCAAAGCAGCGCTGTGGGTAGTCGTCACCTTCGTTAGCGAAACGTTGCGGAATGCCGTGAAACGACATGACCAGCAGATCGGGCCGGCCGTGCGTGGCGAAAGAGCGCTCAACCGACGCTTTCAGCGCAGCGATATAAGTCGGATGCTCTGCATAATCGCGAATAAAATGCACCGACGGCAGGCTGCGATAGCCTGCAAAGACAGCGGTAATCCCATCCCAGACGGCGCCGACGGTTGAGCAGGAAAACTGTGGATAAAGCGGCAGCACAATAAGGCGGGTGACGCCCTGCGCCATCAGTTCGTCGATGGCGCTCTTCAGACCCGGCTTACCGTAGCTCATTCCCAGCGCCACCGGCATGTCGAGTTTTGCCGCCAGCGCGTCACGCTGTCGTTTACTGTAGACCATCAGCGGCGACCCTTCGTCCATCCAGACGGAGGCGTACAGCTTCGCCACGCGCGGGGAACGAATCGGTAAGATCGCGCCGTTCAGAATGGGCCACCACAGCCAGCGCGGCGTATCGACAACGCGTTTATCACTAAGAAACTGTTTCAGGTAGCGCTTCACGGCAGGCGTGGTCGGCGCTTCAGGTGTGCCAAGGTTAACCAATAGCACGCCGGGAGTATCTTGCCTCATCATCATTCCTTAGTCGGCAAAAGCAGGGAAAAAACGAGAACTATTCTAGCGGAAAATGGCGGGGGAAAAACCTGTTGCAGTAACAGGGCCGGTCAACTGCCGGCCCTGTTAAGATTAACCGAGGATTTTAGCCAGCTCGGCGCTGACTTCGGACACGTTGCGGGTGCCGTCGATTTTGTGATACGCCGTGTTGCCCGCATCGGCTTCTTTGCGGTAGTAGCTGATCAGCGGCGCAGTCATTTCATGGTATTCCACCAGACGCTTACGCACGGTTTCTTCCTGATCGTCTTTGCGCGTGGTCAGCGCTTCGCCGGTGACGTCGTCTTTACCCTCTTCCTTCGGTGGATTGAAGGTGACGTGATACACGCGGCCCGATGGCGCATGGACGCGACGGCCCACGATACGCTCAACGATCAGCGCGTCCGGCACGTCGAACTCCAGCACGTTATCAACCTTAATGCCCGCTTCCTTCATCGCATCCGCCTGAGGAATGGTGCGCGGAAAGCCGTCCAGCAGAAAACCGTTGCGGCAGTCGTCCTGAGCAATACGCTCTTTTACCAGCGCAATCACCAGTTCGTCGGTCACCAGTTTACCGGCATCCATGATCTCTTTGGCTTGTTTACCCAGATCGCTGCCGGCCTTAACGGCAGCACGCAGCATGTCGCCCGTGGAGATTTGCGGAATACCGTATTTCTCCATAATAAACTGAGCCTGAGTCCCCTTACCTGCACCCGGTGCACCGAGCAGAATAATACGCATTGCGTAAATCCCCTTGCGAATTGCTTAAATGTTCAATTTGTCGAGGCCACGAACATACCATCATGGCCCTTTATCCACAAGGAATGCGGCGGTTATCCGGCATCCGCATAGCGCGAAAGCGAAACCTGACGGCGCGCGTAGAGCGTTTGCGAAACCACGGCGACGATAATGATCGCCCCGCCGATAACCGCCTGTATTGTAGGCATCTCATCCATGAAAATGGCCATCCATAGCGGCCCCAGCGCCGTTTCCAGCAGCAAAAACAGTCCGGCGTTAGCCGGTGAGACAAAACGCGTTGATAACGCGATCAACCCCATAGCCAGCGGCATGATCAGCATACCTTCCGCCAGCGACCAGCCATACTGCGCCATCGAGAGCATTTTCAGATTTTGTAGCAGGTCGTCTCCCGACCACACCAGGATCACCAGCGAGGCAACCAGCCCGCCCAGTGACGGCAGACCAATCGTGCCGCCAGAGACGCGCGAGGTGAAGATAAAGGCCAGCGCCATCGACACCGCCGTGGCCAGCGCGAAAACGTTAGCAAGCGCGTCCTGCCCGGCGGCGCGGCCCGACATCACCACGATCACGCCAATTATTCCCGCCAGCGCGGCAATCATCACGCTTCGCTCGCTTTTCATGTTGAAAAACAAGCGCGAAATCACCGCAGAAATGAACGGCGTGGAGGAGATAATCACCAACACCGTCGCCACGTTGCCGCGATTCAGCGCATTAACAAAGCAGGCCGACGACACGGCGAAGAACAGCGTCGACAACGCATTATCGCGCGTCAGCCACGGTTTACCGATCGCAGAACGGCTTCCGCGCCACAACGTCCGGACCAGCAGACAAATAGCCCACATAAATAAGCCGCGCAGCATCACAATAGTCCATGAGTTTTCGATGTTCATCAGGCGAATAAACACGGAATCAAGGCTGAGGATCAGACCGCCCAGCATGCCAATAACATTGCCGTTGATCGATGACGTGCGTTTCATTGTTGCTCCCATAGCTTACTGATTTCCTTTTCAATCGTGGCGGTCATGTCCACCGGCTTTTTACCATCGCCGCGCGCCCAGCAGGAGAGTCTTATCGTTCTGGCGTGAGGAAAGTAGCTGGCGCCCGCAGCCTTTACCCGCTGTTGCAGCGCTTCGCTCAGTGGCGGCACCGTAAAACAGCTAAACGGCAGATTAGGCTCGCTGATAGAGATGAAATCCATACCCGCAACGTCCGTTAAACGCACGGGCTTCACCTGCGCCACGTTATAGGGCTGCCAGTGGTCACTGTGGAGGTTGTCGAGCGCTTCCCTGAGCGGTTTCGAAGACGCCGTGGACTCTTCAAACAGGCGCAACTCGCTGCGCATCAGGGTGCTGAAATGCTCCGGGCGCAGGGCGATAATGGCCAGCCCAACCGTCAGCGACGCGTGCTTGTGCAGCGGCGCGACAAAGATTGAGCTGTTGGCGACAAGCTCGCCGTGCAGATTGGTGGCAAAGCTGTGCGACGCATCCACGACGCCCTTTCCCTGACAGTCATCCAGCGCGTTTACGCTGCCGGTATAGGGGTTCACGTGCGTGATAATCGGCACGCTGCCCGGCCCGGTACAGTGCGAGGTTGGCGGGTTAAAGAGCGCGGTTATCGGCTGATAGTGCGCATGTTTCGCCAGGCAAAGCGTCGTCTCCTGTTTATGAAACAGATGGGAGAGGATCACCAGGCCAACGCGAACGGATTGCACAAAGAAAATATCGTAATCCTGAAGCTGATAAAGCCCGGACAGCTCTTCCCGTAGTTCATCTCTCTGCATACGCGCCTGCCTGTAGAAATGTTCGCCGTGAGCGGTTTGTAAATGAGGTGATAATGAAGAGGCGTCCATCAGTTGATCAACTCCTGTTGGTAAAGCAGCGGCATCACGTTATCGCGGAATATCGATCCCACCGCGATTTCGCAAGGCGGCTTGCGGTAGTTAACCCATGCCAGCTCTTCGATCTCCGAGCCTGCGCGCGGTTGGCCGCTGATCTCGACATGGTAGACGTGGTTCTCAATCGGCATGGCTTCAAATTCCGCGCGGCCGTGGAAGAGGCCAAACGGGCGAAACGTTTTAATCTGTACGCCCAACTCTTCTTTAAGCTCACGCTTCAGACAGGCCAGATGATCTTCGCCAGGTCGCGGTTTGCCGCCGGGTGAGATAAAAATCCCGGTGCCGCGTTTACGGGTCAACAGCAGCGAACGCTGATGAATAATAATTGCCGCGCATTTCACGATAATTTTCATATCAGGCTCCGAAGAGAAAACGTAGCCCAACGGCTACGTTGCACATGAGAGGTTTCAGGCTGCGGCACTGGCCGCTTTACCTACCGGCGCCGCAAGCGTTTCGCCCGACAGAAAACGCACCAGATTCAACGCCAGCGGCGTTTTGTCTTTCAGATAAGCCAGGATCACCTCATCCGAAGGCGTGGAGAAACTGTCGGCAAAAATACTGATACCTTCCAGCGACTTGGTGGAGATCCCCAATTGCAGAAGGCGATATTTGACGTCATCCGCAGACTGGGCGAATTCATAAATCGGCGACTGATAATTGATATCGAACTGCGCCATCATCTCGACCAGAAACGCCTTGGCAACCTGACGCTGCTCCGGAAATTCCATTTGGTAGTGGGTGATACCGTCGTTAATGGTGTTAATGTCGTTTCGGCGGCAAAAATCGACCAGATGCGCATGAATAGCCAGTTTTTCACCCAGCAAAACCAGGTTTTTACGGTACTTCAGAATATCGCTTTCAAGGTGTTCAATGGCGATTGAGCGAAACGCGCCGCTGATATCCGCCACCGTGTGATCGACGACCAGATCGCCGAATCGGGATTTCAGTTCTTCAACGCGGTGCGCCAGTATGCCGCGATGAAGAGAACATCCGCTGTTGCCTGACCACAGATGCACCGGGATACCCTGTAACATCAGATAACATGCTGCAAGCGTGCTGTCGCGACCGCCGGTAAACATTACAAGCTGAGTTTTTGGGGAGTGCTGATTTGTCATTTTCCTTTCCTTCACGGTACTGTTAAACATAAACGCGTTCAATTTGAGGAGAAATGCGGCTAACAGGAGGGGAAAAACGCCATTACCGTGATAAGAGCCTTCCCCTCTTCGTAACCAGATTAGGGAAAAGACGCTGGACTTTGAAATGATATAAACAGACACTGGCTGTTAGTTTTTCTCACAGAGAATACTTATGCCTGGCCTTCCTTCCCTGCGCGCCCTGCGCTATTTCCATCAGGCAGCGCTGCACCAAAGTTTCAGTCTTGCTGCGCATTCGCTGAACGTCACGCACAGCGCGGTCAGCCATCAGATCAAACAGTTGGAAGAGTGGCTGGGCAAGCCGCTGTTTTTACGCGCTAACGGGCGGGTGCAGCTCACCTCTGACGGTGAGCGGCTGAAGGTGTGCTGTATGCAGGCTTTCCGCGATATTGAGACCACCTGTGAGAAGATTCGCGCGCGTAACGCCAACAGCCTGACCATCTCCTGCGCGCCCAGCTTTCTGGCGCAGTGGCTGATCCCGCGCATAGGTCGCTTCTCCGAACGACACAAAGACATTGCTTTGACGTTTCAGACACATGGCGACATTGAGCGTATACGCAGTGAGCAGTCGGATGTGCTGATCCTCAGTCACGAGCAGCCGGTGCAGGAAGATATCGCCGCCACGTTGATCACCGTGGATTACATTGGCCCGGTTTGCGCGCCGATGTTCAGCAACCGTTTTACCTATGCAACCGATTTTTCCACCCTGCCGCTGCTGCATGCCGATACCAAACTGCACGCCTGGGCGGAGTGGGCCAAAAAGACTGGCGCGCGCGGCGATTTTTGGGCGGGCAAACATTTTGATAACCTGACGCTGGCTATTCAGGCAGCGCGAAACGGGCTCGGTATTATTATGACGCCGCAAATTCTGGTTAAGAAAGAGATCAGGGAAGGCACGCTGATTGCACCGTTAGGCTTTGCCGAAGTAGACAGAGCGACATGGATGATGGTGAAAGCATCACGGAAAGAAGAAGCGGAGATTGACCTGTTTCGCCGCTGGCTGCTGGAAGAGGCGGCCATGACCGGCTGAAAAGAAAAGCGGGACGAAGGGTGTCGTCCCGCCTGTTTAACGCATCAGCCCAGCAGCAGCTGATTCATACGACGAATAAACTGATTGGGATCTTCAAGCGTGCCGCGCTCGGCAAACATCGCCTGATCCAGCAGCAGCTCCACCCATTCCGCAAAGCGCGCGTCGTCCTGCGTATCGGCCGCGCGTTTTACCAGGGCATGTTCAGGATTGATTTCAAACAGATATTTCACTTCCGGCACCGGCTGACCAGCGGCCGCGAACAGCTTCGCCATCTGCGTGCCCATATCGTTGGCGTCGGTGGTGACGATGGCAGGCGTATCGGTCAGGCGATGCGTCAGGCGCACCTCTTTCACGCGCTCGCCCAGCAGCGTTTTCACGCGCTCCACGAACGGTTCCAGCGCCTTTTCCGCTTCTTTCTGCTCGTCGCTCTCTTCGTCAGCCAGCTTGCTCAACGCGTCGTCGGCCTTGCTGACCGACTGGAATGCTTTGCCGTCAAATTCTGTCAGGTAGCTCATCATCCATTCGTCGATGCGATCGGAGAGCAGCAGCACCTCAATGCCTTTTTTGCGGAACAGCTCCAGATGCGGGCTGCTTTTCGCGGCGGCATAGCTGTCGGCGGTGATGTAGAAGATTTTCTCCTGCCCTTCCACCATGCGGCTGACGTAATCTTCCAGCGAGACGGTTTGCGCAGCGCCTTCGCTGCTAGTGGTGGCGAAGCGCAGCAGTCTGGCAATGCTTTCGCCATTGGCGCTGTCTTCCGCCGGGCCTTCTTTCAGTACCAGACCGAACTGCTGCCAGAACTGCTGATATTTCTCTTCATCATCTTTTGCCACCTTCTCCAGCATCTGCAATGCGCGTTTGCTCAGCGCGTTACGCAGGTTCTGGGTGATGCGGCTGTCCTGCAAAATTTCGCGCGATACGTTGAGCGGCAGATCGCTGGAGTCAATCAGGCCGCGCACGAAGCGCAGGTAGTTCGGCATAAACTGCTCGGCGTCATCCATGATGAACACGCGCTGAACATAGAGTTTCAGGCCGTGCTTGTGATCGCGGTTCCACATATCCCACGGCGCCTGCGTCGGGATGTAAAGCAGGCTGGTGTACTCCTGCTTACCTTCAACGCGGTTGTGGCTCCATGTCAGCGGATCGGCGAAATCGTGCGATACATGCTTATAAAACTCTTTGTATTCGTCGTCGCTGATGTCAGATTTGTTACGCGTCCACAGCGCCTGGGCTTTGTTGATCTTCTCCCAGCTGGTGGTGTCGTCTTCTTCATTGTGGGTTTCAATCTCTACCGGCAGCGCGATATGGTCGGAATATTTGCTGATGATGCTGCGCACGCGCCATGCATCAAGAAACTCGTCTTCACCTTCACGCAGATGCAGGGTGATCTCGGTGCCGCGGTCGGCTTTAGAAATATCGGCAACGGTATACTCGCCTTCACCGGCGGATTCCCAGAATACCGCGTCGTCGGCGCTGGCGCCCGCCGCGCGCGTGCGGACGGAAACCTTATCAGCCACGATGAACGCCGAATAAAAACCGACGCCGAACTGGCCAATAAGCTGGCTGTCTTTCGCCTGGTCGGAGCCGAGCGTTTCAAGGAAAGATTTGGTACCGGATTTGGCAATGGTGCCCAGATTTTCAATGACTTCGTCACGCGTCATACCGATGCCGTTATCGCTCAGCGTCAGCGTGCGCTTTTCCTTATCGACCGAAACCCGTACCCGCAGGTCGCCGTCGCCTTCATAGAGATCCGGCGTGGAGAGCGCGCGAAAGCGCAGCTTGTCGGCGGCATCGGAGGCGTTGGAGATCAGTTCACGCAGGAAAATTTCTTTATTTGAGTAGAGGGAATGGATCATCAGGTGCAGAAGCTGTTTAACCTCTGACTGGAAGCCACGCGTCTCTTGTCCTTTCATAGTCATTGCTACCTCAGCTAACGATTGGTCTGTGTTGTGAAGTGAGGTGGGGGCAATATGAAGGATTTCAAGACGGCACGACAAATCGTGCCGTTAAGTCATTAAAAACGGATCTTTTGACGGCCTGCCAGCGAGTGCGACAGCGTGGTGCCGTCGACCATATCCAGTTCGCCGCCCATCGGAACGCCGTGCGCGATCCGGCTGGCATCAACGCCGTACTGGCCACACAGTTCTGCGATATAGTTCGCCGTGGCTTCCCCTTCCACCGTTGGGTTGGTGGCAAGGATCACTTCCTGAATGGCTTCGCTGTCAAGGCGCTGTTCCAGACGATCCAGACCGATATCGTTGGGCCCGATGCCGTCAAGCGGCGAGAGGTGCCCCATCAGCACAAAGTAGCGGCCGGCAAACTGCCCGGTTTGCTCGATGGCGTGAATATCGGCCGGGCTCTCCACCACGCAGATCAGCCCGGTTTGCTGACGGCGCGCGCTGGCGCAAATGGTACACACCTCCTGCTCCGTGAAGGTGCGGCAATCGCGGCAGTGGCCGATCTCAGACATCGCGCGCGTCAGCGCCTGCGCCAGACGCATACCGCCGCTGCGGTCACGCTGTAACAGCTGAAACGCCATGCGCTGCGCCGATTTCGGACCAACGCCCGGCAGACAGCGCAGCGACTCCATCAGGCTTTCCAGAAGCGGGCTGGTTTGCATCAGAACGGCATCTTGAAGCCGGGTGGAAGCTGCATTCCGTTGGAAACGGCGGCCATTTTATCTTTCTGCTCTTCAGCAATGCGGCGCGCAGCATCATTGAACGCGGCGGCGACCAGATCTTCCAGCATCTCTTTGTCGTCTTCCATCAGGCTCGGGTCGATCTCTACGCGACGGCAGTTGTGTGCGCCATTAATGGTCACTTTTACCATGCCCGCGCCCGATTCACCGGTCACTTCCAGCGCGGCGATCTCTTCCTGAACCTGCGCCATTTTGTCCTGCATCTGCTGGGCCTGCTTCATCAGGTTGCCCAATCCGCCTTTTCCAAACATAGTTTTCTCTCACATCAGGCTGCGTTGACGCCGAAGCGTTGTAGCAGCGATTCAAAGGGGGCGAATACTCTCTTCATCCACGTCCGCATCAAACAACCGACGCAGCGTCAGAATATGATTATCCGCTGTAATCGACTGGCGCGCCTGCGCCAGCTTCTCTTGATATATTGCCTGCCGCCACTCCAGCGGCGTTGCCACGTCCGGATTGTCGTCTTCAATAATGCTCAGTGCGACGGGCTGACCCGCCGCCTTACTCATTTCGTCCTGAAGCGTCTTCTGCGCCGACGGCGAATTCAGATGGCGCTGGCTGGTGCGCAGATGCAGGCAAACGCCGTTGTCCGTCACCTCTTTCCAGGCGTTAAGCGCCAGCTGTTGCACCAGTTTCGGCAGCGCCAGCCCGGCGATTTCCGCCGCCCAGGGATCGCGAAGCAAGGATTCTTCGGCCAGCTTCGCCGTCAGCTCCGGCGTTTTATCGTGCTCAAGCGCCGAGCGAAGCAGTTTGGGCGTGGCGACCGGCGCAGGTTTGCTCTCTTCTGTTTTTTGCGTTTTCCAGCGGTACGCCTCTTTTTTTACCGGCTCGGCCTGCGCGGCGGCAGCCTGTCGCCTGAGCCCGCGTTCGGTAACATTGGCCAGCCGCTCCAGCGCCGAGCTTGCCGGCCGCGCAGTGTGCGCCGCCGGTTCATCCTTTTTTGGCGTGGTTGCTCCCTTCTGCCGCATCAGCTGGGTTCGCGCCTGAAGCAACTGGCTGGTGGCATCCGGCAGCGTCGCCTGCTGAACGGTATGTGCAGGTGCGGCAGCAGCAGGCGGTGCGGCGGCTTCGGGTTGAACCGCCGGCTCAGGCGCGGCCTGTGGCGTCATCACCGGTCGCGCGACCGGTTCGGCAATCATCTGTTTCGGGTGAAATGCCAGCGCGCGCAGCAGCGTCATTTCAACGCCCATGCGCCGATCCGGCGCCAGCGGCAGCTCTTTTCGGCCGGTCAGCAGCATTTGATAATAAAGTTGTACATCAGCAGGCGGCAGCACGCGCGCCAGTTCCCGCAGGCGCTGTTCAACCGGCGCAGGATCGTCGCCCGGCGCCGCAGGCAGAAGCTGTATCATCGCGATACGGTGCAGCAGCCGCAGCATTTCCACCAACAGCGCTTCCCACTCAACGCCGCGCGAAGCGGCCTGGTTGAGTAGCGACATCACCTGCTCGCCCTGCGCGTCGACCAGCGCTTCAATCAGCGCCAGCGGCTGCTCATCGTCAAGCGTGCCCAGCATCGCGCTGACCGACGCCGTGGTCACCTGCCCCTGCCCGATGGCGATGGCCTGATCGGTCAGGCTGAGAGCATCGCGCATGCTGCCGTCCGCCGCGCGTGCCAGCAGTTGAAGCGCGCGCGGCTCCGAAGCGATCTGCTCTTCTTTCAGGACATAGTCCAGCTGCCCGCGAATTTGTTCAACATCCAGCGCTTTCAGGTGAAACTGAAGGCAGCGCGACAGGATGGTCACCGGCAGCTTTTGCGGATCGGTGGTGGCGAGCAGGAATTTAACGTGTGCGGGCGGCTCTTCCAGCGTTTTCAACAGCGCGTTGAAGCTGTGCCGGGAAAGCATGTGGACTTCATCAATCAGGTAGACTTTGAAACGACCGCGAGCGGGTGCGTACTGCACGTTGTCGAGCAGCTCGCGCGTATCTTCAACCCTGGTGCGCGAGGCGGCGTCAATTTCAATCAGATCGACGAAGCGCCCCTGCTCAATTTCACGGCAGTTGTCGCAGGTGCCGCAGGGCGTGGCGGTGATACCGGTTTCGCAGTTGAGGCCGCGCGCCAGCAGGCGGGCAATGGTGGTTTTACCCACGCCGCGCGTGCCGGAAAAAAGATAGGCGTGATGGATACGGCCAAGCGACAGGCCGTTCGCCAGCGCGGTCAGGACGTGCTCCTGTCCGACGACATCACTAAACGCTTGTGGACGCCACTTGCGGGCCAGTACCTGATAGCTCATTAATTCGCAGAATATGTTGAGTGAACCGGAGAGCCATGCTAACACAGCCCCACCCTGACGGCGAGGCTTGCGGTGTCGGGATCAGTGACCGGGAAAGTTCACCAGGCTGTAGCTTTCGACGCCGAGCGCTTTCAGCCGCGTTTCGCCGCTGAGATCGAATAAATTAATAATAAACGCCGCGTTTTTGACTTCGCCGCCCGCGCGACGAATCAGCTTCACCGTGGCCTCAATGGTGCCGCCGGTGGCGAGCAGATCGTCAATAACCAGCACGACGTCGCCGGGCTTGATCGCATCGCAATGCAGTTCAAGCTGGTCGCTGCCGTACTCAAGCTGATAAGTTTCGGCAAAGGTTTTACGCGGCAGCTTGCCCGGTTTGCGCACCGGCACAAATCCTACGCCCAGCCCAAGCGCAACCGGCGCGCCAAACAGAAAGCCGCGCGCTTCCGTACCAACCACCTTGGTGATACCGGCATGGCGATAGCGCTCAACCAGCAGGCTGATGCTTAGCGCGAACGCTTTCGGATCTTCCAGCAGGCTGGTGACGTCACGGAAAAGAATGCCCGGTTTCGGGTAATCCGGGATGCTTTTAATGCTTTCTTGCAAATATTCAAGCTGCTGCGCAGTTGCGGTCATAATAGTGTGCCTGGTGAATACAAATCTGACTCACGCAGCTTCCATTGCCCGGAAAAAAGTTTCGCCGGTCAAAATGGCATTACAGAGGAGAAGCTGCGCATGAAAACGACCAAATCTATGCAAAGCGCCGGTCAATTGCAACCGTACAACGAAAAATCAGGGCTTTTGTTGCTCGTCATCAACCACCGGCAGTCGAAGCATAAAAATAATCAGGCCAGCCAGCAGACAAATCAGCATCAGCCGCACCCAGAGAATATTTACCAGCCATAGCGAGAGGGCAAAGGTGGCGAGGGTAACGACGATCATTCTTCCTTTGGTGCGCGGCGGCAGCGCCCGGTGCTGCTGCCAGTGCCGCAGATAGCGGCCAAAAACGGAGCGGTAGAGCAGCCAGTGATGGAACCGTGGCGAAGAGCGGGCAAAGCACCAGGCGGCCACCAGCAAAAAGGGCGTGGTTGGTAATAGCGGCAAAACCACGCCCAGCGTGGCTAATCCCATCGCTAACCAGCCAATAATCAGTAGAATGATACGTTGCACAGTTTGATTTCCTCAGAATGACCGAAAGAGTATCACACCGCCGATCGGAGAGAAAAAATGAAAAGCGCCTTTCTGCTTCAGCAATTAGACGCACAGCTTAACCAACTGGCAACGGCCGTAGAGCCTCATGCGAATACGCGAATGACCGAAGCCCGCTTCGACCAGCAGCTGTTTCACTGCCGCGCATTGCGTTTAGGTGACTATCTGGCTGAGATACGGCAAAGTCTGGCGCAGCTCAGGCACAGCGTCAATGGCGGCCGCGCCGAGCGCGTGGCGTGGATGGCTGAACGCGTCGTGCTACAGATGGGTGCGCTCCAGCGCGAACTGGCGACGCAAAAGCTGCGTAAAGCAGACGCGCGCGCCCGACCGGTCGGTGAAAATTTCTATGAGAAGCTGGCAAAGCATCAGGATTATGAACGTCGCCTGCGTGCGATGGTAGCCGACCGCGAAAGCCTGCTGGCATCGTGCGATACGCTGGTGCAACAACAAAATCTACAGCGTGAAATCGCCGCCATTGAGGGACGTTTGCAGCGCTGTTTGCAGGCCTTAAAACGGATTGAGCGTGCCATTGAGAAGCAGGAAAACTAGCGCAGTAATCCGCTATTCTCACCGATCGGTAAACGTAAAAATAACGATGAAAAAGAGGCAACGATGTCGCTGGAAAACGCACCAGATGAAGTGAAACTGGCCGTAGATTTAATTATGCTGCTGGAAGAGAACGATATCGCGCCCGAGACAGCGCTGGCGGCGCTGTTAATTGTGCAAAAAGATTTTGAGAAGAAACGCGACGCGCCGGAAGCCGGGCGTCAGCCCTGAGCGCGACGCAGTGACGGGCTGCAATTGAGCATGTCGATGAGCACATCAACAAGCGGCGGCGCTTCAGAGGCAAGCGCAAAGCCATCCGGCGCGAACAGCCAGTTTTCCATCAGGCCGCTGATGTAGCCTCTTATGACTACCGCCGCGCGACGCGTATCAAGATTTGGCGGTAGCTGGCCGGCCGACATGCACTGACATAAAATATCTTCAATCCTGTCGTAACATTCCAGATAAAGTGTTTGCTGCATTTGCTGTAACGTGGTCATTTCGCCGACAAATTCGCATTTATGGTAAATGATCTCCATAAGCGCACGTCTTCTGGGATCTCTTTCAGCAGCCTCAAGCACATGCAACAGCATCGCGCGCATAACGGATAGTGGATCGGCGGGGTATTTTGACTGATACTCTTGCTCTACGTCTTCCAGACCGGATTCCGATTGCGCCCAGATGGTGTTAAGCAGATCGGTTTTATTTTTAAAATGCCAGTAAATCGCGCCACGCGTTACGCCTGCCGCCGCGGCAATATCGGCCAGCGAAGTACGGGATACACCATATTCTGAAAATCGCTCAATTGCCGCGTCAAGTATCTGGTTTCGCGTCTCAAGCGCCTGTTGTTTAGTTTTTCGTGCCATAGGTGTATTTTTACAAAATGGTGGACTTACATACATTTGCGAATGTATGTACCATAGCACATCCCTGATTTAAACACATTAATGGGTTCTCAGACTTGTGACCCGTCAATCAATCGATATCGGACTTTCGAGGGTACTTTATGAACATGAACAGAGGGTTAACGCCTCTGGCGGCCGTTCTGATGCTTTCCGGCAGCTTAGCGCTGACAGGATGTGATAATAAAGAAGCGCCAAAGGGTGGTCAGCAACAGGCGCCGGAAGTTGGCGTCGTCACCCTGAAAAGCGCCCCGCTTAAAATCACAACAGATTTACCGGGACGAACCTCTTCGTACCGCATCGCTGAAGTTCGCCCCCAGGTTTCCGGCATTATTTTAAAACGTAACTTCATTGAAGGCAGCGACGTCAAAGCGGGACAGTCCCTTTATCAGATTGATCCAGCCACCTATCAGGCGGCGTATGACAGCGCGAAAGGCGATCTGGCGCAGGCGCAGGCCAACGCCCAGATTGCTGCGGTAACCGTGAAGCGCTATAAGCCGCTGCTCGGCACCAAATATATCAGCCAGCAGGATTACGACCAGGCGATAGCCACACAGAGCCAGACCGCTGCCGCAGCACAGGGAGCGAAAGCTAACGTCGAAACAGCCCGTATTAATCTGGCCTACACCAAAGTGACCTCGCCGATCAGCGGCCGCATTGGTAAATCCTCCGTTACCGAAGGCGCTCTTGTGCAAAGCGCGCAGACCGATGCGCTGGCCACCGTGCAACAGCTCGATCCCATTTATGTCGACGTGACGCAGTCCAGTGAAGATTTTATGCGTCTGCGCAACGAGCTGAAATCCGGCAAGCTGCAACAGGTTGACGGCAAAGCGCAGGTTAAACTGCTGCTTCAGGACGGTAGCGAGCATGCGCAGAGCGGTACGCTTGAGTTCTCTGACGTGACCGTTGATGAAACCACCGGCTCTATCACCCTGCGCGCCGTGTTCCCGAACCCGGATCACGCTCTGCTGCCGGGCATGTTTGTTCGCGCCCGTCTGGAAGAAGGCATCAATCCGAACGCGCTTCTGGTGCCGCAGCAGGCGGTAACCCGTACGCCAACCGGCCAGGCAACCGCGATGGTCGTTGGCGCTGACAATAAGGTTGAGGCCCGTACGCTCACGGCCGATCAGGCTATCGGCGATAAATGGCTGGTGACGTCAGGTTTGAAGGAAGGCGAGAAGGTGATCACAACCGGCATTATGCGTGCCAAACCGGGTGCGCAGGTTACACCGCAGGAAGTGAGTGCAGACGAAGCCAATAAGGCCAAGCCTGAACAACCGCAGTCTTAAACAGGAGCCGCTGATACATGGCTAAGTTCTTTATCGATCGCCCCATATTTGCGTGGGTTATCGCCATCATCATCATGCTGGCAGGTGTGCTGTCGATCCTGAAGCTGCCGATTGAGCAATATCCCAATGTTGCGCCGCCGGCAATTGAGATTCAGGCGACCTATCCGGGTGCGGATGCGAAAACGTTGCAGGATTCGGTGACGCAGGTCATTGAGCAGAACATGAACGGCATCGACGGATTCATGTACATGAGTTCGAGCAGCGACTCTTCCGGGACGCTGACGCTGACCATGTCGTTTGAGTCCGGTACGGATGCGGATATCGCGCAGGTTCAGGTTCAAAATAAACTGCAACTGGCGATGCCTTTGCTGCCGCAGGAAGTGCAACAACAGGGCATTCGCGTTCAGAAATCGTCCAGTAGCTTCCTGATGGTTGCAGGCTTCGTTAACGAAAACGGTACTATGTCGCAAAATGACATTGCCGATTTTGTGGCCTCCAATATCAAGGATCCGCTGAGCCGCGTCACCGGCGTGGGCGACACGCAGCTGTTCGGCGCGCAGTATGCGATGCGCATCTGGATGGATCCGCATAAGCTAAACAACTATCAACTGACGCCGGTTGACGTGGTTTCCGCGATTAATAATCAGAACGCGCAGGTTGCCGCCGGCCAGCTCGGCGGTACGCCGCCGGTTAAAGGACAACAGCTTAACGCGTCGATTATTGCGCAAACCCGTCTCACCTCTACGGATGAGTTCGGCAAGATCCTGCTGAAAGTGAACAGCGACGGCTCGCAGGTTCGCCTGCGCGACGTGGCGCGCATTGAGCTGGGCGGTGAAAACTACGAAATTGTGGCGCGTTACAACGGTCAGCCTGCCGCAGGACTGGGTATCAAGCTGGCCACGGGCGCCAATGCGCTGGATACCGCTGCGGCGGTAAAAGCAGAACTGGCGAAAATGGCCCCCACCTTCCCAGCCGGTATGAAGGCCGTGTTCCCTTATGACACCACGCCGTTCGTCACCATCTCTATCAACGAAGTGGTAAAAACGCTGATAGAAGCGATCGTGCTGGTGTTCCTGGTGATGTATCTGTTCCTGCAAAACTTCCGTGCCACGCTGATCCCGACTATCGCGGTACCGGTTGTTCTGCTCGGCACCTTCGCCATCATCAACGCCTTTGGCTATTCAATAAACACGCTGACCATGTTCGGGATGGTGCTGGCCATCGGCCTGTTGGTGGATGACGCCATCGTCGTGGTGGAGAACGTTGAACGCGTGATGGCCGAAGAGGGTCTGCCGCCAAAAGAGGCAACCCGCAAGTCGATGGAACAGATTCAGGGCGCGCTGGTAGGGATTGCGCTGGTGCTCTCCGCCGTGTTCGTGCCGATGGCGTTCTTTGGCGGTTCAACGGGCGTTATCTATCGTCAGTTCTCGATTACTATCGTTTCCGCGATGGTGCTGTCGGTGATTGTGGCGCTGATTTTGACGCCAGCCCTGTGTGCCACCATGCTGAAGCCAGTCCAGAAAGGCGATCATGGTAAAACCACCGGCTTCTTCGGTTGGTTTAACCGCATGTTCGATAAGAGCACGCATCACTATACCGACAGCGTAGGCCACATTATCCGCAGTACCGGCCGCTACCTGGTGATCTATTTGCTGATCGTCGTCGGTATGGCCTGGCTGTTCCTGAAGCTGCCCACCTCCTTCCTGCCGGAAGAAGATCAGGGGCTGCTACTGGCACAAGCGCAGCTCCCGGCAGGTGCAACGCAGGAACGTACGCAAAAAGTGCTCGAACAGGTTTCTGACTACTTCCTGACCAAAGAAAAAGCGAACGTGAACTCGGTGTTTACCGTTGGCGGCTTTGGTTTTGCCGGACGCGGTCAAAATACCGGTATCGCCTTCGTCAGCCTGAAACCCTGGGATGAGCGCAGCGGCAGCGACAACCGCGTGCCGGCTATTGCAGGCCGTGCCATGCAGGCGCTGGGCGCGATCAAAGACGGTATGGTTATTCCGTTTAACCTGCCAGCGATTATCGAACTGGGTAACGCAACCGGTTTTGACTTTGAGCTGATCGACCAGGGCAACCTGGGTCACGATAAACTCACCCAGGCACGTAACCAGCTTTTAGGCATGATCGCGGAACACGGCGATACGTTAGTGGGCGTGCGTCCAAACGGACTGGAAGACACGCCACAATATAAACTGACTATCGACCAGGAAAAAGCCGAGGCGCTGGGCGTCACCATTTCCGATATCAACACCACGCTGGGCGCGGCCTGGGGCGGTTCCTACGTCAACGACTTTATCGATCGCGGTCGCGTGAAGAAAGTCTACGTGATGGGTGAAGCCGATTCCCGCATGATGCCGGACGATATCAACAAATGGTATGTCCGCGCGTCAAACGGCTCGATGGTGCCTTTCTCCTCGTTTGCCTCCGCAAAATGGCAGTATGGCTCGCCGCGCCTTGAGCGCTATAACGGCCTGCCCGCGATGGAGATCCTCGGTCAGCCGACGCCGGGCAGAAGCTCAGGTGAAGCGATGGATTTGATGGAACAGCTGGCATCTAAGCTACCTCAAGGGATTGGCTTTGACTGGACGGGCATGTCCTATCAGGAACGGCTCTCCGGCAATCAGGCACCGGCGCTTTATGCGATTTCGCTGATTGTGGTCTTCCTTTGCCTGGCCGCGCTGTATGAGAGCTGGTCCATTCCGTTCGCGGTAATGCTGGTGGTGCCACTCGGCGTATTTGGCGCGCTGATCTTCACTACGCTGCGCGGGCTCAGCAACGATGTCTACTTCGTGGTAGGGCTGTTGACAACCATTGGATTGTCGGCGAAGAACGCGATACTGATCGTGGAATTCGCCAAAGATCTGATGGAGAAAGAGGGCAAGGGGCTGGTGGAATCGACGCTGGAAGCGGTGCGTATGCGTTTACGCCCGATTCTGATGACGTCACTGGCCTTTATTCTCGGCGTTCTGCCGCTGACTATCAGTACCGGCGCAGGCTCCGGCGCGCAAAACGCAGTGGGTACGGGCGTAATGGGCGGGATGGTAACGGCAACCATTCTGGCAATCTTCTTTGTGCCGGTGTTCTTTGTGGTGGTTCGCCGCCGCTTCAGCAAGCATCGTGATGAAGTTGAACACGGACATCCGCAGCAACGGGAACAGTAACCCTCAAGAGGCCGCCATCGCGGCCTCTTTTTTTTATCCTTTCTCTGTGCTTTTCTCTCCCCTCCCGGTTGCATTGCTCAAACGACGCGCGCATAATTATTGTTATGTTATAACATACAAAATATGAGCGAGTATTTATGAAAAAAGATATCCATCCGGCCTACCGTACCGTGGCGTTCCACGACACCAGCACCAATACGTACTTTACCGTTGGCTCCACAATAAAGACCGATCGCACCGTAGAACTGAATGGTGAAGTTCTCCCCTACGTCGCGCTGGATGTTTCGTCTGCATCGCATCCCTACTACACCGGCAAGCAGAAAGAGTTTGCCAAAGAAGGCAGCGCGCACCGTTTCAATCAGCGCTTTGGCCGTTTTTTCTCTCAATCGACTAAGGAGCAATAATGCAGGTTCTCAGTTCACTGGCCTCCGCCAAAAAACGCCATAAGGATTGCAAAGTGGTTCGCCGTCATGGCCGTGTCTATGTGATTTGCAAAAGCAATCCCCGCTTCAAAGCGGTTCAGGGAAGAAAGAAAAAGCGATGATTGTCAAAAAGGCCGCTAATCAGCGGCCTTTCTTTTTACTTCATGCTGTTAATCATAGCATTAACGTTGTGACTGAAGGCTGCAACGTAGGTGTCGGCCTCGCCACCCGGCTTTGTGAGTGCTTCGGGATAGAGCTCGCCGCCAGGCTGTGCGCCGGTGGAAGACGCTATCTGTTTGACCAGACGCGGATCGGTCTGATTTTCAATAAAGTAACGATGAATATGCTCTTTTTTAAGCTGCGTCACCAGTCCGGCCACCTCGCCGGCGCTGGCTTCAGATTCGGTTGAAAACCCGACCGGAGACATAAACGTTACGCCATAGCGCTGGCCAAAATAGCCGAATGCATCGTGGCTGGTCAGCACTTTTCGCTTTTGCTGCGGAATGGCCCTGAAACTTGTTTGTGCCCAGCTATCCAGCTTTTTCAGCTTTGCGATATAGTCCGCGCCCTGTTGACGGAAAGCGTCCGCATCCTCAGGATCGGCGGCGATGAGTGCATTCATCACATTGGTGGCGTAAACCACGCCGTTCTTCATGCTGTTCCATGCATGAGGGTCGGTGACGGTTTTCCCCTCTTCGTCCATGGTGCGTGTTTCAATGCCGTCTGAGGCAACGATCACCTTTCCTTTATAACCCGACGCGGAAACCAGACGATCCATCCAGCCCTCAAGACCAAGCCCGCTGACAAACACCACATCAGCGTTTGCCAGCGACTGGCTGTCCTGCGGCGTCGGCTCGAAACCATGTGGATCCCCGTCCGGTCCGACGAGGCTTTTCACTTTCACATGCGGGCCGCCCACTTCTTTCACGATATCGGCAAGCACGGAGAAGCTGGCAACCGTATCCACGGTTTTTGCCATCGCCAGCGGCGCGCTGAAGGCGGCGGCAAGCGTCAGAACAACAGGTAATTTTTTCATGTTTACTCCTTGCGAATGGATAAAAAGCCGTGCGAACGAAAGATCCCGCCACACGGCCCCACCAGAATTGAGATAAAGAATAAGATGGCGGCGCATAACACCACCGCCGGTCCTGCCGGAAGCGAAAGATAAAAGGAAGCCACCAGGCCGCTGAAACTGGCCAGCAGCGCCAGACTCATGGCGGCGGCGAGGGTGCCTGATAAACGGTGGCTCCAGAAACGCGAGGCTGCCGCAGGCAGCATCATCAGGCCGACGCACATCAGCGTGCCAAGCACCTGAAAGCCCGCCACAAGGTTGGTCGCCACCAGCACCAGAAAAATGCCGTGCACCAGCGGCGCGGCCCAGCGGTTCTGCGCACGGAGGAAACCAGGGTCGAAAGCGTCAATGACCAGCGGACGATAGATCAGCGCCAACGCCATCAGGGAAACAACAGCGATGCCGCTTACCAGCAAAACAGAGGCATTATCAACTGCCAGCAATGAGCCGAAGAGCACATGCAACAGGTCAATACTTGAGCCGCGCAGTGAAACCAGCGTCACGCCAAGCGCCAGCGAGCCCAGGTAAAACCCTGCAAAGCTGGCATCCTCCCGCAGCGGCGTATAACGGCTGACGGCACCGGAAAGAAGTGCGACCGAAAGGCCCGCAATCACCCCGCCCGTTCCCATCGCCACCAGCGAAAGCCCTGAAATCAGATAGCCAATCGCGGCGCCTGGCAGCACCGCGTGCGAGAGCGCATCACCCACCAGACTCATCCTGCGCAGCAACAGGAAAACGCCAAGCGGCGTCGCGCTGATCGACAGCGCCACGCAGGCAACCAGCGCGCGGCGCATGAAGCCAAACTCAATAAACGGATGCAATACGGTCACCATCAGCCTGCCTCCGTTACGCGACCGCAGGTGCTGTTGCACGCTGTGGCATGGCGCTCTTCCAGATGCAGTGTCTGAGGAAAATATTTTTCCACGGTCGACATATCATGCAGCACGACAATCAGCGTACGTCCGGCACGATTCAGCACCTCCAGCAGCGCCAGCAACTGCCCGGTGGTCGCGCTGTCAATACCCGCAAAGGGTTCATCCAGCAGTAACAACTCAGCCTGCTGCATCAAAAGCCGCGCAAACATAACGCGCTGAAGTTGACCGCCGGAAAGCGTTCCGGGTCTGGCGTGCGCGAGATGCTGCACGCCTGCCTGCGCCAGCGCATGCATAACGGCCTGCCGCTGTTGGCGGCCAATTCCTTTAAACCAGCCGCTCTGTTGCCAGCAACCCATGGCTACGACGTCAAACACGCTTACCGGAAAGTTTTTTTCAATGTCAGACTGCTGCGGAAGCCAGGCGATGGAGGGTAGCGGATCGGAAAAGGCGATCTCCCCCGACACCGGTCTCTGCAACCCGGCAAGTGTTTTGATTAACGTTGATTTCCCCGATCCGTTGGCACCGGTCAGTGCCGTCATCGATCCGTGTTTAAACTCGCCGTTGAGCGCTGACGTAACGGCTACTCCCTGATAGCCAACGGTTAAGTTTTTTAATCTGATCATCAGCTAAGCGCCCACCACGTCAGGGCCAGTAGAATCAGAGAGAGCAGGAAAGCCAGCAGCAGACGACACCATGCCGGAAGCGTCATCAGGCTGTGAGCTGGATGCACTGAGAGGAGAATTTTCATCATCGTGGATGCTTTTGTACGTTATAACATAACAATACTTTACGCGTTTTTGTGCTGCCTGTGAACGGCTAAATGTATCTAAACATTACTCATCAAGATTTATATGCCGTCAACATTTGATAAAAATAGTGGAAGTCAGCAGAAGTAAAAAATTTACCGAAAAAAATACGAAAAAAATTAACGATAAACAAATCATAGAGATAGAAAAAAAGCGTATCCTTAACTTGCATCTTTAGCGTTGCGGGACAATGATCTGTATAAGAAGAAATGAACTTTGCGAGGAAGAAATGCGCAAAAGAATCGCCATTAATCCAGACCTGAATGAAGGGGATGGAGAAAATCTGAAACAGGTTGTTGCGCTAATAATCCCTGAAATAGTTGATGAACTCACAGATTCCATATTTTATTATTCTTCTAATGCCCAATATGTGCCGGAAAGCATTAACATTATTTCTATAGAAGAGATGCAGCCTGCGCGTTATAAAATGACCTATAGCTTCTCCTGGCGCGTTTTCAATGCCTGCCTCGATATTGATAGTGATGAAACCATGACCGATAAGGTTAATTTTGAACGATTTCCCGGTGCGATTGTTTTTGAGTTTCCGGGCGATGAACCTGAATCTTCTGCTAAAGCGCAATGATAATGTTGTTTTCTGAGTGGCGGTAAATAACCATTCGGATTTATACTATAATAATACGTATCGCTTCATGGCATACCACCTGCTGAATAGCCCGCATCGGCGGCATATTTCAATCGCTATGGAGGGGAAAAAGATGGACGAATACTCACCAAAAAGGCATGATATCGCCCAGTTGAAATTTCTTTGTGAAAGCTTGTATGATGAAAGCCTGGCCACCATTGGCGATAGTCATCACGGCTGGGTAAACGATCCTACTTCAGCAATTAATTTACAGATTAACGATCTGATTGAGCATATTGCTGCCTTTACTATGGTTTACAAAATCAAACATACTGAAGACGATGAGCTCATTACCCAGGTTGATGAATATCTGGATGATACGTTTATGCTTTTTAGTAATTACGGTATTAACGTACAAGACTTACAGCGCTGGCAAAAGTCAGTAAAAAGGCTGTTTAACATTTTTGCTAAAGAATGCGCGCCGACGATCCAGACCAGCCATTCGTTTTAGTAACCTCTTAATTTTATGGTTTAACAATGACAGATAAATGCCTGACAAAGACGGACTACCTGATGCGCCTGAGACGGTGCCGTTCTATTGATACGCTTGAGCGTGTTATTGAAAAAAATAAATATGAATTATCTGAAAATGAATTAGCAGTATTTTATTCGGCGGCGGATCATCGTTTGGCTGAACTGACAATGAATAAGCTTTACGACAAAGTTCCCGTCTCGGTTTGGAAATACGTTCGCTAACAGGAAGCGTGGAGTCAGGGAAGATAAAATGGGCCTGCCTGAAGAAGAAGTGTGTGGTTCCTGCTATCTGGTAACGCCTCCGGTAAAATCTTTCATTTCAATGTATTATACGGTGGCGGCCCATCTGACATGTCCTGCCACATTATGGCTCGGGCAAGTGACCTGAGAATCATAAAACATGCACGCTAAAGGGAATTTTCATTGCGTATTGCACATGAATAGCGTGACAGGATGCCTTAGCGCTTTATTGTAACTCTGTCACTTACCCGACTGCTGCCCGTAATAAAGCTGAATAACATTATCAGGCGTTCTCAAATTTTAACATCCGTTCCAGCCCTGTTCAGCCCGTCAGGAAAATCCTCTTTGCATTATTTCGAATGTTTCGCAAGCCGTCAGACTTCAAAAACCTGTGTTGTGCAAGGTTCATTACACGCCTGAATCCCATGAACTCAGTACTTCTTTTACGTGCCTGCACGTCCATAGCCCTCGGTATTTTTTAAGCCACATATAAATCGGAACAGGCGTGTAGACATTCCTTTTGATTGCGCTTTTTTATAATGAACCGTTAGCAAACGATTGTTAAAAGCAGGTTAAAGCCTGTCACTGATCCCATTGTGGACGCTAACTATTTTGCTGGTCAGGAAACAGGAGCTGACAGTGAAAAACATCATTTTTTTGATGTTTTCTGAAGTGCATTACGTAACTTGTCAGAATCATCACTATGTGGCGCCAGGAAAAGATAACGAGGGATAATCAGCATGGTTGACTACAGCTTTTTTCATGTAAGGCAGAGAGGCATTATCGGGCAGGGATGGACTGCGGAAGGCGTTGGAAAATTGTGAAGTCATGTAGCGCAATTCGCGTTTTGAACATCTGTGCAGAGGAAATCGAATTTAAGCGTTTCGGGGAAACCGTACGATAGTAGTGATTTGGGCGGCCATTGTGGCGTCAGCAGAATTGGGTGGGGGCCCTGCCAGCTACATCCCGGCACACGCGTCACCTGCTGCGGCTGCTTCCTTCCGGACCTGACCGAGTTCACAAGTTAGCATTGCGGGAGAACCAACCGGGCCCCCATTGGCTAGCTCCATGTTATGGAGCGAGGGCATTATCTTTGAACGCTATGGTAATTGCAACCCATCACCGGATGACCGTTCTTTTCTTGTACGATCCTTTCAGGTAAGTTCTTTCTGTCCAATAAGCATTGAGATGACAGGGAAAATTTACATGCATGAAGAAGACTCCTTGCGCCAGCGCATCTGGCAAATCGTTGCCGCTATTCCGTGCGGAAAAGTCGCCACCTACGGCGATATTGCGCGTCTTGCGGGTTCACCCGGAGCCGCACGTCAGGTTGGCGGCGTGCTGAAACGTCTGCCGGAGGACAGCAAGCTTCCCTGGCATCGCGTGATTAATCGTGCAGGCATGATTTCTCTTACCGGCGATAACCTTGAACGCCAGCGCGATGCGCTCATCGATGAGGGGATTGACGTCAGCCGGGAAGGCAAAATCGTGCTGAGCCGCTATCGCTGGGAAGGATAGCCGCCCCGAAGGGACGGCAAATCGGCTTACAGAGAGGTTGGCGCAGGTATCGCAGAGGAAGGGGAAACCTGCGTAGGCGAGGTAGAAGGAACGGTGGTCGCCGCGCCGCTTTGCGTCTGCATCGCAACGGAAGGAACCGGTACCAGCGTCAGCTCTTGTTTCGTGCCGCCGTTATTAATAACAGGCTTAACGCCATCGGTAATAAACATCATTTTGTTGTTAACGGTGATCGCCGCGCTCAGCAAAATACGTGCGTCGGGTTTAATATCCGCAGGATTGTAAGGCAGAATAAAGTTAAACGGCGCCTGTTTACCATCGGTGCGTACCACGCGTTGCGTAATCACTCTTGAAGGCGCATCTGCAACGGAGGCATCAGAGAGCGTTACGGTCAGGACGGCATCCGGCGGCAGAGCGATACGCTGTCTGATAAATATCGATCCGCTCACATTGGGCTGACGAATCGTTGCCTGCTGCCCTGCGACCTGCGATGCCAGCGTTGCCGTCGGCACATCTCTGCTCTTATCAGCACATCCTGAGAGCGCCACTGCCAGAGCGGCGCCGGTTACCATTGGCCAGACTTTCATTGATTATTCTCCTTCAGATCAATGCAATTATCGCTGCCTCAGCGGGCTGCATGAGACAGAATTTCACTACGTCTTTACTGTTCATTCTGGCACAAGTTATTGATTTTTCCATCCACGCCCGCTGTTTGAACAAGATTTCCCTCCATACCGTTGCGATAACTGGTCGGATCTCGCAAACTTAAGGCGAGACGACTACTGAGGAAGCCGCGATGAGCCAGGCGCTTAAAAATCTTGTTAATCTGCTTAATCTGGAAAAATTAGAGGAAGGGCTGTTTCGCGGGCAGAGCGAGGACCTCGGCCTGCGTCAGGTCTTTGGCGGTCAGGTGGTAGGCCAGGCGCTGTATGCCGCTAAACAGAGCGTGCCAGCGGAACGCATTATTCACTCATTCCACAGCTATTTCCTGCGTCCGGGCGACAGCCAGAAAGCCATCGTTTATGACGTTGAAAACCTGCGCGACGGACAGAGCTTCAGCGCCAGACGCGTTAGCGCTATTCAGAACGGCCATCCCATTTTTTATATGACCGCCTCTTTTCAGGCGCCCGAAAGCGGTCTTGAACATCAGAAATCGGCGCCTGAAGTGCCCGGCCCGGACAATCTGCCCAGCGAAAGCGAGATCGCCAAAAAGCTGGCGCATTTCATTCCTGAACGCGCACGCGAGAAATTTCTCTCCGAGAAGCCGTTCGAAATCCGGCCGGTTAAGTTTCATAACCCGTTAAAAGGCGATCCTGATGAGCCGGTCAGGCATGTCTGGATAAGAGCCAACGGCCCGATACCGGATGATAAACGCATACATCAGTACCTGCTGGGCTATGCGTCCGATTTCAACTTCCTGCCCGTGGCGCTTCAGCCACACGGCAAAGGTTTTCTTGAGCCGGGAATGCAGGTGGCGACCATCGACCATTCGATGTGGTTCCACCGGCCTTTCGACTTAAATCAGTGGCTGCTCTATAGCGTGGAAAGTACGTCAGCATCCGGCGCCAGAGGATTTGTGCGCGGCGAGTTTTTTACCCAGAATGGCATATTGGTGGCTTCGACAGTACAGGAAGGCGTAATGCGCGACAGGCATTAATACAAAAACGGCCTCTCGCGAGGCCGTTGTACTTTTACAGCAAATCCATTACTGGTTATAGGCACTTTCACCGTGGCTGTTAACGTCAAGCCCTTCACGCTCCTGCTCTTCAGGCACACGCAGGCCAACCATCATGTCCGCCACTTTGAAAGCAACAAACGCCACAACCGCCGTCCAGACAATAGTCACGCCCACGCTGAACAGCTGGATCCAGACCTGATGCCCCATCGTCACGCCTTCGGCATAACCTACTCCGCCCAGAGAGGAGGAAGCGAAAACACCGGTCAGCAGACATCCCACAACGCCACAAACGCCATGCACGCCGAAGACGTCGCAGGGATCGTCAACGCGCAGCCATTTTTTCAGCGTGGTCACG
This sequence comes from Erwinia oleae, assembly GCF_000770305.1. Classification (GTDB taxonomy): domain Bacteria; phylum Pseudomonadota; class Gammaproteobacteria; order Enterobacterales; family Enterobacteriaceae; genus Erwinia; species Erwinia oleae. The sequence continues at coordinate 54,094 of NZ_JNVB01000023.1, forward strand.
CCCCAGAAGCCCGCCAGACCGCCAACGATACCGATAATCAGCGCGCCGCCCACGCCCACATAACCACAGGCCGGAGTGACGGCGACCAGTCCGGCAATGGCACCGGAACAGACGCCCAACAGTGAAGGTTTGCCGCGCAGCGCCCATTCGCCAAATGTCCAGCTCAGCATCGCGCCCGCCGTCGCCATAACGGTATTGATAAACGCCAGGCCGGCGATTTCGTTCGCCGCACTGGCAGAACCGGCGTTGAAGCCAAACCAACCAACATAGAGGATCGCCGTGCCGGTGAATACCATCGGCAGGTTGTGTGGCTTAAACGCTTCTTTGCCAAAGCCTGCGCGTTTACCTACCAGGTAAGCGCCAACCAACCCGGCAACCGCAGCGTTAATGTGCACCACCGTGCCGCCCGCAAAGTCCAGCGCGCCATCCTGTGCCAGCAGACCGCCTGACCAGACCATATGCGCAATCGGCAAATAGGAGAAGGTGAACCAGATAGCAACGAAGATCAGCAGTGCGGAAAAGCGAATGCGCTCAGCCAGTGCGCCGACAATCAGTGCGACGGTAATACAGGCGAACGACGCCTGGAAAGAAACGTGAATATACTGATAGAAACTCCCTACCAGCGCCGTCAGCTGTATGTTTTTCAGCATAACCATACTGAACCCGCCGAAGAACGCGTTGCCTTCGCTAAACGCCAGCGAGTAGCCGTAAATCATCCATAGCACGCACACCATCGCAAACGTAACCGAGACCTGCGTCAGCATGGAGAGCACGTTTTTTGCGCGGATCAGACCGCCGTAAAACAGCGCAATGCCAGGCAGCGTCATAAAGAGCACCAGCGCGGTGCAGATCATCATAAAAGCATTATCGGCTTTATCCGCTACCGCAGGCGTAGCGGCCATCGCCAGTGAAGGTAACGATGCCAGGCCAGCAAGGCCGACTGCTGCAATTTTTTTATTCATTTTATCCCATCCCATCATCATACTTCGCCCCGAAATTACAGTGCGGCTTCGTCAGTTTCGCCTGTGCGAATACGGATAACCCGTTCCAGTTCTGCGACAAAAATTTTGCCGTCACCGATTTTCCCGGTGTAGGCGGCTTTGCTGATCACATCAATCACTTCATCAAGCTGATCGTCGGCAATGGCGATATCAATTTTTACCTTTGGCAGGAAGTTCACGCTGTATTCTGCACCCCGATAAAGTTCTGCGTGCCCCTTCTGGCGTCCAAACCCTTTTACTTCTGTTACGGTCAATCCCTGAATGCCAATGGAGGAGAGCGCTTCGCGCACGTCTTCCAATTTGAATGGTTTAATTACCACGGTAACCAGCTTCATACGTTCCCCTTCAGATAACGGCCGCTATATGGAATATGGATTGGTTAAAGCAAAGGCTGTGCCATAACGCTGCCAGGAGTTATTTAGCGCATCAGCGCGGGGCAGCAATGAAAAAAAGGGGTCGGGTGGTCAGGAAGAGTAAAAAAAACGCACCATTGCGGTGCGTTGTGCGTTCAGTCAGTGCAGAATTTTCTTATCACGCATTTTCCTGGTGCAGTGGAGCAGCGTGCAAATCTTCACCTGCCCGCTGAAGCTGATACATCTGCCAATAGCGCCCCTGTTTTTCCAGAAGATCATGATGATTGCCCTGCTCAACGACGCGCCCACGGTGCAGCACCACAATCGTATCGGCTTCGGTGATCGTTGAAAGGCGGTGAGCGATCACCACCAGCGTGGTCTGCTGTCGAACAGCATGCAGCGCTTTTTGAATCGCCTGCTCCGTCCCCGAGTCGATATTGGCGGTGGCCTCGTCGAGGATCAGGATCTGCGGCGTGGCAACCAGCACGCGTGCCAGCGCCAGCAGCTGTTTTTGCCCGACGGAGAGCGTGTTTCCCTGTTCACCGAGTCGGGTGTGAATTCCGTTTACCAGACCGCTCGCCAGTTCGGCCAGCTGCACCGTCTCCAGCGCCTGCCATACCGTGTCTTCAGCGATATTGCGGCCCAGCGTCACGTTAGTCATAAGGGTATCCGCCAGCACTACCGGGTCCTGCTGTACCATCGCCACGCCCTGCCTTAACGCCGCATGGCTGAACATGCTGAGCGGGCGGCCATCAAGCAGGATTTCGCCCTGCTCAATCGGATAATAACCCATCAGCAGATTTGCCAGCGTACTTTTCCCGCTGCCGGTATGGCCTACCAGGGCGACAAAACTGTGCGACGGTACGGTAAGATTAATATCATGCAGGACGTAACGATCGTCGCGGTAAGCAAAATTCAAATCGGCAATCGTTATACTGCCCGAATTCAGCGACGAGACATCATGACCATAGTGCTGGCG
>NZ_JNVB01000024.1 GCF_000770305.1 Erwinia oleae
TCACCCTGCGCGATATTACGCCGGGCCAGCCGGTTACGCTGATGATGGTCAGGCAGCCGTGGCGGGTGAAAGCCGGACAAAACGTCGTTGTTACCGCCAGCGGAGAGGGCTTTAATATTTCCAGCGAGGGGCGCGCCATGAATAACGCGACCGCCACGCAGCCCGTGCGGGTAAGAATGAACTCAGGGCAGATTGTCAGCGGAAAAGTCGCCCCGGATGGGAATATTCTTATATCGCTATAACCGCCTAAAGATGACCCTGTTTCTGCCGATAGTCTAGGTAACTGATACATTACACTTAGCCCATCAGGTTAATTAAGAATCTGAGCAGACAGGAGCGAAACATGAGCATCGACAGAACTCAACCGACTAAACCAGCCAGCACCGTGCAACAGCGTGAAGTTAACGAAACGGCGGCACCAAAGGTTCGTCAGGTCGAGCAGAAGCGTACCGAGTCAGGCACGCAGGTCGTATTAAGCGGCGCACAGGCGCAGTTAACCAAATCAAGCGCGCAGGACATTAATACCGCGCGCGTTGAACAATTGAAAACCGCTATTCGTAACGGCGAACTGAAGATGGACACAGGCAAAATTGCCGATGCCCTGATTCAACAGGCAAAAGATTCTTTAGAAGGTAATTAATCCCATGGAAAAGCTGCTGACCGCGCTGAACAAAATGCTTGAAGTTCTTACCAGCCTGGCCGACGTAATGACGGCAGAGCAACAACAGCTCTCAGGCGGTCACATCAACAGCAGCTTATTGCAACGGATTACGGAAGATAAAAGCTCGCTGCTCGCCACGCTCAACTTTATTGAGCAGATGCGTCGCGATGCAGAAAAAGAGTCCGGCCTGTTTGCGCCTTACAGTCGCCAGCCGGATATGGCGCGCCGTTGGGCCGCGATTCAGGAGCAGACCGTTAAGCTGCGCGATACCAACCTGCACAACGGCCTGTTGCTTAATCATCAAATTGGCTTTACCGAACAGGCGCTTGCGGTGTTGAAACCTCATCAGACGCAAAAGTTCTATGGCCCGGATGGACAGGCCCGCTCAAGCAGCTTTATCAGCCGTAAAATTTAACCACGCCCCGGCCCTGTGCCGGGGTCGTTGTTTCATTTCAGACCACGGTGCGGCGCGCGTAGTCCCGCAGACGGAATCCGAGCAGCGCCAGCACCGCAAAATAGACGGCACCGCCGGCGGCGCAAACCCCTGCCAGGCGTAGCAGGCGCCAGGCCATATTGCCCGTGGCCCAGTCTGGCATTACCATCATCAGCCCTGCCAGCGTCGCAGCCATCGCCAGCACTGCCAGCAACAGACGGAAAAGAAAACTGTACCAGCCCGGCTGCGGCTGAAAAATTTTCTGCTTGCGCAACTGCCAGTAGAGCAATCCGGCATTGAGACAGGCCGCCAGACCGATCGACAGCGCCAGTCCGGCGTGTTTTAACGGCCCGATAAACGCCAGATTCATTAACTGCGTCATAATCAGACTGACGATAGCGATTTTTACCGGCGTTTTGATGTTCTGCCGCGAGTAGAATCCCGGCGCCAGCACCTTAACCACAATCAAGCCCATCAGGCCGACCGAATAGGCGACCAGCGCGCGCTGGGTCATCGCGGCGTCAAACGCGGTAAATTTCCCGTACTGAAACAGCGCCACGGTGAGCGGTTTAGCCAGAATGCCCAGCGCTACCGCGCTCGGCAACGCCAGCAGGAAACAGAGCCGCAGCCCCCAATCCATCAGTCGTGAATACTCATCGTGATTGCCACTGGAAAAGCTTTTTGCCAGCGACGGCAGAAGGATAGTGCCCAGCGCCACGCCCAGCACGCCGGAGGGAAACTCCATCAGGCGGTCCGCGTAGTACATCCACGACACGGAACCGGACACCAGGAACGACGCAAAAATCGTGTTGATAATCAGCGAGATCTGGCTGACGGAAACGCCGAGGATCGCCGGCCCCATCTGTCGCATCACCCGCCAGACGCCAGCGTCTTTCAGGTTCAGGCGCGGCAGCACCAGCATGCCGAGCTTCTTCAGATGCGGCAGCTGATAGCCTAATTGCAACACGCCGCCCGCCACCACGGCCCAGGCAAGCGCCAGCACCGGTGGATGAAAGTACGGCGCGGCAAACAGCGCGAAACCGATCATGCTGATATTCAGCAGGGTGGGCGCAAAGGCCGGGACGGAAAAACGGTTCCAGGTATTCAGAATGGCACCCGCCAGCGACGCCAGCGAGATCAGCAGAATATAGGGAAAGGTGATGCGCAGCAGCGAGGAAGTCAGGTTAAATTTATCAGCCGCGTCGGCAAAACCGGGCGCGGTGAGCATGATCACCCACGGCGCGGCCAGCATGCCCAACACGGTCACCACGGCCAGCACCAGCGTCAGCAGACCGGAAACGTAAGCAATGAAGATGCGTGTCGCCTCCTCGCCCTGCTGATTTTTATACTCCGCCAGAATCGGTACAAAGGCCTGTGAGAAAGCGCCTTCAGCAAAAATACGGCGCAGCAAATTCGGCAGTTTAAACGCGACAAAAAAAGCATCCGTCGCCATACCTGCGCCAAAAATGCGCGCCACAATAGCGTCACGAGCAAAACCGAGCACGCGCGAAAACAGCGTCATGGAGCTGACCGCTGCTAACGATTTTAACAGGTTCATGTTTTTCCTGAGTTATTGGACAGAGGCCGCGCGGCACGCAATGGCGGCGCGGTCAGAAAACGGCATAGTCTACTGATGCTGCGGCAAATAACCACAGACGTTTAGTGTTGCAGATTATTCACGGTCGGCGTCCCGCCAGAGTTTCTCCACAATGCGCTGCGCCAGCAGCGCCTGTTCTCCGCTGGTCTGCGGCATAGTCTGATTTTGCACGCAGGCGATAAAATGCTGCGCCGCACCGGCAAATCCGCGCTGTTCAAGCATGGTTTGCCAGCCGGGTACCGCCTCCACAATCAGTTGGTTGGCCTTTTCCTGCCGGAATTCGCGCATCTCATCCACATGTAACACGTTCCCGTCGGCGACAGCCATCACCGATTCGCGCTGCGTACCCGCCCGGCGGTGCATGCTGGTGGTGATCAGCGCGTCGTCCACGCGGAAATGGTGCTCAGCGTAGAGCATCTCTCCCGCCTCGGTGGTAGTCAGCGTGCCGCTTTGCAACACGCCGCGTCCGCCGCCCAGCCACAGCGCCGTATCAATAACATGCAGGTAATCATCCAGCAGCGTAAAGAAAAGATCGTGCGGGCCGACACTGTTGCTGCGGTGCTTATCCATCCGCAGCGATGCCAGGCCCGCAAGCTGCGCCTTTAACTGCACATAGCGCGGCGCGAAGCGACGATTAAAAGCCACCATCAGTTTGCGGCCACGCCGGTGCGCCAGTTCAACCAGCTGTTCTGCTTCGTGGAGCGTGGCGGCCAGCGGCTTATCGACGCAGACATCCACATCCCTTTGCAGCAGTTGCCTGACCACCTCAAAATGCGTTGCGGTCGAGGTATGAACGAAAACCGCATCGCTGGCGGCGGCCAGAGCGTCAAGGCTGCTGTGGAGCGGAAGACGGTAGCTGTCGCAAACAATTTTTGCTTTTTGCTGGTCAGGCGAAAATGCGCCAGCCAGCACCCAGTCAGCGCTTCGGGTTATTACGGGCAGCCAGGCCTTTTGCGCAATACCTCCCAGCCCGACCAGTCCAATACGAGGTTTCTTCATCCGCGTCGCTCCGGTGTCCACTCTCTGGCCGTCAGCGCGGTCAGCACATGATCCTGCCACTGACCGTCAATCAGCAGATAATCTTTAGCATAGCCCTCTTTTTCAAAACCCAGGCGCGCCAGAAGATTACCGCTGCGCTGATTGTGCGGCATATAATTCGCCATAATACGATGAATGCGCTGCTGGCGCTGCATGTAGCGGATCGCCGGCTGGAGCGCTTCAAACATCATTCCCTGCCCCTGCCACTTCTCGCCCAGCGAATAGCCAAGGTAGCAGGCGTGAAACGATCCGCGTACCACATTGCTGAAGTTTGCCACGCCGCGAATCTCGTTCTCTTCCGGGTCCATCGCCGCAAAGTAGTAAGCATTGCCCTGTTTGTGCATCTCCACGATCATGCCAAGCCGCGCCTGCCAGCCTGAAGCATAACAGTGGCTCTCATCGCGTACCGGCTCCCAGGGCTTGAGGAAGGCACGATTTTCAGCGTAGTAATCAGCCAGCCGCCAGGCATCGCGCTCGTGTACAAGCCGCACTACCAGCCGGTCAGTCGTCAGGCGCACTTTAGGCGCGGCGGAACGATAGCCAAACATTTTTTCTCCTGATCCGACGAACGAAGACGGTCGCAGATTTCGCACATCGCGCTGTTTCGGGTAACCATTTTACTATAACCGTCTGAACGCCAACGGGTAAAACGGTGAAACAAAAAAAGGGCGTTTAGCCGAGAAATAGTGTCTGTCGGCGTGGTTTTGAACGGCCGCAGACCATCCCCGCTTCGCTTTGCCCTCTTGCCAAATCTCTTCCATACTCACTTAACGTCTTAAAAAAACTGGAAGTTTATTGCTATGAGGAGGTGCTTTTGAAACTTTTTATCTATGATCACTGCCCGTTCTGCGTCAAAGCCCGCATGATTTTTGGCATGAAGAACGTGCCGATTGAACTGGTCGTTATGCTCAATGATGATGAAGAGACGCCGAAGAAACTGATTGGACAGAAAATCGCGCCGATCCTGATGAGGGAAGACGGCAGTTGCATGGCCGAGAGTCTGGATATCGTGAAATATATCGATAATAAAGACGGCGAACCGCTGCTGACCGGAAAAACAAACCCGGCAATCAGCGACTGGCTACGCCACATTAACGGTTATGTGAACAAGCTTTTGCTACCGCGTATCGCCACCGCCTCCTTTGCCGAATTCGCCACGCCGGAAGCGCGAACGTACTTTAAAGAGAAAAAAGAAGCGAATGCAGGCAGCTTCGATGAACTTCGTCAGCACGCTGACGGTTTTATCAAAAACGTTAACGACGATCTGCGCAAACTCGACAAGCTGATTGTTAAACCGAATGCGGTGAACGGCGAGCCGTCGCTGGACGATATCAATCTCTTCCCTGTCCTGCGCTCGTTGAGCCTGATAAGCGGTATTGATTATCCGACGCGCGTCGCCGAATACCGCGACAATCTTGCCAAACAAACGCAGGTCAACCTGCTTTCCTCTATTGCTTCCTGATTGTTTCAGGGCCGTTTTTGTGCGGCCCTGCTTCTATTTTCCCCGACGATCTTCTTTCTCCTGGTGACTCGCACGTCAATGTCGGGCAAGCTTATGCCGTGCGCCAGAAGGGTTGCTGGCGATTTTTACACCATGAGGATAACAATGAAAAAAGGTTTTCTGACGCCGTGCGTCATCGTGCTGACATTTTTACTGAGCGCCTGTAATCAGCTTACGCAGTACACCATCAGCGAACAGGAAGTGAACCAGGCGCTGCAAAAACATAATAATTATGAAAAGCAGCTCAGCGTCGCCGGTCTGGCGGATGCCAAGATCACCCTGACAGAACTCACCAGCCAGATTGGCCGTCAGGAGCCGGGCGTGGTCACGCTTTCCGGCAAGGCAAACGTTAATATCAGCTCGCTGTTTGGCCCGCAGCAGGCTGAGATGTTTCTGACCATGAAGGCGCAGCCGTTTTTTGATAAGCAGCAGGGCGCGGTTTTTCTGCAAGATATGACGTTGGTTGACGCCCGGGTGCAGCCGGAGAAAATGCAGGGCGTGCTGAAAACGCTGACGCCCTGGCTGAATCAGTCGCTGAAAGAGTATTTCAATCAGAAACCCGCTTATGTGCTGAGCACCGATCGCAGCAAAGCCGAGTCGCTGGCTAAGCGTTTTGCCAAAGGTCTGGAAGTGAAGCCCGGCGAGCTGGTGATCCCTTTTACGGCGGGTTAACGGCAGAACCAAAGCCATTTTTTTACGCCTCGCGGATAAAGCGGGTGCAATTAAATGGCTTTGTCCCTATGCTTGATACCCGGCCAAATCCCCTTTCACCTCAGCCGGAGCATCACGATGACAGCACAATCTCAGCAACTGACTATTCGCCGCCCTGACGACTGGCATATCCATCTGCGCGATGATGATATGCTCAGGACGGTGCTGCCATTTACCAGCGAGGTTTGCGGACGGGCTATTGTGATGCCGAATCTGGTGCCGCCGGTCACCAGCGTTGCCGCAGCGATAGCCTACCGGGATCGCATTCTCGCCGCGCTCCCGCCGGAGCACCGCTTTACGCCGCTGATGACCTGTTACCTGACCGACTCGCTGAACGCCGATGAGGTGGAAAAAGGCTTCAGTGAAGGCGTCTTTACCGCCGCCAAACTCTATCCGGCGCACGCCACCACCAACTCCAGCCACGGCGTCACCAATATTGCCGCCATTGCCGGCGTGCTTGAACGCATGCAGAAAATCGGCATGCCGCTGCTGGTTCACGGCGAGGTGACCGACGCGCATATCGATATTTTTGACCGGGAAGCGCGCTTCATTGAAACGGTGATGACCCCGCTACGCAGGCAGTTTCCTGAACTGAAAATTGTTTGCGAGCATATCACCACGCGCGAAGCCACAGAGTGGGTGCTGGCAGCAGACTCTCATGTTGCGGCGACCATTACCCCCCAGCATCTGATGTTCAATCGCAACCACATGCTGGTTGGCGGCGTACGCCCGCACCTCTACTGCCTGCCGATATTGAAACGCAACGTGCATCAGCAGGCGCTGCGGGAGGTGATCGCCAGCGGCAATCCACGCTTCTTTTCAGGAACGGACACCGCGCCGCATCTGCGTCATCGTAAAGAGGCCAGCTGCGGCTGCGCAGGCGTATTTAACGCACCGTCCGCGTTGCCTGCTTACGCAACGGTCTTTGAAGAGATGAATGCGTTACAGCATCTTGAAGCGTTCTGCTCTGAAAATGGCCCGCGCTTTTATGGCCTGCCGCTGAATGACGGGACCATTACGCTGGAGCGCAAGCCGTGGACGGTGCCGGAGCGTGTCATGCTCGGCGATGATGAGCTGGTGCCGTTCCTGGCGGGCGAAATGCTGAACTGGTCCGTATCAGCAAACTGAAACTTCTCAGCCATATCAGCAAAAAAGATTGCCTCTGGCCAATATACTGTATATATTCACAGTAAATTAACCGGAGGTTTTTATGCGTGTTGAAGTCACGGTAGCCAAAACAACGTCTTTACCTGCCGGCGCTATTGATGCGTTAACAGGTGAACTCAGCAAACGTATTAATAAACACTTTCCCGAATCAATGAACAGCGTATCCGTTCGCTATGCTGGCGCAAATAATCTGACGGTGATGGGTGGTGGCAAAGAGGCCAAAGACCGCATTACCGAGATCCTACAGGAAACCTGGGAGAGCGCAGACGACTGGTTCATCACCGGGTAACGCATTGTTGTCCTTGCCGGATTTCGCCGTCCGGCTTTTTTCCATCGCACTTTTCCTCGCCGAATTTATCCTGCCGTTGTAGACTGACTCAGTCAGACCCTTCCCTGCTTTACAATGAGGTGTTGCGATGGTGAATGAGAACCCCGAAGAGACAATGACCTTTGGTGAACTGCTAACGTTGATTGCCGATCAGCAACGCCGCCTGACTGCCCTGGAGAGCGCTTTTTCGGCCCTCTCATTCTGCCTTGATGAAAAAGCGAGCGGCTTATTGATTCAGAGTTTACGGCTTGAAGCGCAGAATCAGGATCGTGACGAAAATATGCAGCAGCATTTTGCTCGTCTTGCGGAACATTTAGAACAGCGTCTCGCTGTGGTGAATATTTCGCCTTCTCAGTAGCGTTAATACTTAACTTTTCCCGTTTCGTGTCGATATATATAAATAGTTCAGCGGGACTTTTCATAGCAGAGAGTTGAGAAAGCGCACTTAACTCTGTTAAAAATTTCGTTCTGCGCGAATGATGAAGCCTGTTATAATTAGCGTGTTCTAAAGAAAATAAGACCGCATTGAACCTCGATAAATCACTTCGTTGGCATTTTAACACGAGTTATAAAGGGGGTTATAATGGACAGAAATAAAGATGTTATCCAGACACATCCCCTGATTGGGTGGGATATCAGCACCGTCGACAGCTACGACGCCATGATGATCCGTCTACATTCGCCATCAGCTGATGAGCAGCAAACCGATGAGGCCGAAGTGGGCCAGACTTACTGGCTGACCACTGACGTAGCCAGACAATTTATCTCTATTCTTGAAGCCGGCATTGCAAAGATTGAAGCAACTGATTATCTGGATCGGGATTTCAAAAAGCATTGATTTTTATTTAGTTTATCTTAAAGGCACCTTTCGGGGTGCCTTTTTCATTGGCGCTGGATTTTGCTATCCTCAGCTGATTAATACAAAAACGGAGCCGGTGAGAGATGGTGTACGATCTGATTGTAGTGGGCAGCGGTTCAGTGGGCGCTGCCGCAGGGCTTTATGCCACGCGGGCTGGCTTAAAGGTGCTGATGATTGACCGTGGTCACCCCCCGCATCAGGACGGCAGCCACCACGGTGAAACCCGCATTATTCGCCACGCCTACGGCGAAGGGCCGCATTACGTCGCGATGTTACTTCGCGCCCAGCAGCTCTGGGACGAATTAGAAAAAGAGTGCGGCGAACAGCTGATGCACCGCTGCGGCGTGATTAACCTTGCCCCCGCCGCTTCAGCGTTTATCCGTAACGTACGCCAGAGCGCCAGCCAGTTTGCACTTGAAGCCGAAACGCTTAGCGGCGAAGACGTTACGCGTCGCTGGCCGGAAATCAGCGTGCCTTCAGGCTACACGGGCATTTTCGAACCCCGCTCGGGCTACCTGAAATCAGAGATCGCCATTCGCCAGATGATACGCCTGAGTAAAGAGGCAGGCTGTGCGCAACTGTTTAACTGCGGTGTTGATTCTCTCACCGAAGAGAGCGGATTGCAGGTTGTGAATACCGCTGATGGCGCTTATCGAAGCCGTAAACTGCTGCTCAGCGCTGGCACCTGGGTTAAAACGCTGATGCCTGAACTGCCGGTAACGCCGGTCAGAAAAGTGTTCGCCTGGCATCAGGCCGATGGCCGATACAGTGAAAATAACAGATTTCCCGCTTTCACCGTCGAAACCCCGGACGGATCGCACTTTTATGGATTTCCGGCAGATAATAACGCGCTTAAAATTGGCAGACATGATGGCGGCCAGCCAATAAATGCACCTGAAGAACGCAAGCCTTTTGGCGCAGTTGCCGCCGACGGCAGCGAACTTTTCTCATTTTTACGTCAATTTTTGCCCGGCGTGGGCGTTTGCCTGCGCGGCGCGGCTTGTACCTATGATAATACCGCGGACGAAGACTTTATTATTGATACGTTCGGCTCGCCGAACCGGCTTATTATTAGCGGACTGAGTGGTCACGGATTTAAATTCGCCACGGTTTTGGGTGAAATTGCCGCCGCGTTTGCGCAAGATAAAGAAAGCCCGTTTGACCTCTCGCCCTTTATGCTTTCCCGTTTACAATAATTGATCCGGCCTTGCTCCAGGCCGATCTTTTTCATGTTGAGAAGCGGCCTCAATATAATAAGCAGGCTAATAGCGTCATTTCTGCCGCTTTTTAATTGCGACGAGCGGATAATAGTTTTACGCGCGCTAAATTAATCTGCGCTGATTCACCGCCCGTCCGAATACATGCATATCTTTTATGCTTTACCGTAAACGTAAAATGACAGTGTGCTGACAAATCTTTTAACTACAATCAAAAAAATCGATAAAAATACGTCTTTTTTTGTAGTCACATTCCCTTTAAATGCATCAACATAGCCAATAAACGCAATTAACAAGCAAATTATGAGAAGTAAATTTGCATGCTCAATCAATTAATTTGAACATAAATAACTTTTATTGCACAACGTAATTTAGTTGTTGATTTTAAGTATCCGCTTGTCCATTCTTTTCAAAAAGACCACAGGGTTTTCAACATGCTGCTAAAAAACACAACCCGCCGCTACGGCCACATCAGCGTGCTGCTGCATTGGGGAATGGCGCTGTTTATCTATGGTATGTTTGCGCTCGGGCTGTGGATGGTCACGCTGGGTTATTACGATAGCTGGTATCATCCTGCGCCGGAACTGCATAAAAGCATCGGCATTACGCTGTTCGCCATTATGATTTTCAGAACCGTCTGGCGTTTTCTCTCACCGCCACCGAAACCCCTCAGCAGCTATTCCGCCCTGACGCGTGTCAGCGCGGTTACCGTACATATTTTGCTGTATGGCATCCTGTTTGCCCTGTTTATCAGTGGCTATCTGATTTCTACCGCCGACGGCCAGCCTGTTGAGGTCTTCGGCCTGTTTAGCGTTCCTGCCACCTTTCAGGGGCTGGCCGAGCAGGCGGACGTGGCGGGCGAGGTTCATTTGTGGCTGGCGTGGAGCGTGGTGATCCTCTCCGTATTGCACGGTCTGGCCGCACTAAAGCACCACTTTATCGATCGTGACGTAACATTAAAACGGATGCTGGGTAGCCGCATCGATTAATCTCTAAGGGAGAAGACCATGTTTAAAAAAAGCCTGTTAAGCATTACCGCCGCCGCGATGTTGATGAGCGCCGGTGCCGCCTCCGCAGCGGATTATAAAATCGATAAACAGGGACAGCATGCCTTTGTGCAGTTCCGCATTCAGCACCTCGGCTATAGCTGGATTTACGGCTCGTTTAAAGACTTCGACGGTAATTTTACCTTTGACGAGGCCGATCCCGCCAAAGATAAAGTTAACGTCACCATTAATACCAACAGTATTGATACCAACCATGCCGAACGCGATAAGCACCTGCGCAGCGCCGAATTCCTGAACGTTGCTAAATTTCCGAAAGCCACCTTTGTTTCAACAGGCGTGAAAAAGGACGGCGACGAACTGGATATCACCGGTAACCTGACGCTGAATGGCGTGACCAAAGCGGTGACGCTGGAAGCGAAAAAACTGGGGGAAGGTAAAGATCCGTGGGGCGGCTACCGTGCAGGCTTTGAGGCAGAAGGAAAATTTGCCCTGAAGGACTTCAATATCACCACCGATCTCGGGCCGGCCTCGCAGAGCGTGGAGCTGATTATTTCACTTGAAGGCGTCCGCCAGTAAGCTACAACAAGGCCGATATCATCGGCCTTGTTTACTTTACCTGTCCGGCTCAGGAATTTTGAGGGTCATATTCAGCAGGCCGCGCGACTTGTTGAATACTTTATTGCCGTTTTCTCGTCCGGCGCGGCGGGCACGCTGCTCTTCCGGCGAAAGCGCCAGCTCCTCCATGCACAGCGGACTGCAACAGTGCTGATATTTCTCTGCACAGTCAGGACACTGTATGAACAGCAGATGGCAACCGTCGTTTTTACAATTCACATGGGTATCGCAGACCGCGCCACACTGATGGCAATGGGCAATCACGTCGTCGGAGATGCGCTCGCCCATCCGCTCGTCAAAGACAAAGTTTTTGCCCTTGAAACGCACCGGCAATCCCTGCTCCCGGGCGCGTCGCGCGTACTCAATAATGCCGCCCTCAACGTGATAAACATTGCTAAAACCGTTATGTCGCATCCAGGCGCTGGCCTTTTCACAGCGAATACCGCCGGTGCAGTACATTACGATTTTTTTGTCCCGTTTTTCCTGCAACATCTCAACGGCCATCGGCAGCTGATCGCGGAAGGTATCAGCCGGGATCTCCATCGCGTTTTCAAAATGGCCTACTTCGTACTCGTAGTGATTACGCATATCCACAAACACCGCATCGGGATCGTCGAGCATCGCATTGACGTCGCCTGCTTTCAGGTAAGCGCCCACGTCGCTGGCATCGAAACGCTCGTCGGTAATGCCATCGGCCACGATGCGATCGCGGACTTTTAAACGCAGCACCCAGAAGGATTTACCATCGTCATCCAGCGCGATATTCATTCGCAGCGCGTTGAGCGCCGGATGAAAACCATACAGCATCGACTTCATTGCCTCATACTGGCTGGCCGGCACGCTGATCTGCGCATTGATGCCTTCGCTGGCAATATAGATGCGGCCAAAGACTTTCAGGGCCGTCATCGCCACATAGAGCGCATCGCGAAAGGCTTTGGGATCGTCAATGGTGAAATATTTATAAAAAGAGACCGTCGTGCGCGGCTCGGTTTCGGCCAGCATGCGCGCTTTCAGCTCTTCATTGGAAACAAGGTTATGTAACACTGGCATGGTGTTTTTTCCTGCGTTTTTGAGAAGAATTTTGCGGCGGCTATGATACCCGATCCCATGAAAAATCAAACCGTCCTGATAAAAAGAATCTTTTCCGTCGAATTGAAAGCATAACCGGATCATCACGCCGGCAATTAGCGCCTATAGTTTCCCTGTTAATGAAATAAACGATCGCTACGGAGAACGCTGTATGAGTCACCTTTTCAACCCGATTACGCTGGGCAAGTTACACCTCGAGAACCGCATTGTCATCGCACCCATGTGTCAGTACTCCGCCGAGCAGGGCCGGGCGACCGCATGGCATCGCATTCATCTGGGTCATCTGGCGCTTTCCGGAGCAGGTCTGCTGATTATTGAAGCCGCCGCTGTTGAAGCGCAGGGACGGATCACGCCGCAGGATTTGGGCATCTGGAATGACGACACCGAACAGGCGCTGGCCGACGTGCTGAAAGACGTGCGCAGCTATTCCGCAATGCCGATTGGCATTCAGCTTGCGCACGCCGGGCGTAAAGCGTCCACCGACGTACCGTGGCGCGGCGGTGGTTTTCTGCAACCCGAACAGGGCGGCTGGCAGACCTCCGCACCTTCTGCCCTGCCCTTCAATGAGTCTGACGGCACGCCGCAGGCCCTGACGCTTGCGCGTATTGAGGAGATCAAACAAGCCTTCATTGACGCCGCGATCCGTGCCGACAGGCTGGGGCTGGATCTGATTGAGGTGCACGCGGCGCATGGCTATCTGCTGCATCAGTTCCTCTCACCGCTCGCAAATAAGCGCGATGACCAGTATGGCGGTTCGCTGGAGAACCGCATGCGCCTGACGCTGGAGGTGTTCCGTGAAGTACGCCGCGTGACGCCAGCCGACAAGCCGGTGGGCGTGCGCATTTCCGCCACGGACTGGGTTGAAGGCGGGTGGGATATTGCACAATCCATTGCGCTCAGCCAGGCGCTGGGTAAAGAAGGATGCAGCTATATCCACGTCTCAAGCGGCGGCCTCTCTCCTGCGCAGCAGATCGCCGTTGGCCCGAATTATCAGGTGCCCTTCGCCGCTGCGATCAAAGACGCCGTGGACATTCCGGTTATCGCCGTTGGCCTGATCACCGACGCGGAACAGGCGGAAACGCTGCTGGCGAACCAGCAAGCCGATATGGTGGCGTTGGCGCGCGGCATGCTCTACGATCCGCGCTGGCCGTGGCACGCCGCCGCCAAACTTGGCGAGAAAGTGCGCGCGCCGGAACAATACTGGCGCAGCGAACCGCACGAAGTAAAAGGTCTTTTTAAATCATAAGATGTCACCGTCCCGTCTGCCGGGGCGGTAAAATATGCTATCGATTCGGCAGCATGTTTCAGTTCATCCCCAAAAAATGGCACAATAAGCGATAATTCATACTTAGCGGGCAGCATAATGGTGCCCCTTTTTTTCGATCTGGAAACTCATGACTCAGCTTCCTCAATTCACCCGTGCGTTGCTGCATCCACGTTATTGGTTTACCTGGTTGGGCATCGGCGCGCTCTATCTGCTGGTGCTGCTGCCCTATCCCGTGCTTTATCACCTTGGCTGCGGACTTGGTCGTCTTTCAATGCGTTTTTTGCGACGCCGGCTGGAGGTGACGCAACGGAACCTCGAACTCTGCTTTCCCGATATGCCCGCCGCAGAGCGGGAAGCAATGGTCATGCGAAATTTTGAGTCCGTGGGAATGGGGCTGATTGAAACAGGCATGGCCTGGTTCTGGCCGGACTGGCGCATCAAAAAATGGTTTCACGTGAGCGGTCTGGAGCACATTGAGAAAGCGCGCACCGACAGCAAAGGCGTATTGCTGATTGGCATGCACTTTCTGACGCTCGAACTGGGCGCGCGTATTTTCGGCATCCACAATCCGGGAATTGGCGTTTACCGGCCAAACGATAACGCGCTGCTGGACTGGCTGCAAACGTGGGGCCGTATGCGCTCCAATAAGAGCATGCTCGATCGCAAAGACCTGAAAGGCATGATCCGCGCCCTGAAAAACGGCGACATCATCTGGTACGCGCCCGACCATGATTATGGCCCGAAAAGCAGCGTCTTCGTGCCTTTTTTCGCGGTGGACAAGGCGGCGTCAACCAAAGGTAGCTACCTGCTGATCCGCAGCGGCCAGCCAGCGGTGATCCCATTTGTCCCGCGCCGTCTGCCCCACGGTAAAGGCTATGAAATGGTTATTCTGCCGGAAGAGCAGGCGATGCCCGTTGACGATGAATCCGCCACCGCCGCGCGTATGAATAAAGTGGTTGAAAACGGAGTGCTGATGGCCCCTGAACAGTACATGTGGCTCCACCGCCGCTTCAAAACCCGCCCGCCCGGCGAACCCCCTCTCTATTAGTTGTATCAGCGGCAGCGCGTCTGCCGTATGCTCCTCCTCCTTTATACAAACAGCGCTGATTTCAGGTACTTAATTGGTTGATAAACAGGCTAAAAACCAGCAGATATTTTTTAGCCTTCGTGCTTTCTACCCGGATATCTTCGACTATCCTTTCTAAAAACCTGCAAAAACTTTTATGGAGAACGCGATGAGCATGTTTGCAACGCTGGAAGAGGCTATCGACGCCGCACGTGAAGAGTATCTGGCGGCTAATCCGGAGCTGAATGAAGAGGACGCATCGATCAGCCAGTTCAATCTGCAAAAGTACGTCATGCAGGATGGCGACATCATGTGGCAGGCTGAATTCTTTACCGATGAAGGCGACGAGGGCGAGTGCCTGTCGCTGCGCAGCGGTGAGGCGGCACAGGCGATTTTTGACGGCGACTTTGATGAAATCGAGCTTCGTCAGGAGTGGCAGCCGGAAAATACGCTGCATGAGTGGGACGAAGGCGAATTCCAGCTTGAACCGCCCGCAGACAGCGAAGAGGGCGCGGCGGCGGCGGAAGAGTGGGAAGATGACAATACCGATTCCGATCGCTGGGCGTAATTGCTAATCCCGATATCTGACCAAACGCACGCTTCTTCGGGTGCGTTATTCATAAGGGCCGTGATGCGCATCTACCGGCAGCAGTAGCGTATCCACCACCATCGACAGCGGTAGATCGATAATCGTCAGGAAACGCCACGGCGTATCGCGAATATCCCACTGTACGCCCGGATAGAACTGATTTCCGTGCCCCTGCCCTGGAACCGTGCGGCTGATAATACTACCGCAGCCAGTCAGCACCACCAGCGACGCCGACAGCGCTAATCCACATAGTATCCTCATTATCATTACGACTCCGTTACTGAGAAAAATGTCATCTTAGCGCATCGCTGTGCAGGCAATCGGACGAAAAGAGGTTATCCCGTGCCCGCCGCGTCAAACGAATACGACACACAAAAAAATGCCGGTCAGAATAACTGACCGGCATTGTATGACGGCATCAAACGCTTACTTCGCTGGCGGAAGCGCCAGTGGATTCAGCGTCAGCGTTTTGTAGTAATCAAACCAGTCGTGATACTTATCCGCATGCTGCCACAAGCGATAGTGCATTCGCGACAGCGTCACCGGATCGCTCATCAGCACCAGCCGCAGATCGCGATCGACCTTAACCGGTGAACGGCTCAGCGCCTGCTCAACGTGGCGATCGCGGGCAAATTCCAGGATGTCACTTTTCAGGTGACGGGAGGTCGCCATCGCGCTTGCCAGCGCATTAAAGGACGGATTAAGTACCGCGTGCATAAAGCCATCTTTTAACACGCGCTCACGATTCAGTTCCAGATAGCGGTCAGTATCCAGCAGCTCTTTCGGCGGATCGAACTCTTCCGGGATCAGGAACAATTTCGCACGCTTCGAGGCGTTACCGGTGGTTGATCGGCTGGAGAAGACCGAAACAAACGGCGAGAGGATCAGCGAGAAGACGATCGGCGCCAGCCACCACAGAAAGTTCAGATCCAGCCAGCCCATGCCGATAGCCCATACCAGGCCCAGCGCCATCTGCGAACCATGACGTTTAAAGGCCTCGCTCCACGGCGTGGCATCATCGTCACGCTGCGGCGAGTTCCAGACCACTTCCCAGCCGAGAAAAGCGCTGACCACGAAGACCGTATGGAACAGCATGCGCACCGGCGCCAGCAGCACCGAGAAGAGCATCTCCAGGAACAGCGAGGCGAATACCCGCAATGCGCCGCCGTAGGGTTTTGCGCCTTTACACCAGATCAGTATCACGCTCAGCAGCTTCGGCAGGAACAGCAGCACCAGCGTGGTGGAGAAGAGCGCAATGGCCAGTTCAGGACGCCACTGCGGCCAGACCGGGAAGAGCTGCCGCGGCTGAAGGAAGTACTGCGGTTCCATCAGCGTGTGCACCACCTGCAACGCCGTCGACAGCGCCAGAAACAGGAACCACAGCGGCGCGGAAAGGTAGGACATCACGCCGGTCAGGAACACCGCGCGGTGAACCGGATGCATGCCTTTCACCAGGAACAGGCGGAAGTTCATCAGGTTGCCGTGACACCAGCGGCGGTCGCGCTTCAGCTCGTCCAGCAGGTTTGGCGGCAGTTCTTCATAAGAACCGGGTAGATCATAAGCGATCCACACGCCCCATCCCGCACGACGCATCAGCGCCGCTTCCACAAAGTCATGTGAAAGAATGGAGCCGGCAAACGAGCCTTCACCCGGCAGCGGCGCCAGCGCACAGTGTTCAATAAACGGCTGCACGCGAATGATGGCGTTGTGCCCCCAGTAGTGCGACTCGCCCAGTTGCCAGAAGTGCAGACCAGCGGTGAACAGCGGCCCGTAAACGCGGGTAGCGAACTGCTGACAGCGCGCATAGAGCGTATCCATGCCTGACGCCTTCGGCGATGACTGGATAATACCCGCGTTCGGGTTGGCTTCCATCATGCGCACCAGGCCGGTCAGACACTCGCCGCTCATCACGCTGTCTGCGTCCAGCACCACCATATAGCTGTACTGGCTGCCCCAGCGGCGGCAGAAATCATCAATGTTACCGCTTTTACGTTTCACGCGGCGGCGACGGCGGCGATAGAAAATTCGCCCTTCCCCGCCGACATCACGCACCAGTTCCATCCAGGCTTTTTGTTCAGCTACGGCGATGTCCGGGTTGTAACTATCGCTAAGGATATACACATCAAAGTGCTGCTGCTCGCCGGTTCTGACCACCGATTCCCAGGTAGCGCGCAGCCCGGCGAAGACGCGCTCAACGTCTTCGTTGCAGATCGGCATGATCAGCGCCGTTCTGTGCGCCGGATCGATAGCCTCGTTACCGGATGTGCTGTAGGAAATACTGTATTTGTCTTTGCCTATCAGCAGTTGCAGGAAGCCCATCAGCGCCGTCCAGAACCCGGCGGAGACCCAACAGAACAGCACCGCGAACAGGAACAGTATTCCGGTTTGCAGGACATAAGGCAGGATCTGCAAAGCAGACTGTTGCCAGTTCTGATGGATCATATCCATGGGATCGATCAGCGCCCAGCCCTGATAAGGCAGGATGGTTTTCATATACCAGGTGGCGACGATGGTCTGCGCGATAGTCAGAATCAACAGAATATAGCGGCGAATCGATCCCACATGACGCCACTTCTCCTCCGCCCGACGCTCTTCCGCGCTGCTGTAGCGCGGAAGGCTTTTGCGGCCACGTACCGAGTCCCACGCACGCGCAACCGGGTTGGTGCGCCACGCTTCAGGGTACATGGAGGAGCGCTTATGCGGCGGCATCGCCTTCAGCGTGGTGCGATCGAGATGATCTTTATCGAACTGTTCGCCCTGCTCGCCGAGCGAGTCAGGCCAGCTCATCTCAATACGCGTTTTAACCGACTCAAGCGGCGCGTCGTCAGGCCGACACTCAATCGGCCCGCCGTCAGCCAGCGACTGATGCAGCTGGCTGAAAACCTCATCCGATTCGGCAGGTATCGAGGCCTGTAATCCACGCTTTCGATCGGGCGAAAGCGGGAGCACATCGATATAATCACTGGGTGTTGCAGTAGTCTTATTCATTGGCAGGCAACTGATAGCTCCAGGTTTCAGTCAGCGTTTTGTCGCCGTTGACCAGCGCAGCACGCATTTCCGTTGGCTGTTTCGCATCTTTGATACGCATACGCATCACCAGACGCCAGCCCTTGGTTACCGGGTTATAACGAACGCTGTTTTCCACCAGCTCACCGTTATCACCGATGCTTACCTGCGGCGTAACCGGGGTGTTTTCCGGTAACTGACTCATCTCCTGACCGGTAAAGTCAACGATAAAGGCCAGCGTGCCGTCCGGCTGGCGAACGAGGTTGGACTGCTTCACATCACCCGTTGAACGCAGCGTATTGCTGACCCAGGCCGTTTCCGGCGAATGCAGCTGGCTTTCATCGCGCGTAAAGTGCAGGCGATATTTGAAATTCATCTCTTTGCCGGGTTCCGGCAGGCTTTCCGGCGTCCAGAAAGCAACGATGTTGTCGTTGGTTTCATCGGCGGTAGGAATTTCGACCAGTTCAATGCGGCCTTTACCCCAGTCGCCCTGCGGTTCAATCCAGCCGCTTGGGCGCAGATCGTAGCGGTCATCAAGATCCTGGTACTGATTGAAATCACGACTGCGCTGAAGCAGACCAAAGCCTTTCGGATTCTCAACGGTAAAAGTGCTCACCGCCAGATGTTTTGGATTATTCAGCGGACGCCAGATCCACTCACCGTTGCCGGCATGAATAGAAAGACCGTTGGAGTCATGCAGCTGCGGACGGAAATTGGTTGTCGGGGATGGCTGATTCGGCCCAAACAGGAACATGCTGGTCAACGGCGCAACGCCCAGCTTGCCGACTTTATCACGCAGATAGACTTTGGACTGTACGTCTACGGTGGTCTCACTTCCCGGTTTAATCAGGAAGCGATAAGCGCCGGTTGCGCGCGGGGAGTCCAGCAGCGCATAAATGACAAGCTGCTTATCCGACGGTTTTGGCCGCTGCACCCAGAAGGTTTTAAAGCGCGGGAACTCTTCGCCGGAGGGTAAAGCAGTATCAATCGCCAGGCCACGTGCGGAAAGACCATACACCTGGCCGCCGCCGATAACACGGAAATAGCTGGCGCCGAGGAAACTGCTGATTTCATCGTCTTTTTTATTTTTGTTATTCAGCGGATAGAGCACTTTAAACCCGGCAAAGCCCAGGTTTTTGACCGTTTCCGGGTCATGCTTAACGTTGCCAAAATTAAAATAGTCGGGTGAATATTTAATCTGTCGAACCGTCGATGCAGAAACTTCATTAATTTGCACCGGCGTGTCGAAGTACATTCCCTGATGGTAAAACTCAAGTTTGAATGGGGACTTCAACTTACTCCACCAGGCCTTGTCGCGATTGAACTGAATCTGCTGATAGTCAGCATATTTCATTTCACGCAGTTGGGAAGGCAAATTGCTTTTCGGCGCCTCATACCCTTTCCCGGCCAAATCCTTCGCCTGTTTTGCAACGTCATCAATGCTGAATGCCCAACCTGCGCTGGCATACAGTGAAAGCAAAACCGTTATGCCGATCTGGCTCATCAGTTTTGGCGTGTTTTTCATTTTAATCAGCACATCCCCCCCTTTCGTGTGCTTAAATCAATCGCATCCATATTAATGGATAATTCAGCTTTCCGACAGCGTAACGCTCACTTTGTTCATGTTTATCACGCGGGTAACTGACATCCACCGTATACAGATTCCCCTGATAGTATATCTGTGTTTGATCACATAAAGTAAGCGTTACGCTTTAGCCTGGTTCAGGGTGAACTGTTTTAGCAACTTATTGAATTGCGGATAGATATGATAAAAAAGACCCAGCAAAGAGAATATTTCCTTGATTCTGTCAGGGCCTGGTTAATGCTGTTAGGTATTCCTTTTCACGTTTCCCTGATTTATTCCACGCAGATTTGGTCAGTAAACAGCCTTGCGCCCTCGGTGTGGTTGACCATTTTTAATGATTTCATTCATGCATTTCGTATGCAGGTGTTTTTTGTTATTTCCGGTTATTTTTCCTACATGCTTTTTTTACGCTACAGCCCGCAAGAATGGCTGAAGGTGAGGCTGGAGCGCGTCAGCATCCCAATGTTGGCGGCCGTGCCGCTGATTACCGTGCCACAGTTTTTTATGATCAAAGCCTGGACCACTAAAATTGGCGACTGGCACGGGCTGACGCTGTATCAAAAACTTAATGCGCTCTCCTGGGATCTCATCTCCCATCTCTGGTTCCTGCTGGTTCTTTCGGTGCTGACTCTTGCTGGCGTCTGGATGTTCAAACGGCTGCGCGACAGCGTGGCAAAAACAGACTATTCCGACCTGACGTGGGGCAAACTCAGCCTGATTATTCTACTGTGCAGCCTCGCCTGGGGAACGCTGCGTCGCATGCTGTTTATTTTCGAGCCGCAGCTATTAAGCGATGGCCTGTTTAATTATGCGGTAATGCAGTCGCTGTTTTTCCTGCCATTTTTCATCCTCGGCGCGATGTCGTGGAAATATCCGGCAATCAAAGCGCTGTTTATCAGGCCGGTTCCCTGGATATTTATCGGCGCGCTGGTGGCGTTTATCGGCTACGTCGCCAACCAGACGTGGAGCAAAGGCGAAGGCTGGCTGTACGAAATTGACGGGGTCATGTCGATGATGATGGGTTTATGGATGGTCAATGTGGTGTTTTCACTTGGACATCGGCTGCTCAACAGCCATTCGCCGCGGGTGACTTACCTGGTTAACGCATCGCTTTTCGTTTATCTGGTTCACCATCCGCTAACCATTCTTTACGGCATCTTTATCGTGCCGACCATCAGCAGCAACACGCTTGGCTTTTTCGTCGGGCTGGCGTTTGTGTTCGGCATCGCCTTTCTGCTCTATGAGATCCACCTGCGTATTCCGCTGCTGCGTTTTCTCTTTTCCGGCAAGCCGCAGCGCCCTGCGGCGGCCGCTACCGGAAAATCACTACAGCAGCCACTCGATCGGTAAACGCCATACCAGCCGTACCAGCAGCCGCTGTATAAAGCGGGTACGCGGCTCATGCTTGTGTACCCGCTCTTTATCACCCTCGCCGGGGAATTCCACCCAGTTGACGCGGCCCCATTTATCCAGCCGCAGTGTCCAGGCGCGATCGCGCATGCTGTTGATAAAACGCTGGTGAATATTATCCGCCAGCGCTTCGCTCTCGATCACAAATCCCATTTCTGTATTCAGCATCGCCGAGCGCGGATCAAAGTTAAACGAGCCGATAAAAACTTTTTTCCTGTCCACGCTGAACGTTTTGGCATGAAGGCTTGAGCCTGAGTTTCCGGTCAGGCCGCGATCGTGTGAAGGCTCGCGCGCGTGGTGAGGCTTGAGTTCATACAGCGTGATGCCGTGACGCAGCAGTTTTTTCCGCCACCTGGCGTAACCGGCATGCACCACCGAGACGTCATTCGCCGCCAGCGAGTTGGTCAGGATGGCGATTTTCACACCGTTTCTTACCAGCGACAGCAACTGCGCCACGCCCGCCCGGGTTGGCACAAAGTAGGCGGAGATGATATCAAACTGCGTCTGCGGCTTGCCGATCACCTCCATCATGCGCTGCGGCAGCATGGTTTTTGCGCGCGCGCGTCCCAGCCCTTTACGCGGATCGTCGCTGAGCAGGCGCGTCACCGCCCAGGTTAGCGACAGATCGCCGCTCTCCAGTTCCTGAACAAAAGCCGAGGCGTTAATTTTTTCCAGATAGCGCAGCACCTGCGGATCGTTGCGCCATGCCGTCGGCAGCGTGACCGCATCGCGCCCGTTTGCTTTATCCACCTCAACCACGCTGTTAAGCGGCTGCACCGCGCGGCTTTGCCAGTAGCCTTCAAAATCGCGCGTGACCTCCCCGACCACCGGCCCGACCGCCAGCACGTCAAGATCGGAAAAGAGCGGTTCATCGCCCGCGCCGAAATATTCATCGCCGACGTTGCGGCCGCCGACAATGGTCGCCTCGCCATCGACGGTGAAGCTTTTATTGTGCATACGGCGATTCAGCCGTGCGAAGTCGCTGAGGTAACCCAGCGCGCGCAGCGTGCGGAAGGAAAAGGGATTGAACAGCCGCACCTCAATATTTTCGTGACGGCACAGCTCGCTCAGCGTTTCGTCCAGCCCGAGCGTATTGTTGTCGTCCAGCAGCAGGCGCACCCTGACGCCACGATCGGCCGCCTCAAGCAGCGCGCTGAACAGCAACCGTCCGGACATATCGTTCTGCCAGATGTAGTACTGAATATCGAGCGTGAACTCAGCCATTGAGAGCAGCAGATAGCGGGCCGCGAACGCATCCAGCCCCTCTTCAAGCGGGTGAATACCGCTCAGGCCGGGGTGCTTTTTCACCCTTGGCGCAATGGCGCGCGTCAGTCGCGTCTGAGCGCCCACCTCTTCATCCGGTAGCAGAGCTTCTGCCATAGTTTGTCCTTAAATTTTATGACGGATAAACCAATATAGCCTGTGTCCAACAGCCTCAGGCGTTATTTATCGCTTCGCTGTCAAATTCAGCAGGTTGCCTGCTGCCTGCAACGGCCTTTAGTCTAGACTTAGCCGATAGATCCGCGTCAGTACGTGTAATGAGGAATCGCTATGATCGCACCAACGCAGGCTGTAAAAACGACGCCGCATCGCCCAACGCTGTTTAAAAGCTTTTTTCAGGGCAGTTTTGCCTGCTCAACCGCCTGCCGTGATGAGGGGCGCCGCGTTGACCTGGTCATTAACAGCGGCCACGATATGCTGTTGGACAAGGACTACGCCCGTCTGGCGGAAGCGCAGTTGCTGACCGCGCGCGACGGTGCGCGCTGGTATCTGATTGAGGAGAAACCTGGCGAATATGACTGGTCGACCTTCCTGCCGATGCTGCACGCGGCGGAGAACCAGGGGCTGGAAATCATCTGGGAGCTGGCGCACTTCGGCTGGCCGTCGCATCTTGATATCTGGCAACCCGCGTTTGTCGACAGCTTTGCCGCTTTTGCGCGCGCCATGGCGACCCTGATGCGCAACGAAGGCTATACGGCCCCTTTCTTCACGCCGGTGAATCAGATCTCCTTCTGGTCATGGGCCGGGGCGGATGTTGCCTGGTTCAATCCTGGCGTAAGCGGACGCGGGCACACGCTGAAGCAGCAACTGGTCAGAGCCTCCATTGCCGCCATGCAGGCGATCCGGGAAGAGCTGCCCGCCGCCCGCTTCGTATTAACCGATCCGCTGGTCTACGTCGCGCCCGTTAATGATTCCGCCGCCGCCAGTGAGGAGGCGAAACGTCAGCACAACGCGCAGTTCACCGCCTGGGATATGCTGGCCGGTCGCTGCGAACCAGAACTGGGCGGCGAGGCGTCTCTGCTGGATATCATCGGGCTGAACTACTATCCGGATAATCAGTGGTTCAGCAACGGCGATCCGCTGGATATCGATAACACCGCGAGGCGCAGTCTCGCCAGCCTGCTGGAGGACGTGTGGCAGCGCTATCAGCGTCCTCTGCTCCTGGCGGAAACGGGCGCAGAGGGCAACGCGCGCGTGGCCTGGCTGAACGGCGTGGTGGAACAGGTGACTCAGGCGATGGATCTCGGCGTGCAGGTGGAAGGCATATCCCTTTTTCCGGCGGTTGACTACCCGACATGGGCCGACGCGCGACGCTCGCCCGGCGGGCTGTTTGGCCTGCCCGATGCCAACGGCAATCGCACCCTGTATGAGCCCTATGCGCTGACCATTCGCAGCCAGCAAATCAGATTCAAAAACGGAGGACGTGGCGCTCAGGAAACATGAGTGTCCACTTTTATGCATTTTTCGGGGAGGGTTGCTTCTTCGGAAGTCAGGCGCATATCTGAGATCCATGTGAGGGTAAACATCACAATAATGGTGATCAGGCAGGCGGTCAGCAGTCCTACCAGCGCCAGCAGTTTATCGTCTTTCGCATCCATTCTTGTCTTGCTCCTTAAATGTGGCCTCTCTTCGGCAGTTCGTCAGCCGCATGCAAAGTATAAGAGCAAAACCTGTTACTGCAAACTGTACTAAAGGTCATGATAAAGCGTAGCGCGCGGGCAATAAAAAGGGCCGCATCTGCGGCCCGACAGCTTAAAAATCATAGGAGAGCGAGAGCTTCAGCTCGCGCGGGTCGCCCTGATAGATATAGGTGCCGTAGTTTTCAACGCCTGACCAGTACTTCTCGTTGGTTACGTTCTCCACCGCCAGGCGCCAGGTTAAATCGTTTTCCTTAACGCGCATCCGGTAGCGCATACCCAAATCCAGCGTGGTGTAACTGTCCAGCTTTTTGGTGTTGGCCTGATCCGCATATTGTGAGCCGGAGTGCGTAAGACGAGCCAGCGCGGTCAGCCCTTCAACTGGCTTGATATCATACTCCGCGCTCAGTACGGTGTAGAAATTCGCCACGCCCACGGCATCATTGCCATCGTACTGCCCGTCCTGGGTTTTGCTCATTTTCGGATCGAGCCAGGTGGCGCTGCCGTTGAGGCGCACGCCATAAACCGGCTCGCCAAAGACGTTCAGCTCCACGCCGCGGTTGCGCTGTTCGCCATACAGGCCAAAAATATTGGTTTGCGGATCAATAATCCCGGTCGGTTTTTTGATTTCAAACAGCGCCAGCGATCCGCCGACGCGGCCATAGTCGAGTTTCACGCCCACTTCATTCTGTTTGGAGAGCGAAATTCCCGTCACCTGACCGACGTTTACCGCGCCGCTTGACGCGCTTTCGCCCGGCTGGAGCGCCTCAATGTGGTTTGCATAAAGCGAGACGGACTCCCAGGGTTTGACCACCAGCCCATAGCCCGGCGTCCAGCGCGATTTAGTAAAGCGGGCATCGCTGTCTTCAATCTGCGTTCCGTACGCATAGTTGCGCACCACCACTTTCTGATGACGCGCGCCGACGGTCAGCAGGATTTTGTCGTCAACAAAGCCCAGCGTATCGGCCAGCAACACGCCCTGGGTTCTGATGCGGCTGGTAGCTCGCGGATCGTCCAGATCGCCGCCAAAGAAGGTGTTCGCCGGTTTCTCAACCGCGTCGGGCTGATAAATATTGGTGGCAACCGGCGACAGCGCCATGCCATAGGCGGTTTTTTCACGCTTCGTCTGCGCAGAGTAGCCGACGTTCACGCTGTGGCTGACCATGCCGGTGTCGAATTTCCCGCGCACGCCGGTCATGCCGCTGAAGGCATCGACAATTTTATTGGTATTCATGTTGCCGATAGTGGCGGCGCCCGTTTCATCAGTGACTTTTGGCGAGGCATAGGCGCCGGTTTCATGCGAATGCTGCCCACCCACGGCGCCGTAGAGCGTCCAGTCCGGCAGCAGATCGTACTCCACGCGCGCCATGCCGAATTCGCTTTCCAGATCGCTGTAGACCCAGTCCTGGCTGTAGTTGCTGGTGCCGCGCGGCACCTCAGGAATGAAGTCCACACCGCTGATGTTTACGCCAAGCCGCCCGCCGTGAAACGCCTGTTTCTGATAACCCATATCCAGCGACGTACGCAGTTTGTCGCCGCGGTAATCCAGCCCGAGCGACGCCAGCGTGGTGCGACGTTTCTCGTTATCCACCGCCGTTTCGCCTTCGCGATGCAGCAGATTGACGCGCGCGCCCCACTCGTTGTTGTCACCAAAACGACGTGCGCTGTCCAGCGAGGTGCCAACCTCAGACGCCGAGGTGTAATCCACGCCGAGGCGCGTTAACGGCGTGTCTTCCGCATGTTTTGGTTCGAGGTTGATCATACCGCCGACGCCGGAAACGGCCGCGCCGTTGATCAGCGCATTTGAACCCTTGAATACCTCAACGCGATCGATCATCTGGGTGGACACCACCTGGCGCGGCATAACGCCGGGCAGGCCGCCCAGGGTGATATCGTCACCGTCAAGCGTAAAGCCGCGAATGCGGTAAGTTTCCGCAAAGTTGCCATAACCCTGAACATTCTGTACGGACGCATCGTTAGCCACCACTTCTTTCAGCGTGTTGGCCTGCTGATCCTGGATCATTTTCGAGGTGTAGCCGACGACGTTGAAAGGTACGTTATGCGCATTCTGCTCGCCGAGCATGCCAAGACGGCCACCGTTAGCAATCTGCCCGTCCAGATAAGCAGGAACCAGCTCATCGCCGCCGGGCCTGAAATTTTCCGGCGTAGCTTCCACGGTCATGGTGTTGTCTGAAGTAGTCGCCGCCGGGGCGGCAAACGCAGGCGAGATCGCTGCGCCAATCAGCACCGACAGCAGCGTAAGGCTGAAGCCGGTGCAGGAGGTCGTGAGGTGTGCCATTTTGTTACCCTGATAATAATGCAATTGATAATAGTTTTTATTCGAATTGCGATTATCGTCAGAGTGTTTTTAATTGCAAGCAAAAATGACAACGAGTCATTTTGCTCGACCTCTCAGTCACGCCAGCGGCGGAAAATCAGTGAGGTATTGATACCGCCAAAGGCAAAATTGTTCGACTGAATGTAGTCGGTTTGCAGTACCCGCGGCTGATGCATGATGTAGTCGAGATCGCCGCAGTCGTCGGCCGGCTGGGTGAGGTTCAGGGTGGGCGCAAACCACCCTTCGCGCATCATTTCAATGCTCATCCACGCCTCCAGCGCACCGCAGGCGCCGAGCGTATGGCCGAAGTAGCTTTTCAGGGAGGAAATGGGCGTGCGGTTGCCAAACAACGCCGCCGTGGCAAGGCTTTCCGCCACGTCGCCGCGATCGGTCGCGGTGCCGTGCGCGCTGATATAGCCAATGTCCTGCGACGTCAGTCCGGCCATGCGTAACGCGCCTTCAATGCAAATCTGCATCGTCTCGCGCTGAGGCTGGGTGATGTGCGCAGCGTCGCAGTTGGTATAAAAGCCCACCACCTCTGCACAGATCGTTGCGCCGCGCGCGCGGGCATGCTCAAGCTCTTCCAGAATCAATGTGCCGGCCCCCTCGCCGATCACCAGACCGTCGCGGTTTTTGTCAAACGGCGAAGGCGTGCTCTCTGGCGCATCGTTACGCTGGCTGGTGGCAAACAGCGTGTCGAAAACGGCGGCTTCGGAGGGGCACAGCTCTTCCGCGCCGCCCGCCACCATCACGGTCTGATAACCATGGCGGATCGCTTCCCAGGCATAACCAATCGCCTGGCTGCCGGAGGTACAGGCGCTGGAGGTGGGGATCACCCGACCGCGCAGGCCAAAAAACAGCCCGGCGTTCACCGCTGCGGTGTGCGGCATCATCTGCACGTAGGTGGTGCCGGTAATATTATTGGTGTGCTTTTCGGTCAGCATGGTGGCGAATTCGCTGACCGGCCCGGTGCTGCCGGTTGACGATCCATAGGCGATGCCGGTTTCTCCGCCGGTAAGGACAGGATGCTCCAGCAGGCCTGCCTGGGCCAGCGCCAGTTCGGTGGCCCGCGTCGCCAGCAGCGAGACGCGGCCCATGGAACGGATGCGCTTGCGCGTATAGTGCTCAGGCAGAGTGAAATTCTCTACCGGCGCGCCAAGCAGCGTATTCAGTCCGTCGTAAACCTGCCATTCCGGCATTTTACGCACCGCGTTGCGTCCGGCGCGCAGCTTTTCGCTCACCTGTCCCCAGTCGTTGCCAAACGCGGTAACGCCCCCCATCCCGGTGACCACCACGCGCCGCATCACAGCATGCCTCCGTTGATGGAAATAACCTGTCGCGTGACGTAGCCCGCGATGTCCGACATCAGATAGCCTGCCAGTCCGGCCACTTCCTCCGCTTCGCCCATGCGCTTCATTGGGATCATGCGCATGGCCTCTTCCGCTGCGGCCGCCTCCATGTTGAGCATGCCGGTATCGATCAGTCCCGGCGCGATGCAGTTCACCGTGATCCTGCGCTTCGCCAGCTCAATCGCCAGCGCTTTCGTGGCGCCGATGATGCCTGCCTTGGCGGCGCTGTAGTTCACCTGCCCGCGATTGCCCATCAGGCCGGAAACGGAAGAGAGCGTGATGATCCTCCCGCCTTTGCGCAGGCCGATCATCGGCATGATGCAGGGCTGGATGACGTTGTAAAAGCCGTCGAGGTTGGTGCTGATGACGCTGTCCCAGTCCTCTTCGCTCAGCGCGGGAAACGCGCCGTCGCGGGCGATCCCGGCGTTGCTGACCACACCGTACCACGCGCCGTATTGCGCAATATGCGCCTCAAGACCTTCCCGGCAGGCTGCGCGATCGGCAATATCAAAACCGATACAGCGCGCCGTACCGCCCGCCTGTTCGATCAGCCCGCGCGTCTCTTCCGCGCCGGCCTCATCGCGATGATAATGCACGGTTATCTTAAAGCCGTCCGCCGCCAGCCGCAGCGCGATAGCCCGCCCGATGCCTTTACTACCGCCCGTCACCAAAACAGAACGCGTCATCCTTTTTTACCCTGTTGCAGAAGTTGTTGTAATTCGTTTTCGTCGGGCTGCCAGGTATTGAGCCTGCCGCTGGCCAGATGCTGCCCCTCAGCGTCGATCTCGCCCTCAAAGCTGCCGATTTTTTCATCGCGCATCAGCAAATGTACCGACACGGTGAGCATGGCGCCCGCCGGGAAAACAGCGCTGTCGCAGCGAAAGGCCCGCGCGCCAAGCAGCATACCCAGCGCGGGTTTGCCGCCGCCGTGCTGGCGATGGTGCCAGCCGGACCACACGCCAATGGTCTGGGCGATCATCTCCACGCCAAACCAGGCGGGAAGCGCGCCGTCCGCATCCAGGAACGGTGCCAGAACGCCATCTGGCGACACCGAAACCTGACAGGTTGCGCCTTCGTCGCTCACCGCCAGCACCCGCTCAAGCAGCACCATCGGCGTTTCATGCGGCAGATACTCCGCCGCCTTGTTAAATTCAGCCATCATGTTTCCCCAAAATCAAACAGGTGTTGTTACCGCCGAAGGCAAAGGAGTTGCTGAGAATGAACGGTCGCTGAAGCGGCTGCGGCGCAACCAGCAGGCCAAACGGCGCCAGCGTGTCGTCCGGATCGCGCACGCTGAAATCCTGCGGCGGCAGCGGCAGATCCTGCGTCAGCAGCAACCAGCACAGCGCAGCCTCGCAAATGCCCGCCGCGCCAAGCGTGTGCCCGGTCAGATGCTTGGTTGAGCTACAGGGCACGGCTTCACCAAAAATGGCGCGCACCACGTCGGCCTCAATGCGATCGTTGAGCGGCGTGGCGGTGCCATGCAGGTTAATGTAACCCAGCGCCTCCGGCGGTAAACGGGCCTGGCGAAGCGCCATATTGATGGCCTTAACAGCGCCTTCTCCCTGCGGATGCGGCGCCGACATGTGCCAGGCGTCCGACGATTCGCCCACGCCCAGCACCGCAATCTCCTGCGGCGTGCGCGTCAGCAGCATCAGCGCCGCGCCTTCGCCAATGGTGATGCCGTCTCGCCCTTTGCTGAACGGCGCACAGCGCAGCGGCGAGAGCGACTCCAGACTGTCAAAGCCGTTTATCGGCATGCGGCTCAGTGTATCCGCACCGCCGACGATAGCGACGTCCGCCAGCCCGGCCTCAATCAAACGTGCGCCGCTGATCAGCGCACGGGCGCTTGAGGAACAGGCGGTGGAGAGCGTATAGCAGGGGCCGTTCAGTCCAAGGTAATCGGCGACAAAGCGCGAGGGATCGCCCAGCTCCTGTTGAGCGTAGCGCCAGGTCGCGCGTGCTTCTGAGATATAGCAGTCCGCCTCATCCAGCCCGGAGGTGCTGGTGCCAAGCACCACCGCCACGCGATCTTCGCCATAAGCGGCTATCGCCTCGTCGATCTGCGGACGGATTTGCGCCAGCGCCGCCAGCAGCAGCTGATTGTTGCGGCTGTTGCTGGCGGCCAGCGCAGCGGGAACGGTCGGCAGATCCGCCGCTACCCGCCCGGTCCAGCACGGTTTCCCAGCCAGCAGCCAGCCGCTGTCGGCGCGCATGCCCGGCGCATTGCCGTGGCTGAGATTTTGCGCTATTTGCGCCATGTCGTTACCCAGCGCGTTAAGCATGGCGACGGCTGAAATGTAGATCATGGCGAATCCAGATCCTGAATAGTGATGTGATAGCCAAAGACAAACTGCTGAACAGAAACGGGCTCACGCGTTGCGCCGCGCTGCATGTAACGAATTTCCGTTACCGTTTTGCCGTTTTCATCGCGTAACAGGCGACGGTCGCCCTCATCAACCAGCGTCCAGCCTCCAGGCAATTGTGAACGCCAGGCGTCGATCGGCCAGTGGCTGAGCATGATATCAGCCAGCACCTGGCTGGCTGGCGGCAGCTCCGGCAGCACAACCGACTGTTCGCTCTGCACGCCGTGCCGATCGTAGCTGACCCTGAACAGACGAATGCCCAGCGCAGAGAGCCCTGCCAGCGTCAGACGCTGTCCGTCAGCGCTCAGCAGCACCATCAGCGACTGCTGTTTGCCTTTGAAGGTGCCGGTCAGCAACTGTTGACGACTGAATGGCGGGTCGATATCCGGCGCGGGCAGCGTTACGCGCACGCCCGGCTT
This sequence comes from Erwinia oleae, assembly GCF_000770305.1. GTDB lineage: Bacteria > Pseudomonadota > Gammaproteobacteria > Enterobacterales > Enterobacteriaceae > Erwinia > Erwinia oleae. Next base: position 30,537 of record NZ_JNVB01000024.1, read on the forward strand.
CAGCCAGGCCTGCGGACGGGTACTTTCCTGCTTTCCGGCGCAACCGGCCAGCAGCAGCATGGCCAGTGCGGCCAGGGCAACGATCCTCATCTCTTTTTCCTTGTCGTCGGCATCGCCAGCGGCGCAAGCAGGAAGGCGGTAAAAATGCCGCTACAAAGCACAATACCAAAACTGGCGATGGCCTGGGTGCTGCTGAATACCAGCATGCCAAGCGTCAGCAGCGCGACGGTCATCGCCAGCGTCACCGCCAGTAAGGTGGTTATCGGCGTGCCGCGTGGATTACTGAAGAACAGCGTGTAATTAATACCGATGCCCAGCACCAGCACCAGCGCAAGCAGCGAAAACAGGTTCAGCGCATGGCCGCTCAGCGCCAGCGCCGCCAGGCCGCCGCCCAGCGACAGCAGCGAAGGCAGAAACGCCCGCACGCCCTGACGCAGGCCGAGCCGTATGATAAAGCTTAACGCAATCGCCAGCAGCGCCGCGCCCAGCAGCCAGCTCATCAGCCCCCGGTAAAAGGCAAACAGTTGGTCAAAAGTCGCTTTACGATCGATCCAACTGACGCCGGGGAGCGATGCCGCCAGTGATTTCATCGCCTGAGGATTTTTTACCTCTTCAACCGGCACCAGCACCGCGCTGCGGCCATCGCTGAGCGACATCCACAGCAGCCGCCAGCCTTCGCTGTTGGGGCTGGCGAGCCATGCCTCCGGCGTCAGCGTCATTGAAGAGAGATCCGCATCGCTTACCGTGACGCCCGCGTCACGCAGGCGACTCATCACCGTGGGCGCCGCCTGCTTCAGCAGCCGCAGGTCATTGGCCTGCTGCGCCTGCGATAAGAGCGGCAGCAGGCGATAATGCGCCACCCAGCCCTTTTCGCGCGCGGCGGCAAGCTGCGGCGCCAGCGCCTCAACACGTTCCAGCGTTTGCTGCGCGCTGTCGCCCCACACCGCCAGCCAGGTTTGATCTGCGCGCTGCCCGGTCAGTGCCGCGATCTGCTTCTCCTGCGCCAGCAGCGCGGGCGGGGGCGCTTGCAGTTGCGCAATATCATCATCAATGCGTAGCTGCATCAGGCCGGCGGCGGAGATGGCTGCCACCAGCAGCGGCAGCCCGACACGCAGCCATCGACGGCGACGCCAGCCGCTTAACCAGCGCCCCATCACCGCCAGCAGAGGCACCGGCCTGACCGGCAGCCCTTTTACCAGCAGCGGATACCAGCAGATAACCGTCAGGCACGAGGCCGAAAGCCCCGCCGCCGCAAACACGGCCAGCTGGCGAATGCCGGGAAACGGCGCCAGCATCATAATCAGATACGCAATGGCCGCCGTAGCCAGCGCCATCAATAAGGCGCGGATCACTTTGCGCAGGCTTTGCAACGGCGTGGCGTCAGCGCCGTGGATCATCCGCTCGGTCAGGTAATAGAGCGTGTAGTCCGCCGAAATGCCGACGATGCTCATGCTCATCACCAGCGTCATCAGGTGAAGCTCGCCAAAGCAGAGCAGCGTGACCACGGTGCCCGCCAGCGCGCCGATACTGACCGAAACGGCGCACAGCACCAGCGGTCGCGGCGAGCGGAACACGGCGAAGATCAGCAGCAGCACGCCGCAAACGGTCGCCGCGCCCAGCGTGGAAATATCGTGTTTCGCCTGCTGGCTGGCGTAATCGCTGAAAAAAACCGTACCGCGCGACAACAGCTGTGCGTCAGGGTAGCGCGCGATCAGCGCCGTTTTCAACGCCGCCATCTGTTCAACCAGCGCGTGGCTCTGCTGCATATCAAACGAATTGCCGTTAAGCTCGCCGTGCAGGAAATACCAGACGCGGCCCTGCGCATCGGTAGTGGTCAGCCAGCCGTCGCTGAGGCCAAGGCGGCCGCCGTTTTGCTGCATCGCCAGCTGCGCGCCGCGCACCAGCAGCAGCGGATCGTGATTCAGCTCCTGCGCGCCGACGCCCGCGAAAGCGGAATAGAGCTGCGCCAGCACCCAGTCGGCCTGCGCTGTACCGTCGTGTTGCAGCCTGGCGCGCGTCGCCGCATCCAGCATGGCATTGCGGTGCTGCCAGGCGAATTTTCCCCATGTCTGCTGCTGCTCCGCCGTCATCGGCCCCTTGATCCCTGTTAATGCGGGCAGCGCCATCAGCCGCTGCTGCCACCACTGCGCCACGCTCGCATCCGCCTGCCTGCCGGGACTGACCAGCCACACCATCTGGCGATCCAGACGCTGCATAAAGCCCTGTTGCAGCGCGGCGGGCATCTCACCCATCGCCTGCTGCGGCAGCAGAGCCAGCACGCTACTGTTTACTGCGGCGCGCGGCAGCATCACCGCCAGCGCCGCCGCCATCAGCAGACAGAGCGTCAGCCAGCCGAGCGCAAGGCGCTTGTGCGGTTCAGAAAACAAAGCGTTGCCGCTCTTCATCGGTGAGCGTTTCCGGCGTCGCGCGCTGGTTGCTGAGCAGGATCAGCGTGTTATCGCCCTGCCGATCCCGCAGTTGAATCGTCTCAAGCCAGGTCGCGCCGGTCAGCGTCAGCGAGGTAAACAGCTTGTCCAGCGGCGAAGTTTTCGGCGTCAGCGCCAGCCGCCACTTCTCCTGCCCTTCATCCTGAAAATCGAGCCGGAAGTTCTGCTCCAGCACCTCTCTGTCGGCCTGAAACAGCGCGCGCAGCAGATGATTAAACTGGAACATCTGCGGATTGCTCTCTTTAGTGACGATCTGCGGCGTCTGGCCGTTCATGACCTGTACCATGCGCGTGTCGTCGAGCACCAGCGTCATCGGGAAAGGCTTCGCCTGATGCCACCACAGGCCGTTGTCGCGCGCGATAAGCAGCTCACCGCTGGATTTCAGCGGCTGCGTCATGCCGTTGATCTCGCGGATCTGGCTGAAGTTTGCCCGCACCACCGGCTGGCCGGCGAAACGTTGCTGAAGTGCCTCCAGCGTCACCGCTGGCGCAGCGGCGCTGAACAGCAGCAGCGCGGCAAAAACAACTCTGAACATCATGCCACTCCCAGTCGTTCAAACAGGATGGGCGGAGAGACAAAGCTCAGCGCCTGGCTGTTTTCCTCTACCGCCACCTGGATGGTATAGCCGCTGGTGGTGCGCTGTCCGCTCGCCGCGTCAAAGATCTGATAACCAATACGAAGTCGGTTTTCATACTCTTCCAGCGTCGCCCGTACCCGAATGGCCTGCTCGAAGGTCAACGGCGCACGGTATTTCACCCGCGTATCCACCACGGGCCACAGGTAGCCGGAAGCTTTCATTTCCCGATAGCCGTAGTTAAAGCTTGCCAGCAGCGCCTCGCGGGCAATCTCAAAATAGCGAAAATAGTTGCCATGCCAGACAACGCCCATCGCATCCACATCGTGAAACGGAATGCTCAGTTCAACGTCAACGGTAAAACGCGCATCGTTTAACACTGTTACTCCTTATTTTCCGTGCGGGATTGGTCCGGCAACTGCCAGAAATCGAAAAAGTTAAACCAGTCGAGCGGCGCAAGGTAAGCATGCGCGGCCAGCCGGGACGCATAGCGATCCACCGTCTCCTGCAACGCCTGCTCGCGGCTGGCGCGGGGCAGCAGGAGCGGATCGGCAAAGTGTTCGCAGTGCAGCCGCAGTTTGCCCTGCTGGCGGATGGCGAACATCAGCAGCACCGGGCAGCGCAGCGCCGCCGCCAGCACAAACGGCCCCTGCGGGAAAGGCGCAGGCCGCCCTAAAAAATTGCTCCAGCAAACCCGCCGCACGCCGCCGCGCTGGCGATTCACCGCGGTGCGATCGCCGACGATGGCCACCCACTCCCCGGCGTCGAGCTTCTGCTTCAGCAGGATGGCGGTGTCCGGCCCGATCGACGACACCGGGATTACATGCTCGCTGGCCTCGGGAGCGATTTCGTCCATCACCTGACGGAAACGCTGCGCGTTATCGGTAAAGACCAGCGCATTGATAACCAGCCCGCTGACCTGCTGCGCCAGCGCCCGACAGGCTTCAATATCACCCAGGTGCGAGGCGAGGATCAGCCGACCGCCGGGCGCTTGCAGCAGCGCTTCAGCGCCCGGCGCGAAATCGATCTCTTTTCCCCAGCGCAGATCGCCGCGCCAGCTGGCAATCTTTTCAATCATCGCATCGCCAAAACGCAGGAAGTGGCGAAAACTGTTGAGGCGGCCGGGCAGCGCAATCTGCTGCGCCGCCGCATGCTGCTGTATGGTTTTCAGCCACTGCCGCGACGCCTGCCGCTGCTCGCCGCCGCTCAGCCAGTAAAAACCGGTGACCGGCCAGAGGAACAGCGTAAAGACGCGGCGTCCTGCCAGGCGGTAAATCCACAGCATAAACTTCATGCCAGCCAGCCCGCGACGCTCTTCAACGCCCGCCCAGTGCGTGCCGCGCCGCTTTTTAAGCAGCGCGGGAATGCGCGGCAGCATGCCGAAAAACAGCCGCGTGTGCATCCACGAAATACGCAGGTTATCGCGGAGCGCATCGAAATGCGAAAGGCCGTTCTGCGGATAGATGACGCGGGTAGCGATAAAGCGGCTGGGGGTGCCCGCCCAGTAAAGACGCACCATCACCTCGGTATCGAAGTCCATCCGCTGCCCCAGCGGATGCCGCGTCGCCAGCGCCAGCGTGGCGGGCAATGGATAGACGCGAAAACCGCACATGCTGTCTTTAATCGACAGCGACAGCGTCTCTATCCATACCCAAAAGTGGGTGACGTAGCGCCCGTACAGCCTGGATTTGGGAACTGAATCGTCATACAACGGCTGACCGGAAATCAGGCAGTCCGGATGCGCTTTGGCCTCCGCCAGCAGGCGCGGGCAGTCTTCGATCTGATGCTGGCCATCCGCATCCACCTGAAGCGCGTGGGTAAAGCCCGCCGCCGCCGCCGACTGCAATCCGCGCATCACCGCCGCGCCTTTTCCCTGGTTGCGCGGCAGGCGGATCAGCGTGACACGTTCATCACGCAGACTGTCCAATCGCGCGCGCGCAGGCGCGTCGCTGCCATCATCAATGATAAACACCGACAGCCCGAACGGCGAAAGCCTCTCCAGCACCTCCGCGATCGTTTCGCCATGGTTATAACAGGGGATCACCACGCAGGGGTTAAATTCAGTTAGCGACACAGGAGAATTTTCCCGCTGCTGGCGCGCTGCGGCGCGTCTGCGCCGGTTACCGCATACTCAAACAGCAACCGGTTGGTTTCAACCTGCCAGCGCAGCGTCAGGACAAGCGTCGCGCCAGGCAGCACCGGCTGCTGAAACTTGACGTTTTCTATGGCGCTGAAGCGGTACGCCGGCGCCAGCAGCGCCGTGCCGTAGTGCATCACCCAGTCGATCTGAGCCACGCCGGGCAGGATCGGCTGAGTGGGAAAATGGCCGCGAAACCAGAAGAGACAGGGATCGGCGCGCAGCGTGAGCTCGGCGGAATTCTCTTCCCGCTGGCGGGAGAGTTCAACGGGCAGCATAAAATAACTCCTGTATTTGCGGCCAGGCACGTTTGCTCTGACTGTTTTGTGGAATTGATTCCACCACCCGCCAGTAGCGCGGCATGGCAACCGGTTCCAGCCAGCGGTGCAGCGCCTGCCGCCACTGCTGGCGAAGGCTGAGTAACTGCCGCGCGGTGACCTCGCTGTCCAGCACCAGCACCACGCCGACGCCGCAGCGTTCAGGCCGCGTGATCACCAGCGCGGCGGCGTCCACCACGCCCGGCAGCGCCAGCAGGCGGCGTTCGATTTCGCTCAGCGACACGCGCTTGTCCTCAATTTTAACAATTCTGTCGTGACGACCGCAAAGCCGGAAGCCATCGGTGCTGAACCGGAGTTTATCATTCAGCAGCAGCCCGCCGGACTGCGGGATCAGCGGCGAACGTACCCGCCAGTTTTGGCGTGCGTCCTGCGAGAAGGCGACGCCGTCGAACGGCTGCCAGGGTTGCCCTTCATGGACAAAGCGCCGCGTCGCCAGCACGCCGGTTTCCGTGCTGCCGTATATTTCATCCACGGGCTGACCGAACCACTGCCCCGCCGCCTGCGCATGCTCCCAGGCCAGCGTGCCGCCTGCCGAGACGATGAGCTGACACGCGGGCGGGCGCAGCGAACGATCCAGACGACGCAAAAAGGCCGGGCTGCTGATAAAGACGTAGCGCTGATGAGCGTCCTGCGCGGCGAGCTGTTCGCTGTAAAGCACTTGGCGGCTGTCGAAGGGAATGCCGCAGGCCAGCGGCAGAATAATGCGAAAGGTCAGCCCGTAAAGATGCTGATGGCTGACCGAGGCGATCACGGTGGCGTCCTGCAACTGCGGCGACCAGCGTCTGGCCAGCCAGTCGGCCTCCCTGTCGAGGCAGTGCAGCGGTTTGATCACCTGCTCCGGCCTGCCGGTGGAACCGGAGGTGAAGAGGATCACCGCCGCATCGGGCGCGATGGCGGGCAGCGGCGGCAGCGGCCCGTTTTCCGCCAGCGGAAGCGCCACCACCGGGCAGTCGAGCGCGAAATCAAGATCGGTCAGCACGCCGTCAAAATCATCGCGCTGCTCCTGTAGCAGCGCTTCGCGGCAGTGGCCGGGTATCACCGGGGTTTTTCCCGCGTGCAACGCGGCGAGCAGCGCCACGCTGAAGAGATAGCTGTCGTCGAAGCACAACGCCCAGCGCCGCTGCGGCTCCGCCATCAGCCGGTGGCCGAGGGTGACGATATGCCGCTGCCATTCCGCGCGCAGCAGGGTCTGGCCTCCCCGGCGGGCGACGATGCCTGCGTGCTGCCGGGTCAGCCAGGCGTTGATCGGCTGCGTCAGCATTTTATGCCCGCGCCCTGTGACGCTGGCGCAGCAGCCATTCTCCGGCCATCAGCGATCCCATCAGCAAATAACTGAACAGCCCGTTCCACCATGTCCACCAGCGAAGATCGTCTGCCAGGCAGGTCATCAACGCGACACCGCCGTTAACGATAAAAAACAGACACCATACCTGCGTCACGCGCCGCGTCCAGCGGATCGCCGCTGTCGGCAGCGCAGGCTCTTTCAGTCTGGCGATGCGCTCCACCAGCGGCATGTCGCTGAGCAATGACGCGGCGAAAAGCAGCAGCATCAGAGCGTTAACCACCACCGGATACCACATCAGCAGCTGGCCTTTATTCAGCAACAGGCTGACAAGGCTCAGACCGGCGCCCGTAGCGGCAAGCCAGCGTCCCACCCGCGCCCTTTCTCCGGCGCGCCCGCGCAGCGCCAGCAGGCGCAAAAGAAAGAGCACGATCGCCAGCGGCAACAGCCAGCGCCATGCGGGATGAGTGAGCGTGAACCAGACCAGCAGCGGCCAGGCGGCCATCAGCAGCGCATTCAGCAACGGCATCACAGGGTGCGCCACAGCGATCAGCCTTCGTGGATCAGCTGTTCGACGGCGTCGACCACGTCCTGCACGGTACGCACCGACTTAAAGATTTCAGGCCTGATTTTACGCCCGATGCGCTTTTGCAGATGAACCACCATATCAACGGCGTCGATGCTGTCCAGCTCGAGATCTTCATAAAGGCGGGACGTCGGCTTGATGTCACCGGCATCCAGCTCAAACAGTTTCACCAGCAGATCGGTGATTTCCTGGTAAATTTCATTCTTATCCATAACTTACTCGCGATAGTGTGGTTCAGGCGCCCGACGCCGGGCGCTGGGTCTGAATAAACGCCGCCAGCGACGCAACGGAGTAAAAATGCAGGCGCATCTCTTCGCTTTCGGCGGACAGTATCACACCGTAGCGATTTTTCACCGCCAGCCCCAGCTCCAGCGCATCAATTGAATCGAGCCCCAACCCGTCGCCGAACAGCGGGGCGCTGCTGTCGATATCGTCCACCGACAGCTCTTCCAGATTGAGCGTGTCGATAATCATCTGTTTTATTTCAAGCGATAACTCTTCCATACCTGTTCCGATTCTTTATTGATGCTCTGGCGTAAGCGCATGCTGCAAAAAGTGGGTCAGACGACGCGCGGCCAGCGGCAGCGCCTCCTCGTTTCCCACGGTAAAAGGCACGCTGTCGATACGATCGCGGACGCTGACCGTGAACAGCGGTTTTGCCGCCGGCACCTGATACCAGCGGCTCTGTTTATCAAGAAATTTTTGCGTACAGCGAATATGCACAATACGCAAATCGCAGCGACTACGCACGGCGATATTGGCCGCGCCGCGCTGAAGCTTCAGCGCCTCGCCGTAGCGGGTGCGGGTGCCTTCGGGAAAAATCAAAATGGCATCGCCGTTATCCAGCCGTCTGCGACAGTCCGGCAGCAGCGTCTCCGCCTGGCTGTTCACCAGGTAATCGGCGGCGCGGATCACCCCGCAGACAAACGGATTGCGTTGCAGCTCCGCCTTGACCAGACAGTCCACGTCCGGCATGACCGAAGCCAGCAGCACGTAATCAATCAGCGTAGGGTGGTTTGCGACCACCAGACATCGCCGGTCGGTTTTAAGTTGTTCAGCGCCGTCAATACGATAATCCAGCACGCCCAGCGCGCGCGTGGTGCGTAAAAAACAGCGGAAGCTGAAGGAGATGCCGCGCCGCGCCAGACGTCGGCGGCGATGCGGATCGCGCTGAACCAGCAACAGCACGTTAAAGCAGAGCGATAACAGCAGCCCGCCCAGCCCGAACAGCGTAAAGCAGACCAGGGTCATCAGCAGCCGCCAGCAGGCGTTGAGCCGTGCGGCAGATGCGCCTCTTTCATTCATAGCGACACGCCCACCGCCATATCAGCCGCTCGCCGTTAATCGTAAAAGCGGCAACGCGGGCCAGCCATGCATGCAGGAAGAGCAGACTTTGCGGCATAACGTCAGGCGCATTTACCGACGTCGCGCTCTGACAGCAGAGGTTATCGCCCTGCCCCAGCAGCAGCGCAACCGCATAAGGGCTGCGCATGGCGCCTGCGGGTAAATGCGGCTGATAGAATTCAGGGATGGCACCTTCAGAATCGACCAGAAGCACCTGTTGATATCCCGCCGAATGCAGTGCGGTGACCTCAACCAGCGCCTGCTGAAAGGTATCGGCGCCCGCCGAGAGCGACGTGCTCATTACCGGCGCGGCGGCGGCGATGGTCAGGCTGCCGACGGCGGAATTGTGCACCGACATGGCGAAATCCGTTGGCGAGAGGCTCTCCTGTCGTTGCAGCGCGGTCAGGATGCGCAGGTTTCGCTCAAGCTCTCCGTGACGGCTGCTGAACACCACGGCGTCGACGCGCTGGCGCTGCATGATCGCCAGGCCGCTGTCGACGGCAGCGCGACTGCCGCCGGTCAGGCGACGCGCCGTCATCATTGGCAGATAGCGCGCCTTCCCCATCGGCAGCGATGCATCCATCTGCAATGGTCGCGACGCCCACTGCTGCCAGTCGGTTGTTTCGCTGAGCCCTGGCGCGCTGGCCTGCCAGTCGAGAAGTGTAAAAGCTAATTTCATACGTCGATCTTCTTCAGAGAGCAAGCCGGGTTGGCTGCGTTCAGCGCTTCCCGTTTGACTCTGCTCCGGCGGCTGATAATACCGCCGCGATCAACGGTTCTCGCAGAGAGACAGCGTAAATACGTTGTCGGCGGGCCGACCCATATCTTTATATGCTGCCGCTCATTTTTATTCTTTATGGCGTTCGATCGTTTAATTCACGCCCTGCGATGCTAACCGCAGTTGAATATCCTGATCGAGATTGGCGATCCAGCGATTGTAGTTACGATGGATTTGGCCGTTTTCAGCCAGCAAATTCTGACTGCTGACATAGTCAATCGCGTACTGCCCGGTGCCATAGGTGACGCGAATATCGGCACGGTGACCGCGCTGCATCAGGTGGCCGTTAATCACGCCCGGCCCTGCGGGCTGCATCACCCACTGACGCGCCAGGCCAGCTTCTGTAACGGCTTTCTTAATCTGCTCGCCGCTGTACTTTGCAGAAACGGTTTCTTTCACGTTTTTAACCGGCTCGGTGCGCGCGCAGCCCGCCAGCGCCATTATTGCTACGGCGCAACATAATAAGCGTTTCATCAAATTTTCCCTGTATTCGGGCTGACGCCCAGGAAATGCGGCGCCCGATTTTGTTCATCGTGAAGGCGCGCATAATAGCACTCGATGCTAAAAAGACGAAAGAATAAAGCGCAGGCAAAAGGAAACAACTTAAGGATTTTTCCAGCCGCCGCCCAGCGCGCGATAGAGATCGATTTGTGCCTGAAGCAGGTTGTTTTTGAGCTGTACCAGGTTTAACTGCGTACTGAACAGCGTTCGCTGCGCGTCCAGCTCGTCCAGGTAGGAGGCATAACCGTTTTGATAACGATTGCGCGCAATGCGCAGCGCTTCGCTCACCACCTCTTCCTGTTTTTGCAGCTCAACCAGCTGCTCCTGATAGCGCGAAATCGCATCCAGATCGTTGTTCACCTCGCTGAAGGCGTTGCGCACGGTTTTTTCATAGCCATAAAGCGCCTGATTGCGCGACGCCATCGCCACGTCAACCTGCGCCGTCAGCGCCTCGCGGTTGAGTAAGGGCGCCAGCACGCTGCCGCCGATGCTCCACAGGCGGAACGGATTATCCAGTAGCTGATGCAGGCTGGAACTTTGCAGCGTGCCGCTGGCGGTAAGGTTAAGCGACGGCAACAGCTTCGCGCGCGACGAAATCAGCGAGGCGTCGGCCGCCACCAGCGTTCTTTCGGCCTGAGCGATATCAGGACGGCGACGCAGCAGTTCCGACGGCAACAGTGAAGGCAGCGTCTGCGGCGCAACGCGGTCGAAACGGCGTGAACGGGCGATTTCACGTGGGTTCATGCCCGCCAGAATGCTGAGCGCGTTCTCCTGCTGAGCGATTTGATGTTTCAGCGCCGGGATCTGTCCTTTGGCGGTTTGATATTCTGATTCAGACTGCACCCATTCGAGCTTTGAGGTGTAGCCGGTTTCAAACTGGCGCTGCGCCAGACGCAGCGAGTCGGCACGCGTGGCCAGCGTGGCTTCGGTCACGCGTAGCTGCTCATCCAGCGCCACCAGCGTCATGTAGCCGGACGCGACCGAACTGGCGACCGTCAGCTCCGCCGCCGCCGCTGCGGCCTGCTGAGCGGCCAGCGAGCTTTCTGCGGCAGTAATGCTGCTGCGTCTTGAGCCCCAGAGATCGACATCGTAATTGCTCTGTAACAGCCCCTGGAACACGGCGGTTTCGTAAGGCTGGCCCGTCGCTGATGATAGCGAGCGCGAATGGGCGACGTTGACGCCCGCGTCGAGCGTGGGGAAATTATCGCCCTGCGCCGCGCGCAGTTCGGCACGGTACTGATCGACCCGTGAGCGGGCAGTGAGAATGTCCAGATTGTTACGCAGCGCCTGATCCACCAGTCGGTTTAAATCGGCATCGCCAAACGCCCGCCACCAGCCCATTTCTACCGGTGCCGACGGCCCGACCTGGCCGCGCCACTGTGCCGGGATCGGCAGCGCCTGCGGCGCTTTCTCAACGTGGGTCGCGCAGCCGACCAGCGTCGCGGTGCAGAGCGCGCTTAATAAAAAATTGCGATAGCGCATTACTTTTTCTCCCGGTTTTGCGGCTCTGCCGCCGTATCAATATTCACCTCCACCGACATGCCGGGACGCAGGCGCGCCGCATGGTCGCTGGTGATGTTGATACGCACCGGAATGCGCTGGGCGATTTTGACGAAGTTGCCGGTGGCGTTGTCCGGCGATATGGCGCTGAACTCTGAACCCGCCGCAGGCGAAATGTATTCGACGACGCCCTGATACTGTTCGCCATCCAGCGCATCGACCGTAAAGGTGACAGGCAGGCCGGGCCGGATACGCGCCATCTGCGTCTCTTTCATGTTAGCGACCACCCACAGCTGATCCGGCACCAGCGAGGTGAGACGTGTGCCCGCCGTCACATAAGCGCCCTGCCGCACGGCGATCTGCCCCAGTTGACCGTCGCGCGGCGCGATGATTTTGGTATTGTTGAGATCGATTTGCGCCAGCTCCAGCGAGGCCTGCTCGTTCGCGACGTCCGCCTCAAGCGAAGCCTGATTGACCACCGAGGTTTGCAGATCCTGACGTGAAACTTCCAGCGTGGCTTTCGCCTGCTGCACGTCGGCGTCGGTCTGGCTGTGGCTGGCGCGAGACGCGTCGCGCTCGCGGATCGACAGCGAACCGTCTGAGACAAGATTTTCCACGCGTTTCAGATCCAGGCCGCTTTTCACCGCCTGCGCTTTAGCATTATCAAGCGCGGCCTTGTTGCGCTCAATCACCGCCGCCGCGCTGCGTCGCTGCTGAATGTTGTTCGCCAGCGCGGCCTTTTTCATCGCCACCTGCGCCTGCGCCTGGTGAACGCGCTGCTTATAAATGCGATCGTCAATGGTCATCAGCACGTCGCCTTTGTGCACCGGCTGATAGTCCAGCGCATTGACCGCCGTTACATAGCCGCTAACCTGCGGGCTGATAAAGGTCACCTGACCGCGCACGTAGGCGTTTTCAGTAGATTGCGTCTGGCTGGTGAACGGCGGCAGCTGCCATGCGTACAAAATGACCAGTACGCCGACAACGGCGATCCCTGCACCGAACGCGATCGATAAAATGCGCAGTTTGTTGGTTCGTTCGCGTTCTGAAATCTGGCTTTGCTCCTGCTGGCTCATTGTTTCTCCATACTGAGTGAAGTAGTCGTTTGTTGCATTGCACGCCGTTCCGCTTCCGCCTCGCGTTTTGCCTGCTGCCAGTTAAGGTAGCGCAGCCGCGAAAGACGCCACAAAACCCAAATCAGGGTCACAAAGGCCATGCCGGCGGTAAGCATGTAGGTATCGTTCCATGCCAGCACGTTGGCCTGTAAGGTTGCCGCCGACTGAAGCTGTGCCGAGCCCTGGGCGCTGCGCAGCGTGCCGTCATCAAGAAAAGTAGCGTATAAGTTGGTGTACTGCGTCAGCCGCTCGGTGACAAACGGATTGAGGTATGAAAGCTGGTCGCCAAGCAGGCTGGAGTGATATTTTTCGCGCCAGATCTGAAAGGTGCCCAGCAGCGCCGAGCCCATCAGACCGCCCAGGTTCTGGCTCATGCCGAACAGCACCACCAGACTCACCAGGTTTTTTGGCTGCGTCACCACGCTGCCGATGTTCAGCAGCAGGGCGGGCGCAATAAAGAAGGTGCTGCTGAAACCGAGCAGAAACTGGCTGAAGTACATGTTGTTGGCGCGCGTCAGCGGGCTGGACTGCGAATCCATCAGCGACGCAATCATAATCAGCACCAGCGACACCACGATGGGCCAGCTGAGATGCTTAACGTTGATGGTCAGCGCGCTTACCACGATGCCGGTCGCCACGCCCGCCAGGATTGCCAGCGCCAGCCCCTGCATCTGATCGTTAAGCAGGCCGATTTGTTGCAGATAGCCAATCGCGCCGGTGTTCTGCTCCGCCAGGGTGACGCGCAGCATGATCATCACGATGCCAAAACGAAAAATCGCCCCGGTACGCAGCCAGCGCGTGTTGATCAGCGGATTGCTGCGGTTGTGTTCAAGCACCACCGCAGCCACGATCAGTACCAGCCCCAGCGCCAGGCAGACGCCCAGCCACGGCGTACTCGTCCACCATTCGATACGCCCCAGCGACAGCACGCCGCAGAGCAAGGCCATGCCCGGCGCCATCAGGAAAAAGGTCAGAAAGTCTTTTTTCTCAAAGACTTTAATGCGGTCGCCCGGCGGCAGCTTCAACACCAGCACTGCGCCAAGGCAGATCATCGCTAAACCGAGCTCAAACAGATAGAGCCCGCGCCACTGCTCAAGCTGAAGCAGCTCGGAGGAAAACAGACGCGCCAGCGGAATGGCCAGCTGTGACGAGCACATGCCGATGGTCAGCGCCTTTAAACGATGCTTCGCCGGCCACGCCTGAATCTGATAGTAGATGCCGAGCGAGCTGAGCGCCGCTCCCACCATGCCATGCGCGGCACGCACCGCAATCGCTGAACTGAGATCGTTCACCAACAGGTGAAAGAACGACACCAGCACGTAGAGCACCAGAAAAGCTTCGGTGAATACGCGCAGGCCAAACTGCTGGCGAAACTTCACCAGCAGCAGGTTAATTGAGATGTTGCCCATTACGTAAACCGCGGGCAGCCAGGCGATTTCGTTGCTGTATGCGCCGAAAACGCCCTGAAGATTGGTCAGATTAGCGGTCACCAGCGCGTTGCTCAGCGCGCCGGTGATGGCGATCAGCAGGCCGATAATGCCAAAAGCGATGCGCCTGGGCGTCGGATGCAGCGGCGTCGAGGGCGAACCGGGCAACATGGGCTTCTCACCCGGCGCCCATTCGCGCGGTGCAAAGGGATCGGGCCTGTCTGCACGCATGCTATTTCGCCTCGGTCGCAGTCAACAGACGTTGCAGCACGCGCTGGGTGATCGCCAGTTCCTGGGGATGAATATCTGCCAGCAGCTCGCGTCGCAGACTGTCCGCTTCAATTTTTAACGTGTCGTAGAGCGCGTTGCCCTGCGGGGTGACGTGCAGCAGCCGCTTACGACGGTCATCGCCCGGCTGAACCCGCACCACCAGTTCCTGCCTGACCAGACGATCGATAAGCGGTACCACGCTGGCATCCTCAAGCCCCAGCGCCTGCGCCAGCTCTTTCTGCGTTAAGGGGGTTTCCTGAACGGCAAGCGTGGCGACGGCCATCCAGCTACTCATGCTGAGGCCGTTGTCCTTAACACGACGATCGATCGCCTGACGCCAGGCATGCGCGGTAAGGTGCAGCAGCCGGGAAAAGTTGAGTTCGGAAGCATTCAAAATGTAGAGACCTGATAATTAGAACTCTAACGAAGTAGAGCCGCTGATTATAATCAATGTTAAGGGTAATTGTGAAGGTGGCCTCAGGCTCGTCGCGACAGCGCAGTCGCGCCTCCATTCCCGATTAAATCTAGCAGAACATCCACGGATTGCAGGGGTAAAGGCGCTTCATGGGTTGCTCATCACGGCGATTCCGGATTACCTTACGGGTTTAGCCCTGATGCGAGAACAGCACGTATGGATCAGCCCACCTGGCTGGAGCTTTCCAGAGATGCAGATATGCCAATTGAAGCCATCCGGGCGCACTTTACCGGACACGCTTACGATCCGCACTGGCACGACAGCTATCTGATTGGCGTCACCGAACAGGGCGTGCAGCAGTTCCACTCACGCCGCAAACAGCACCGCAGCCGCCCCGGCACCGTGTTTATGCTGGAGCCGGGCGAGCTGCATGACGGCGACGCGGTCGACGAGCAGGGCTTTACCTATCGTATGCTCTATCTGGATCCCGCTTTCGTTCGCCAGCAGCTTCTCGATCAGTTCACTGACGCGCCGCAAAGCGTTGAGCTGCTGTTTGCCCGCACGCTTTCCGGCGATGTCGGGCTTGCCCGCGCCACGTTCGACGCGTTTCAAATGCTCCACGACGGTGAAGGAAAAATGGTCAGAGAGGCCGCGCTGGAGCAACTTTTTTCCGCGCTGACGCGCCATTCGTACTGGCGGAAACCGCAACGGATTTATCATGACAACCCTCTGGCGCATCAGGCTCGGGCCTTTATGCAGGATCGCCTTGCCGACAATATCGGGCTGAGCGATATGGCGGTCGCGTTGGGGGTCGATCGCTTTCGACTTTCGCGCGAATTTCAGGCCGCGTTTGGTCTGCCGCCTCACGCATGGCTTACCCAACTGCGGTTAACCCACGCGCGTCGCCTGTTGGCTGCGGGCATTGCGCCCGCCGACGTGGCCGCACGGTCAGGTTTCGCCGATCAAAGTCATCTGGGACGCTGGTTTCGTCGCGCTTATCAATTGACGCCCGCCCGCTATCAACGCTGCACAAATCTTCCAGACTGAAGCGACATACAACGCTACCCTGCACTTTTCACCTGCATGGAGAAGAGTCAGATGAGCGATTTACGCTGTGTTGTCATCCTTAATTCAGATTTGCCCGCCGGTAAGGCCGCCAATGCGGCAGCGGTGATTTCATTGACGTTGGGCCAGCGTCATCCGCATTTTGTTGGCCCGGAACTGGTCGATGGCAATGGTTCTGTCTGGCCGGGACTGATCCCGGTCGGCATTCCGGTGTTAACTGCCAGCAATGACCAGCTACGATCGCTGGTTGAGGCGTGCCGCGAACAACAGTTTGACGTGATTTTGTTTCCTGTTGAAGGACAGATGACCGTCGACTATGCGGCGTTCAGTCAGGCGGTCAGTGAGATCCCCGAGGCGCAACTGCATCATCTGGGCATTGGTATTACCGGTGAAAAAAAAGCGCTGCGCAAGCTGACGGCGAAGCTGAAGTTATTCGGTTAATTCCGGTTATCTGCACTGGCCGGTAACGCTGTCGATCCCGTTCGGGCAGACGTCGCTGGACGGAATAAACGCCCCCATTCCGGAGCAGCCGGAGACAATCAGGCAGGCCAGTAAAACCATTAGCGTCTTCATATTTACCTCCCACGATGACTGAGTGAGGTGAAAGATAGACGTTAATGTCTTTTAAAACCACTCTTAACAACAAACTTGCCAAAGTAAAACGATCGGTTTACTTTTTAAGGATGAATAAAAAACATGACATCATCCGGGCCGCCGAGCGGCTGTTTTATACCAACGGCTTCCACGCCACCAGCACCGACAGGATTTGCAGCGAAGCGAAGGTCTCCACCCGCACGCTCTATCGCTACTTCCCCTCGCGGGAAGCGCTGACCGAAGCGGTAATGGACGAGCGCAAAGCCCGTTTCTTTGCGGCGCTGCACGCGCCCGACCACCCGAAGGCTATCCCTCATCTCTTTACCACCTTCGACCAGTGGATGCAGGAGCACGGTGCGCTGGGGTGCTTCTTTCTGAAAGTGTGGGGCGAATATGCGCAGCAGGATCTGCGGCTGTCGGCGCTGGCGCTCGATTATCGCTACGCGATGCGTGACTACATCGCGGCCTGCGTCTCTCATGCCTGCGGCGAACCAAACGGCGCCCTTGCCGATGCCGTATGGATTCTGTTTGAAGGCGCGATTACCTCGGCGTTACTTATTGGCGCAGAGGCAGCCAGCCGCGCCGGTGAAGCCGCGACCCTGCTTATTGCAGCAAATAAGAGGTGCCCGTGAAAGCGTCCGCCGCGCTCGGGGTAACCGGTTTCTCACTGATTGCCGTCACCTATGGCATGGCCAGATTTTCATGGGGGTTGATGCTGCCAGAGGTTGCCCACGATATTCCTTTCAGTTCCCGGCTGGCTGGCGTGCTAACCGCCTGTAGTTTTGCAGCCTATTGTGTTTCCATTATTGCGGCATCGCTGCTGGCGCAGCGCATCGGCCCGCGATTGCCTGCCGTCGTCGCCGCGCTTTGTGCCGCGGTTGGTCTGCTGCTGCTGGCCTTGTCCTCTTCCCCATTGATGCTGGCGAACGGACTGTTTATCGCAGGTCTGAGTGCCGGACTTGCCTCGCCCGCGCTGGCCGATGCGGTAAGCCTGATGATCGATATAAAACGGCAGCCGCAGGTGAACACCATTATCAACGCCGGTACCAGCGCCGGGATTATTTTCTCGGTGCCGATACTTCTGTTTATGCCCGGCGGCTGGCGCGCAGCCTGCCTTCTCTTCGCTGTTATCGCACTGATCTGTGTTATCCCCACGCTGCGCTATCTGCCCGCCGGGCGCCCGGCACGCGGCACGCGGCACTGAGAAAGTGAGCTGGCGGGCAACGCTGCTGCAAAAATCCATTGCGCGGCTGGGGACAACGGCCTTTATCAGCGGCATGGCCAGTGCGGCCTGGTGGAGCTTCGGCCCGGATGTGCTGCGCCAGCATATCAACGTTAACGATACGCTCACCAGCGCGCTATGGCTGGTAAGCGGCGGCGCGGGCATTGTCGGCGCGCTAACCGGGCCCGTCGCGTCGCGTACTGGCCTGATACAGATTTACCGGCTTTCTCAACTGTGTATGGCAGCGCCACTGTTACTCCTTGCGCTGAGCCATCACTTCTCCTGGTGGCTGTTTCCTGCCGTTGCGTTATGCGGGGCCGGTTATGTCACCCTGTCAGGCGTCCTGTTGGTTTGCGGCGCGTCCGCCACCGCAAATGCGCCCGCGGCTGGCGTCGCTACCGCTTTCTTTATGCTGGCAGCGGGACAAATCGCGGGTTCGGTGATTTTTGGCGTGATCTATGACGCCGCAGGCGCAGGTGCGGCGTTGATGATGTTTTCGGCGCTTCCGCTGCTGATGACGTTTTTCCCGCCGGGCATCGGCGGGCATTCGCGCTGACAGCCATTTCTGCCTCAGGAGATTATTAAAGGCGAAAACCGACAGGATGATTTACTTCACAAATTTTTTAGTCTGTGGTGAATGTAAAAGCAGCAAATTGCGAGCCCGCTCGCAACGGGTTATTTCTGCGAGGTTTTAACCGGAAAACCTCGCAAAAACGCTATTGCACACCGCGATGTGTTGAGGTATGAATTGTCAGAGAGCCGGAGGGCTCCTGGAACAAAATAGGGATATACGATGAAAAGATTATCGCGTTTCAGCGCGCTCACCACTCTCTTTGGCAACGGCTCTCGCTATATAGTGCAATACGTCTGGCGGAGGGTAAAAGAGTTGATTCATTCACTTTTCCACAGTGAACATCCCCAGCATAAAAAACATCGCAACTTTATTACAGTCATGCTGAGCTTATACACATTCCAGCAAATAGTGGCTGTAAGTAGTGTTAAAACATCGAATTTGATTTGTTACCCTACTGATTTTATTATTCTTTTCTTCATGTTGATTGGCATTTTATCGTTCTACCGCGGGGTGTTTCGCTTTATTGACTGGTATAACGGTAACTGATATCCAAAAGGGTCAACCCGCAGGCCCTTTTACCCACAAGCACTTATTATAGCCAGTCCGGCTCATCTTCTCTGCGCATGCAACCTGACGCTTTTGCCAGTCGGACACCCATTACGTGCTTAATCGTGGCTGAGCGCTTCTCAGGCATATCTATTACGCTATATCACTGTATGCTGGGTGTTCTCATCTCTGATGAGCTGAGATTTTGGATTACCCTTGTAAATTATTTCCCGTGTAACGCGGGATTTTTTAGAGATGAATTGAATTCCGAACATGTCAGATGCTCCTACCATCTGGCAAGTGAGAAGAAGCCCGCCCTGGTGGTGGGCTTTTTTTCGTCTGTGGCAGGTATAATTGCAAAAAAACCTGAAAATACGCGGGCAGAATCGGCTTACCGCCCGTTTTTTTTCGGCGGAAAGGCAAATTCAGACTACGTCGTTTCAAATTTTTCACTCTTACATAATTCTTACACTCTGATTTTGCATGGCCGACTACACTACTTCTCCTACGCGCACTGATGAATGCGCGTGAGTGTAGTGTTAAGCACAATAATTTTGCCGGCCGTACCGGCCGGTTTTTTTGTGCATCGAACTCAAGTATTTAATTTTGCAGGCCGATAACATCATTACCTGAGGTCGTATTTTCAGGATAATACTAAGAATACACACAGCACTTTTTCTGCTCAGCCCGCACATTGCGGGCTTTTTTTTGCCTTAAGGCGCCTGATAAGCGGATGAGCGCGGCACGCGGCCAGGGCGAAATCACCCTCGAGCCTGTTGCAGGTGGTCAGAAAAAGAACGGATAATATTAGGAAAGGGTATTAGGAAAGGCAGGTTTCAGACGCAAAAAAACCACCTTACGGCGGTATCAACATTGCTCATATTGCTTTGTTTTTATTGAGTATTCGGCGTGGTGCCCGGGGCGGGACTTGAACCCGCACAGCCATAAAGCCGAGGGATTTTAAATCCCTTGTGTCTACCGATTTCACCACCCGGGCAGGGTATAAAGTGGAGGCGCGTCCCGGAGTCGAACCGAGGTTGACGGATTTGCAATCCGCTGCATGGCCACTCTGCCAACGCGCCGTAACTGCTTCGCTGCCAGGCAACGCCTGAGAGCCAAATCTGGAGCGGGAAACGAGACTCGAACTCGCGACCCCGACCTTGGCAAGGTCGTGCTCTACCAACTGAGCTATTCCCGCCTTTATCAACGAACCTGAATGAACAGAAGCTGCTGATTTACTTTATCTTCTGGCAAACTCACTGCCTTTCGATGCGTTGCATTCTACTGACCTGGTCGAACGAGTCAATAAAATAATCCTCACTTTCTGTCCGTTTGCTGCTTTTTACGGCGTCATCCTTCAAACAGGTCGCCGCGTGCTGCATTGAGATACTGGAACATTGACCAGAAGGTGAGCACCGCGGCGATATAGAACGCCACCACGCCAATACCGATTACCATCGTGTCATAGCGCCAGAGCAGCGCCACCAGCGACAGCATCTGCGCGGTGGTTTTCACTTTACCAATCCAGGAAACCGCCACGCTGCTGCGCTTGCCTATTTCCGCCATCCACTCCCGCAATGCAGAAATGATAATCTCGCGGGCAATCATCGTTGCCGCCGGCAGCGTGATCCACCAGGAATGAAAATACTCCGCCACCAGCACCAGCGCGATCGCCACCATCACCTTGTCAGCTACCGGGTCGAGGAAAGCGCCAAAGCGCGTCGTTTGCTTCAGGCGGCGCGCCAGATAGCCATCGAACCAGTCGGTAATAGCTGCGACAATAAAAATGAGCGCGCACGCCAGGGGAGCCCACTGAAAAGGCAGATAAAACGCCAGAACAAAGAAGGGGATCAGCACGACACGAAACAGTGTAAGCAACGTCGGAATATTAAGATGCATAGATACGCTAACTGTCTGGGCAGGGTAGAATTTGTCCTTATGTTCCTACATTGCCCGAAGGGTTGCAATGCTTAGTGTTTCAGCGAATGGAAGATTTTCTCTGCCAGCGCATGGGATATTCCCGGAACGCTGGCAATTTCATCCACCGAGGCGTTCATCAACGGTTGCAGGCCGCCCATGTATTTTAGCAGCTGCTGGCGCCTTTTTGGCCCGATCCCCTCAATTGATTCCAGCGCGCTGGTGTTCTTCGCTTTCGCGCGTTTATTGCGATGCCCGGTAATTGCATGATTGTGAGAGTCGTCACGAATATGCTGAATGACATGCAGCGCTGGCGAATCAGGCGGCAGGGAGAAACCCTCACCTTCCGGTTCAAAGAACAGCGTCTCCAGTCCGGCTTTACGGTCGGTGCCTTTAGCAATGCCGAGTAAAATGGGATGTGACTTATCCCACTCGACATTCAGTTCGGCAAATACTTTTTTCGCCTGACCGAGCTGCCCTTTTCCGCCATCAATCAGGATCACATCCGGAATTTTGCTCTCTTCCAGCGCTTTACCATAGCGGCGACGCAGCACCTGATTCATCGCCGCATAGTCATCACCCGGCGTAATACCGGTGATGTTATAGCGGCGATACTCCGCGCGCAGCGGGCCATTACTGTCAAACACCACGCAGGAAGCAACGGTCTGCTCCCCCATCGTATGGCTGATATCAAAGCACTCCATGCGTTTGATGTTGGGCAGCTTCAGTACGCCAGCCAGCGCAGTAAGCCGCTGATGAATAGTTGATTGCTGAGAAAGCCTGCTGGTGAGCGCCGTGCTGGCGTTAGTGCGCGCGAGTTTCAGGTAGCGCGCGCGGTCGCCGCGTGGATTGCTTTGAATGGAGACGCGACGTCCGGCGAGTTCGGTCAACGAATCCGCCAGCAGCGTTTTTTCCGGCAGCGCAAAGTCCAGCAGTATATCGGATGGCAGCGTGCGAGCCTGGCTTCCCTGGAGATAAAACTGGCCGACAAAGGTTTGCACCACCTCCGACAATTCGGTATCTCCCGGCACTTTTGGGAAATAGCTGCGGCTGCCCAGCACCTTGCCCTGGCGAATAAAAAGCACATGCAGGCAGGCCATGCCCGCGTCATAGGCAACGCCAATCACGTCCAGATCGTCGCCATTGTTCGATACAAACTGCTTTTCCGTGACGCGGCGCACCGCCTGAATCTGATCGCGCAACCGCGCCGCTTCTTCAAAACGCATCTCACGACTGGCCGCTTCCATCATTCCAACCAGTTGATTCAACACCTGATCGTCTTTGCCGGAAAGAAACAGGCGTACCCACGCCACCTGCTGCGCATACTCTTCCTCCGAGACCAGCCCGGCGACGCACGGCCCAAGGCAGCGTCCGATCTGGTATTGCAGACACGGACGCGAACGGTTGCGGTAGACGCTGTTTTCACACTGGCGGATCGGAAAAATTTTCTGCAACAGCGACAGGGTTTCACGCACGGCGTAACCGTTGGGAAACGGGCCAAAATACTCGCCCTTGGCATGTTTTGCACCACGATGGCTGGCCAGCCGTGGATGGGTGTCGCCGCTGAGAAATATATAAGGATAGGATTTGTCGTCGCGCAGCAGTACGTTGTAGCGCGGCTGATAAAGCTTGATGTAGTTGTGTTCAAGCAGCAGAGCTTCCGTTTCGGTATGCGTCACGGTGACATCAATCTGCCGGATACTCGCGACCAGCGCTTCGGTTTTTCGGCTGCCCGGATTGACCCGGAAATAGCTGGAAAGCCGCTTTTTGAGATCTTTTGCTTTGCCCACATAGATAACCGTGCCGCCCGCATCGTACATACGGTAGACGCCCGGCTGGCTGGTTACAGATTTCAGGAAGGATGGCGCATCAAATACATCATTCACTACTGATTAACGACTCCGGATTGAACAGGCCGTGGCGGATGGCAAGGTGCGTTAATTCAACGTCACCGCTGATATTAAGCTTGCTGAACATACGATAGCGGTAGCTGTTGACGGTTTTTGGGCTCAGGTTGAGGTGTTCGGAAATTTCCGCCACTTTCTGGCCCCGGGTGATCATCAGCATAATCTGTAATTCACGTTCCGACAAACTCCCGAAAGGCGAATCGGTTTTCTGCGGTTCTATCTGGCTGAGCGCCATCTGCTGAGCAATATCAGAAGCGATATAGCGCTGACCGGCGTTAACGGATCGAATGGCGCTGACTACCTCCTGCGGCGCGGCGCCTTTACTGAGGTAGCCGGCAGCGCCGGCCTGCATGACGCGCGCAGGCAGGGGATTTTCGGTATGAATGGTGAGCATGATGATTTTGATGTCGGGGCGGTAGCGCACAATTTTTCGCGTTGCTTCGAGTCCGCCGATCCCCGGCATATTCATATCCATCAGCACCACATCGACGCTGTTTGAGCGACACCACTTTACCGCATCTTCACCGCAGCTTGCCTCTCCCGCAACGTGAAAGCCTTTAATGTCTTCCAGTATACGGCGGATCCCGGCGCGAACGAGTTCATGGTCATCAACAAGAAGAACGCTAATCAAACCGGTGTCTCCAGATGAGTAATGCCATACACATTTGGGCATTTTTCAGGTCAGAGATCTTACCTCTTTTTGCGGGTGGGTTGAACATAAAATTAGTTTGCGCGGCGGCATCGCGTCATTATCATACAGGTTACCGATTTATGTGATGATTATGTGATATACTTGTTATTAATCAACGTTATCAGCCGCATTTTGCGCTGGTGAAATGATAGTGACTGATAAGGAGTAACTATGAGCAATACTGACTTTTCAACCAGTGAAGAGACAAAAACCCTGGCCGAAGAGATGGCATGTATGAAGGCGCTGGTCACATTTATGCTGAAAGGAATGGGCCAGGCCGATGCAGGTAAGGTGATAATTAATATGGAAAAATATATTAATCAGCTCACCGATCGCCGTCAGGCCGACGTATTTACTGATACGATCGGGCAGATTAAAGAAGCCTATCGCAAATAGTTTTCCGTGTCCGATGAGGCCCGTGGATCGCGCCTCAACGAGCCAGAGTGATAACTTTTCAGACCGGCCGTGACAACAGGTTTACCCCTTAAGGCGCTACCCGGGTGGCGGCCGCCTGAGTATTGATTTTTACAGGCCAGACGGCGCGCCTAACGCGTTTTATTCCAGTTAGCAGAGACGCCCAGCGAAGGTAGCACTTCCGCCGGACTGAAACGCCGTGCACCGTGGAATTTAGCAGCCAGGTGAGGCTGCTCAACCGGAATGCTGATGGCAAACAGATTATCCTCCGACTGGATAACACCGGCAGACAACGGCGCATAAACCACGTTGTTTTCTGCAAACATCTGTTCCAGCATGGGCGTGGCGGCGCTGTACAGATATTTTACGCCGGACTGTTCTGCCAACTGCACGCTGTGCCATAAAATACTCAAAGGTAGCGTGGCATCGATATCAAGCCTGGCGGAGAAACGTGACATCTCCCAGATCGGTAACGCATGCGGAAGCGCCGGTTTTTCTCCCGCCTCCTCCAGCACCTCTCCCTCCGGCCTGTGCCACTCAATCAAACGCGCGCAGCCACAGATGCCATGCTGGGCATTCCATGCGATTATCCAGGTTACATCCGAGCGATCAAAGCGATCGTATTCCTGGCCCGGCGTACTGAGCCGCGAAGGTATCGACCATCCCTCTTCCCGCGCATACACGCTGTAACGATAGCTGCCCAGTTCAGCCAGTAAAGAGGAAGGCATATCCTTCAGCTTTGTTTGAATGATTTTCATTATAATTCCTCTCCCGCATTCCTTCGTGAATGCCGCTCCTGACGGCTTGAGCAGGGGCTGCAACCCCGGCGCAGGGTAGACAACCAATTAGCAATACGAAACTACTAAATTTAGTAGTTGCTGCGCTGTTCAGAGTAGTCCGATTGCCGCAGCATAGGTGGCTACCTGGGTTCTGTTTGTCGCATTAAATCGCTTTTGCATATTTTTTTGGTGAAAATTAACGGTATGTTCAGAGATGGAGAGGATCAACGATATTTCCACAGAGGTTTTACCTTCTGCCGTCCATTTAAGTATTTCCAGCTCACGCTGACTTAATTCCATGTCCAGAACCGCTACCGATATATCATTCACCCGCTGTAATGCTTCAAGCATCGCCACCATCAGGTGCTGTATCTTTAGCTGCTTTTCTTCTGTCAACCCACTGTTATCAAATGTTTTTTCCGAAGCGACCGATAAAATACACAGGACACGATTTTTAGTCATGGATGAGCAGGAAAAACCCGAATGAATTCCATGTTTTTTTGCTGCTTCAAACACACCCTGCCCTTCACTAACAAGGTCATCATTCCATAACAATATTTTCCCGGGCATCAGACAATGCCGGATTACGGGATCTTTTTCCGCAAACTTTTCTTTCTGATAAATCCGAACCCATTTTTTAGGATAATTACTGTATATGAAAATCCTCGGCCGGGTAAAAGGTATGGGATGACGAATATACAGAGCATAATATTCAAACCCCAGCATTTGGATCTGCTGTTCAATAAGATAAATTACATCAGCGCCATTTTGAGCATGATGAAAACTGAACCGCATTTCATTGCGCCAACTGAAATAATCTTCAGCAGTCATTAACGCCTCATCGAAATGGCAGACTTTCCCTTATCCGACAGGTCAGGGCTTCTCCGCAAAACAAAATTCCACTTCCGTAACAGTTAATTACAGACGCTAAGGTGAGACGGAAAATAAAGCGGCTTCCGTCGCTTCCGGCTTCGCAAAAAAATGTATCATCAACTCAGCCCGGCGCAATGTTCGCGTTAACAGACAATTATTCCTGTGCTCCCTGTCTGTAACCACCTGCCTCTGAGCAGCTCTCTTAATGCAACAAGAATAGGATTTTTCCTGGAAATATTCAATATTTTTGACATTATTTCACACCTGATATGGTCTAAATTTTTTGAGCCAGTTAATCAATTTTTTTCATCTAAAAAGAAATTTGGCTTAGATCAATGAGTAACCCATTAATAGCTATATCAATAAAATCCTTTTGTCCAATTTGGCTTTATCAAATGCATTAATTTTAAGAGAGTATCACTAAATTGAGGTTAATCATTCAGAGCAGAACAGCCATTCGTGAAGGTGTTGACAGCCCGAATCCCGGCAGACCTGAGGTATTCGCCACTGTCAGCAATGTCTGCGTATCGTTGATTTTACATGTCGCCTCATCGCGCTATCAGCGCCATTAAAGAAAAATTTTTGGTCTCAATAAAAGCGAAGCGAACGTTTTGCACTCTGTTCATAAGGCTTTTACACGCTCAATTCTTCCCCCTGGCGTTAACTGCGCGGCTTGTACAGAGCCTCCCTGGCTACGCTATATTTTTACAGATTCATGCGCTCATGATTATAACAATGGCTGGCTCTGGCACGCTGCAAATCGGGTTCCGGTTTTAAGACCGCGCATATATTTAGTATAAAATACAGTGAGGCTGCTGAACACGGTTTTCAATGTCGACACACGCAATTAAATCAAATTTTTCTCTCTGCTTTTTTTAATGCTGGCGTTTTCCGGGCTTGTTAACCTGGCGATTGCGATTTTATTCAGGACAGAGTGGCCCGCTTGCTCACCGGCGGGCGTTTTATGCTGGAAAAAACAGTTTTTTCCCTATTAGCCGCTGACTCAGGTGCCAACAGGCGGCCTGTTATTTGAAACCCTGCTGAATGCCTTATCGACAAATACCAAAACCTTGCATACCAAGGTGAAAATGACCGGCATGCGCAGCGTTATAATCAGGCCCCAGCGCATTACCGTAATAGCGACAGCTTTGTTGAAATATCTGTTTGAGCCAGGGCGAGGCGGCATTTGTCGCAGCCCAGGCACCCGCGACGCTGATACGTCTGCCGTTG
Source organism: Erwinia oleae (assembly GCF_000770305.1). Classification (GTDB taxonomy): domain Bacteria; phylum Pseudomonadota; class Gammaproteobacteria; order Enterobacterales; family Enterobacteriaceae; genus Erwinia; species Erwinia oleae. The sequence goes on from NZ_JNVB01000024.1 coordinate 57,063, forward strand.
TTCAGTTGAAATGCCGTGACGTCCAGCGCATCGGCCGTGGCATGCTCACTCAGCCTGCCCTGCGCGCGGTGGTAAATATTACGACAGGCGTAGCTCCCCACATGATCGATACGCGCTAACGGCGAGCCCATTTCGCTTGCCGCCAACGGTTTAACCACCTGCGTGACATACATCGCTGAACTCAATGCTAACGGACAACTTGCCAGGAAACTGGTGCTCAGGCGTACTTCGCCAAAGCTGACCACCCGCACGGGCGATGAAAGCGGGCAGTTGCCGTCTACAGAGCCGGCTTCTGTAAAGCGAATAGCGCCTGCTTTCTGCGCGCGTTGCAATACCGCAATGCAGGCAGCCGGATCGCCAGAAAGCCGCTTAAGTTTGTATCGTGTAATAAATGAAGGCGCGTCGGTTACATTGAGCGGCAGGAAGGGATTCCAGGCTGCGGGCAAATAGCGTTGCAGCACCGGCGTAATGGCTACGCCAAAGAGGATCAGAACGCCAATCGTTATCAAAAATTTCATCTGTGATGGATCTCCCTCCAGGCGGCTGATTCAAAAAGCTTAGCGGTGTTTTTGCGCAATCGAGCCGGTTCTACCTAACTTTACCTGTATCCGCTCTACATTTGCGTTAAGCTTTGCGCCTGAAAAACGCGTTGAGCGGCAAGTCGCGGGAACTGACTCCCGTCTTCGCTCACTGCCTTTAATCTCATTAAATAAAAGCCTTCAGAGCTTAAACAACATCACGTAAAGGACGGATAACTCGTAATGGTTGACCAGTTAAATAAAACGCCTTTGGCGGAGGAGAAGCCGGAGGAGCTTCGGCGAAACCTGCACAATCGTCACATCCAGCTCATTGCTATCGGCGGCGCTATTGGCACCGGCCTGTTTATGGGTTCAGGGAAGACCATCAGTCTGGCCGGCCCTTCAATCATATTTGTCTATATGATTATCGGCTTTATGCTGTTTTTCGTTATGCGCGCCATGGGCGAGCTGCTGCTTTCAAACCTGGAATATAAATCATTCAGCGACTTTGCCGCCGACCTGCTGGGACCCTGGGCAGGCTACTTTACCGGCTGGACCTACTGGTTTTGTTGGGTGGTGACCGGCATTGCCGACGTGGTTGCCATCAGCGCCTATTTTCAGCTCTGGTTTCCCGACTTTTCCATCTGGATGAGCGCCCTGCTCTGCGTCGTCGTTTTCCTGACGCTGAATATCGCGACGGTGAAATTATTTGGCGAAATGGAGTTCTGGTTCGCCATCATCAAAATCATCGCCATTATCGCGCTGATTGCGGTGGGTATTGTCCTGGTTGCCATGCATTTCCCTTCGCCCGGCGGTGGTACCGCTGCGCTGAGTAATATCTGGAGTCATGGCGGGATGTTCCCCAAAGGCCTGAGCGGCTTTTTTGCGGGCTTTCAGATAGCGGTATTCGCCTTTGTCGGTATCGAACTGGTCGGCACCGCAGCCGCAGAAACGCACGATCCGAAAACCGTGTTGCCGCGTGCCATTAACGCGATACCGCTACGCATTATTATGTTTTACGTTCTGTCGCTGCTGGTGATTATGGCGGTAACGCCGTGGGACCAGGTTGTCGCCGATCGCAGTCCGTTCGTTGAGATGTTTGTATTGATCGGTCTGCCCGCTGCCGCCAGTATCGTCAACTTTGTGGTGCTGACTTCAGCGGCTTCATCTGCCAACAGCGGTATTTTTTCAACCAGCCGTATGCTGTATGGTCTGGCGCAACAGGGCGTGGCGCATCGCCGTTTTGGTCTTTTGTCAGGGCGCGCAGTGCCCACAACCGGCCTGTTTTTCTCCTGTTTTTGTCTGCTTGCCGGCGTGGCGCTGATCTATCTGATCCCCAACGTGATGACGGTGTTTACGCTGGTCACCACCGTGTCGGCCATACTCTTTATGTTTGTATGGACGATCATTCTTTTCTCCTACCTGGCGTGGCGGAAGCAGCGCCCGCAGCAGCACATAGAGTCCACCTACAAAATGCCGGCTGGAATAATTATGTGCTGGGTTTGCATAGCTTTTTTTGCTTTTGTGCTGGTGTTGTTGACGCTACAAGAGGATACACGACAGGCGCTGATGGTTACGCCGCTATGGTTTGTAATGCTGAGTATTGGCTGGTGGCTGCGAAAGCGTAAAAAAGGATAACCGAAGCCGTTCGGCGACGGGATGACGTTATATCAGCGTCCCGTCGCCGCCGGATAAAAATACGTTCAGCGTTATTCTGCGGTCTCCCGATTTCCACGGCTGTTGCGTCCCCCTTTCACTCCGGCTTCTGAAGCCCGTTGAGGATCGTTTTTGAAGTTCCCCCCGCTGACTTTGCCACCTTTACGTCCCGCTTCTGACGCTCTTTTTCGGTCTTCAGCGAAATTTCCAGATCCACCACGATGTTCTGCCATTTCTCACCTCCAAATCGTTAAACGGTTAAGTGCCAATAGGTATCACTGAGTTTACCTGCGTTCGCGTTCAGAATTTTATTTCCCTGACGCATTGTTAAGCATAGATGACTGAGATAAAGCGCGCGTAATTTAATCTATCACGCGTAAAAACGCTGTTTTTTTAGTGGTAATGATTTTTTTAACCTGCTGTTAAGACTCTTTTTTTGTTGGGTATGAAACACCTGGCCACAGCGCAGACACGGCAGAGTCACACCGATCTTCTATACTTAATCAGTGAAACATTCATCAACCACAATGATAAGGAGCGTGCTATGGCTGAATCAGAAAAGCGTCCAATCGCGAAGGATGACCCGCGGAATGCGCCTGAATCAGGTGATAAAATGCCCTCTGATAATTCGCAAAAGTCCCCAAAAAAATCGTAACTGAACGGCTGTGCACGCAGGTGCCAGCCGTTTTTGCGTATATTTAAAACCTATTTTCAAGGAGAGAGACGGTGGCACGAATTTTAGTTCTTTATTACTCCATGTACGGCCATATCGAGACAATGGCGCAGGCCGTGGCCGAAGGCGCAAAAGGCGTTGAGGGCGTAGACGTCACCATTAAACGCGTCCCGGAAACAATGGACGCCGAACGATTTGCCCAGGTGGGCGGCAAAACCGATCAGTCGGCGGAGATTGCGACCACGGAAGAGCTGCCGCAGTACGATGCGATCATAATCGGTACACCAACCCGCTTCGGTAACATGGCAGGACAGATGCGTACTTTTCTCGATCGCACCGGCGGGCTCTGGGCTTCCGGCGCGCTGCAAGGGAAACTGGCCAGCGTATTTTCTTCTACCGGCACCGGTGGCGGTCAGGAGCATACCATCTCTTCCACCTGGACCACCCTCGCCCATCACGGCATGGTGATTGTGCCCATTGGCTACGGTGCAAAAGAGCTTTTTGATATTTCGCAGGTGCGCGGCGGCACGCCCTATGGTGCGACCACGCTTGCAGGGGGCGATGGTTCCCGGCAGCCCAGCGAGGCCGAATTAAATATTGCCCGTTATCAGGGACAACTGGTCGCTGGTCTGGCCGTTAAACTCAATGGATAAACTCATCAGGAGAATATTATGGCAACGCAACAATCTAAAGAGCATCGTGTAGGAGAGTGGGCAAGCCTGCGCGCAACGTCCCCGGAAATTGCTGAGGCCATTTTTGAAGTGGCGGATTATGATGAAAAGCTTGCCGAAGAAATTTGGGAGCAACAGGGCAGCGATGATGTGCTGATCCGCGCCTTTGAAAAAACGGACGCCAACGAGCTGACCTGGGACAACAAGGTCGTCGAACGTAAAAACGTTTAATTGTCCGGATTAAAATAAGGCGGGTCTACCCGCCTTTTTTCTTTTTATGCATACAGATAATTCTCCTTTCAACATAGTTACGTTGAGTAATCAGCGCTCCTTTTACTACGCTTACCCACGTCAAAGCCCACAACCGGGCAGAAAACAGTGAAAGGAGCGCAACAATGTCTTACCAGACCATTAATCCCGCCAGTAATAAACTGATCAAGTCCTGGCCCGCACACAGCGCTCAACAGGTTGGGCAGGCATTAACCGCTGCTGATAATCTTTTCCATTCGGCGTGGTCGAAAGGCCCGATACAGCCACGCCTTCAGGTTCTGAAGAAGATGGCCGACCTGATCGACAGCCGGGTTGAAGAGCTGGCGAAAGTTGCCAGCACCGAAATGGGTAAACTGATTGCCCAGAGCCGCAGCGAAGTGAAGCTGTGCGCGCAGATCGCCCGCTACTATGCGGAAAACGCCGGGCGCTTCCTGGCCCCGACAAAATATCCCACCGATCTGGGCGAAGCCTGGGTTGAGAATCATCCGATTGGCGTGCTGGTGGCCGTCGAACCGTGGAATTTCCCGTACTACCAGCTCATGCGTGTGCTGGCGCCAAATCTGGCGGCGGGCAACCCGGTGCTGGCGAAGCATGCAGCTAACGTCCCACACTGCGCAACGCTGTTTGAAGCGCTGGTAAAAGAAGCGGGCGCGCCGGAGGGGGCATGGACAAACCTGTTCGTCAGTAACGAGCAAATTGCTGACCTGATCGCAGACGATCGCGTCAAAGGCGCGGCCCTGACCGGCTCAGAGCGTGCCGGGAGCGCCGTCGCGCAGCAGGCAGGAAAATACCTGAAAAAAACCACGCTGGAACTGGGCGGTAACGATGTCTTTATGGTGCTGGACGATTGCGATCTCGATAAAGCCGTTGCGGCTGGCGTCGGCGCGCGCCTGAGCAACTGTGGACAGGTCTGCACCGCAGCGAAACGCTTTATTATTCATGAAAAAGTGGCCGATGCCTTTCTGGAAAAATTCACCCAGGCATTTCGTGAAGTAAAAATCGGCGATCCCCTGGATGAAAGCACGACGCTCGGCCCGCTCTCTTCCGCTTCCGCGCGCGATACGCTGGTTAAACAGGTGGATGAAGCCGTTGCCAGGGGCGCGAAACTGCATCTCGGCGGAAAAGCCGTTGCGGGCGAAGGTTGCTTTTACGAACCCACTATTTTAACCGGCATCACTCACGATAATCCGGCATGGTTTGAAGAGTTCTTTGGCCCGGTAGCGCAGGTCTACGTAGTCAAAAATGATGATGACGCGGTGGCGCTGGCTAACGACTCACATTACGGCCTGGGCGGTGCGGTCTTCACCAATAACATTGAACGCGGTAAAACGCTCGCTTCCCGTATCGAAACCGGCATGGTTTATATCAACTCCGCCAGCAACACTGCGGCAGAACTGCCTTTCGGCGGCGTGAAACGTTCCGGGTACGGACGGGAGCTTTCTGATTTAGGCATTAAGGAATTTGTTAACCAGAAGCTGGTGGTTGTCAGCCAGTAAAGGTTTATCGGAAACATAAAAAAGCCGACGTATTCGTCGGCTTTTTCTTTTTCATCTGCGCCTCATCAGGATGATTTCTGCGCTGCCTGCGGCTGAGCGGTTTTATTCTTTTCAGCGTCCGCTTTGTCTTTTGCAGCCTTGTCGGCATCCGCTTTCTCTTTGGCTGCTTTATCTGCTGCCGCTTTGTCAGCAGCGGCTTTATCAGCAGGGGCAGGCTCGGCGCTTTTCACTGCGTCGGCTGGCGCTGCATCGCCTGCGGGCGCTTTTGCCGCGTTGTCCTTCTGCTCTGTCGCCTCTTTCGCTGCTGGTTTAACGCTTTCAGCAACGTTAGCCGCCATTGGCGTGCCTTCAATCGCTTTGTTCAGCACCTGAGTAAACTGATCCCAGGAACAGAAACCGTTCGCATCGGTGGGGCAGCCGTTCATTTGTAGCGTGACGCGTTTTGGCGGCGTCTCCAGCGACAGCGGTGTGGCATCGCGCAACTGATCGCTGCTCTGGTAAACATATTCAACCTTCACCAGTTCTTTATCATTTTTCTTATCGTGCCAGCGCTGAAACTGGATCATGCCGCCAATAGGCGTCCGCTCATTTTGATCCGGCAGCGTATAAGATTTGAAATCCAGCGCGGTCAGCAACGAGGCGATGTTTGAATCATGCCCGACCATCAGCGTCACTTTCGGCGCAGCGGCCTGATCTTCATCAACCAGCATGCTGCGGATATAGTCAACCAGCGGCGCTGCGACGTTACGCGCAACCTCTGGCGAGGTAAACAGCGTGTCCTGATAGGCATTTTTAATCGTCGACAGCTCTTTCCACTGTTCCGGGGTTTTGATTTGCCCCCACGCCACCTGATCCAGCGGCATGCCTTCATAATATTGCAACGTGAAGGCGTCAACCAGCGAGTTGCCCACCTTTAACGGCCCGGAAACGCCAGGCTCTTTGCCATTTTCTGCGCTGAATTGATTCTGTTTTTCACCAGACAGATCGCACTGCTTTTTGCCCTCGCATGCGGCGGCGCTCTTATAGTCGATAATCTTTTCCAGACGCTGGAAAGCAGGCTTCAGCGACTGCTTCTCGTCGGCGCTGTTCATAGCGGTCAGCGCTTTTTTGTTGAATTCTTCACTGCCGTCCGTCACGACCGGATTGAATACCGGATCCATTTCGCCCATCGCATCCTGATGCGTGACAGGCACGTCGCAGCCCGGGAAGGCGCCGGTAATAAAGAACTGCGCGGTTGCGACGGTGCGTTGCAGGCTGTTAGCGTAAGCGTAAACAGTATCGCTGCCCGGGCATTCGCCATCTTTGACCAGCCCCTGTTGGGCCAGCCATTCGCGCGTATAACGCCCCATATAGACTTCAAGCACGCCGCCTTTGGTGGTCAGTTGACCGCCCGGCACATCCCATTTCGGCCAGGCTTTTTTTGTTGACTGCGCCAGCACGCTCCCGTTATCAGCCAGCGGCGCGCGTAGGTTGTGGCGGCTCATCATTAAAACCTGCTCAAGCTGGTAATCACCCTCGGCGGCTGAGGCTGAAACCCCGGTAAGCGCCGAGCAAACCGCTAACGCGCAGAGACTAAGCTTTTTAATCATGTTTTTTTCCGTCGTTTATAGGTAAATGATCCGTGCGTGTGGAGCGTGCTGTTAAGAGGATAAGACAGCAACAAACTTCATAATACTCGTAACGCTATTCCAGAGAAAACGGACCCGCTGCCCGTCATAGTGAGAATATAGCAGAGTATCGCTTTTACCGTTCTGACGCATCAGGAGATTGAAAAGGAAAGGGATATTTTAGGAGTGATTAACAATCCTGCGGGCGGCGGGCCGCGCTGAGTGAAAGCCGGAAAGCAAAACGGGCCGGCAATTTGCCGACCCGTTAAATGTGCTGGCGGAGGAGGAGAGATTCGAACTCTCGAACGGTTTCCCGTCGCCGGTTTTCAAGACCGGTGCCTTCAGCCACTCGGCCACCCCTCCGCACTTTTATCAGCAACAGGACGGTTTAACGCGTCAGGCAACTGATGGCGCGCAGTATAAAGTAACACGACAGCTTTGCCAAGCACGATTTTGCTTACTTTGTTGAATTTATGCGCTTTTATATGATTTTTTACAGCAAGGCATGTATGGAGAGAATGTTGGATTAATTGCAGAAAGCAAAACGGGCCAGCACGCTGCTGACCCGTTAAATTTGATGGCGGAGGAGGAGAGATTCGAACTCTCGAACGGTTTCCCGTCGCCGGTTTTCAAGACCGGTGCCTTCAGCCACTCGGCCACCCCTCCGCAATGAGGCGCACTATAAACAATCCACCCCAATCATGTAAAGCAAGTTTTGTCTCAACCGCCTGAAAAAACGTCAACTCTGTTTCATTTGGCGCTATTTTCACCACACGGAGCAAGGAAGCGGCAACCTGCGGCGTAAAGAAGGGTAAAACGCCTTCCCCTCCCGCGCTCCGCTCCTTATTCTCAACGCTGATTTAATGACCCTGAGAGGCATTTATATGGATCGCATTGTTACTGGCGCACGCGAGCGCTCGTTAATCTCTACGCACAAGGTTTTGCGCAATACCTACTTCCTGCTGGGCCTGACGCTGGCGTTTTCTGCCGTAACGGCAACGCTGAGCACCGTCTTTGCTCTGCCCGCTCCCGGCCTGCTGCTGATGCTTGCCGGTTTTTACGGATTGATGTTTCTGACCTATCGCCTGGCTGACAGTCCGGCAGGCATTCTTGCTGCTTTCGCCTTCACCGGTTTTCTGGGCTACAGCCTGGGCCCGATGCTGAACGCGCTGCTGTCTGCGGGCATGGGCGACGTCATCGGGCTGGCGCTGGGCGGCACCGCGCTGGTGTTCTTCTGCTGCTCGGCCTACGTGCTGACGACCCGTAAAGACATGTCTTTCCTCGGCGGCATGATGATGGCCGGTTTTGTGGTGCTGCTGGTCGCGGTGGTGGCTAACCTGTTCTTACACATACCTGCGCTGCATCTGGCGATCAGCGTGATGTTCGTGCTGTTCTCTTCCGGTGCGATCCTGTGGGAAACCAGCAACATTATCCACGGCGGCGAAACCAACTACATTCGTGCTACGGTCAGCCTGTACGTCTCCCTTTATAATATATTTGTCAGCCTGCTAAGCATCTTCGGTCTGTCACGTAATAACTGATTGCCTCAGCAAAACATAAAGCCCCGCCATGCGGGGCTTTGTTTTTTGCAGCAGGAAATTTTGATAAACTTGCGGATGATTTCAATGCAGGAGAAAGACGGTGTTATTTGACGGTAAGCGTATCGAGCGCGATGCGCAGGGTTATCTGAAATCCATCAATGACTGGCATGAGGCGCTGGCGCCGCTGCTGGCAGAAGAGGAAGGCATTACGCTAACCGATGCTCACTGGGAAGTTGTGCATTTCGTTCGTGCGTTCTATCTGGAGTTCAATACCTCGCCTGCGGTAAGAATGCTGGTCAAGGCGATGGCGCAAAAGTACGGCGAAGAAAAAGGGAACAGCCGTTACCTGTTCCGCCTGTTCCCTGAGGGGCCGGCAAAACAGGCAACGAAAATTGCCGGCCTGCCAAAACCGGCAAAGTGCCTCTAGCGCGTGGTGAAACCCGCGTGCTCATCGCGCGGCTGATGCGGTTCACACAACACCTTATCTACCCGCGCGCTGCGTGGCCCGCCTGCTTTTAACCACGCAATGAGCGCTTCTACCTGCTCTGCTTCGCCGCACGCCAGCACCTCGACGCTACCGTCATCAAGGTTTTTTGCGTAGCCCTTCACTCCCAGCGATTTTGCTTCATGCTGCGTGCTGTAGCGAAATCCAACGCCCTGAACAAGGCCGTGCACCCAGGCACGCGTACATACAGTTGTCATACACTCCTCCGGCAGAGACGTAGTTTGCAATTTGTCGCCAGGCACCGGACAATAGCGCCTGTTTTTCTGACTTTAAGCATAGCAAATATGACCGCTCGTTTGATTCTTGCCAAAGGACGTGAAAAGTCCTTACTGCGTCGCCATCCCTGGATTTTCTCTGGCGCTGTTGCCCGCCTTGAAGGCCAGGCCAGCTCTGGCGAAACTATTGACGTCTGCGACAGCCACGGTAACTGGCTGGCCCGTGCCGCCTGGTCGCCCTCTTCGCAAATTCGTGCCCGCGCCTGGAGCTGGCACCAGGACGAGGCTGTCGATACCGAATTTTTCGTGCGTCGTCTGACGACCGCACAGCGGCTTCGCGACTGGCTGGCCCAACGCGATAACCTGGACAGCTATCGCCTGATTGCAGGCGAATCGGACGGTCTGCCCGGCATTACTATCGATCGCTTTGGTAATTTTCTGGTGCTGCAACTGCTTTCGGCGGGTGCCGAGTATCAGCGCGCGACGCTCATCACTGCCCTTCAACGTTGCTACCCCTCCTGCGCGATTTACGACCGTTCAGACGTCTCCGTGCGTAAAAAAGAGGGGCTGCCGCTCACCTCAGGCGTGGTGCTGGGCGATATGCCGCCTGCGTTGTTGCCCATCACCGAGCATGGAATGAAGCTTCTGGTGGATATTCAAACCGGCCACAAAACGGGTTATTACCTTGACCAGCGCGACAGTCGCCTGGCCACGCGTCGCTATGCTGAAGGCGGTCGCGTCCTGAACTGTTTCTCCTATACCGGGGGATTTGCCGTTTCAGCGCTGATGGGCAACTGCCAGCAGGTCATCAGCGTTGACACCTCCCAGGCCGCGCTTGATGTCGCCAGGCAAAACGTCGAGCTTAACCACTTAGACCTGTCTAAAGCGAAGTTCGTGCGCGATGACGTCTTTAAGCTGCTGCGCCGCTATCGCGAAGAAGGCGAGCAGTTCGATCTTATTGTGATGGATCCGCCCAAGTTTGTAGAAAACAAGAATCAGCTTGCGGGCGCCTGCCGGGGTTATAAAGATATAAATATGTTGGCGATACAGTTGCTTAAGCCAGGAGGGACGCTGTTAACGTTCTCCTGTTCCGGGCTGATGCCAACGGATCTTTTTCAGAAAATCATCGCCGACGCCGCGCTGGATGCGCAGCGTGACGTACAATTTATAGAACAGTTCCGGCAGTCGGCAGATCATCTGGTCATCGCCAGCTACCCGGAAGGACTCTATTTAAAAGGATTTGCCTGCCGCGTACTGTGACTTGAAAACGCCGCCTTTGTCCCCATTTCAGAGGTGTGCATGTTTTACAGGAGGTCACAATGATTACCAGCAAATTTGGCCCGGGTCAGCAGGTTCGCCACAGGCTGTTGGGTTTTTTAGGTGTTGTGGTTGATGTCGATCCACACTATTCCCTGGAGGATTCGCACGATGATCTCGCCGAAAGTGAATCGCTGCGTAATGCGCCCTGGTATCACGTGGTGATTGAGGATGAAGACGGCATGACTGTCCAGACCTATCTGGCTGAAGCACAGCTATCCTGGGAGCAGCCGGACGGGCATCCTGAACAACCTTCGATGGATGAATTGGCGGCCTCAATACGTCATCAGCTTCAGGCACCTCGTCTCAGAAATTAACAAAACCCCGCCCGGCGGGGTTTTTACTCAGCGCTTTTCAAGACCAAGACGTGGAATTTCGATCTTAGGACAGCGATCCATCACCACTTTCAGCCCGGCTTTTTCTGCCAGTTCAGCAGCCTGCTGATTGATGACGCCCAGCTGTAACCAGAGCGATTTTGCCCCGATGGCAATCGCTTCCTGCGCCACGCCATACGCCGCTTCGCTGTTTCTGAAAACATCCACCATATCCACCGCTTCGGGAATGTCTTCCAGTCTGCTATAAACTCTCTGCCCCAACAGCATCTGCCCGTCAAGCTTTGGACTCACCGGCGTCACTTTATAACCTTGCGAAAGCAGCCACTTCATTACACCATAACTTGCCCGATGGGTTTTATCGCTCGCACCAACCAGCGCGATATGGCGCGTAGATGTCAGCAGTTCAGCAATCATTTTATCATTCATGACTTTCTCCTTATGACCTTCCCTTTTAGTCTATGCGCTGACAGCATTTATGGAATAAACCAGCGTCATAACAGCAAAAAATAAGGCCATACCGCACAAATAAATATGTTAAAATGTAAACATTCTGCTTTACTGAAAAAAATTGATACATTCAGCGCTTACGCACTGCTGCGCATTGGAGAAAGAATGAAGCTGCGTCTGGTCATGGCAGGCTTATTGATAATGGTAACTGCGGCATCTTCGCAGGCAACCACCCTTAAGCTCGCTTCGGATATTGACCTGTTGGTCCTTGATGGACGTAAAATTTCCGGTTCGCTACTCAAAGGTGCCGACGGCCTGGAGCTTGATCGCGGGCAGCATCAATTACTGTTTCGCGTTGAAAAGGATCTGCAAAAAAATTCGCACAGGGGCTCATCATGGATCTCTGCTCCGCTGATTGTAACGTTTACAGCCCAGGCAGAGTCAATCGCTATCAAACTCCCGCCGCTGGAGACGCTCCAGCAGGGGAAAGCCTTTGATAAACATCCTTATTTTGAACTGATTGACGAGCACGGCGCGACCATCAATAGCCAGCGTGATTATCTTTCGAGTAATGAGAGCAACTTCGAACAGGCGATGATCGCCTATAATCTTCAGCGTAACGTTGCTTCCGTTCCGCGTTTTGCCCAACCCCATCTCTCCAACGCGCCGGCTGACAATATGTCCACCGACATGGTAAGCATGGAACATCCTACCGGTCGTCTGCTTCAGCTCTGGTATCGTCAGGTGGACTCCGCCACGCGTCAACGCCTGGTTCTGCTGATGCAGGCGCTGCGAACCAGTTGATGTCTGTCGTTTGACAGCCTAAACTCGATACGCGATTGGGCAGACCTGTTCTGTCGTCATCTGCTACGAACCAGGAAACCGGCATGGATCTTACCACCCGTACAATTCAGAAGAAAAAACACATCGCGCTGGTTGCGCACGATCACTGCAAAACGTCGCTGATGCAGTGGGTTGATATCCATAAAGACGTGCTGAAAGCGCATACTCTTTATGCGACCGGCACCACAGGCAATCTTATTCAACGTGCAACCGGCCTGCCGGTTGAAGCGATGCTCAGCGGCCCGATGGGTGGCGATCAGCAGGTGGGCGCGCTGATCTCTGAATCGAAAATTGATGTGCTGTTCTTCTTTTGGGATCCGCTGAATGCCGTTCCGCACGATCCTGATGTCAAAGCCCTGCTGCGGCTGGCAACCGTCTGGAATATCCCGGTGGCCACAAACCGCAGCACCGCCGATTTTATTATCCATTCGCCGCTTTTTGCACAGCAGATTGATATCAGCATTCCTGATTATCAGCGCTATCTTGCAGAGCGCCTGAAGTAACTGCGCTAGGGCCTGCGCAGTATCGGCACGCCGAGCTGCCTGAATTCTTCAACAAATACCGACGGATTTTCTTTATTATAAAGCAGCCACACCTGCTGCTTTGCGCGTGTAATCGCGACATAGGCAAGCCGGCGCTCCTCCGCATCGGGAAAATCTTCCGGCGTTGGGAGCAGGGCCTGCTCGATTACCGATTCCCGCGTCGGTGCCGGAAATCCTTCCCGGCCCTCTTCTAATCCAAGCAGCAATACATAATCCGCCTGCTGTCCTTTGCTGGCATGGATAGTTAAAAATTCAACTTTAAGTTTTGGCCAGCGGGTTTTTGCTTTGTCCATCAGCGCAGGGCGCAGAAAATGATAACGCGCGAGGATCAAAACCCGCTCCTCTGGCCGGGCATAACCGCTAATTTTATTAAGCAGATCTTCCAACTGGGATTCAGGCAGCAGTGAAATGGACTTTTTATTGCCTTTGCTCAAACTGTTCAGCGCTTTTTTTAACTGATGCGGATTGCGCTGGATAAAGCCATTGGCTTTTTCACCAATGCGATCGTTGAACCGGTAAGTCGTATCCAGTACGCAACGATCGCCTTCGCCAAAATAGTGATGAAAAGCGGTGGTTAGCGTCATTTCCGCACCGCTGAAGCGATAGATGGCCTGCCAGTCATCCCCTACAGCAAACAGCGTGGTTTGTTTGTTTTGTCTTCTCAGTGCCGTCAACAGCGCCGCGCGCTGCGGTGAAATATCCTGAAATTCATCAACCAGAATATGCTTCCAGGGACTGATGAAACGTCCCTTATCAAGGATGTTCACCGCCTGATGGATAAGCCCTGAAAAATCAACCGCGCCCTCTTCTTTTAGCGCGCCTTTCCAGGCTTTCATGATGGGCGCCATCAGTTTTACGCGTTTGCTGAACAGCTCGCGAACCTCTTCAGGCGCAGAGTCAATCATTGCCGCCTGCGCGCCGCCGTGCATCCGCATCAGCCCAAGCCAGCGCTCAAGCCGTCCCGCCAGCCTGCCGGCAAGCCGATCGTCCTGCCAGAAGGCGCTTTCATCCGAGGTCCAGTCCAGCTCGTCCTGTAACCACTGACGCCAGCCGTTGGCGTGCGCTTTTTTCTCGCTACACTGCTGACGCCAGGTATCAATAAGTAATTTATGGCGCAGCGCGATGTCAGTTTCCAGCCTGCTGATAGCGGGCGTTTTATTGCTGCCCTGCTGAATAATGTTCAGCGCGAGCGAATGAAATGTTCGCGCTTCAATGCCTTTGGCATCAAGACGCGCGCTGATACGCTCGTTCATCTCTTCAGCGGCTTTGCGCCCGAAGGCCAGCAGAAGGATCTCCTGCGGCGTCGCCTGCTTACGAAGCAGCAACCATCCTGCGCGCGCGACCAGTACCGACGTTTTGCCGCTGCCCGCGCCTGCCAGCACCAGCAGCGCCTCTTCGCCGTTGACCACCGCTTTTGCCTGAGAGGCATTGAGAGGTGAAGTTTCTACACGGTTGAAAAAGTCAGCATGCGCGTCGAGCATTTTTTCAGTCCATTGAGCGTTTCTCTTCTGTCGCGTTGCTTCACTGCTGTCCAGCCATTGCAGGCAGTGATGATAAGCTTCCCGGCAGTTATCGAACGCGACCAGGCGCGACGTGGGTAACGGTAGCGACGCAAATGCCTGAAGAATGCTCTCACGGCACCCCGCCATATCTTTACGTTTCAGCCACTTGTCCTGCTGTTCAAACCCGCTGAGTTTTGTCACCTGCTCATCCAGAACACCTGCTGCGACCGCGCTCATCTCTTCGCTCCAGCGCCGCCACTGCTGGCTTAGCACATGATAAAAGCGTTGGGTTTCCTGCCATTCCGTGCCGTGTAGTCTCACAACTTTTTTGTCCGGCAGGGTAAATTCCAGCTCGCCCCACACCAGGCCGCGTTTGCACGTGATGTCCAGCAGTTGATTGAACGGGATCAGGTATTGATGCTTCTCTCCGCTGACTTCAACGCCAGCGGTCAGCAGCCGCACGCGGTTGTATGGATGCTGCGCCAGATGCTTACCCAACGATGTTGCTTTCAGTTCCATGAAGAGACCCTGGCTGCTGTTAACGGTTCTGGCGTTAGTTTACCCGTCCACAGTGTACCGCTCCAGCCTTAAAACGCGGTACAATCAGCGCATTGCGTTCTGCACGTTTCAGGGAAACTACTATGCGTACCGTTTTAAATGTTCTGAATTTCTTTTTGGGTGGATTTTTCCTCACGCTCTGCTGGCTGTTTGCCACGGTAGCCAGCATTGTTTTTGTCTTTACCCTACCGTTAACCCGCTCCTGTTGGGAGATAACCAAACTATCCCTTCTGCCCTACGGCAATGAAGCGGTACACGTTGATGCGCTCTATCCGGACAGAAAAAATGCTCTGCTGAACACCAGCGGCAGCCTGCTGAATATTATCTGGCTGATCTTTTTTGGCTGGTGGCTGTGCATCTTACATGTCCTCACTGGTATAGCGCAGTGCCTGACGTTGATTGGCATTCCTGTCGGTATTGCGCATTTTAAAATTGCCGCCATTGCTTTATGGCCCGTAGGGCGCCGCGTGGTTTCAGTGGAAGTGGCTCAGGCCGCTCGCGAGGCAAACGCCCGCAGCCGTTTTAACTGAGATCGACATGCGCCTAACGTTTACCTCCGGCCTGCGTCGGTATGCTTATAACAGCGCGCTTTTCTACAACCTGCGAATTTTCTTTGCGCTTGCGGGTACGGCGAGCGTGCCCTGGTTTATGGATCAGATAACGTGGACCATCCCCCTTACGCTTGGAGTGGTGGCGGCGGCGCTGGCAGATTTGGACGACCGCCTGGCGGGCAGACTGCGCAACCTGTTGATTACGCTTGTATGCTTTTGCGTTGCCTCGGTTTCAGTTGAGCTGCTTGCCCCGACGCCGTGGCTGTTTACGCTGGGGCTGGCGGTATCCACTTGGGGATTTATCCTTTTAGGTTCGCTGGGACAGCGCTATGCCACCATCGCCTTTGGTGCGCTGCTGATCGCCATTTATACGCTGCTGGGCATTCAGCTCTTTCCACAGTGGTATGTGCAACCCATTCTTTTGCTGACGGGTGCCATCTGGTACAACCTGCTGACGCTGGCCGGACACCTCATTTTTCCGGTACGTCCGCTTCAGGAAAACATGGCGCGCTGCTTTGAAGAACTGGCGGTATGCCTGGAAGCGAAGGCAGGATTGTTCGATCCCGATTTAGAGGATGACAGCCCGTCACTGATTGAAATGGCGATGGCCAACGGCAAGCTCGTGGCTACGCTTAATCAGGCAAAAAACTCCATTCAGTCCCGCCTGCGCGGCGATCGCGGCCAGCGCGGCACCCGCAGAACGCTGCACTACTATTTCATTGCGCAGGATATTCATGAGCGTGTCAGCTCCTCTCACGCGCAATATCATGCGTTGCGCCATGAATATCGCGACAGCGACGTTTTGTTTCGCTTCCAGCGCCTGCTCTCTATGCAGTCAAGAGCCTGTCAGCAACTTGCAGGCTGCATTCTAATGCGGGATACCTATCAACACGATCCGCGCTTCGAACGCGCGTTCTTGCATCTGAATGAAACGCTCGATCGTCTGGAAAAAGACCGGCCGGCAAACAGCGATATCAAAGCGATGCATTATCTTCTTAATAACCTGAAAGCTATAGACGCACAGCTGGCGACGGTTGAATCTGAACAGGCGCTGGCCGCAGGCGTTGATAACACCCTCTCAAGCGAAGGGTTGAACGGCTGGGCAGATATCAGGCTGCGATTCAGTCGACATCTTTCACCGGAATCTCCCCTTTTTCGCCACGCGGTGCGGATGTCCTTGCTGCTGTGCGCTGGCTACACCTTTATTCAGCTAACGGGTATGCAACACGGCTACTGGATATTGCTGACCAGCCTTTTTGTTTGCCAGCCAAACTATAACGCAACCCGACGGCGCCTGGCGCTGCGCATCGCCGGTACGCTGGCAGGTATCGTTACAGGCCTGCCACTACTCTGGCTGGTGCCCTCCGTTGAGGGTCAGCTTGTATTAATTGTGGCTTCCGGCGTGCTGTTTTTCGCATTTCGTCAGTCACAATATGCGCATGCCACGATGTTCATTACCCTGCTGGTTCTTTTCTGCTTCAACCTGCTCGGTGAAGGTTTTGAGGTGGCGTTGCCGCGCGTGGTGGATACGCTTCTCGGCTGCGGCATTGCCTGGCTGGCGGTGGCTTTTATCTGGCCGGACTGGCGCTTTCGACGTCTCTCTTCGGTTGCAGAACGGACGCTAAAAGCCAATTGCCGTTATCTCGATGCCATCCTTGTGCAATACCATCAGGGTAAAGACAATCGCCTTGATTATCGCATTGCGCGGCGTGATGCCCATAACGGCGATGCGGAACTGGCTTCAGTCGTGTCAAATATCTCAGCAGAAAAAAATACGTTGCCGGGTACACGGGAGGCAGCCTTTCGCTTGTTATGTCTGAATCACTCGTTTTTGAGTTATATCTCTGCGTTAGGTGCCCACCGTGAAAAAATTACCCGTGAGGCAATGTTGACGCTGATGGATGACGCCGTTTGCTATGTCGACGACATTCTGCATAGCGATCCCATTAATGAAGAGAAGGCACAGCGTCAACTTGCCGATCTTGCGCATCAGATTGCCATTCTGGACGCCGATCCTGAAACAAAAGAGCCATTAATTTTGCAGCAGGTCGGATTACTGGTAACGCTGCTGCCGGAAATAGCGCAATTAAAGACCCACATTCAGAACCATTAACTCAGTGCTAAAGCGGCAATATGCGCTTACACCGTCTGGCAATACCAGCAGAACAGCTCATCTTTCACTGACTGGGGTAATGCCTGACAGTGATGGCCGCGAATAGCACCTTCCAGGGCATATAAGACATTGAGACTGAGGTTGGTATTGCTGGCGCGCAATCTGAGCCAACATGCTTTTGCGCCCTCCTGCTTCAGCCGCTCAACGGTATCAATACCCACTCTGCGAAGCTGATGTTCGATACGTATACTGAGGTTAGGTAAATCCTTCAGCCTTATGTTGCTTGAATCAAGCGCACGCTGTTGGCGAGCGCCCTCAAGACATAACTGGCTTAACGTCAGAAGCTGCCCGGGCGATTTCCACAGTTCCGAATCTACGCGATAGTAATCAAGAATAATTGGAATGCCCCTTTTCTTGAGGCATAGCGGCTGCATGTCGTGTTCAATAAGGTAGGGTTTCACCTGTTCACAAGCGCGAAGATAGAGCTCTCCTTCCGATACCAGCGCAAAAACAACTTTATCAATCGATAAACTGTACCCACCAAACTGGCTTCTGCTGTCTATATTACCCAGTTCGATAAGTTCTTGTTTGGCCTGTGCTATTTTTATTTTTGAGTGATACATCTTTTTCTCCTTTTTGCCTTCAGCTACCAGAGTCCGAAGGCGTTTCCTTATGCAAGAGAGAAAGTATGCAATAGCGATTACAGGTTCAATTACTAATTAGCGTTACGGCCATTTTCATCGCATTTTTGCGAAGCATTTTCAAAAAATTCATGTTGATCTTTAGTTTCGCACAGGATACTGTTTATCCATACAGTATCACTACAGGCGAAGCTACCATGCAAACTCACTCTCTGAAAAAACATCGCGTTAACCGCAGGTACAGTGAGACCTCTGCCAGCGCGATCTCTGATTTTTCCGCTGCGCCGGGTTTGATTAGCGAACTCGTCTATAGTGAAAATCAGCCCGGACTGACCCAATTGCTTTTACTGCCTCTGCTACAGCAACTAGGCACGCAATCGCGCTGGCAGCTCTGGTTGACGCCGCCGCACAAACTTAGCCGTAACTGGTTACGCGATGCCGGCCTGCCATTGAATAAAGTTATGCAGGTGCCGCCAACCGAAGCGATAACCACGGTTGAAGCAATGATTAAAGCGCTACAAACGGGTAATTACAGTGTTGTGCTGGGTTGGATTTCTGAAGAAATTTCGGTCAGTGAACGGTGCAGACTTCAACAGGCTGCGCGTTCAGGTCAGGCTTTAGGCCTGATCATGTGTCCGGATCGCGCAAATTGTGCGCCTTCAAGACCGCTTAATGGGTTAAAAATTCACTCAACTTTGTATCATTAAGTAAAAATAAGATTTTTCTCAGCGCGCCCTTTATTTCCTGTACCGGTAACCGTCTGATATTGCTATGGCGCGGCCGGACAAGGAGTTAGCTCTATTTTGCATCATATAGTCCTGAGAAATTTTCACTGAAAATGTGAAAATTTATGTAGAAAACCTCTTTTTTTTTACTGACTCACGTAACATCTTACTTGTAACTTTGCTGGTACGTTGTAGACTTTACGTCGCCAGGGTGCTCAATAATCACCTTTTTTGGATGAGACACAATCGAGCTTACATAACCCGGCGAAGGATTTTAATCAAAGAGCTAATGAAAGCTCATTGCCTATTTGGATGATAACGAGGCGCAAAAAATGAAAAAGACAGCTATCGCAATTGCAGTGGCACTGGCTGGCTTCGCTACCGTAGCGCAGGCCGCCCCAAAAGATAACACCTGGTATACCGGTGCGAAACTGGGCTGGTCTCAGTATCACGACACTGGTTACTACGGTAACGGTTACACCAACAATGATGGCCCAACTCATGAAAGTCAGCTGGGCGCCGGTGCATTCGGTGGCTATCAGGCTAACGAATACCTGGGCTTCGAACTGGGTTATGACTGGCTGGGTCGTATGCCTAATAAAGGCAATAACGTCAATGGCGCATTCAAAGCACAGGGCATTCAGCTGGCTGCTAAACTGAGCTACCCAATTGCTGACGATCTGGACGTGTACACGCGTCTGGGTGGTATGGTATGGCGTGCAGACTCTACTCAGCAGAACACCGCTACTGGCAACCGCATCAGCGACCACGACACCGGCGTATCTCCGCTGGCTGCTGTAGGTTTCGAATATGCACTGGACAAAAACTGGGCAACGCGTCTGGACTATCAGTGGGTTAACAACATCGGCGATGCGCAGACTGTAGGCACCCGTCCTGATAACGGCATGCTGAGCCTGGGCGTGTCTTACCGCTTTGGTCAGGATGAAGCTGCTGCTCCAGCACCAGCTCCGGCTCCAGCGCCAGCGCCAGTTGTTGAAACCAAGCGTTTCACACTGAAGTCTGACGTTCTGTTCACCTTCAACAAAGCTTCTCTGAAGCCAGAAGGTCAGCAGGCTCTGGATCAGCTGTACACCCAGCTGAGCTCAATGGATCCTAAAGATGGTTCCGTTGTTGTTCTGGGTTACACCGACCGCATCGGTTCTGACCAGTACAACCAGAAACTGTCTGAAAAACGCGCTCAGTCTGTTGTTGACTACCTCGTTTCTAAAGGCATCCCTTCTAACAAGATCTCTGCACGCGGTATGGGTGAAACTAACCCTGTTACCGGCAACACCTGTGACAGCGTGAAAGGCCGTAACGCCCTGATCGATTGCCTGGCACCGGATCGTCGCGTAGAAATCGAAGTTAAAGGCATCAAAGATGTTGTGACTCAGCCTCAGGGCTAAGCTACCTCATTCAGAAAAAACCCCGCAGCTGCGGGGTTTTTTTTTGCTGAAAATTGTGCGGAAAATACCGTTATGACGGATTTGGTTTGCCAAGTATGGCTTTCAGATCCTGCTTAAGGGATGACATCTGGCTGGCATATTTCTCTTTTCTTTCAGCATCCTCAATCAGCTGAACAATAGTTTCTGATAGCGTGCTGCTTCTGCGATGCGCGAGGCCTGCCAGGCGCTGCCACACCAGATATTCCAGGTCGATAGATTTTTTGCGTGTATGCTGATGCTCGGCATTGAAATGACGCTTGCGACGAGCGCGGATGGTCTGCTTCATTCTGTTTTGCAGCGCAGGGTTGATGTGTTCCTCGATCCAGGCAAGCACTTCAACCGGGCGATTTTCCATTGCCAGTAATTCTTCTACGGCAACCTGCGCCGCACTGAACTCCAGGTAGCGGGTTATTTGCTCGCCTTCCCGGTGCTTTTTCACCAGATATTTCCATTTCCAACCGCTTTCAAGATTTTCCAGTTGCTGATATTTCATCGGAATCTCATCTGTCCACGTAACAGGGTTAGAATAACAGTTTTTTCTTACGCAACCGCAGATAAAACAGAATCGTTATCATCTCAACATGAAGAGCGGCGTATGTCTACGATGCTTAACGGACTAAGATCTTGTATAATGCCGCTTTTCATTGAGAATAAATACGATAACTTTGACCAGCAACCGACTTGAATGGCGTAACTTACAGCCTGATACCGACAGCATCCTGCCCTTTTTTGCACAGGCATATGACGCCGACGCCAGTTGTTTTGCGCTGGTTCAATCACGTCTTTTTGACGGGCTAAAACTGCTGCTGGCAACCTCAGCAAGCATGCCGCTGATGATGGTAAAAACATCAGAAACCGTTGATTATCAGGCGCTGCTTCAGCATGAGCTTGCCACGCTTGACGACGGCAATGCCCCTGAGATTTACGGCGGCTGCTATACCGTTGACGGCGCGTCGGTGACCTGGCAGCCAGCCGGTTCTGCGCAGGATAATTTTGCCAGCGTGGGCGGCGTGCGGCGTGCTGACTGGATTGAAGCCGAACAGCTTTTTGGCTGCGTTCGCCTTCAGCAAAACAGGGTTCAACTTGAACCAGGCCTGCTTCACCGCGCGAACGGCGGAACAGTGATCCTCTCCATTCGCACCCTGCTGGCACAGCCGTTGCTCTGGCTTCGCTTAAAGCAGATCATGACCAGCAAGCGCTTCGAATGGCTTTCTCCTGACGAAACGCGCCCGCTTCCTTTATCGATTCCTTCAATGCCAATGGAATTCCGTCTGGTGTTGACCGGTGAACGCGATGCGCTGGCTGATTTTCAGGAGATGGAGCCCGAACTTACTGCGCTGGCGATTTACAGCGAATTTGAAGAGAACATTCAGATTGTCAGCGAGGAAGAGCTGGTGTTGTGGGCTAAATGGGTTTTTGCCCTTATCGCGCGCCACGCCCTGCCGCCGGTTGCGGAAAGCGTCTGGCCCGTACTGATCCGCGAAGCCGTACGCTATACCGGCGATCAGGATACGCTGCCGCTCTGTCCCGCGTGGATTGCACGCCAGCTTCAGGATGCGGCGCTGTATTGCACGGATGCTGAAATCAAAGGTGAAGATCTTGAATCTGCGCTTGAGAGCCGGGCCTGGCGCGAGGGCTTTCTCGCCGAACGCGTGCGTGATGAAATCCTGCTGGATCAGATTGTTATTGAAACCGAAGGCGAAACCATCGGCCAGATTAACGCGCTCTCCGTGATAGAGTTTCCTGGTCATCCACGCGCCTTTGGCGAACCGTCGCGTATCAGCTGCGTTGTGCATGTAGGCGACGGCGAATTCACCGACGTCGAGCGCAAAGCCGAGCTGGGTGGCAATATTCATGCGAAAGGCATGATGATTATGCAGGCCTGGTTGATAGCAGAACTGGAG
This sequence comes from Erwinia oleae, assembly GCF_000770305.1. Classification (GTDB taxonomy): domain Bacteria; phylum Pseudomonadota; class Gammaproteobacteria; order Enterobacterales; family Enterobacteriaceae; genus Erwinia; species Erwinia oleae. The sequence continues at coordinate 79,138 of NZ_JNVB01000024.1, forward strand.
CTGGATCAACAGCTTCCCTTCTCTGCATCACTGGTTTTTGAGCAGTCCTATTCGGAAGTAGACGGCGACAGCGCCTCGCTTGCAGAACTTTGTGCGTTGATCAGCGCGCTGGCCAGTCAGCCCATCTTTCAGCATATTGCCGTGACCGGGTCGGTCGATCAATTTGGCCGCGTCCAGCCCGTTGGCGGTCTTAATGAAAAGATTGAGGGCTTTTTCCACATCTGTAATCAGCGCAATCTTGATGGTAAACAAGGCGTTATCATTCCGGCGGCGAATGTGAGACATCTTTCGCTTCAGCAGGAGGTTGTTGACGCCGTGCGTGAAGAAAAATTCCATATTTGGGCGGTAAATAGCGTTTACGAAGCGCTGCCTCTGCTGACGGGAGCAGAGTGGGATAAAGAAACGGGCCCCTGTCTGCTACGATCTATTCAGGAGCGTATCGCACATATTAATCAGCTGGATGCTCGCCACCGCGCATGGCCGCTACGCTGGCTCAACTGGTTTAACCAGCGCTGATCGGACTTGTTCAGCATACACCTGTTCGCTAACCTTCGTGGTTCACTAAAATAAGGCTTATTTAAAACATGGTAGATAAACGCGAATCCTATACAAAAGAAGACCTCATTGCCTCTGGTCGCGGAGAGTTGTTTGGCGCGGAAGGCCCGCCATTACCTGCCGGCAACATGCTGATGATGGACCGCGTGGTAAAAATGACCGAAGACGGCGGTAACTACGGTAAAGGCTTTGTTGAAGCCGAACTGGATATTTCACCCGATCTCTGGTTCTTTGGCTGCCATTTTATTGGCGATCCGGTGATGCCTGGCTGTCTGGGTCTGGATGCGATGTGGCAGCTGGTTGGATTTTATCTGGGCTGGCTGGGCGCTGAAGGCAAAGGCCGTGCGCTCGGCGTGGGTGAAGTGAAGTTCACTGGCCAGGTTTTGCCAACCGCGAAAAAAGTTTCATATCGTATTCACTTCAAACGCGTTATCAACCGTAAACTGGTAATGGGCGTGGCCGATGGCGAAGTGCTGGTAGATGGTCACGTGATCTATACCGCCACCGATCTTAAAGTCGGACTTTTTAAAGATACTTCTGCTTTCTGAATCAAAAAACCTCCGCTTTGCGGAGGTTTTCCCTTTACTGACACCCGGCTACACGGTAACCGATCTGTCCTCCATGGCTTGTCGCCAGCCTCCCAACCAGTGAGATTTCGCATCTATCAGTTGATAGGGGCACATATCTTTGGATCGCCCGGAGATCCCGGCCTGATAACCTCGTGAATGTGCCCGTTCAAGTCGATCTCGTTTCTGTCTCTTCATCATGCCTGTAATCCTCTTTTTCAGGTCAGGTGGACTCTGGTGGAAAGAAATCAGTGGTTAAATAACGTGCAACCACCTTTCTTTTTTACTGCCTTTAAAAATAAAAATCAATGCGCAAATTTCACCGCTTCGTCATCAGGATGAAACGTGGGAAGGCATCTTCAGCGGTTTAAAGGTGTGAAAAAGAACGGCAAGCAGTTGGTTAAAAAAGAAAAATCCCTGTGCGCTGCAAAAACGTGTTTGCAGCGGACAGGGATTGTGTGCTTAAGATTAATAGTTTTTATTGATTGTTGCGGATCGCATTAGCGATTTCATTCGCTTCTTGCTGCCAGCCTTTCGCCAGCGTGCGGACCAGCGCATCGTACCCATCTTCGTTCTGCGGCATGGTCAGAGCAAAGCTGCGTTTCTCTATTTTGCCCTGATGTTCCAGCACCCATTCACCGCTGACAATCGCCTGACCGTCGTAGCGACCGTGAAAACCAGTAACGTTAACGTTCAGCTTGTCCTGCTGTTGACCCAGCGGCGACGCGGAAACCAGACTGCCCGGCAGCGCCTGGCTGAGGTTCGCCAGCAGCGTTTGCTGTAGCTGCTGGTCAAGCGGGCTGGCCCACAGATTATTGCTGGCGATAACGTACTGCACATCGCTGCTTTGATAGACAACGCCATTGCCTGCCAGATAATCCGGTACGCTAACATGCTCCACCCACACCGTCGGACGACCGGCATCAACCTGACTGCTGACCGTCGCCAGCTTATTGCCCGCAGGCAACTGATAGTAGTTTGTCTCTGGCGTGCTGCTACAGGCGGTTAAGGCCAGCGCTAACGCCACGGGGATCCATCTCATCATTATTTCGCTCTCTTCGGCTGTGGGTCCTGACCGGGTTTCGCTTCAAATACCAGCGCGTTACTCTTACTGTTCAGCGTTTTCAGCACGGGCTGAAGTTCACGAAGCACCTGATCCAGACGCTGCATATCACCGACCATACGCGAATATGCCGGTGAGCCAGGCTGGAAGCCCTTCATGCTGCGATTCAGTTCACGCAGGGTCTGCTGCATATCCGCAGGCAAGTCCTTCATCGACTGGCTTGAAGTGATTTGATTCACATTATCCAGCGTTTTTTGCAGTTCACGCAGCGTCCTCTGGCTCTCTTTCAGCGTGCCGGTCGCCTCATTAAGCACCGGATTGAGCGGCAGATTATTAATCTTATCCAACGCATCCATCAGTTTTTGCTGGATCTGCGCGAGGCCGCCGCTCACAGTTGGAATCAGTTTATAGCCAGCAAACGACGTGACACCGGCAACAGGTTTGGCATTTTTATAGAAATCCAGATCGATATAGAGCGAGCCGGTCAGCAGGTTCGCTGATTTCAGCGAAGCACGGAGGCCATTTTTGATACCGTCTTTCAGATGCTGATCAATATCAAAATCTTTACCGAGCATGCTCTGGAAGCGATCCGGTTCGATACGGATCAGCACAGGAATGCGGTAGTCGTTGTCCAACTGCTGCGCTACTTTATTGGATTTGTACGGAACTTCAGCCACGGTGCCCAGGCGAATACCGCGGAACTCTACCGGCGCGCCGGGTTGCAGGCCGCGAATCGAGTCGCTGAAGAACATCAGGAAATCTTTGTGAAGGGTATAAAGCGAATCCTGGATGCTGCGCTGATCGTCAAACAGCTTGTACTCCGCTTTATTGGCCGCCACGTCGCCCAGCTCCCAGCCGTTGGGCACATCAAAACTGACCCCGCCGCTGAACAGCGTGGTGAGCGATCCCATTTCAACCCGCATGCCGGAAGCGGACATATCCACGGCGATGCCGCTGTCCTTCCAGAAACGCACGTTGGTGGTAACCAGGCGATCATAAGGCGCGGTGATGAACAGTTGATAGGTCATCATCCGCTTATCGGGATCGAACTGGCTGGTTTCAACCGATCCCACGCGATAACCGCGGAACAGCACCGGATCGCCGGGGTTTAGCTGCCCCGCTTTTGCACTGTCCAGGGTGATATGGACGCCTTTTGCATCTGGCGATGCCAGCGGCGGTGAATCCAGCAGTTGATATTGCTCTTTTTTACCGCCCTTATTGCCGGGTTGCAGTTCGATATAGGCGCCGGACAACAATGTCCCCAGTCCGGTCACGCCTTCGCGGCCGATAGAAGGTTTCACCACCCAAAAGGCGCTGTCTTCCTTCAGCAATTTTTCCATGCCGGAATTGAGCCGGGCGGTAATTTCAACATGATGCAGGTCATCGGTCAGCACGGCACTTTCGACCACGCCAACGTCAACGCTACGGCTTTTAATGGTGGTTTTCCCGCCTTCGATGCCTTCCGCATTGGTGGTGATGAGCGTAACTAACGGCCCCTGATGGCTGAAGTGATAGAACAGGATCCACGCGCCGATAAGCACGGTGACAATCGGGACAATCCAGACCGGCGACCAGCGTTTGATCTGCTCAACCTTCGCGCTGTGGTGGTTATTTTCCTTCAATGCTCGGCTCCTCAAAACTCTTTTCACGTAATCGATCCCACGTCAGTCGGGGATCGAACGTCATTGACGCGAACATGGTCAGAATAACCACTATCGCAAACAGCAACGCCCCGATGGCGGGATAAATACTCATTAACCTGCCCATGCGCACCAGCGCCGAGAGGACGGCAATCACAAAAACGTCGATCATCGACCAGCGGCCAACAAATTCGACCACCTCATAAATTTTGTGCATTTTTTCGCTGTCGTGATGCGTCGGCCCGTTGCTGCGAGCATCCCAGCAGAGCCAGCCTATCGCCAGCATTTTCAACGAGGGAACCATGATGCTGGCGATAAAAATTACCAGCGCAACCGGATACGAACCGTCACTCCACAGCAGCACCACGCCCGCCATAATCGTCGAATGGGTTTTACTGCCCAGCGATTCCGTCACCATGATCGGTAACAGATTCGCCGGAATATAGAGCATAAAAGCGGTGATGAGCAGCGCCATTGTCCATTGCAGGCTGTGTCTGCGACGCGCGTGGCCAGCGGTGCCGCAGCGCGGGCAAACCGTTTGATCAACAGGCAGCACCGCCGTGCAGCAGCGGCAGGAGCGCAACCCCTGGCGCAGCCCGCTGATGGCCGGCACAGGCTCTGCCGGCAAAGGCGGCGGCGATGCGATCCGCTGCCAGAGCCAGCGCCGATCAACGCACTGAAACGCGCGCAGTTGCAGCACACAAAAAAGGCACCAGGGAACAAAACTGGTGCCAATGCCGATATCGCCATAGGCCATCAGCTTCACGAAACTCACCAGCACGCCGACGAGAAAAATTTCGGCCATGCCCCAGTTTTTCAACTGAAACAGCACGCGCGCCATGCCTCGCCTGAGCGACTGCGGCAAACGAACGGGATTGACCAGCAGCACAATCCCCACCATGCACACGGCGGGCATCGCCTGCACGAACAGAATAAACAGCGTCGCCAGGCTGCTGTAATCTTCAGAGACCATCACCTGTGGAATACGCCACAGGCTGATCTGACTGCTCAATCCGGCAACGTGCATATTAACGAAGGGAAACAGGTTTGCCAGCAGCAGCATAAACAGCGCCGCCAGCGCGTAACCCGTTGGCCGACGCTGCGGCTCCACCCAGGCGGCGGCCAGCGTGGTATCGCAGCGCGGACAACTGGCTTTGCTGCCCGGCGCAAGCTCAGGCACTTCGGTCATCAGGTCGCACTGCGGGCAAAGCATCCAGCGGTCGGGGTGGTGAGAACCGCACATAGTTAACCTCTTCGCGGTTAGCCGTTTTTCAACGATTCAAGGTATTCCCAGCGTTCAAAGGCGGCTTCCAGATCCTGTTCCGCCAGCGCCAGCGCATCCAGCACGGGCTGCGTTACCTCATGCGGCTGGCCGAAAAAGCTGGCATCAGCGACCTGCGCCTGAAGCGTTTCGAGCTGCTTCTCCAGTTCTTCCATTCTTTGCGGCAGCTGTTCCAGTTCGCGCTGTAAGTTATAACTCATCTTAGCGGCTGCACGTTTTGCCGGCTCGGCTTTTACGCTTTCCTGCGGAACGGATGAGGTTTTGATCGCCGCGCGCGACTGCTTTGATGCCGCGCGCTGCTGCTGCGCATCGTGATAACCACCGACAAAGGCACCGATATCGCCGTTGCCTTCAAATATCCAGCATTCCGTCACGGTATTATCCACAAACTGACGATCGTGGCTGACCAGCAGCACGGTGCCCTGATAGCCGTCGATCAGTTCTTCCAGCAGCTCCAGCGTTTCCACATCCAGATCGTTGGTCGGTTCATCAAGGATCAGCAGGTTGCTGGGCTTGAGAAACAGGCGTGCCAGCAGCAGACGGTTACGTTCTCCGCCGGAGAGCGCTCTTACCGGCGTCATGGCGCGTTTAGGATGAAACAGAAAATCCTGCAAATAGCCAAGCACGTGACGCGGCTTGCCGTTCACCATTACTTCCTGCTTGCCCTCAGCGAGGTTGTCCATCACGGTACGATCGGGGTCCAGCTCGGCGCGATGCTGGTCGAAATAGGCCACTTCCAGTTTGGTACCGATATGCACGCGGCCGCTGTCGGCTTTCAGCTGACCGAGCATCAGCTTCAGCAGCGTGGTTTTCCCGCAGCCGTTAGGGCCAATCAACGCAATCTTGTCGCTGCGCTGCACCTGCGAGGAGAAATCCCGCACCAGCTGTTTTTCGGCCACACGATAGCTGACGTTCTCCAGTTCAAACACAATCTTCCCGGAGCGGCTGGCTTCTTCGACCTGCATATTGGCTTTGCCCAGCACTTCACGGCGCTCGGCACGTTCGTTACGCAACGCTTTGAGCGCGCGGACGCGGCCCTCGTTACGGGTGCGGCGCGCTTTAATGCCCTGACGGATCCACACCTCTTCCTGCGCCAGCTTGCGGTCGAACTCCGCGTTCTGCATCTCTTCCACACGCAGCGCTTCTTCTTTTGACGTCAGGTAGAGATCGTAATCGCCTGGCCAGGAGACCAGTTTGCCGCGATCGAGATCGACGATGCGCGTCGCCATATTGCGAATAAACGAGCGGTCATGCGAGATAAAAATAATGCTGCCCTGGAACGTTTTCAGGAAGCCTTCCAGCCAGTCGATGGTTTCGATATCAAGATGGTTAGTCGGTTCATCAAGCATCAGTACGCGCGGATTGCTGACCAGCGCGCGGCCCAGCGCCGCTTTACGCAGCCAGCCGCCCGAGAGCGATGAAAGCGGCGCATCCGCCTCCAGCCCGATCTGCTTCAGCACGTCATGAATGCGGTTTTCAAGCTGCCAGAGGTTTTGATGATCGAGAATGCTTTGAAGACGCCCCATCTCATTGAGATTTTTTTCGCTGGGATCGGTCATCACCAGATGGGAAATGGCGTGATAGGCTTTCAGATACTCCGCCTGCTCGTTGACGCCTTCGGCAACAAAGTCATAAACCGAACCCTGAACATCGCGCGGCGGGTCCTGCTGCAAACGCGAAACCACCAGATCCTGTTCATAAATGATGCGACCATCGTCCAGCGGCTGTTCGCGATTGATGATCTTCATCAGCGTGGATTTGCCCGCGCCGTTGCGGCCCACCAGACAGACACGCTCGTTCTCTTCAATATGAAGTTCGGTATTATCTAACAGCGGCGCGTCGCTGAAGGAGAGGTAGGCGCCATGGATACTGATCAGTGACATTAAACATCTTCCTTACCGGCATGAGTAATCAGCCAGCAGTTATGGATCTGACGGTTGCGGGCAAAGTCCTGCGACTGGGTTTTGTCGGTTATTTCCTGCGCGGTTAAATTCAGCGCAGCGAGTCCGGCAAGATCCATTTTGAAACCGCGTTTGTTATTGGAGAACATAATAGTGCCGCCCCGGCGCAGCAGCCGCTTTAAATCTTTCATCAGTTGCAGATGATCGCGCTGCACGTCGAAGCTCTCTTCCATGCGTTTAGAGTTGGAGAAGGTGGGCGGATCGATAAAAATCAGGTCGAACTGTTCGTCTGATTCACGCAGCCAGCTGAGGCAGTCGGCCTGCATCAGGCGATGCTGCCGTCCGGTCAAATCGTTAAGGCGCAGATTGCGCTCCGCCCACTCCAGATAGGTACGCGACATATCCACCGTAGTGGTGCTGCGCGCCCCGCCCAGGCCGGCATGCACGCTGGCACTGCCGGTATAGGCAAACAGATTCAGGAAATCTTTGCCGTCGCTCATTTCGCCCAGCATTTTGCGGGCAATGCGGTGATCGAGGAACAGGCCGGTATCCAGATAGTCGGTAAGATTGACCCACAGGCGCGCGTTAAACTCTGAGACTTCCATGAAGTCGCCTTTTTCGCCCAGCTTCTGATACTGGCTTTTACCCTTCTGCCGCTCGCGGGTTTTCAGCACCAGACGGTTCGAGGGCAGATCCAGCACGCTGAGCGTGGCGGATATGACATCGAAAAGGCGCTGGCGCGCTTTTGCCGGCTCGATCGTTTTTGGCGGCGCGTACTCCTGCACCACGATCCAGTCGCCGTAGCGATCCACCGCCACGTTGTAGTCCGGCAGGTCGGCATCGTAAACGCGATAGCATTCGATCCCTTCCTGGCGCGCCCATTTGTCCAGCTTCTTAAGATTCTTACGCAGACGGTTGGCATAATCTTCAGCAATCTGTCCGCGTCCTTCGGACGACGCGCTGACCGCCAACTGATAATTTTTCTGCACGCAGTCGAGCGGGCCGTTTTTCGCCTTAAACTGACGTCCGGCACGCAGTTGCAGACAGCTTAATAACTCTGGCGAGGCGCTGAACAGCGACAGGTTCCAGCCGCCAAACTGGCTTTTCATGATGCGGCCCAGCTGGCTGTGCAGCGCAATCAGCGCCGGTTCGCTGTCCAGCCGCTCGCCATACGGCGGGTTGCTCAGTACCGTACCTGACGGGCCATCCGGCAGCGGGTTCTCAAGCCTGATGACATCCTTCACGCTAAACTCAATCAGATCCGCCAGGCCGGCGCGACGGGCGTTTGCGCGCGCCCGTTCGA